>NZ_JBFAMP010000002.1:0-766746 GCF_040674455.1 Streptomyces sp. NPDC049837 | reverse complement strand
CGCAGTGTCAGCTGACGTGGATCGGTGCACCCATTGTCAGACGCTGCTGGCAGCATCACCGCCATGAACGCCATATTCACCACCCCGCCGCGGCCAGTCGACGTGACCGCGCTCTTTCCTCAACTGGCCCCGCTGGCGCGCACGGCGACCCGGCTGCACCCGCGCCCCGGATCGCCGACCGTGCATGACAGTTCCGTCGGCGGGCCGCTCCTGTGGCCCGCCGACGAGCCGTGGCCGCACTGCGACGAGCCGCACGAGAGGGGTGCGACGCGCAGGGTTCTGTCCCCGGACGACATCCGGCTCCTCCGCACCAACCAAGCGGCGATAACAAGCCGGCGGCACCTCGGCAGCCCGGCCTCCCGGCCCACGCCCGAGGAACTGGCCACCGAGAAGCGGATCCTCCAGGGCCGCCCCTGGCCCGAGGACCCGGTACCCCTGCTCCCTGTCGCCCAGCTGTACGCCCGTGACGTCCCTCTCCCGTTCAGCCCGCCCGGGGCCGACCTCCTGCAGGTCCTGTGGTGCCCCTTCGACCACCCGAGCCACCCCCGCACCGCGGTCTTCTGGCGCTCCGCCAGCACCGTCACCGACGTCCTCGACACGCCGCCCGAACCACCCGCGATCAAGTCCCAGGGCTATCTCCCGGAGCCGTCCCTGCTGGCACCGGAGCGGGTCACGGAGTACCCCGCCCTCATGGAGCTGGACGAGGAGCTGCGGCAGGAGCTGGGCGACCCGAGCCGGTGGGACGGCTCCTGCCCCGCCACTCCGCGCGAGTTCTACGAGAGCGAGCTGTCCACTTCCCCCGGCTGGAAGACCGGCGGCTGGTCCCGCTGGGGCCTGTCCGACCCCATGCCCCGCCGCTGCCCGGAGTGCGGCACCGAGGCGCTCCCGCTCCTCACCATCGCCACCCTCGAATGGGACGCCGACAGCGACAGCTGGGCCCCTGAGGAGGAGCGGACCAACCCGACCCCACTCCTCCTCGGCGCTCCGCCCGCGAACTTGACCCTGATCGGGATCGCCCGCGGCTCCAGCCTCCAGCTCCACGCCTGCCCGGCCGACGCGTCCCACCCCCACATCGAACTGGTCCAATGAGCCCTTGCGGAAGTCCTCCGCGCCGACGCGTACGCCACAATCGGTACCGCGATCGACTCTTCGGTCAGCAGCCCTGGCCAACTACAGATGATCCATACGACGCCCCTAGGCCATGACGACGATCGCCACCGCGCCGAAGGCATCGACGACGCAGCACCACTCCGACCATGCCCGCGGGACGACTCTGCCGGTGCGGTGGTGGGCGAAGTCCCAGACGGCGTGGGCCAGCCAGCCGGCGGCCAGGACGTAACGGCCGAGGGTGCCGTCGTCGACGGCCAGGGCGATCAGGGCCAGGGCGGCGAAGCCGAGGAGACCCGCGGTCTGGAGGACGAGGACCGCCGGCCGGCGCAGTTCACCGCGTAGCGCCCCGAAGAGCAGGTAGCACAGCGGCATGACGACGAGGAGGGCGGCCAGCAGCCGCAGGGGCGGTACGCCGTCGAAGAAGGTGACCACCACCAGGGCGAGCGCCAGCACGGTGGGCCACCGGTGTACGACGGCGCCGAGGACGCCCGCCCTGCCCGAGTGTGAGGTCTCGGCACGGTGGTCGCGCGTGGAGTCGGTTGTCATGGCGTCTCCCGAGGGTGAGGGGCCGGGCGTTGGGCGAGGGGCGAAACCGTGGGGCCCCTGGCGCCAGTGTCCGGCTCTGTCGGCCCCGGCCGCGCGCGGCGACGGAATCGATGTCCGCCGCCTTGGGGTACCTGTCCTTCCGCCATAGGGTCACCCCATGGCGGAACGGCGCATAACAGAACGGTGCATCGCGGAGCGGCGCATGGTGGTGGTCGGCTACGCGGCGGCCGAGTTGCTGGACATCGCGTGTGTGACTACGAGCCTGGCCATGGCCAACACCATCGGTGCCCCGGCCGTGCCGTACCGGGTGACCGTGGTCGGCCCGAGTGGCGGTCCGATCGTCTGCGACTCGGGGCTGAGCCTTGGGAGTCAGCAGTCCCTCGAACGGCTCGTGGGCCCGCTCGACACACTGATCGTCTCGGGCGGCACGGGATTCGAGCGGGCGGCGGACGACCCCGGCATCGTGGGGCACGTCCGGCGCCTGGCCAGGGAGAGCAGGCGGGTGGCGTCCGTGTGCACGGGAGCGGGCGTACTGGCCGCCGCCGGGCTGCTGGAAGGGCGCCGCGCCACCACGCACTGGCGGTACGCGCCGCACATCGCCGCCCGGTACCCGGGAGTCACCATGGACCCGGCGCCCATTTACGTTCGCGACGGGAACGTGTACACGGCCGCGGGCGTCACCAGCGCGCTGGACCTGACCCTCGCGTTCATCGAGGAGGACCACGGCCCCGAACTGGCCCGCAAGGTGGCCCGGGGCCTGGTCGTCTACCTGCAACGGCCGGGAAACCAGGCGCAGATGAGCCTGTTCACCGCAGCCCCGCCGCCCCGCAACACGCTGGTCCGCGAGCTCGTCGAACACATCACCGCCCACCCCGGCCACGACCTCGGCACCGCGACGCTCGCCGCACGCGCGGGGGTGACGCCACGTCACCTCACCCGGCTGTTCACCGAGCACCTCGGGCAGGCACCGGGCCGTTTCGTCCGGCAGGCCCGTACCGAGGCCGCCGCACAACTCCTCGCGTCCACCACGCTGCCCATGGCGAGTGTGGCCGCCCGCTGCGGCTTCGGCACCGTGGAGTCACTGCGCCAGGCGTTCACCAGCCGGTACGGGGTGTCGCCTTCCCGCTACCGGGCCACGCAGTCCGCACAACTGTCCGGGTGAGGGTGAACCGGGACGCCGACTCCGACTTCGATCACCACAACACAACAACACGCCTGTGGAGCACAACAGTTGGCCCACGACCCGTCATGCGTTCGTGAAGCGAGTGACGGCTCTTGTTTGCTTGACACAACACCGCGGCCGTACCCTTCGGCACAGTTCCCATCCTTCACATACGCCACCGGCCCGCAGGAGGACCCATGCTCACACCGGCCACCGCAGCAAGCAGCATCGAGGCGACCACCGCACTGTTGAGGGAGGAGCTCCCCCAACTCGAGCAGCACCAGCAGGCGCTGGAGAAGGACCTCGCGGCCGTCACCGAGCGGCTCGAATCCGTCCGCGGCGCCCTCACCGCGCTCGAGGCCCTCGCCACCGCGGCCGTCCCGGCTCCCCGCGACGAAGCACAGGCGCGAGCCGACGAACCGGTGGCGCCGGCCCCCGCCGCCCCCACTGCCGAGCCCGTACCGGAAGACGAGCCGGCACCGGCCCCGGAGGCCGAGGCAGCGTCGGAGCCCACCCCCGAGCCCCAGCCCGAGGCAGTCCCGGAGCCGGCCACCACACCGGACGTCCCGGCACAGCGCACGCCTCGCTCCACTGCCCCCGCGCGCAAGAGCGCCACCGCCCCCAAGAAGCCGGCCAGGCCGGCCAAGTCCACGAAGCCGGCGGCCAAGTCCCGCCCGGCCAAGAAGACCAGCGCCGTCAAGGCGACGAAGACCGCGAAGAGCACGGCGAAGAGCCCGAGCACCGCGAAGACGACGAAGGCCAAGAACGTCCGGAAGGCCGAGAAGACGGCGGGCAACGCCGCCTCCCCCGCCGCGCAGAACACCGGCCTGACCGAGCAGGTCGCCGCCGTACTGGCCCGGAACGGTGACACTCCTCTGCGCGCCCGCGACGTGGCCAAGGAGCTCGGCCGCGACGACTCCACCGGTGCCATCAACACCGTACGCAGCACCCTCGACCGTCTCGTCGCAACGTCCCGTGCCCGCCGGGCAGGCCGCGGCCTGTACCAGGCCCCCGCGAGCTGAGCCCTTCCCCCGCCACGCAGCCCCGCCCCGGCAGCCGTTCCGGCGGCCGGGGGGCCTGCACACTCCGCCCGGCTCCCGTGCAACAGTGGGCTCGGGCAGTGGTCTACGCCCCTCGGCCGGTTTCCCTGGCGACGCGCTCCAGCCGGTCGCGATGACCCTCCCACCACGCGGAGTCGCCGGGCGGCATGTTGTCGCCCCGCTTCCGTAGTCCCACGGTTCCGTCGATGAGTTCCCGGAGGATGTCGGCATGCCCCACGTGCCGGTCCGTCTCGGCGATCATGTGGACGAGAATCCGGTGAAGCGTCACCTCGCTCCGGTCTCCTCCCGGCAGGCGGCCGACCGCGTCGAGGCCGAGCGACTCGATCGTCGCGTCCGAGTGGGCGCACACGCGGCGGTAGTGCGCCACTATCTCCTCACGCGTCTCCTCGGCGGTCGCCCACAGATCCGCGTTGGGCTCGGCGTCCCCTGTGACCCAGAGCGGCGGTGCGTCGACCGGGCGTCCGAAGGTGGAGCCGAAGTACAGCGCCTCGGCACCGGTCACGTGTTTCACCAGTCCCAACAGGTTGGTACCGGTCGGTGTCATGGGACGGCGGATGTCGTATTCCGAGAGCCCTTCCAGTTTCCACAACAAGGCCTCGCGAGCGTCCTGGAGGTAGACGTGAAGATCCGTCTTGGGGTCTGTTCCGATCACGGGGCCAGTCTGCCGCCCGGGCGCTCGCCGTTCACCTCCTTTGTTGTTCGCGTAGCCCTTGGGGATCGAGGTCGTCGCCGGCGGGCAGGGGCGGTGAAGCCGAGCTGCTCGAAGAGGTCGCCAGTCGCCTGAATGCCGGAGACGCGCCGAGACACCGGGAGATCGCCGGCGGCTGCATTCGGCACAGCGGGTTGACGTCGCTCAGGCGCAGAGCCGCGCGACCCGCTCCAGTTCGTCGGCGAGGAGGGCGGGGTCGCGGGGGCCGATGTGCGGTGCGGGGAGGGAGCGTACGCGGAAGCGGTTCCTCGGGGTCAGCTCGTCGGCCTCGCGGATCATCAGGTCCTGGAGCGCGGGCGGGATCGAGCGGTCCTCGGTGAAGCGCAGATACGTGCGCGGGACCCGGCCCCACCGCTCCGGCAGGCCGCGGGCGTCGGTCACCGCGATGGCGGCGGACTCGTCCGGTTCCAGGATGTTGAGCAGCGCGCGGACCTCGTCGTCCGGGTAGTCGGCGGCCAGCGCCTCCTTGGCGGTCCGGAAGAAGGCGGGGTCGTTGGTGCGCCAGTTGACGCGGTTGACGCCCAGTTCGCGTGGTGTCGGTACACCGCCCAGTCGGAGCAGGGCGCTGGTGGAACCCTCGGGGGTGAGCATGAGCTCCATCACCGTGGCCGTCTTCGCCGGGCAGAAGGCCGCGGCGTAGACCAGGTGCGCGAGCAGTTCCGGCACCTGGTTCGCGACGGCGTTGAGGGTGGCACCGCCCATGCTCTGGCCGACCAGCACCACCGGTCCGTTGCGGTGTGCCCGCCGTACCACGCCGGTCACGTGCTCGGCGCAGTCGGCCAGCGTCACCTTACCCAGCGGGGACGGCTCGGTACGGAGCCGCTCCAGGTCCTGGGGTGCCTGGTAGGAGAGCGGGAAGTACGCCCCGGGGCCGTGACCGGGGAGGTCCACCGCGACCGCGCGGTGCCCGCGCAGCGCCAGCTCGGCCACGAGCGGGGACCAGCCGTAGGAGTTGCTGCCGGAGCCGTGCACCAGGACGAAGGTGGGTGCGGTGGAGCGGCGCCGTCCCGTGGCCGCGCCCTGGGCGGACGCCGCCACGGCCGGCGTGGTCCCCGCGCCCACCGAGGCGACGGCGCCGGCACCGGCCATGGCGGCGGCCCTCAGGACCGTACGGCGGGATCGTCCACTCCTGCCGGCCGTCCCCGACTCGCCCATCACGTCAGTTGCGTAAGTCTCGTCAGTCATACGGGTGAATCTATGAGCCGGCGCCGCACTGATCGTCGGAATCCGGCCATGCGGTGCCGTCAGGACCTCTGCCCCAGTGCCGCGTACAGGGCCCGGACGAGGCTGTCACTGCGCCGGTCGTCGTCGCTACCGCCGTTGACGTACTTGTTCATGGTGTACGCGTACGAGACCCGGTTCTCCGGATCGGCGAAGGCGTACGAGCCGCCCGCGCCCGCGTGGCCGAACGCCCGGGGGTTGGGGCCGGCGCCGCCCTCATTGAGCTTGAAGCCCAGTGTCCACGCGCCTGCGTCGCCCATCACGAGGTCCGGCTCGCCCGGGGAGGCCTGCCGGGTCCGCATGGACTCCAGGGTGCCCTCGCCGACCAACGTGCCGTTCGCCACGGCTCCGTAGACGGTGGCGAGCCCGCGGGCCGTGGCGAAGGCGTTGGTGGCCGGGATCTCGGCGCTGCGGAAAGCCGCGGTGTTGACCTCCCCGAAGGGCAGGTGGCCCAGCGCCAGGATCGCGGGCGCCAGGGGGTGTACGTCCATCGACGGCACCGGCGGCTGCGGAGCCCCGGGAACGGTGTCGGCCAGCCGTGACAGATCCGGGTGACCGACCATGTCGGCGCACCGCGCGTGCTCGGACTCGGGGGTACCGATGAAGAGGTCGGCGCCGAGCGGTTCGGCGATCTCGGTGCGCAGGAAGGTGCCGAGGGACTGCCCCGTGATGCGCCGTACGACCTCGCCGACCAGGAACCCGAAGGTCATGCCGTGGTATCCGGCCGCCGTCCCGGGCTCCCACCAGGGCCGGGTGGCGGCGATCGCCGCGCAGGCCCGGTCCCAGTCGTGGACCTCCTCGACCGTGAGCGGCTCCCTGGTGGCGATCAGTCCGGCGCGGTGGCTCAGCAGCCAGCGCACGGGGATGTCCGCCTTGCCCTCCTGGGCGAACTCGGGCCAGTACGCCGCCACGGGCGCGTCGAGATCGAGTGCCCCGCGGTCGGCGAGCACGTGCGCGCAGAGGGCGGTGAGCCCCTTGGTGGTCGAGTAGACGGTCACCAGGGTGTCGCGCTGCCACGGCCGGACGCCCTCGGCGTCGGCGCTGCCGCCCCACAGGTCGACGACGGTCTCACCGTCCACGGTGGCGCTCACCGCCGCGCCGATGTCGCCGCGTTCGGCGAAGCCGCGGGCGAACTCCTCCCGTACGCCCTCGAATCCGGGCGCACAGGTGCCGTATATGTCCGCCGCTGCCATGCCGTCGCTCCACGTGATCAGATCTGTTCGGTCGTTCTTCGCAGCAGCCTTTCTATCCGGCCAAGTGGACAACGGCGTAGCGATTTTTGATCATCGTCGGTTCGTCGCGGGAGGGCGCGACGTACGCTTGCCCGACAGTGACCGCCCCGGTCGTTCTCGTGTGCGAGGAGGTCTGTGGCTCGTGAGGCAGTCGGTACGCGCGGAGAGCGGCTTCGCGTACGGTGTGGTCGGCGCGGACGTCCATGTCTTCGGCGACGGCGTACCGGTGTACCTGCTCCAGCGCTGGGCACCGGCCCACACGCCCGACGACGGTTTCCTGCGCGAGGTGCCGAGCCGGATGCTCAACGCCCGGTTCCGGGTCGTGGAGTTCACCGGGCGCGCGGCCGAGCTGGCGTCGCTGCGGCGCTGGCGGGACGACGGTGCGCGGCTTGCCGTGCGGTGGCTGCACGCGCCGGGCGGCCAGGGCAAGACGCGGCTCGCCGAGCGGTTCGCGGAGGAGGCGGCGGGCGACGGGTGGCTGGTCGTCACCGCCGCGCACGGCCCGGGCACCGTACTGCCGCCTCCGGGGAGCCAGGACCTCCGGGCCGGCGCCGGGGCAGGGCCGGAACCCGGGACGCTGCTGATCGTCGACTACGCCGACCGCTGGCCGCTGTCGCACCTGTCGCTGCTGTTGGGCAACACGCTGCTGGACCGGCCCGACGGGCGTGGCGCACGCGTGCTGCTGCTCGCGCGTGGCGACGACGCGTGGCCCGGGGTCCGCGCCGCCCTGGCCGATCGCCGCGCCGGCACGTCGTCGCTGTTCCTGCCGCCCCTGTCCGACGAGTCCCCCACCCTCGACGGGGCCGCGCCGGTGGCGCCGCGTGCGGAGATGTTCGCCGTCGCCCGGGACAGCTTCGCCGCCCGGTACGGTGTCCCGCCCGCCGGGATCACCCCGCCCGCCGCGCTCACCGGCGCGGACTTCGGCCTGACCCTGGCGGTGCACATGGCCGCGCTGGTCGCCGTCGACGCCCGCAGTTCCGGCCGCCGCGCGCCGACCGACCTGGCCGGACTGACCAGTTACCTCCTGGACCGGGAGCACCTGCACTGGGCGCGGCTCCACGGCGACGGCGGCCACGAGGTCGCCCCGTCCGGCAGGGCGTTCGTCACGCCGCCCGACGTCATGAACCGTACGGTCTTCACCGCGGCCCTCACCGGACCCGTGGCGCCGGCGGCGGGGCGTACCGCCCTCGGCGGGCTGGGCCTGCGGTTACCGGTCGAACGGGTCCTCGCCGACCACGCCGTGTGCTACCCGCCGGCGGACCCGGCCCGGGAGACCGTACTGGAACCGCTCTACCCGGACCGGCTCAGCGAGGACTTCCTGGCGCTCACCCTCCCCGGACACCAGGCCGACTACCCGCCCCAGTCGTGGGCGGCCCACACGGTCGGCACCCTGCTCACGGGTGGAGCCCACGGCGCCGCTGAGACACCGGGGATCCCGCCGACACCCCAGGCCGCTAAGACACCGGACGTCCCGCCGGCACCCAACGTCCCTGAAGCACCGGGAGTCGTGCCGGCACCCGACAACGCCCCTGACGCGCCCGGCGGCACACGCGCGACGTGGACGCCGCGTGCCGTGACCTTCCTGGCTGCCGCCGCCCAGCGGTGGCCGCACGTGGGTGAACGGCATCTGTTCCCGCTCCTCGAAGCCGCCCCGCGGCTCGCCGTCGCCGGTGGCAGCACGGCGCTGACCACTCTGGCCGCGCTCGACGACATCCCCCTGGAGCTCCTTGAGGCCATCGCCGCGCACTTCCCGTCGTACCAGCGGCCGAGTACCGACCTGGACGCGGGCATCGCCGCCGTGAGCGGCCGGCTGCTTCCGCACCGGCTGGCGCGCGCCGCGAACCCCAACGACCACGCGGTCCAGCACCATCAACACGGCATCCGGCTCTACCACGCCGGGCGGCTGGAGGAGGCCCTGGCCGCGTCCGAAACCGCCCTGACGGAGTTCCGGGCGATCGATCCGCGCCGGATTCCGGACCCTGCCACGGCCCGGGAGGTCGAGGCCAACCTCGCCGTGGCGCTGAAGACGCACGGCACCCGGCTCGCGTCGCTCGGGCGGCGTGCGGAGGCGCTGGCGGTCACGGAGGAAGCCGTAACGGTGCTGCGGCGGCTGTCCGGCGACGACGAGCGGTTCCTGCCCACTCTCGCGGGCGCCCTGCTCACGCTGGGGCGCGACCTGTCCCGTGCGGACCGCTGGGAGGAAGCGGCTGCCGCCGCGGAGGAGTGCGTGGCCCTGCACCGGAGGCTGGCCGCGGCCGATCCGGGGCGGCACGAGCCGGACCTGTCGGCGGCGTTGGTCGCGCTCGGGCTGTGCCACGGGAACACCGGCCGGCCGGAGGAGGCCGTGACGACGGTGCGCGAGGGCGTGGCCATCCTGCGCCGGCTCGCGGCGGCGCAGCCGTCCGCGTACACCCCGGCCCTCGCCAACGCCCTGTCCAACCTCGCCGCGGCCCTCGCCCGCACGGGCCACCATGACGGCGTGCCCACGGCGCGCGAGGCGGCGGACCTCTACCGGCGGCTCGCCGCCGTGAACCCCGCTGTCCACGAGCCCGCCCTGGCGGACGTACTGTCGGGGCTCGCCCTCCGGCTGCTCCAGGCGGGCCGGCCGGCGGACGGGCTGCCGGCGGCGTACGAAGGCGTGGCGATCCTGCGCCGGCTGGCGGCGCGTCAGCCGGAAGCCCATGCGCACGCGCTGGCCGAGGCGCTCGGCGCGCTGAGCACCATGCTGCTGGTCGGACGCCGGCTGGACGAGGCGGTCGCGGTGGCGGACGAGTGCGCGGACGTACGCCGCCGGATGGCCGAGGCCGACCCGGAGATCGCGCCACGGTTCGCGTTCACCCTCCTCAACGCCACGGGTATCCGGGCGGAGGCGGGCGGGGCCCGGCTGGACGAGGCGGTCGCCCTGTTCAGCGAGGCGACGGGCGTCATCGAGCGGTTCGGGGCCGTTCCACGGGCGATCAAGGGGCTGCGGTACGCGGTCGGCTCCCGGCTCGCCGAACAGCTCGCCGCCGAAGGCCGCGCCGACGCCGCCGACCGGCTCCGCCGCAGCCTCGGCGACCCGCTCTAGCGGTCGGCGGGCTCGGGGACGAGACCGTCGGCGACCAGGCCGGCGAGAACCGCCTCACCCAGGGCGTGCACGGCGGACTGGGGCCGGACCATGACCGTGAACTCCTTGATCCGGCCCGTCTCGTCGGTGTGGAGCAGATCGATGCCGTGGATCTGCTTGCCCCCGGCGGTGGCCCGGAAGGGCAGGATCACCGACGGCGTCGCTACACCGTCGCGGCTGGTCTCGGCCGTGCCCTCGAAGTGTCCGACGTAGCGGAAGTCCTCGAAGGTGCGCATCAGGACGCCGAAGAGCCCCAGCACCATGGGCTTGCCCTCGAAGGGGGTGAACTTCACCGGGCTGTAGAGGCGGATGTCCTCGGTGAACAAGTCGTCCAGTGCGGTGAGATCGCGCTTCTCCACGGCGTCGCGGAAGCGCTCGGCGGCCTTCTCCATGCTCACGCTCACTCCTGTCTCCTCACTCCTGCTCCATACTCAAAAATCTGAGTACTCACATTTTTGAGTATGATGCGGGGCAGGGCGAGAAAAGGGAAGGGGGCCGGCTCCGATGGCCTTGCGGCATGCCGTGCTGGCGGCGCTGCTGGACGGCGAGTACAGCGGCTACCAGTTGGCGAAGGCGTTCGACATCGGCGTGGCGAACTTCTGGCACGCGCTGCCCCAGCAGCTCTACGCCGAGCTGACCAAGCTGGAGAAGGACGGGCTCGTCGCGGGCCGCCAGGTGGTGCAGGAGTCCCGGCCCAACAAGCGGCTGTTCCGGGTCACCGAGGCGGGTCGCGCCGAGCTGGAGAAGTTCGCCGCCGCCGTGTCCAAGCCGTCGTTCATCCGTGACGACCTGCTCGTCAAGGTCCAGGCCGCCGACCGCATCGGCACCGGTCCCGTGATCGAGCAGCTAGAGGAGCGGGCGTCCGCGGCCGAGGCCAAGATCGAGCTGCTGGACCAACTGCTGCGGCAGATGCGCGGCGACGCGGACGAGGAGGACTTCCTGCTCCGGGGCGAGCGGATCGGGCCGTACCTGACATGCCTGCGCGGCCTGTCCTTCGAGCAGGAGCACCGCGACTGGTGCCTGCGGATCGCAGCCGTCCTGCGGGCCAGAATGGAGACGGCTCATGCCGAGCGGTGACCACCTGCGATACGTCGCCCTCGGCGACAGCATGACGGAGGGCGTCGGCGACGGGGACGACGCGGTGGGCCTGCGGGGCTGGGCCGACCGGCTCGCCGAGCACCTCGCGGCCGCCGAACCGGGTCTCCGGTACGCCAATCTGGCCGTGCGGGGACGTCTCGCCGGCCAGGTCCGCGCCGAACAGCTCGCCCCCGCCCTGGCGCTCCGCCCCGGCCTCGCCACCGTCGTCGCGGGGGTCAACGACCTGCTGCGGCCCCGCTTCGACGCCGGGGAGGTGGCCGGGCACCTGGAGGAGATGTTCGCCGCGCTCACCGCCACCGGGGCCCGGGTGGTGACGCTGACGTTCCCGGACGTGGGGCGGATCGTGCCGCTCGCCCGACCGCTCAGGTCCCGCGTGTTCGACCTCAACACCCGTATCCGCGCGGCGGCCGCCCGCCACGGCGTCACGGTGGCCGACACCGGCGGGCACGCCGTATGCACCGACCCACGGCTGTGGAGCGAGGACCGGCTGCACGCCAGTCCCCTCGGCCACGAGCGGATCGCCGCGGCCGTGGCCCACGCCATCGGCCTGCCCGGCAGCGACGACCGCTGGACGCTCCCCCTGCCTCCCCCGCATCCCCGGGCGGCCACGTCGCCGTGGCACGCCGCCGGAGCCGAACTGCGCTGGGCGGCCGCGTTCCTCGGCCCCTGGCTCGGACGCCGGCTACGCGGCCGTTCCTCCGGTGACGCCCGCACCGCGAAACGTCCCGATCTCCTGCTCGTGACTCCGCGCCCCTGAGCCGCTCACCGTGCCGCCCTCCATCAGGTGCCGGGAGAAGAACGAGAGCACCCGGCCGCGCACCAAGGGCACCGAGCGCGCCGGGTGGATGGCGCCCACGAACCCGTTCCGCTCCTCGGCGGTCATCAGCCGGGCCGCCTGCAACTGGGGCGCCATGGCCGCGTAGTCGGTGAAGACCCAGTGCGCGGCGCGGTCGATCCGGCGCCAGGGCGTGCACTGCGGCCGGTGGCGGACCATGGCCGACCAGGAGCGTTCCAGCCGCGCGTCGCGGAAACCGTCGGTCCCGTACAGGAACAGCGGCCTGTCCACCCCGTGCCGGGCGACCGGCAGCAGCTCGCCCGCCTCGCCGGGTGCGTCCGGCGGATAATCGAGGTAGCCCTCCATGTTCACGGCGGCGGCGAAACGGCGGTCCTCGTACAGCACTTCGGCGGCGGCCGCCCCACCCGCCGAGTGCCCGTACACGCCCACCCGCCGCACGTCCACGGCCCGGCCGAGATCCTCGGGCAGGGGGCGCGCAGAGGCATCGGGGTTCCGGCCGCCCGCCAGCGCCGTCAGCTCGTCCAGGACGAACCGCAGGTCCGCGAGCCGCGTAGCCATCATGGTGCGGAAGACCCGCGGATCGGCGGGGGTCCCGGGCAGGCCGTACCCGCGTACCCTGCCGCCGGGGAACTCGACCGCGCCCGGTTCGCCGGGGTGGTCGACGGTCACCACCACGTAGCCGTGAGCGGCCAGTTCCTCGGCGAGACCTGTGCCGAATGTGCGGGGATCGCCGCCTCCCGGGCTGTACAGCAGCACGGGCCGCCGCACCGGCAGTGCGGGCGCGCCCGTGTACGCGTGCGTCATGGTGGCCGACCAGTCCACCCCGCTCTCGGGCAGCTCCCTGTGCAGGTACACGGGGTCGAAGCGCGCGAACTCCCCGGCGGCGGCGGGCGTCATCTGCGGTGCCTGCGGACACCCATGGACGGTACGCGCGGGATAGAACACCGTGACCATGACCTCCCGTACGGGAACGGCGCTGTCCCACGGGTCGCGCCGGCGCTCGTCGACCAGGTGCAGCGCGGTGGTCCCGATCCGGTACGGGCCGCTCGGCGCCGGCAACCGCAGGGTGACGTCGCCGCCGCCCCGGACGTGGGCCTGAGCCACCCGGCCGCCGGCGAGTAGCAGCGCGGACGCCGACACCGCCGAGGCGATGACGGCCCGTCGGCCCACCCCGGTGGCTGCCTCGTACCCGGTGCCGGTCTTCCTGCGAAACATGGACATCCCCCTTGTGCCTCTGTGGCGTCGGTCTTGTCTGACGAATGCTGACTTCCGCCAGGGAACGCGGGCGATGGTTCAGGCTCCACCCGAAACGATGGAGCGACGCGGCCGGGGATGGTAACGGGCCGGTGTCCGGTCACCGGGAACTTCCTCGCGCTCGGCGTCGCCCGGGGCCTGGACATCGCCTCGATCGGCGACCTGTGGCGGGACAAGGGCGCCCTGGGCGCTGCTCCCGGCGGTTTCGGCCACCGGGTGGTGCAGCTCGCCCTGGCCACGGGGGGCGTGCCACTCGCCGTGTCGCTGTCCGTGCCCGGCATGCCGGTGGCGTTCACCCTGGCGGGTGCGCTCGTCCCGCCGGCGGGCGCGGGACACCCGCCGGGCGGCCGCAGACTCGACCGGCGCGGCGGCGCTCGTGTCGTTGCACGGCCGCGCCGTACATGGACGGCTGCTCGGCGGGACGGGCGTCCGGTCGCGTGAGCGCGGGGGCCTGATCGCGTAGTCTCGGCGGATGGCGAAGTACTTCGACGTGCACCCCGAAAACCCTCAGCGGCGCACCATCAGCAGCGTGGTCGACATCATCCGTGACGGCGCGCTCGTCGCGTATCCGACGGACTCCTGTTTCGCCCTGGGGTGCCGGCTCGGCAACCGTGACGGCATCGGCCGGATCAAGTCCATCCGCAATCTCGACGACCGTCACCACTTCACCCTCGTGTGCGAGAACTTCGCACAGCTCGGGCAGTTCGTGCACGTCGACAACGACGTGTTCCGGGCGATCAAGGCAGCGACGCCCGGCAGTTACACCTTCATCCTCCCGGCGACGAAGGAGGTGCCGCGCCAACTGCTGCACCCGAAGAAGAAGACGGTCGGCGTCCGGATCCCCGACCACGTGGTCACGCAGGCCCTGCTCGCCGAGCTCGGGGAGCCGCTGCTCTCCAGCACCCTCCTGCTGCCGGACGAGGAGGAGCCCCTGACGCAGGGGTGGGAGATCAAGGAGCGGCTCGACCACGTGGTGGACGCCGTGGTCGACTCGGGCGACTGCGGCACCGAGCCGACCACCGTCGTCGACTTCTCCAGCGGCGAGGCCGAGGTCGTACGCCGGGGGGCGGGCGACCCGGCACGGTTCGAGTAGCCGGACGCGGCCCGCGACCTAGCCCAGCGGCAGCAGCCACAGCACCGGTGCCACCGGCTCGATGAGCTGCCGCGCCTCGCCCAGCCGCTGGAGCCCGTCGAGGCCGCCGAACTGCTCGGTCACCGTGGGCAGCTCGGAACGGTGCTCGGGGGCGACCGCGATCTTCGAGAGGTTGTCCACCCGGTTGAGGAGGGACGGGCCTTGCGGGCCCGTCGGGGCCGGCACGATGGCCGCTCCGGCGACGGGGGCCGACAGTGCGGAGGCGCCGGCGGCGACGGCGAGTGCGGTGAGGAGGCGCTGAGTCTTGGTCATAACCTGATCAACGCCTCAATCAACCACCAGTCACGGCTTGTCCGCCTACGTCCCTTTCCCGCCCGGGTGATCCGGTGACCGCCGCTACCGCCGCTACCGCCGCCGGAACAACGCCGTCCACAGGAAGGGCTCGCCGAAGCAGGCCGATTCCGGCGGTTCGTCGCGCATACGGCGCAGCTCCACCTCCGCGAGGTCCGGATCACCCCCCAGGTCCGAGAAGATCCAGCGCAGCGCTTCGGGCGTGTAGGCGAGCCCGCCATGGAGGGCGCCCTGGTGGTAGAAGGCAGCGTCGGGCTCCTCCGAGCCCATCTCCCCGGCGGCGAAGCAGGTGAGGGCGAAGTGGCCGCCGGGGGCGAGGGCGTTGCGCAGCAGGGCGAGGTAGCTGATGCGGCGGTGGGGCGGCAGGTGGTGGAAGCAGCCCGAGTCGTAGACCAGGTCGTACGGGCCGGCCAGCTCCGTCTCGGCGAGCGCGAAGGCGTCCCCGCGGTGGAACCGGACGGCGGCCCCGGCTTCCCGGGCGCGCTCCTCGGCCCAGGCGATCGCCACCGGTGAGAGGTCGACGGCGTCCACCTCGAAGCCCAGCGACGCCAGGTGGAGGGCGTTGCGCCCGGGACCGCAGCCCAGGTCGAGAGCACGGCCGCCCGGGTTGATCAGCCCCCGTTCGAGGTACGAGACCAGGTTCTCGTCCGGCTTGCCCACGAAGAACGGGACCGGCTCGGCACGGTCGGCGTAGAAGCCGTCCCACCAGGTGGCCCCGTCGGCG
This sequence comes from Streptomyces sp. NPDC049837, assembly GCF_040674455.1. Taxonomy (NCBI): domain Bacteria; kingdom Bacillati; phylum Actinomycetota; class Actinomycetes; order Kitasatosporales; family Streptomycetaceae; genus Streptomyces; species Streptomyces sp. NPDC049837. Next base: position 751,283 of record NZ_JBFAMP010000002.1, on the reverse strand, counting down.
GTCCAGCGGTCGGCCTCCCGTGCGAACAAGCCGTCCAGGAGGTTCAGTACGTCGTCCACCGTGCGTATGGTGCGGTCCATCCGGTCCCCTTTCGCCATACCCGGACCCTAGATCCGGACGGCACGAAAGCCCAGCTCGGACGGCCTGCGGCAAGGGTGCCGCAAGGGCGTGTACGGCCCCGGATGCCCTCCGCGCGGGGTGGGAAAGGGGCTCACCCCGACGGTGCGCGGACGCTCGCCCCCGCCCCCTTCCGGCGGCCCTCACGGGCGCTTCCCGGGCAGCGCCCAACCGGGTTTCCGGAGCGGCCGGTTGACCGCCTCGCCGGTCGGTCAGTCGCGGACCCGTGCGACGAGGAGGGCGACGTCGTCGTGGTTGCCGCCGTGGCCGTGGCGCAGTTCGCGCAGGAGGCGGTCGCAGGTGTCCTCCAGGGACGGGTCCGGGGTGTGGAGGAGTTCGAGCAGCCTGGCCAGCCGGGTGTCGATGTCCTGGTCGCGGGTTTCGACCAGGCCGTCGGTGTAGAGCACCAGCCGGTCGCCCGGGGCGAGTTCGGTCGTGACGTCGAGGAAGGGGACGCCGCCGACGCCCAGGGGGGCGCCGGTGGGGAGGTCGAGCAGCCGGGGGCCGTCGCCGGCGCGGATCAGTACGGGCGGGGGGTGGCCGGCGGTGCAGAGGCAGCACTGGGCGCGGTGGGGGTCGTACACGGCGTACACGCACGTGGCGAGGGAGGGTTCCAGGCCGGCGGTGATCTCGTCGAGGTGGCGGAGGACCTCGGCGGGTTCGAGGGCGAGCCGGGACAGGGTCTGGGTGGCGGTGCGCAGCCGGCCCATGGTGGTGGCGGAGTTGATGCCGCTGCCCATCACGTCGCCCACGACGAGCGCGGTGCGGCCGTCGTCCATGGGGATGATGTCGAACCAGTCGCCGCCCACCTCGCTGCCCGCCCCGGCCGGCTGGTAGCGGGAGGCGACGTCCAGCCCGACGAGGTGGCGGGGCGTCTCGGGCAGCAGGCTGCGCTGGAGGGTCAGCGCGGTCTCGCGCTGCTGGCGGAAGAGTCGGGCGTTGTCGATGCACACCGCCGCGCGGGCGGCCAGTTCGCTCGCGAGCAGGGCGTCGTCCTCGGTGAACGGCAGTGGGTTGCGGGCGCGTTTGAGGTCGAGGGCGCCCAGCACTTCGCCCCGGGCGATCAGGGGCACGGCCAGGTACGAGTGGAGGCCGGCCTCGGCGAGGAGTTCCGCCGCGTCACGGTCGCGGGCGATGCAGGACAGGGCGTCGTCGTCGACCTCGGCCACCATGACCGGCCGGGCAGTGCGTACGCAGCGGGTGACGAGCCGGTCGGCGCTGTAGTGGGCGGGTTCGCCCGGCGGGTCGGCGGCCTGGACCGCGACGGTCGGGTAGGCGGCGGCGACGGCGAGGGCGCGGATGACGGCCGGTCCGTCGGCCGGGATGCGGCCGGGGCGCCCTTCCAGCACCGTGTCCAGGAGGTCGACGGCGGCGACGTCGGCGAGCTCGGGCACCGCGATGTCGGCCAGCTCGCGGGCGGTCTGCTCAAGGTCGAGCGTGGTGCCGATGCGTACCGAGGCGTCGGCCACCAGGGCCAGGCGGTCGCGTGCCCGCTCCGCCTCCATCGCCGCCCGGTAGCGGTCGGTCACGTCGATCACGGAGATGGCCAGCCCCAGCACCCGGCCGCCGACGTCCTCCAGCCGGTACAGCGACACCGACCAGGCGTGATCGGTGTCCGGGTCCGCCGGCGTGCGGCCCACCATCTGGCGGTCGAGCAGGGGCACGCCGCTGACCAGGACGTTGCGCATCGACTGCTCGGCGGACGCGGCGTTGACGAACGGGAGGAGTTCTGCGACCCTCCGGCCCTTGTGCTGCTCGGCGCTCAGGCCGTCGATCCGCTCCAGGGCGGCGTTGACCCCCACGTACCGCAGGTCGGTGTCCACGACGGCCAGCCCGATCGGGGACTGGTCCACCAGCCGGACCGACAGGGCCAGGTCCCGCTCCACCCTGCGCAGGGTCGCCCGGTCGGTGGCGAGGCCGAGCGCGTAGTAGTCGCCCCGGTCGTCCAGGAGCCGCATGTTGCGGAACTCCAGGACGCGGGTGGTGCCGTCCTTGTGCCGTACGGGGAACTCCCCCGCCCACGTGTCGCCGCTGCTCATCACCTGGTCGAACAGGCGGAGGACCCGCTCGTAGTGCTCCTCGGGGACCAGCACGTGCGCGGCGTACCGGCCCAGCGCCTCCTCGGCCGTGTAGCCGAGGAGCTGCTCGGCCTGCGGGCTCCACAGCACGATGCGCCCGTCGGCGTCCAGCACCACGGCCGCCACCCCCAGGACGTCGAGCAGGCCCTCCGCCGACGAGGGCTCCGCCCCGGCGTCGCCGGTCGCGGCCCCCGCGCCCGTCACCGCTCCCGCGCCCGCCCCCGCCCCGCCCGCCGTGCCACGGTCGGCCGGGAAGCCCTCTGCGCCGCCCATGACCGCTCCTCTCCGTGCTGCCACCGTGCCTCCGTACCGGCGCGCGCGCACGCCGGGGGCCGGAACGGCTGCCAGTCCGAGTACCACCGGCTCGGGTGGTACTCACCGGCTCCGGTGGCGAAGGCGGCGAAGCGGGCGAACGCCACTGGCGTGCGGACCGTTGGGGGCGGGACCACTATGGAGGGGTGGGGAGCACGGGGTGCGGGGGGTGACCCGCCCGCTCCCTGTCGGCGGCCGCGGGCTTTCTCCAGCGCTGGGGGGCATCGGAGCTCCACCATGACCATGCACAGAGTCGGCCGCGACATCAGTGTCCTCGCGGATTACCTGGAGGTGCCCGGTATCGGTTTCCTGCCGGTCAACGCCTTCGTCCTGCACGCCGAGGCACCGGTCGTCGTGGACACCGGCCTCGGTCTTCCCGACCGGAACTTCCTGGAGCTGCTCGGCTCGGCGATCGACCCCGCCGACGTGCGGTGGATATGGCTGACCCACCCCGACCGGGATCACACGGGCGGCCTGTTCGCACTGCTGGACGCGGCTCCGCGGGCGCGGATCGTCACCACCTACATCGGTGCCGGGATCATGTCCACCGAACGGCCACTGCCCCTGGAACGGGTCTTCCTGCTGAACCCGGGACAGTCCCTGGACGTCGGCGACCGTACGCTCGCCGCGTTCCGGCCGCCGCTCTTCGACAGTCCGGCGACGGTCGGCTTCTACGACGACAGGTCGCGCGCCTGCTTCAGCTCGGACTGCTTCGGGGCGCCCATGCCGAGCGCGGACCTCGCCGAGGGCGACAACGCGGGGGCCGTGGTTCCCGAGCAGTTGCGGGCGGCGCAGTTGCTGTGGGCCACCGTCGACAGCCCGTGGGTGCACACCGTGGACGTCGGCAAGTATCTGGACACCGTGCGGCCGCTGCGGGAGATGGACCCCGAGATCGTCCTGGGCACCCATCTGCCGCCCGCCTCCGGCCTCACGTCCCGGATGGTCGACGCGATCAGCGCGGCGCCCGGGTCCGACCCCTTCATGGGCCCGGACCAGCGGGAACTGGAACGGATGCTGGCCGGCTTCGAGCCGGGCGGGCCGGTGCCCGGACCGGTGAAGGTGCCGGAGGAGAGGCCCGCCGAGGCGCCCGCGCCCGGCGCGCCCACCTGACGGGCCGGGCGCCATGACGCGATGAGTTCACGAGGGGCACACCCCGCGTAGGGCGGCCGGTCACCGGGCAGCTCCAGGCTCGCACCGGTTTGCCATGCTCCCGACAGCAAGGGGTACCCCTCGTGTTCAGGCACCGTCCTGTCCGGCCCGCTGCGCTCGTCCTCGGTACGGCGCTGGCGGCGCTCGCCGCCACCGTGCCCGCCGGCGCCCACGCCCCCGCCGCACCCGGCGCCCGTGCCAGCGGCGCCGCCCGGCCGCTGCCGGTCGTCACGCCCCGCGCGGAGACCGCCACGCTGTACGACGACGAGGCGGGCGGCAACGCCGACGCCGACGACCCGGCGATCTGGCGCAACGCCGCCCAGCCCGGCCGCAGCCTGGTCATCGCCACCGCCAAGGAGGGCGGCCTACGGGTCTACGACCTCGAAGCCCGCGAGGTGCAGTCGGTACCCGCTCCCCCGGCCACCGGGCCGGACGACGCCCCCGGCCGCTTCAACAACGTCGACCTCGTCCACGGCCTGCGGCTGCCGTCCGGCCGCGCCGACGTCACCGTGACCACCGACCGCGGCCACGACCGTCTCCGTATCCACCGCATCACGCCCGGCCGCGCGGCCGGGCCGCTCACCGACATCACCGACCCCGCCGCGCCGCCGGTCTTCTCCTCGGACCAGGACGAGATCAACGACCAGCACACCGCCTACGGACTCGCCACCTGGACGGACCGCGCGACCGGCCGCTCCTACGCCCTCGTCAGCCGCCGCAACCGCACCACGGTCGCCCTGCTGGAGCTCACGCCCACCCCCGCCGGCACGGTCACCTACCGGAAGGTCCGCAGCCTGGACCTGCCGTCGTCCTTCCGGCTGCCCGACGGCACGTCATGGACGCCGTGCGGGGAGCCGGGCGAGCTGCCCCAGGTGGAGGGCATGGTCGTCGACCCGGCCAACGGCATGCTGTACGCCGGGCAGGAGGACGTCGGCATCTGGCGCGTGCGCGCGGACCTGACGGGCACCGCCCCGAAGCTCGTCGACCGGGTCCGCGAGTACGGCGTACCGGCCGTGTACGACGAGGCGAGCGAGGAGTGCGTCCCCGGCGCCGACCCGGGCTTCGGCGGTTCCCGCCTGTCGGCGGACGTCGAGGGCCTCACCCTGCTCACCGAGGCCGACGGCGACGGCCACCTCCTCGCCTCCAGCCAGGGCGACGACACCTTCGCGCTGTACGACCGCGAGCCGGAGGACGCCAACGAGTACGAGGGCGGCTTCCGGGTCACCGCCACGGCCGACGGCGCCGTTGACGGCTCGGAGGAGTGCGACGGCGCCGCCGTCCTCAACGCCCCGCTCGGTACGGCGTACCCGCGCGGCCTGCTCGTCGTCCAGGACGGCCGGGACACGCCGGCGGCCGGCGAACGGGAGGGCACCGACTTCACGTTCGTGGACCTCGGCGAGGTCATGGACCGCCTGGAGGACTGAGGGACCGAGGAGCCTGAGCGGCGGACTCCGTCCGGGTGGCGTTGCCGCCCCGGTGTGGTTGCGCGGCCGCGCCGGGGTCAAGAGCTGTACGGACAGGTCACCTCTTCGAGGAGTTTCGCTGTGCGACGGAACAGAGCGGGACGGCGGGCATCGCGGGCGGCCGTGGCGGTCGCCGCCGTGACCGGGCTGGCGGCCCTGGCGGCAGGCGTTCCGCACACCGCCGCCGGGGCGGCGACGCGTCACCACGCGCCGCCCTCGGGCGCGGTGGTCAGCGAGTGGCTGGGTACCGTCACCGGCACGGTCGACTCCGAGGGCAAGGTGATCGCTCCGGAGGAGATGGTCTGGCACGCGTTCGTCTCCACGGCCGTGTACAACGCGGTGGTCGGCATCGAGGGCCGGTACGAGCCGTACCGCGGGGGCGGCCACGGGCCCCGTACGGCATCGTCGGAGGCCGCCGCGGCGGCAGCGGCGTACCGCGTCCTGCGGCTCAACTTCCCGGCGGCGGCGCCCCGGCTGCGGAAGCTCTACGCCAAGAGCCTCGCGCGCGTCCCGGACGGCCGGGCGGAGAACGAGGGCGTGGCGTTCGGCGCGCGCGCCGCCGACCACGTCCTCGCGCTGCGCGCCGGGGACGGCCGCGGGGCGTCGGTGCCGTTCACCGCGTACCCGGCACCCGGTGTCTGGCGGCCCACGCAACCGGCTCACCAGCGGTTCGACAGCGCCTGGCTGGGGCGGCTGCGCCCGATGCTCCTCCGCTCCCCCGACCAGTTCCGGCCGCCGCCCCCGCCGCTCCTCACCTCCGCCCGGTACGCCAGGGACCTGGCCGAGGTGCGGGAGTACGGGGCCGGGACCGGTTCGCGCCGCACCGCCGCGCAGACCGACACCGCGCTGTTCTTCTCCAACCCCGACATCCCGTACGCCCTGGGGGACCACGCGGCCCGGCACCGCCTCGACATCGTCGACACGGCCCGGCTGTACGCGGCCGCCAACACCACCCAGCTCGACGCGGTCATCACCGCGTGGGACGCCAAGCTGCACTACGGCACGTGGCGGCCCATCACCGCGATCCGGCAGGCCAACCTGGACGGCAATCCGGCCACCCGCACGGACCCCCACTGGGAACCGCTGCTGCCCACGCCGGCCCATCCCGACTACCTCAGCGGCCACGCGGCGTCCGGCGGCGCCCTGATGCGGACGGTGACGGGGCTGCTGGGCACCTCTCGCGTCGACCTCCGCGTCCTGTCCCGCCGCACGGGGGCGACCCGGCACTACCACTACGCGCGCGACTACAACCGGGACGTGGTGGACGCCCGCGTGTGGGGAGGCATCCACACCCGGACCGCCGACACCGTGGGCAACGAGGTCGGGCGACAACTGTCGGCATGGGCCCTGGAGCGGTACTTCCGGCCCGTGCGCGCGTGAAGGCGGGTCCGGCCCGGCAAACGGGTGAATGCGGCATACGTCCGTCGTCGCGCGACCGTTACCCAGTCCGAAGTCCGGTCGCTTCGACGATAAGGAACGAGCTCATGATCAAGAAGGTTCTGGCCACCGCCGGCGTCGCCGCGGCCGTTCTCGGTGTCTCCGCGCCCCTGGCCTCGGCGGCCGGCGAGCGCGAGGTGCACACGCAGAACGGCAACTTCTCGACGCAGTCGTACGGCAACACCGGCAGCCCCGAGCCGCAGAGCGCCGGGCGTGCCCTGACCGACGACGACCTGCGGCCCCTGGACGGCTTGGGGCGGTAAGGGGCCCCTACGCTGTCGTTCATGACAGCGTGGCGGGCGCAGGGGCCGGTGGTGGCGGTCGTGGCGGCGGGCGGGGCCCTGGGCGCCTCGGCGCGCTACGGCGCGTCGCTGCTCTGGCCGACGGCGGCCGGTGGCTTTCCCTGGACCACGTTGTGCGTCAACGCCGCCGGCTGCGCGCTGATCGGCGTGCTGATGGTCGTGATCACCGAGCTCGGGTCGGCCCACCGGCTGGTGCGGCCGTTCCTCGGCACGGGGGTGCTCGGCGGGTTCACCACGTTCTCGGCGTACGCGGCCGACGTCCGGCAGCTCCTGGTGGGCGGCCGGACCCCGACCGCTCTGGCGTACCTGGCGCTCACCCCGGCGGCGGCGCTGGTGGCGGTGGCGACGGCGGCGTGGCTGACGCGCCGCGTACTGGCGTGGAGGCAGGCATGACCGGACCGGTGAGCGGCGCCCGGGCGCTGCGGGCGACCGTCTTCGTGAGCGAGAACGACGTCTGGCGGCACCGACCCGTGTACAGCGAGATCGTGCACCGGGCGCACGAGGCGGGCCTGGCCGGGGCGTCCGTCTTCCGGGGCATCGAGGGTTTCGGGGCGTCGTCCCTGGTCCATACGGCACGGCTGCTGTCGCTGAGCGAGGACCTGCCCGTCGCGGTCGTCATCGTGGACGACGAGGAGCGCGTACGGGCGTTCCTGCCGCGGCTGGACGGGCTGGTCGCGGACGGCCTGGTCGTGCTCGACGCGTGCGAGACCGTGCGGTACTCCGGCGGGGAGCGGGCGCGGTGAACTGGCTGTGGGTGATCGCGGGCGCGGCGGTCGGGGCGCCGCTGCGGTACCTGACCGACCGGGCCGTGCAGGCGAGGCACGACTCGGTCTTCCCGTGGGGGACGCTCACCGTCAACGTCGTGGGCTGCCTGGTCCTGGGCGTGCTGACGGGTGCAGCCGTCGCGGGGGCCGCTTCGCCGGGGCTGCGGCTGCTGGTCGGTACGGGGCTGTGCGGGGCGCTCACCACGTACTCGACGTTCTCGTACGAGACGCTGCGCCTGGTGGAGGGCGGGGCGGCGTTCTACGCGGCCGCGAACGTGGTCGGCAGCGTGGCCGCCGGCCTGGGTGCGGTGTTCGCCGGCGCGTGGGTGGCGGAGGCGCTCTGGACCTGAGCCGCCGGGGCGGCCGTACGTACGCTGGGGTTGTGGCGGTCCCGTAACGGCCCGGGAGGCGTGTCATGGCCCTTGGTCACCGTTTCCACGTCGATCAGAACGGGCACTCCGTGACCGTCCAGTTCCTGGGTGCCGGGGGACGGTTCGAGGTCCTGGTGGACGGCAAGGTCGTCGCCCACGGGCCGGACCGGCGCACGGGCGGCACGGTGACGGCGGAGCTGCCCGGGGACCCGCCGCGCCCGCTGAGCATCACGGTCAGCGACCCCCACGAAATGGGCGGGGTGCCCTTCTGCGTGCTGGAGACCGGCGGCATGCGCTACCTGATGCCGCAGGTGCCGCTGGTCGGCTCCGGAGACGCCGCCTTCCACACCCGGGAGCACCACGGACCGTACCGGCCGGTGCGGCGGCTGCGGCGGTCGCTGCGAAGGCTGCTGCGCCGGTCCGCGCGGCGGCTGCGGGGGCGGGGCTAGGCGCTGTCGTGCCAACCGCTGCCGCCCGCGCAACGGGGCGGGCAGCAGCGGCCGGACGAACTCAGAGCGGGTTGAGGCGGGCCTTGAGCAGGCAGAACTCGTTGCCCTCGGGGTCGGCGAGAACGTGCCACTGCTCCTCGCCGGTCTGGCCGATGTCGGCCGGGCGCGCGCCGAGCTTCAGGAGGCGTTCCAGCTCGGCGTCCTGATCGCGGTCGGTGGGGTTGACGTCGATGTGCAGCCGGGGCTTCCCCTGCTCCGGCTCGTCCCTGCGGCTGAGGATGATCGTCGGCTGGGGGCCGCCGAACCCTTCGCGCGGCCCGATCTCGAGGGTGCCGTCCTCTTCGCGATCGAGCACCACGAAGTCCAGGACCTCGCACCAGAACCGCGCCAGCACCTCGGGGTCGCGGCAGCCCAGTACGAGCTCACTGATACGACATGCCATGGACGAAACCTGCTCTCGGCGTGGGGACTTCCGGGGCGGCCGCGCGCGGAGCTCTCGGGCTCCGCACGGCGGGAACACGTCCGAGACCGTACCGGGCGGGGCGAGCGGGCGCGAAGGCTTTTTCGGCGTCCTCTTCGGCGTCCTCGCCCCGCCCGGCCGGACGGCGACGGGCCTTAGGGTGTGCCCCCGCATGCGGCGATCTTCGACAGCAGTTGCTTGTCCAGGAGCAGCAGGGCCGTCAGGGCGTGCCGGGAGGCGGCCGCCAGGAGGTCGGGGTCGGGGGCGCGGCCGGAGTCGCGGTGGTGTTCGCCGGGCGGGTCGTCCCGCAGCGCGTGCTCCAGTTCGGTCAGCGGCCGGTCGAAGCCGCCGCACATGACGGCCGCCGTGCGCAGCGCCTGGACCAGGTCCGCGTCGAGGTCCTGGCCGGCGCTGGTCTCCAGCAGGGCGGGTATGAGGTGGCTGATGTGGAGCAGACTGTGCAGCCTGCGGACGAGCTGTGGCCAGTGGTCGTCGGGGGTGTCGGGCGCGCTCCAGGCGGCCCGCGCCGACTGGATGTCCTGGTGCAGTTCCCGGGCGATCCGGACTTCGGCCCGGCGTGGTGGCCGGCCGTTGAGGGACCAGGAGATTCCGGCGTCGGCTGCCGCGTCGTAGGCGGCCAGCCGGAGTCGCACGAACTGGTCGGGCGGCGTGCATGCGTCGATGCTCTTGGTCAACTCGACGTCGTCCATGGGCGGACCGTATCGGCACTTCCGGGCGTGGCGCACCGGTCCGCGCGAAACCCGTTACGTCCGGTGGCGCATACCCGCGGTTCCCGTCGCGTTGGGTATTCGGCCAGGTACGGAGCCGTATGCGTGGGCCATGGGTGGCGGTGCCACACGGGAGGGGGTAGCGAATCGCCGGCTGGGCTCCACCGCCGAGGAGGCGCGGATGAGGGCCGACGGCCTGCTGGCCGAGGCCGGGCAGCAGCTCGGCGAGGGCCCCGAGCACTGATCGTTGGTCGTTCCGGAGGAAGTTGGCGCGGGCGCCCTCTGGAGACGCGTGCGGGACCCCAGGCGTGGCGGTGGCCCGGCCGTGGCCGTCAGGCGGTGTCCTCGTCCCGGCGGTGCTTGTCGTTCTGGACCGACTCCTGGCCTGTCAGGCTGGGCGTGAGCGTGTCCGCCGCTTCCTTGTCGTGCTCGTCGGGGCCTCCGTCGTCGAGCCGCAGCTCGGCTTCCTCGAACTCGTCCAGGACCTCGTCGGCGGCGGTTTCGGGCTTGTGGTCGCGGTCCTTCATGGCTCTCCCTCGCCTCTCGTCGACCTGGCTCGGCTTGTGCCTCCCGACTTCCTCGCAGCCCAGTCCTTTACACCCCGGACCTTTGGACCCCGGAACCTTTGCACCCCGGACGTTCGCGCCGTGGCGTTGTCAGTGGCGGGTGTCAGCATGGGGACCGTGACGACGCACCTGGGCCACCTGAAGCAGTTGCGGCTCGCCAAGGACGCGATGGACCGCGACTGGGCCGAGCCGCTCGATCTCGACGCGGTCGCCGCGCACGCGGGGTATTCGCGCTATCACTTCATCCGGGCGTTCAAGGCGGTGTACGGGGAGACTCCCGGGCAGTACCTGTCCAGGCGGCGCATCGAGCGGGCGGAGGAGATGCTCCGCACGGCGAACCTGTCGGTCACCGAGATCTGCGCGCTCGTCGGATTCACCAGCCTCGGTACGTTCTCGGCGCGCTTCAAGAAGGAGACCGGGCTCTCCCCCAGCGAGTACCGCGCCAAGCACGTGGGGCGCGGGGCCGCGCTCATACCGGGGTGTTACGCGATGCTGTGGGCCGGCGGGTTCCCGAACGCGCGGCCGGCGGCCGGACACCGCAATTCCGAAGAAGCGGGCTGAGGCCGCCGCTGCCTACGGTGGCAGGGCAAGCACGACCGCTGAGGAGTATGAACATGATCAAGGGTCTCGCCATTTCCACCGTCTGGGTCCTGGACCAGGACCGGGCCAAGGAGTTCTACACCGAGAAGCTGGGGCTTGAGGTCCGTACGGACATGACGATGGGCGAGGGCGGCATGCGCTGGCTGACCGTGGGGGCCAAGGACCAGCCCGACGTGCAGTTGACGCTCATGGTGCCGGGCCCTCCGGCCATGGACCCGGAGTCCGCCGAGGCGATGAAGAAGCTCGTGTCCAAGGGCATTCTCGGTGCGGGTGTGCTGGCCACCGACGACATCCACGGGGACTACGAGAAGCTCAAGGCGCGCGGCGTGCAGTTCCTCCAGGAGCCGCAGGAGCGGCCGTACGGCACGGAGGCGATCTTCCGCGACGACTCGGGGAACTGGTTCTCCTTCACCCAGGCGCACGAGGGAGACCTCGACCTGGAGAAGGACTGGGCCTGCTGACCCGGACCCGCGGGGTGCCGGCCCGGGCGACTGGATTCGGACACGGACGCACCCTGGGCGAACGGGAGTGATTGACGCATACGGACGGCTCCGGGGCCCCCGGCCGGTGGAGGTGCGTGACCCTCCACCACCGGGGGCTCCCGTTCGCCGCGCGGCGCCAGGATTGCGGGAGCCACTGCAACGCCGGGCGGCGCCGGGCCCCACCGGACGCCACCGGGCTGCGGCGGGTAAGGCCTCCGCCGGGCGGGTCCCGCGGCCTCCCACCCCTTTTCCGTTGAACGCTGAACAGCTCGAACGCCGCATTCGACGCCCACGCTCGGCGACGCCTCCATTCCGGCTGACCGGATGCCGTCCGACCCACCGGACGAGCTGACGAACGATCAGCAAAGTTGCCCACCCTTTGCTCTGCGCGCCCCGCACCCCAGCCGGCCGCGCCCCGGCGAACCCGTACAGCGGGCGCCGCCGGAGGACGCGCATGGCACGACCAAAAGGCGATCTTGCCCACGCACCCGACCGGAGCCCAGGATTCCTACCGCGCCGCTTGTCAGGCACATGACGGCAAACAACCGTCACGTGCCGCCTCGCCGGCGCCCTGTCGGGCCCGCCCACCCAGCGGGCCACGGATCCCCCACCGGAGGATGCAGTGAACTTCAAGCGCTTCACCCCCCTCGGCGGCATCGCGAGAGGCGCGCGGCTGACCGCCGTCGCGGCCGCCCTGCTGGCCGCCTCCGCGCTTGCGGCCCCGAGCGCCGGCGCCGCCCCGCTCGACGGCGGCCGGGCGACCGCCGCCCAGCTCGCGCAGGCGAGCGACGCGGTTCTGGGCGCCGACGTGCCGGGCACCGCCTGGTACACCGACGCGAAGACCGGCAAGCTCGTCGTCACGGCCGACTCCACCGTCTCGGCCGCCGAACTCGCCAGGATCAAGGAGGCCGCCGGCAGCCGCGCCGGCGCCCTGGAGATCAAGCGCACCCCGGGCACGTTCAACAAGCTGATCGCGGGCGGCCAGGCCATCTACGCGGGCGGCGGACGCTGCTCGCTCGGCTTCAACGTCCGCAGCGGCAGCACGTACTACGCCCTGACGGCCGGTCACTGCACCAACATCGGCAGCACCTGGTACACCAACTCCTCCAACACCACCGTGCTCGGCACCCGTACGGGCTCCAGCTTCCCGAACAACGACTACGGCATCATCCGGCACTCCAACGCCTCGGCGGCGGACGGCCGCGTGTACCTGTACAACGGCGGCTACCGCGACATCACGGCAGCGGGCAACGCGTACGTCGGCCAGTCGGTCCAGCGCAGCGGGAGCACCACCGGCCTTCGCGGCGGCACGGTCACCGGCCTCAACGCGACCGTCAACTACGGCAACGGCGACGTCGTGTACGGCATGATCCAGACCAACGTCTGCGCCGAGCCCGGCGACAGCGGCGGCGCGCTGTTCTCGGGGAGCACCGCGCTCGGCCTGACCTCGGGCGGCAGCGGCAACTGCTCCAGCGGGGGCACCACGTTCTTCCAGCCCGTGACGGAGGCGCTGAGCGCGTACGGCGTGAGCGTCTTCTAGAGCGACACGCTCCACGCCCCTGGCTCCACCGGCGGTCCGCCCCTCCAGGCGGGCCGCCGTTCCTTTGTCCTGATCGAGGAAGAAGTTGCGAAAGCCGCCGCGAAAGGGGTTACGCGACCGGACCTGGCCCGCTAACTTCCTTGAAATGAACCGGTCATGAGCCGTGACCGGTGGCCTTCCGGCGCGACGGCGCGCGCCTGTGCTCCCCCCTGCGGTCCACCTTCCGGGCCGCCGGGCTTCCCCCACGTTCCTGGGAGACTCCTGTGCGCAGACGACCGTACCGGCCCCGCAGAGGGCCGGCCTTCCTCCTCACCGCGGCGCTCACCCCGGTACTCGCCGCGGCTTTCCTCACCCCGGCCTCCGCCACAACCACCCCCGCAGCAACGGAAGCGGAAGCAGCAGCGGCGGCGGAGGAGTTCCAGCAGGTCACCCTCGCCAAGGGCGTCGCGGAGACCGGCGAGCCGATGACGATGGCGGTCCTCCCCGACCGTTCCGTCCTGCACACCTCGCGCGACGGCACCGTGCGGCTCACCGACGCCGCCGGCACGACGAAGGTGTCGGGCAAGCTCGACGTCTACTCCCACGACGAGGAGGGCCTCCAAGGCGTCGGCGTGGACCCGGGCTTCGCCGCCAACCGGCAGGTCTTCCTGTACTACGCGCCCAAGCTCTCCACCCCGGCCGGCGACGCCCCCGCCAATGGCACGGCCGCAGACTTCGCCCCCTTCGACGGCGTCAACCGCCTCTCGCGCTTCACCCTCCGCACGGACGGCACCCTCGATCTCGCGAGCGAGAAGAAGATCCTGGACGTACCGGCCTCGCGCGGGATCTGCTGCCACGTGGGCGGGGACATCGACTTCGACGCCCAGGGCAATCTGTACCTGTCGACCGGCGACGACTCCAACCCCTTCGCCTCCGACGGCTACACACCGATCGACGAGCGCCCCTCCCGCAACCCGGCGTACGACGCCCAGCGTTCGTCGGGCAGCACCAACGACCTGCGCGGCAAGATCCTGCGCATCAAGGTCAACGCGGACGGCTCGTACTCCATACCCTCCGGCAACCTCTTCGCCCCCGGCACCGCGAGGACCCGCCCCGAGATCTACGCCATGGGCTTCCGCAACCCGTTCCGGATGAGCGTCGACAAGCCCACGGGCATCGTGTACGTCGGTGACTACGGCCCGGACGCCGGCACCGCGAGCCCGACCCGCGGCCCGGCCGGCCAGGTCGAGTTCAACCGGATCACCAAGGCGGGCAACTTCGGCTGGCCGTACTGCACGGGGAAGAACGACGCGTACGTCGACCACGACTTCGCCACCGGCGCGACGGGCGCGAAGTTCGACTGCGCGGCCCCGAAGAACGCCTCGCCCCGCAACACGGGCCTCACCGAGCTGCCTCCTGCGCAGCCCGCCTGGATCCCGTACGACGGCGGTTCGGTACCGGAGTTCGGCAGCGGCTCGGAGTCACCCATGGGCGGGCCGGTCTACCGCTACGACGCCGGCTCCACGTCGGCCGTCAAGTTCCCGCAGAGCTACGACGGGAACTTCTTCGCCGGCGAGTTCGGCCGCAAGTGGATCAAGCGCATCGCGCAGGGCGCCGACGGCACCGTCCAGTCCATCAACCCCTTCCCCTGGAACGGCACCCAGGTGATGGACATGGCCTTCGGCCCGGACGGGGCGCTGTACGTACTGGACTACGGCACCGGCTACTTCAACGGTGACGCCAACTCGGCCCTGTACCGCATCGAGCACGTCACCCAGGGCCGCTCCCCCGTCGCCCAGGCCACGGCGAACCGCACCTCCGGGCAGGCGCCGCTGACCGTGGCCTTCTCCTCGGCGGGCAGCTCCGACCCGGACGGCGACCCGCTGACGTACGCGTGGAAGTTCGGCGACGGCGCCACCTCCACCGCCGCGAACCCCTCCCACACGTACACGGCGAACGGGCAGTACACGGCCACCGTCACCGTCTCGGACGGCACCGGCCGCAGCGCCTCCGCCTCCGTCCAGGTGACCGTCGGCAACACGGCGCCGACCGTGAAGCTGGAGCTGCCGGCCGACGGCCGGATCATCGACCCGGGCGCGGCCGTCCCGTTCAGGGTCACCGTCACCGACCCGGAGGACGGCACCGTCGACTGTGCGAAGGTGAAGGTCACCTTCATCATCGGGCACGACAGCCACGGCCACCCGCAGACCTCCGCCACCGGCTGCTCCGGCACGGTGCAGACCATCGCGGACGGCGAGCACGACCCGAACGCGAACATCTTCGGCGTCTGGGACGCGGAGTACACCGACAAGGGCGCGAACGGCCAGCCCCCGCTGACCACCCACGACCAGAACATCAGCCAGCCCAGCCACCGGCAGGCCGAGCACTACGGCGGCTCCTCGGGCGTCCAGGTCGTCAGCCACACCCCGGCCCACGGCGGGAAGACGGTCGGGCACATCGACAACGGGGACTGGATCTCCTTCACGCCGTACGCGCTCGACGACGCGACCCGGTTCACGGCCCGCGTCGCCTCCGGCGGCATCGGCGGCACCCTCGAAGTACGGGCCGGCTCCCCGGCCGGGACCCTGCTGGGTACGGCGACGGTGCCGGTGACGGGCGGCTGGGAGACCTTCCAGGACGTCTCCACCGCGCTGACGAACCTGCCCGCCGGGACGACAGCGCTGTACCTCGTCTTCAAGGGCGGCCCGGGCGCGCTGTTCGACGTGGACGACTTCCGCTTCACCACCGGGACAGCGGGCCCCCGGACGGGACAGGTGAAGGGCGTGAACGGCATGTGCGCGGACGTCGCGAACGGCGCGAGCGCCGACGGCACCCGGGTCCAGCTCTGGACCTGCAACAACACCGCCGCCCAAACCTGGACAGTCCCCGGCGACGGCACCCTGCGGGCACTCGACAAGTGCCTGGACGTCAGCGCCGGAGGCACCGCCGACGGCACGAAGATCCAGTTGTGGACCTGCAACAACACCGGCGCCCAGCAATGGCAGCCCCACGCCGACGGCACCGTACGCAACCCCCAGTCCGGCAAATGCCTCGACGCCGAAGGCGCCACCTGGAACGACGGCACCCGCCTGCACCTGTGGACCTGCCACACCGGACCCAACCAGAAATGGACCCTGCCGTAGCAGGAGAGGAGGCGTAACCATCATGCGTACCACTCTCACCAGGGTCGGTTGCTGGCTCGCCGGCGCGCTGCTGTGCGCGTCGGCCGCCCCGGCGGTGGCCCTCACGGAGCCCCAGCAGCGCCCGGCCGCCGCCGACCCGGCGTACCGGATCCTGGCGTTCTCCAAGACGGCGGGCTTCCGCCACTCGTCCATCGACGACGGGCTGGCCGCGCTGCGCGAACTGGGCGGCGGCAACAACTTCACCGTGGACGCCACGGAGGACGCCCAGGCCTTCACGGCCGGCAACCTCGCCAGGTACAAGGCCGTCGTCTTCCTCTCCACCACCGGCGACGTGCTGAACGCGGCGCAGCAGACCGCGTTCGAGCAGTACATCCAGGGCGGTGGCGGCTACGTCGGCATCCACGCGGCCGCCGACACCGAGTACGACTGGCCCTTCTACGCCGGGCTCGCCGGGGCCCTGTTCCACTCCCACCCGCACAACCAGACGGCGACCGTGAGGGTGGAGGACCGCGCGCACGATGCCACGGCGCACTTGGGCGCCACCTGGCAGCGGTTCGACGAGTGGTACAACTACCGCTCCAATCCGCGTACCACCGCGCACGTCCTCGCCTCGCTCGACGAGTCCACCTACACGGGCGGGAACATGTCGGGCGACCACCCGATCTCCTGGTGCAAGGACTACCGGGGCGGCCGGGCCTTCTACACGGGCGGCGGCCACACCGACGAGTCGTACACGGAAGGCCCTTTCCGGCGGCATCTGCTCGGCGGCATCCGGTGGGCGGCGGGCATGACGGAGGCCGACTGCCGTCCGGAGACGGGGTACGTGCCGCTGTTCGACGGCTCCGGCACGGCGGGCTGGAAGCAGGCGGGGCCGGGTTCGTTCACCCTGAGCGACGGCACGCTCACCTCACAGGGCGGGCTGGGCATGCTGTGGTACTCGGCCAGGGAATTCACCGGTGACTACTCGCTGAAGCTGGACTGGCGGATGGAGGGGGACGACAACTCCGGCGTCCTGATCGGTTTCCCCGCCTCCGACGACCCCTGGTCGGCGGTGAACAACGGGTACGAGGTCCAGATCGACGCGACGGACAGTGCCGACCGTACGACGGGCGCGGTGTACGGCTTCAAGCCGGCCGACACGGCGGCCCGTGACGCCGCGCTGAACCCGCCCGGCGAGTGGAACACGTATGAGCTGCGGGTGACGGGTGAGCGGCTGGAGGTCTTCCTCAACGGGCGCAAGATCAACGACTTCACCAACACCGATCCGGCGCGCAGCCTCGCGCAGGGGCACATCGGCCTGCAGAACCACGGTGACGGCGACCGGGTGTCCTTCCGCAACGTCCGCGTCAAGACATCCGGCGGCACCCAGCCGCCGGGACCCCGGACGGGGCAGATCAGGGGCGTGAACGGCAAGTGCGCGGACGTCGCGAACGGCGCGAGCGCCGACGGCACCCGGGTCCAGCTCTGGACCTGCAACAACACCGCCGCCCAAACCTGGACAGTCCCCGGCGACGGCACCCTGCGGGCACTCGACAAGTGCCTGGACGTCAGCGCCGGAGGCACCGCCGACGGCACGAAGATCCAGTTGTGGACCTGCAACAACACCGGCGCCCAGCAATGGCAGCCCCACGCCGACGGCACCGTACGCAACCCCCAGTCCGGCAAATGCCTCGACGCCGAAGGCGCCACCTGGAACGACGGCACCCGCCTGCACCTGTGGACCTGCCACACCGGACCCAACCAGAAATGGACCCTGCCCTGACATTTCCGCCCTGAAATTTCCCATTTCGGGGCATCGCATCGGCCGCTGCGGTGAGACGTACACGTATGGCAGTGGATTCCGAACGTAACCAGGACGCGATGATCGGCACCAGGCCCCGTGCGCAGGTCGAGGCGGCGTACCAGCGGCTGGAGCACAAGGCGGCCGCGCCCGGGCTGCGGACGCCGTTCTCGCTGGGCGCCGTGGCGGCCTACGAGTGGGCGCTCGGGCGGACCGCCGAGGCGCCGGTGACGGGCGCCACCGTCCTCGGTGGCGTTCCGTCCAGCCACCTGCTCACGGCCGAGCTGGACGCGGCCGTGGTGCAGCTCGGCGATCCGACGGAGAGCGCCGAGCGCGCCGCCCAGGTCCGTGGGGTGCACGACGTGCTCGCCTGGGTGTGCGGGCTCGTCGACGAGCAGCCGTGAGACTCATATCGATGAGACGTACATCGATATGAGTCTCATATCGATGCCGGGGGCGGGAAGCCCATGCCTGGGTAGCCCGATGAGCGGCCCATGGGGCCGAAGTCGAGCGCGCGAGTGAGCTGCCTGAGCGTCTCCTCGGCCACGCGGCGGACGTCGGCGGGGACGTCGCCGCGCTCCTCGATGAGGCTGTCGTAGATCGGCGCGTCGCCTCGCACGGCGGAGTCCATGTCGAAATACCTTTCCGAAGACGTGTGTTGATCGCTCACCGCCGCTGCGGGCAGCGGTGGACGAGTGTACGGGGCATGATCGGGTGCGGTGCGCGCAGCCCGTCCCGGGGCCCGCTTTGGGCGGGTGCGACTAGCAGGTGCGGCGACGGGGCGCAATCCCCCGGCCTCCGCGCCCGGCACGGGCGACTGTGGTGCGCCCTGCCATACCGAGCGGTATCCGGGGAGTCCTACGGTGCGGAAAACCACCGAGGAGCCGCCATGCCCCCCTCCTTCTTCCGCCGTAGGCCCACCGGAGGCGACACCCCACGCCGTCCACACGGCGTGCTCGCCGTGCTGACCGTCCTGGTCCTGGCGGCCGTCGCCGCCCTCACCGGCCCCGTACCGGCCGCCCGTGCAGCCGTGGGCCTCACCCGGGTCACCGCCTTCGGGGCGAACCCGGGCGCCCTGAACATGTACGTGTACCGCCCCGCCTCGCTGCCCGCCGCACCGCCCGTGGTGGTCGCCCTGCACGGGTGCACCCAGAACGCGCAGGTCTACGCGGACAGCTCGGGCCTGGCGCAGTACGCCGACCGGCACGGCTTCCTGCTGGTCCTCGCCGAGCAGAACAGCGCGAACAACCTCAACAGGTGCTTCAACTGGTTCCAGGCGTCCGACAGCCGCCGGGGCCAGGGCGAGGCGGCGTCGATCCGCCAGATGGCCGCTCACGCCGTGTCCGCCTACGGCGCGGACGCGGGGCGGGTGCATGTGACCGGCCTGTCCGCCGGGGGCGCGATGACCTCGGTGATGCTCGCGGCCTACCCGGACGTCTTCGCCTCCGGTGCGGTCGTCGCGGGGCTGCCCTACGACTGCGCCAGGGACACCGCCGCCGCGTACTCCTGTATGAACCCCGGTGTGGATCTGACCCCGGCCGAGTGGGCGCGGCGTGTGCGCGCCGCCCACCCCTCGTGGACGGGCCCGTGGCCCAGGGTGGCGATCTGGCACGGCGACCGGGACACCACGGTGGTGCCGCGCAACGCCGACGAGCTGCGCGACCAGTGGACCGCGCTGCACGGCCTGCCTCAGACGCCCACCCGTACCGCCCTGATCGGCCCCAACTCCACCCGTCAGGAGCAGTACGTGACCGGGAACGGGACGGTCGCCGTGGAGGTCGACCGGGTGCCGGGCATGGGCCACGGAACCCCCGTCGACCCGGGGACGGGGCCACAGCAGTGCGGTGCCACGGCCGCGTACTTCCTGGACACGATCTGCTCCAGCCACTGGATCGTGGACTTCTTCGGGCTGGACGGCGCCGGTGACCCGCCCGGCACCGGGGGCCTGCCCGCGCCGGCGGGCCTGGCCGCCACCGGCGCCACCGAGACGTCGATCACCCTCGGCTGGTCGGCCGTGACCGGCGCCGCCGGCTACACGGTCCACCGCGACGGGGCGCCGGTCGCGACGCCCACCGCTCCCCCGTTCACCGACACGGGCCTCGCGCCCGGTTCCAGTCACACCTACGCGGTGGCCGCACGCGACCGTGACGGCCGCCCCGGCGCCCTCTCCGGTACGGTCACCGCGCGGACCTCGGGCGGGGCCCCGGCCGCCTGCTGGACGAGCAGCAACTACGAGCACGTGCGGGCGGGGCGGGCGACGACGAGCGGCGGCCACACGTACGCCAAGGGCTCGAACCAGGCGATGGGCCTGTACAACACGTTCGTCACGCACACCCTCAGGGAGTCCCCCGCCGGCCACTACACGCTCGCGGACGACGGCTGTGGCACCGCCGCCGCCCGGGCCCGTCGAGCGACGTGCCCCGCCGGCTCCCTCGAAGTCGCGGGCGCCGAGCACCAGCGGGTGGCGTGCCTGGAGGAGCTGACCACCGCGGGGACCGTGGCGTCCGGGCACACCGACCCGGCGGACTGGGCGGGGCTGACGCCCAAGGACCTGCCCACGCCCAGCGGCGTGCCCGGCGTCCAGATCGACGGGTACTTCCCCGACACGTCCACCACCAACACCAACCACGGCTGGAAGCACGACGCGCAGTTCGTCGTCCGGCTGCCCGACCGGTGGAACGGCGGCCTGGTCGTCTCCGGGACTCCCGGCAACCGTGAGCAGTACGCCAACGACCGGGCCATCGGCGACTGGGTGCTGTCGCGGGGGTACGCGTTCGCCGCCACCGACAAGGGCAATACGGGGACGTCGTTCCCGCGCGACGGGCGCGTGTCCGGCGACGCCATCGCCGAGTGGAACACCCGCCTGACACAGCTCACCCGCGCCGCCCGCGCGGTGGTGGCCCAGCGCTACCACCGGCCCCCGGCCCGCACCCTCGTGACCGGGATGTCCAACGGCGGCTACCTGGTGCGCTGGCAGTTGGAGAACCATCCGGAGCTGTACGACGGCGGGGTGGACTGGGAGGGCACCCTGTGGCGCGCGGACGGCCCGAACCTGTTCACCTTCCTGCCGCAGGCGCTGCGCCACTACCCGGTGTACGAGGCGGGCGGCTCCGGCGCGGGCGCGGCGCGTGACGCGATGCACGCCGCCGGATACCCGGCCGGGTCCGAGTTCCTGTGGCCGTACCACCACACGTACTACTGGGGTCTGACGCAGCGTCTGTACCGCGAGGAGCTGGACCCGGGCTACGCCGGGGCGGACGCGGACTACGACTACGGCGCCCGTCCCGAGGAGGTCCGCGAGGCCGTCGGCCGCATCGCCCTGACGGGCCGTATCGGCAAGCCGCTGATCACCGTGCACGGCACGCTGGACGTCCTGCTGCCCATCGGCCGGGACTCGGACGTGTACGCCCGCATGGTGCGGGAAGCGGGGCGCGGCGGCCTGCACCGCTACTACCGCATCGAGGGCGGCACCCACACCGACTCCCTGGTCGACGCGTTCCCCGGCCGGCTGCGGCCTCTTGTGCCGTGTCACCGCTCGGCGTTCACGGCGCTGGAGGACTGGGTCGGGCGCGGGCAGCGGCCGCCGGCCGGCCGGACCGTGCCCATGCCGGCCGGTGCCGGTCCGGCGGCCCTGCTGGCCGGTTGCCGGCTCTGACGCCTCAGCGCCGGGTGGTCTCCCGCGTCCAGTGCCGTTCCCCGGCCGTCGGCGCGGCGAGCGCGAGCCGGCGGTAGGTGCGGTGGAGCATCAGCCGGGCCATGAACGGGTGGGCGTGGCGGACGACCCCGAAGTACAGCCGCCCGAGCCGGTTGTGCGTCCTGACCACGGTGCTGAGGGTGACGTTCCGGTCCTCCACGAGGAGGGAGGCGCGGAAGTCGAGGTGGGAGGCGTCCTCGCCGAGGAGGATTTCGCTGCCCTCGACCGCCTTGACGGGGAAGGGCAGGACGCCGCGCCAGGCGCGCGGGTCGCGGTCCATGCCGGGGGCGAGCGGCATGGACCAGGCGTCGGCGAAGTCGGGGCGGTCGAACGCGGTGCGGGCGAGCCGCGCGGCGGCGGGTACCGGGGCGGCGACGGGCCGGGCGTGTTCCAGGCGGTGCAGCAGCCGCACCCAGGGCGACCGGGTGACGGGGCGGCCGGCGGTGGTGCCGGTGGTGGCGCGTTCGGCGTTGTCGAAGAGCTCCTCGATCACCGAGTCGTGCAGGACGCGTATGAACAGGGACCAGACCAGCGCCTGGCCCGGTCCCTGCCGCTGCTCCAGGGTGTGCGTCAGGCGGCAGCGGCCGGGGCCGAGGGGCTCGACGTCCAGCCGGTGGTGGCCGTTGGAGGGCGGGGAGAAGTCGCACCGGAGGCTGCGGCCCGGGGTGTAGGCGGTGACCCGGTACCGGATCGGGCCGTGGCCGCCGTCGGCGCCGACGCCGAGGGGCCGGTCGAACCGCATGGGTGTCCAGGCGGGGGTGGGGAAGAGCGGGTCGTCGTCGGCGGCGATCCGGTCGAGCAGGGCGCCCACCCGCTCGGCGGGGGCCTCGATGACACGTGCGTGGACATTGCGGACCGTGCGCATGCCGCACCTCCATACGGGAGCGTATGTTTCTCCATACGCTAGCGTACGGTCATGACGCGCGAACGACCGGCCGGCGCCCGCAAGCGCCTCACCGCCCGGGACTGGGCCGACGCGGCCCTCGCGGCCATGGCGGAGGGCGGCGGCCTGGCGGCCGTCGCGGTCGAGCCGCTGGCCGCCCGGCTGGGTACCACCAAGGGCAGTTTCTACTGGCACTTCACCGGCCGCGACGCCCTCGTCCGGGCGGCGCTGGAGCGGTGGGAGGAGACGTCCACCGAGCGGATCATCGCGGCCACCGAACGCGAACCGGACCCGGAGACCCGGCTGCGCTCGCTGTTCCGGACGGTCATGGCGGAGGCGGTCGAGGACCCCCTGGAGGTCTCGCTCCTGGCGACCGCCGACCACCCCGATGTGGCCGACGTCCTGCGCCGGGTGACGGAGCGCCGGATCGGCTACGTCGCCCGCCTCTTCGGGGACCTGGGCTTCCCGCCCCCGGCGGCGGCCCGGCGCGGGCTGCTCGCGTACACGGCCTACCTGGGCCACACCCAGCTCGTCCACGCGGTCCCGGAGGCCGTCCCGTCGGACCCGGCGTACCTGGACTCCGTCCTGGAGACGCTCCTGCGCCCCTGAGCTCAGCCCGTCACGGGGAGGGTGACCTCCCAGGTGTCCACGGCGTAGTGCAGCCGCATGCCGTGCGCCTCGTACAGCCTGAGGGCGCCGCTCTCGTTGAGCGTGTCGACCCCGAGCCCGAGCGTGTCGCGGCCCAGGGCGGCGTAGACGCCGAAGGCGTGGCGCAGCAGGTGGCCGCCGAGGCCCCGGCCGCGCACGGCCTTGGTGACGCCGAGGTTGCGTACCCAGCCCATGCCGGCGCGGTCGTTGCGGGTCAGCAGCACGGCGGCGTCGCCGACGCCTTCCACGGTGGCGATCCAGACGAGTGACCAGTCCAGGTGTGCGGCGTCGATGTCGTCGAGCCACTGCTCGTAGGTGCGGGGCTGGTGGTCGAAGTGCTCGGCGAAGGTCTCCTCGACCAGGGCGTGGGCGCGCCGCCGGCCGTCCTCGTCGGCGCAGGTGCGCAGGGTCACCCCGGCCGGGGGCTCGGGCAGCGGTTCCTGGTGGGGTGTCAGGTCGCGGACCATGACCTGGTAGCGCCGTACGGTGTGCCAGCCGCGCCGGGTGAGGATGGCCGTGTCGGTGGTCGGCCGCTGGTTCAGGTGGAG
Organism: Streptomyces sp. NPDC049837; assembly: GCF_040674455.1. Taxonomy (NCBI): domain Bacteria; kingdom Bacillati; phylum Actinomycetota; class Actinomycetes; order Kitasatosporales; family Streptomycetaceae; genus Streptomyces; species Streptomyces sp. NPDC049837. The sequence continues at coordinate 727,790 of NZ_JBFAMP010000002.1, read as the reverse complement.
GTGGACCACGGCCCGGGCGGCGCCGTTGTGCCGCGCCTTCGCCCGGCACCGCTCCTCGGCGAGGTCCAGCAGCCGCTCGCCGGCGGCCTGGTGCTGGGGCAGCACGTAGTGGTCGAGGTCGACGCGTTCGGCGCCCGAGTCGTTCCACAGCAGCGCGTAGGCGACGAGCCGGCCGTCCTCGAAGGCCAGCCACGAGTCCTGGCCGAGGTCCACCTCCGGGTGGGCCAGGTCGGCCTCGACGGTGTGCAGATCGGTTTCGGGTGCGCCGATCTCGATCGTGTCGATGGTGTTGAGCAGCTCGCAGATCTGCGGCGCGTCGTCGGTCCGGGCGGCCCGGACGGTCGGTATGGGTCCCGTCTGCATCGGGACACTGTCCGCGCCCGACGGCCCACCGCGCAAACGGATTTCACGCCCCGATGCGGCGCCGGGATTTCACGAACCACCAAATGGCTACCGACCAGTAGATGGAAGGCCTTATTCCGTCCATCATTGAGCGCGAGCATGCCAACGCTCCACCGATCCCCATCCCCCTAGGAGTTGACCCCCCATGCATGCAGCTCGATGGAGAGCACGAGCGGCCCTCACCCTCGCCGCCCTCGCCGTCACCACGGCGACCACGGCCACGACCGCCACACCGGCCACGGCCGCCTCCGCCTCCGCCGCCCGGGTCGCGACGCAGAGCACCGGCGCTCAGCTCGCCGGGGTGGACTACGCGACCTGGCAGCGCGACGTGGCCGCCGCGCTCAGCCAGGCCCGGCCCTACATCGAGCAGCGCACCGCGTCGCCCTCCGGCCAGCGGCTCGCCGTCGTCCTCGACATCGACAACACCTCACTGGAGACGGACTTCCACTACTTCTGGGAGTACCCGACACCGGCCGTCCGGCCGGTCCTCGACCTGGTCCGGTACGCCGACTCACGCGGCGTGGACGTCTTCTTCGTCACCGCGCGACCGGGCATCCTCCACGCGCCCACCGCGTACAACCTCAGGGCGGTCGGCTACCCCGTCGACGGCCTGTACGTGCGCGACCTGCCGGACCTGTTCGACGAGGTGAGCGCGTACAAGACGGCCAAGCGCACCGAGATCGAGGCCAAGGGGTACACGATCATCGCCAACATCGGCAACCGGCCCACCGACCTCGTCGGCGGCCACGCCGAGAAGACGTTCAAGCTGCCCGACTACGACGGCAAGCTGTCGTAACGGCGGTCCACCCGGGGAGGCGGGCGGAGGCGTCCATTCGGGCCCTCCCCCGCCCCCACCCGCACCCCGCGGGCCGCCGCCGGGTATGCGAGGTGCATGTCCGAGAAGTCTCCCGGGGCCGAGGGCGGGGCCCACCACTGGTGGCCCAGGCGGCTCCACGGCGCCTTCCACCGCTCGGCCGCCGGGCGTGGCTGGCGGCGGGGCACCGACCTGGAGCTGATGCACCGGTCGATGGGGTTCGCCGCGCTCGGGCTGCTCACGCTCGTACCCCTGCTGATCGTGATCGCGGCGGCCGACCCGGCCGGCGGCACCGGGTTCGCCCAGTGGCTCTCGGACGGCCTCGGGGTCGCGAAGGGCTCCACGGACGAGGTCGAACGACTGTTCGCGCCTCCGGGCGCGGCGCTGGAGTCGATCACTGGGTTCGGTATCGCCGCCACCGCCGTGTTCGGCCTGACGTTCGGGGGCGTGGTGCAGACGGGTTACGAGAAGGTGTGGGAACTGTCCGCCGCCCGCTGGCACACCATGTGGCGCCACGCCGTCTGGCTCGCCCTGCTCATCGGCTACCTGCTGCTGTCGGCGGACGTGTTCTCCCGCCCGGCGACCGGCGGTGACCTCGTCTGGCGCGTGACACTCGCCTTCGCCAGCGCGGTGGTGTTCTTCTGGTGGTCCCAGCGGCTGCTCCTCGGCGGGCGGCTGCCCTGGCGCGCCCTGCTGCCCGGCGCCGTGTGCACCGTGATCGGGCTGGCCGGGCTGCGGGTCTTCTCCCGTCTGGTGTTCTCCCCCCTGATCGCCTCCAACGCGGTGGCGTACGGGCCCGTCGGCACGTTCCTGGTCGTCCAGTCCTGGCTCGTCGGCGTCGGCTTCGTCGTCTTCGGCGGCGCACTGGTGGGCCGGCTGCTGTACGAGGAGCGCTGGCACCTGGCCCGGGGGTGGGAGCGCTGGCGCACCCGCCTGCGCCGGCCGCCACGGCGCCGCTGAACCAAAAGGGCTATCTCCTACAAACAGTGCAAGTATGGACACCGGGCAGAGGCGGAAGACACCGGGACGGTTTGGACATGAACAGGAAGCCGACAGCGACCACGGCGTCAGGGGTGACGTCCAGCAGCTCCGTGTTCGGTGCCCCCTGCTGGGTCAGCCTGATGACCCGCGACCTGCACGCCGCACAGGACTTCTACGGTGCGGTCCTGGGCTGGGAGTTCCGTCCGGCGCGGCTCGGCAAGGAGTTCAGCGTCGCGGTGGCGGACGGGAAGCCCGTCGCCGGGATAGGAGCACTGGCCACCGCCCTCCAGGTGGCCGTCGCCTGGACCCCGTACTTCGCCGTCCAGGACGCCGACCAGACGGCGGCCCGCATCAGGGAGCGCAGCGGCACGGTCGCCGTCGGGCCGGTCGGGTTCGTCGTCGGGCGGGGCGCGCTCGCGGCCGACCGGGACGGCGCGGTCTTCGGCATCTGGGAGGGCCAGCTCCTGTCGGGCTGGGAGACCTGGCGCGCCGCCACGCCCGCCTGGCTGCGGCTCCAGACCCGGGACGCCTTCGAGGCCGCGATCTTCTACGGGGAGGTCTTCGACTGGGCGTCCGGCCGGCCCGGTAGCTGCGACGTCGAGTACGAGGAGGAGGAAGTCGTGCTGCGCAGCGCCGGCCATGTGGTCGCCCGGCTCAGTTCCGGCGCCCTCGAGGCCGCGCCCGACCCGGCGATCCGGCCCCGCTGGGAGGTCCACTTCCCCGTCCGCGACGTCGACGCCTGTGTGTCGGTCGCCCAGCAGCACGGCGGCACCGTGGTCCAGTACGACCCGGGCGTCCAGGCCACCCTCCGCGACCCCGACGGCGGTTTGTTCACGGTCACCACGCGCACTCTGACTGAATGACCTTTTCCGACCTGGTGTACGCCGGCCTCGGTGTCGGCGCCCTGGCGGCCGCCGTCCTGCCGCGGGTGGTCTTCAGCCGCCCGTTCTCCATGCCGATGGTGTTCCTCGCCGCGGGCGTCGCCGTGCAGCTCCTGCCCCTGCCGGTGTGCCCGGTCGACCCGCTCGCGGACCGGATGTGGGTGGAGCACATCACCGAGGTCTGTGTGATCGTGTCGCTGATGGGCGCGGGGCTGGCCATCAACCGGCCGCCCGGACCGCGCTCATGGGCGGGCACCTGGCGGCTGCTGGGCGTCACCATGCCGCTGACGGTCGTGGTGACGGCCGTGCTCGCGTGGGCGCTGCTGGACTGGCCGCCCGCCGCGGCGCTGCTGCTGGGGGCCGTGCTGGCGCCCACCGATCCGGTGCTGGCGGCGGAGGTACGGGTGGGCGAGCCGACCGACGCGGAGGAGGACGAGGACCAGGTGCGCCTGACGCTCACCAGCGAGGCGGGCCTCAATGACGGGCTCGCCTTCCCGTTCGTCCTCGCGGCCGTCGCGCTGGCCGCCTCGGCGGGGACCGGCTGGTCGGCGGGGTGGATCGGCGGCTGGGTGCCGTCCGACGCGCTCGGCAGGGTGGCCGTCGGGGTGGTGGCCGGGATGGCGGTGGGCAAGCTGCTGGGGTGGATGTTCTTCCGCGCCAGGGCGGCCGCGCTGCGGCTGTCGGAGCACATGGAGGGCTTCGTCGCGCTCGGGGCCACGTTCCTGTCCTACGGGGTCGCCGAGCTGCTGCACGGATACGGCTTCCTCGCGGTGTTCGTCGCCGCCTGCACCCTGCGCGCCGCCGAGCGCAGTCACGGGTACCACAAGGTGCTGCACGAGTTCACCGAGCAGATCGAGCGGCTGCTCACCGCGTTCCTTCTGTTCCTGCTCGGCGGGTACGTCGCCGGGGGCGGGCTCGCGGCCCTGACGTGGGAGGCGGCGGCTGTCGCGGTGCTGCTGCTGGTGGTCGTCCGTCCGGTCACCGGCTGGCTGGCGCAGATCGGCTCGGCGGCCGGGCCGCGCGAACGGGCCGTCGCGGCGGTGTTCGGGCTGCGGGGCATCGGATCGCTCTACTACCTGGCGTACGCCCTGGGGCAGGACGACTTCGGCGGGCTGGACCGGCAGTTGTGGGCGGCCGTGGCCTTCACCGTCCTCGCCTCGGTCGTCCTGCACGGGGTGACGGCCACCCCGGTGATCAGCCGCCTGGACCGGCTGCGGGGAAGGACGGGGCCGGCCGGCCGCCCGCCCTGAGCTGCTCGGGAAGGCTCTCCAGCAGGGCGCGCCGCTGGGCCTCCTCGCGTTCCAGGACCTCGGCCAGGACGCCGGTGTCGCGGCTGCCGCTGATCGCGTCCCGCACCAGGGCCGCCAGCGCGTCGGGCGGCAGCGCCTCGGCCTGGGTGGTGGACGTGCCGGGGAAGGAGCGCCGGTCGCTGGCCTTCACCGGAGCCGTGGGCAGGCGGTACTCGGCGATCTGGTGCTCGGTGACGGCCAGCCGGTCGAAGCGCATGGCCACGTCGGGGGCGTCGAGCGCGGCGAAGGCCGTGACGTCCTCGGCGAGTGCCGTGAACAGGTGCAGTCCCGTGGGGTCCCAGTCGCCGATGACCATGATCCGGACGGCGGCGTGGCCGCCCACGGCCGCCCGCTGGGCGGCGGCGCGTTTGGCGGACAGCCCGGCGGCGGACGCGTACACGGGTACGCCCCAGGGGTCGGTGACCGCGGCGAGCTGCGGCACCAGGCCGGCCGTGTCGCACCAGACCTCCAGCCGGGCCTCCTGGCCGGCCTGGCGGTCGAGCCGGAAGCCGCGGGCGGCGTCCAACTGCGCGCGGTGGAACCCGTCGGGGCCGTCGTAGGCGACGGGTTCCACGGCGGCGTCCGAGCCGTCGCGGATCGCCAGCCAGGAGATCCGGCCCGCGCGGCGGGCCATGCCGAGGAGGTCGACGAGGCGTTTGTAGGTGCGCTCCTGCTTCGCGAGGACGCCGTGGGACACGGCCGCGTACCAGATTTGACGAATCGTCAGAGGCAACTGTGCCGCGTATCTGCCGAGGATGAGCTCGACGGCGGCCAGCAGCTCCTGGGTCGCGGGGCGTGGTTGCCAGTCCGGCTGATAGCCGCGAGGACGCCTGTCCGGCACTGTGGCCCCCTTCACCGAACCGACCGGATGTGAGCACGAGCCCGGACGCCCAGGCGTCCTGCTCTTCCTGTCGGTCTGCCCACTGGGGGCGGGCCCGTCACCTGTCACCCGTGTGGGTGGTGACGTATCAGCCATCGCCGAGTACGCGCCGGTTCAGCTCACCTTGCGCCCCGCGAGGGGGGCGGTGTCCATGCCGGCACCGCTCCGCATGCCCCGCAGCATCTCCTCGAGGGCCTCCAGGGAGGTGCGCTCGGGGCGCCAGCCCAGCTCGTCGCGGGCCCGCGCGCAGTCCAGTATCGGCAGGCGCAGCACGGCGTCGAAGAGCTGCGGCGAGGCGGGGATCAGCCGCAGCCCCCACCCGGCCGCCAGCGCGGCCCGGATGGCCGGGCGCGGCAGGCGTACGACCCGGGCGTCGAGGAGGTCGGCGAGCTGCCGGGCGTCGAGGGCCGGCTCGGCGGCCAGGTTGAAGGCGCCGCTGACGTCCTTGGTGACCGCGAGCCGGTAGGCCCGGGCGGCGTCGTCGGTGTGCAGGGCCTGGAAGCGCAGGCCGGGGATGTCGGGGACGACCGGGATGGTCTTGGGACCGGCGAGCTGTCCCGGCATGAACCGGCCGGCGAAGATCCGCCGCTGTTCGCTGCCCGACTCCTCCTTGAACAGGAACGCCGGGCGCATCCGCACCACCCGCACTCCGGGGTTGCGGGCCTCGAAAGCGTCCAGAACCCGCTCCAGGTAGGCCTTCTCACGGCAGTACGCGGCCCCCGGCCAGCCGTGCGTGGGCCACGACTCGTCGACCGCGCCGTCCTTCGGCCCCGGCGAGTACGCGCCCACCGACGAGGCGTGGACGAGCGCGGGCACCCCGGCGGCCGACACGTCCCGGTACACCTGGAGGCTGCCCAGGACGTTCGTGCGCCAGGTGGCGACCGGGTCGTGCGTGGGCTGGAAGGCCCAGGCCAGGTGCACCACGGCGTCGGCGCCCTCGAAGTGCCGGACCAGGTCGGTCTCCTCCTGGAGGTCCACCTCGGCCCATTCGGTCTTCGGCGGCGACCAGCCGGGCAGCCGGCGGGCCAGGCCCAGCACGGACGAGATCTGTGGGTCATCGGCGAGGGCCGCCACCACACTGGTGCCGACATTTCCGGTGGCCCCAGTGACGACGACCCGCTTCCCGGCGTTCATATTCACGGCTCCTGCCCTCCGACGGCTTGCCTCGGTCCCGGGCCGGCACCCGGCGCCGGGAGGTCCGGGTACCCGCTGTACGGGACTCCACATCACTCCCGGACGGGGCATGGGGGGAGCGGCGGAAGGGCACCATGGGACGCGGGGGACGGCACGCGAGAAGGGAACCGGGCGGATGCATGTGAACCTCACGGGCAGGACGGCGCTGGTCACCGGCTCGACGCAGGGCATCGGCGCGGCGATCGCCACCGCCCTGGCGCGCTCGGGGGCGACGGTGGCGGTCAACGGGCGCACCTCGGACAGTGTCACGGAGGCGGTGAAGCGGCTGCGGGCGGAGGTGCCCGACGCCGAGGTCGTCCCCGTCGCCGCGGACCTCGCGACCGAGGAGGGCACCGAGCTGGCCGTGGAACTGCTGCCCGAGGTGGACATCCTCGTCAACAACCTGGGCATTTTCGAGCCCCGGCCGGCCCTGGAGATCACGGACGAGGAGTGGCGGCGGTACTTCGAGGTGAACGTGCTCTCGGCGGTGCGGCTGACCCGTGCGTACCTGCCGGGCATGGCGGGCCGTGGCTGGGGGCGGGTGCAGTACATCGCCAGCGACTCGGCCGTCGTGATCCCGGCCGAGATGATCCACTACGGCATGTCGAAGACGGCCCTGCTGGCGGTGAGCCGCGGCTTCGCCAAGGAGGCCGCCGGCACGGGCGTCACCGTCAACGCGGTCATCGCGGGACCCACCCACACGGGTGGTGTCGAGGACTTCGTGTACGAGCTCGTCGACCGGGACCTCGCCTGGGACGAGGCACAGCGCGTGTTCATGCGCAAGCACCGGCCGCAGTCACTGTTGCAGCGGCTGATCGAGCCCGAGGAGATCGCGCACATGGTGGTCTACCTGAGCTCTCCGCAGGCGTCGGCCACGACCGGCGGGGCGCTGCGGGTCGACGGCGGGTACGTGGACTCGATCCTCCCGTGATCCGCCGTGGCCGGTTCTCGCCGAGCCTTTGGCATATGCCACAAGCACCACCGTATCGAGTGTTGCCAAACCCCTTACAGGCGGTCTCCGCCTGTGCAACAGTCGTAACCGGTCCTCAATTTCAGACCCTGGCCGCGCCGCGCCCGTATCGGAGTACGACATGCCGTCCCATCTGTTCGCGGACCGTCCCGCCCCACAGCCGCCCGAGCGCGGCACGCTGGACGCCCTGATCTCGCAGACTCGCCGGCTGCGCGGAGACGTCGATGCCGTGCGCCGGGACGCCGTGGCGGACGAGGACGACCCGCAGGGCCGCTGGCAGCGCGCGCTGTGCGACCTCGCGGTCCACCAACTGGACGACCTGGGCGCCCAGTTGGGCCAGCTCAAGCAAGGCGTCCCGGACGGCCTCGCGGAGCCGGCCGAGCCGTACGACCGCGTGGAGACCGACGACGGCGCACCGGCCGACCCGCCGCCCACCGGGTCGCTGCTCAGCCGGGTCGGCAGCGCGGAGTGGAACCTCCTCACCGACGAAGTGAGCTGGTCCGACGAGCTGTACGTCATTTTCGGCCGTTCCCCGGAAGCCGGGCCGATGACTCTGGACGAGCTGCCCTCCATGGTGTTCGCCGAGGACCAGGCGCTGCTCACGGCGATGGTGACGGGCTGCCTGATCGACGGCAAGCCCATCGACGGCGAGTTCCGGATCGTCCGTACGGACGGCCGGGTGCGCACCCTGCACATGATGGGCGAGCCCGTCCTCGACGTCGACGGGTGCACCGCGTCGATGTGGGCGGTTTTACGGGACGTCAGCGAACTGCGCCGCAGCGAGCGGGCCGTGCGCGAATCACGGGACTCGCTCCAGCGCGCCCAGCACATCGAGCGCACCGAGCACCGGATGGCCGTGGAGTTGCAGGAGGCGGTCCTGCCGCCGTGGCGCGGCACCTCCGGCTTCCCGCACGGCGGGCCGGCCGGACTGGACCTGGCGGGGCAGTACCTGCCGTCCGGGACCAGCGCGACCATCGGCGGTGACTGGTACGACGCGCTGGAGCTCCCGGGCGGGGACGCCCTGCTGACCGCGGGCGACCTGACCGGACACGGGGTGTCCGCGACGTCCACGATGGCGATGCTGCTGGGTGCCCTGCGCGGCATGGCGGTCGCCGGAATCCGCCCCGGTGCCCTGATGGGCTACCTCAACCAGGTACTGGACTCCTCCTCGCAGCCCGCCCTGGGCAGTGCGGTGTGCTGCCGCTTCGACCCGAGGACGCGGACCCTCACCTGGGCGCAGGCGGGCCACCCCGCCCCGCTGCTGTTCCGCGGCGGGACGGGGCACGAGCTGTCACGGCCGGAGGGCGCCCTGCTCGGGGCGACCCCCGGGGCGGCGTACGAGCAGGCCGAGGTCCGGCTGCTGCCCGGTGACCTGCTGGTGCTGCACACGGACGGGCTGACCCGGGACGCCTCCGGCACGGACAGGTTGCTGGATCTGGCACCGCGGTTCGCCCGGGCGCGCGATGCGCAGGAGTGCGTACGGTCGGTGGTCGAGGAGTTCGGCCGCTCGTCGCGCGACGGCGACGCGTGCGTCATGGTCGCCCGGATCTGCGGCTAGCCGTGAGTCCGGGCCCATACGCCATGGGCCCGTACGGTCATGATGCGTGGGCGCGGGCGTGAAGGGTCGGTGCGTTTACGGTCAGTGCGTTTACGGTCAGTGCCGTTTACGGTCGGTTCGTGAATGGTCGGTCGTGGTCGTGGGGGTGCGAGGCGCTGTCATGACGGCTGGTCACGGCCGTCGGTCGCGTCGCGTGGGCGTGTTGCGTTGATGGTCGCGGTCGTTGGTCGCGTCGCGTTGGGTGACGGCTGGTCAGGGCCGTCGGCGAGGACGCGTTGGTGGGTCGGGGGCGGGTGGTCGGGCCGGCGGCCGGAGCTGGGCGCCCGCCGGGCGGGGTGTGTGAGTCGTGGCCGGGCCGGGGCGTCCGGCCAGGGATCGTACGGTGCGACGCGGTGAGGGGGGTCAGGCCTGGCCGCGCCGGGGCCGCTTCGCCGTCGTCTTGGGCATGGCGAGCTGGATCTCCTCGCGGAGGTCCTCGATCTTCGAGTAGCCCGCGTACTGCCCGGTGAGCCGGTACATCTCCCGCAGCCGGTCCCAGGTGCGCTGGGAGGAGGTCTCGCCCATCGACATCAGCGCGAGCCTGGCGTACCGGTCGGCCTGTTCGGGGTCGTCCGCGATGAAGCAGGCCGACGCCATGGAGAGGTAGTCGAAGATCTTCGACCGCTGCCGGCCGTCGTTGCGCAGCGCCAGGGCCTTCTGCGCGAAGTACTGCGCCTGCTTGGCCGCCGCGGGTTCGTGCTCGGCGAGCGTCCGGTAGGCGAGCGCCTGCATGCCGTACAGGTCCTCGCTCTTGAAGGTCTGCATCCAGCTCGGCAGGGGCACGTCGGTCTTGTCCGAGACGAACAGCTCCTCGGCCTCGCCGAGGGTGCGGCGCATCGCCTGGCCACGGCCCATGGACGCCTGCGCCCAGGCCTCGATGGTGTGCAGCATGGCCTGCGTACGCGGCAGGATCTCCTCCCCGGAGCCGGACCTCGCGAGCTTCATCAGGTCCAGGGCCTCGTCGGGGCGGCCCAGGTGGACCATCTGGCGGGCGGCGCGGGAGAGGGCCTCGCCGGCGCGGGGCCGGTCGCCGCCCTCCCGGGCCGCGTGGGCGGCGATGACGAAGTACTTCTGGGCCGTGGGTTCCAGGCCCACGTCGTGGGACATCCAGCCGGCCAGCACCGCCAGGTTGGCGGCGACACCCCAGAGCCGGCGCTGGAGGTGGTCGGGGTGGCGGTAGGCGAGCATGCCGCCCACCTCGTTGAGCTGGCCGACGACGGCCTTGCGCTGGAGCCCGCCGCCACGGGCGGCGTCCCAGGCGCGGAACACTTCGACGGAGCGTTCCAGCGCCTCGATCTCCTGCGACCCGATGGGGGCGGCCTCGTAGCGGTCGAACCCGGCGGGGTCGGCGTGCAGGGGATCGTCGAGGCGGGGGGCGTCGGAGGAGAGAGCGGGGTCGGTGTGGAGCCAGTCGTGCATGGCGCTGGTGAGTGCGGAGCCTGCGGCGAGCGCGGCGCCCGCGCCCACCAAGCCGCGTCGGTTGAGCATGAGGTCCATTCCCGTGAATTCGGTGAGGACCGCAGCCGTACGCTCGGGCGCCCAGGGCAGCCCGTCAGGGTTGTCGGTGTTCCTGACGTCCCGCCGTTTCCCGGCGCGCCCGTGTCGTACGAACCCGAGGTCCTCGATGGTAACGACACGGCCGAGTCGCTCGGTGAACAGGGCTGCCAGCACCCGGGGTACGGGATCGCGCGGGGTCTCCCCCATGTCGATCCAGCGCCGGACCCGCGAGGTGTCGGTCGCCAACTGGGGGTGGCCCATGGCCGCCGCCTGCCGGTTCACGAGTCTTGCGAGCTCGCCTTTCGACCAGCCGGCGAGGCCGAACAGGTCTGCAAGGCGGGTGTTGGGTTCTCCGGTCACGTCAAGCCCCCAGGTTCTCGGCTGACTTGACACTAACCCGCTGTCATAGGGCTGGCGACTATTCGCCAGGGTTCGCCAGGGTCCGCCAGATGGTGTGCCACCCGCGCCCGGGTGTCAGGTAGGAAAGCGCCACCCCGCCCCGGCAACCGGCCCTCATTCCCCAGGGTGTCGGCCGGTTGCCGGGACGGGGCAGCGTACGTAAATCGTCGGCACACGAAGGGATCTGTCTCGCCCATGTACACAGCATCGTCCTCCGTGTCCGCCCCGCCCCGGCCGCAGCGCACCGTCCCGGCCGGCAGCGGACCGTATCTGGATCCCACCCAGGCGGGTCGGGCCCGGCGCTGGGCGGGGACGGTGGCCGGGCCGCTCAGCGGGAGAATCGACTTGTCCGGCACCCAGGGCGCGCAGTTGCGGAAGGTGATCGCGTCGGTGCACCGGATCTGCCCGGAGTTCAACCCGGTGCAGGTGATGCGGCGCAGCGGACGTTCCGTCCTGCTCGTCGGGACCACCGGACGCGCCACCGCGGTCGCCAAGTGTTTACTGGACCACTCCCCCGCGTGGGTCGAGCGGTTCCGGCACGAGATCGCCGCCTACCGGGCCTTCGTACGCCACCGGCCGCCGGTGCGCGCGCCGCGGCTGATCGCCGCCGATCCCGACAACTGCACGCTGGTGATCGAGCGGATGCCCGGCCGGGCCGCCGCTCTCACCCGCCACCCGCTGGAGGCGCCGCCCCGGGCGGACCTGCGGGCCGCGCTCGGCGCGATCACCCGGCTCAACACCTGGCGGCCGCCGGCCGGGACGTTCGACGCCCCGCTGGACTACGGTTCGCGGATCTCCCGTTACCACGAGCTGGGGCTGTTCACCGACCGGGACCGGGACGACCTGCAGAAGCTGCTGCACGGTCTGGCGCACGCGGGCGGGCGCCAGGGCATGGGGCAGTTCTGCCACGGGGACGCGCTGCTCTCCAACATCCTGCTGTCGCCCGCCGGTCCGGTGCTGGTCGACTGGGAGCACGCGGGCTGGTACCTGCCGGGGTACGACCTGGCGACGCTGTGGGCGGTGCTGGGCGACGCCCCCGCGGCCCGCCGTCACATCAGTCAGCTCGCGCAGCGCGAGGGCCCGGCGGCCCGGGACGCGTTCCTGGTGAACCTGATGCTGGTGCTGACGCGGGAGATCCGTACGTACGAGACGGCCGTGCAGCGCACGATACGCGAAGCGCCGCCCGCCGGTTCGGTGCCGGCCGCGCCGGGCGCGGTGTCGACCGGGGAGGAACAGCGGCTGCTGCTGCGGCGGCTGCACGATGACTGCGCACTGGCACGGCGGGCCGTGCGCGCGGCGGTCGGCACGCGCTGACCGCGACGAGGGGGAAGTGCGCTGTGTGACCGGTGCCGACACACCGGGCACGCAGCGCGCTGTCGTGTTGCCGTGCTTCTTCGGCTCGGTCACCGTCCGGCGGCCGCTGTGGTGTGCGCACCCGCGCGGGCGCGGCGGACGGCTCGCTCGAAGGGGACGCGCAGCCCCGGTGGCAGACCGCGGCCGTGGGCGGCGGCGACGGCCAGGGCGGCGGCGACGTCCCGCAGTTTGGTGTTGCCGTGCTGGGAGGTTTCCACCAGGACCTGCCACGCCTGCTCGGCCGGGCACGGCGTGAGCGCCATGACCATGCCCTGGGCCCGGTCGATGACGGCACGGCTGTCGAGGGCCTGACGGAGCTGGGTCACCTCGGTGGTCAGGCGGATGAGTTCGTTCTGCTTCACGTGCGCTGCGTCTCCTGGTGCGGGCGGGTCAGGGGTGGCTGATCAGCAGGGGCGGGCTGCACGCCGCGGCGGGCAGTTCCGGCGAGGTGATGAGGACGCGGTACGGCCCCGAGGGCAGGTCGGGTACGACGACGGAGGTGCCCAGGGCGCGGGGGTCGACGTGCGCGGCGAGGAGCACCGCCGGGGTCCACCCCTGGTCCGTGCGCCGTTCGAGCAGCACGTCGCACGGGTGCCACAGGGCGCCGGTGTACTGCCAACTGATCCGGTGCCGTTCCACGCATGTCCAGCGGGTGCCCTCGGCCGGGCTGCGGACGTGGAGGGACTCGGGGGGAGGCGGGGGCAGGACACGCGGCGGGCAGAACAGGTCGGTGGCGTGCAGGAGTCGGGCCTTGGTGCGGGCCATCCACTTCATGAGCGGTTTCTTCCTTCGTCGGCTTCGCCGTGACCGGTGCGGTGAGCGGCTGCCGTTGGTGTTGCCGGTGGGGGGCGCGGGCAAGCACGCCGACCGGCCTGTCCGTTCCGGGACTTCGGTCCTTTCGGCGCCGGGACTTTCGCCTCTGAGCCCGGGCCGTGGGGGCGGCCGGTGTTTACCGCTCCCGGCTCCGGCAACGCGGAGACATGTTCCGCCTTGACGCGGAACGTGCGGAAATCCATAGGAGGTCGAGAATGGGAATCATCGCGTGGATCATCATCGGGCTGCTCGCCGGTGCGATCGCCAAGGCGCTGATGCCGGGACGGGACCCGGGCGGCATCCTGGTGACCATGCTGATCGGCATCGTGGGCGGTCTGCTGGGCGGCTGGCTGGGCAAGGTGATCTTCGGCGTGGAGTCGATCGACGGCTTCTTCGACCTGTCGACCTGGATCGCCGCGATCGTCGGCTCGGTGATCGTGCTCGCTCTCTACCGGCTCTTCACCGGGCGCGGGCACGGGGGTCGCCGGGTGCACGCCTGACCCGGACGGAGTACCCGGCCGGGGGTGTACTCCCTCGGCGGGGTACATCCCCGGCGGAGCACCTCCCCCGCGGAGTGCGCGCGGTGCGCGCAGCACGAGAGGCACGAAAGGAAAGGCCGTCACCATGAGCGTTCCGGGCACGAGACACGCTCCGGCCGTCGGCGCCGGGGCCGTGACGCCCTCATGACCCGGTCGCACACCGCCGACGTGGCGTCGCTCAAGGCGTTCATCGAGCGCGAGATCGCGACGCTCCGTTCAGAGGTACGCCGCAAGGCGGAGACGGCCGGGGTCGCCGAGCCCTCGGCCGACCGCGTCCCCGGTGCCCTTGGGGAGGGCCGGGAGGCCGGCGGCGGTGGCCGGACGGCCCAGTGCCCGTGCGGCCAGGGCTACGGCGCCCCGCACACGTGCGTGGACGCGGGCGACGGGCACGACCCCTGGAGGTGCCTGTGCGCGACGCTGCCGGCCATTCCGGTGTCGGCGGCGCTGCTGAGCCCGGTGCGGGACGACTCCGGCCGGATCACGGACTTCGTCATCCGCGCCGGGAACCACATCCGCTCGGCCGAATGGCTGGTCTCGCCGGATCAGCAGGTGGGCCAGCGCTTCTTCGGGGAGGCCCGCCCCGGGGCGGCCGCCGGGGGGCTGCTGGCCGCGCTGCGGGAGGTGCTGGCCACGGGCCACGCCCTGAACGGCCTGGTCGTGGACTACACCGAGGAGCGGTACGGCAGGCTCAGGCGCGTACAGCTCGTGCATTACGCCTCGTCGTGCGGCGACCAGGTGCTGACGACGTGGCGCCCGGTGCGCAGCCAGGCGGAGCTCCTCACCATCGACGCGCAGCACCTGGCGTCCATGGGGTGGGGGCGCTGGGACCTGCTGTCCGGGTCGGTGACGTGGTCGGAGGGGTTGCAGCGGATCTTCCGCACGGACCCCGCGCTGCCGTGGTCCCTGCTGGAGCTGTGCGACGCGCTGGTGCCGGCCGACGTGGGACCGTTCGGCGAGTTCATCGCGTCGGTGCTGGCCGGTGAGGAGCCCGCCTGGACCCGCATCCGTTTCCTGGTCCTGGGCGAGATCCGTACGGTCGACCTGCTGGGCCGGCCGGTGGCGGGCACGGACGGCCGTCCGTGGGCGTTGCAGATCGTGGCCCGGGACCTGACTCCCCAGATGCGCAGCCGCCGCAGACTGGTGGAGAAGCAGGTGGAGACGGAGCAGTTGCGGCAGCAGGCCGCGGCGGAGCGGCACGTCGCGTCGGCGCTGCGGGAGGCGCTGCTGCCGACGTACTCGGAGGGGCTGGCGGAACTGGGCCTGACCGTGGCGGCGGCGTACCTGCCCGCCGAGCCGGACGCCGCGGTGGGCGGCGACTGGTACAAGTGCCGGCCGCTGCCGGACGGCCGGGCGCTGATCGCCATCGGGGACGCGAGCGGGCACGGGCTGGAGGCGGTCGCCCGGATGGCGCAGCAGCGTCACGCGATGGCGGGGCTCGCCCAGACGGGGGCGTGCGCCGGTGAGGTGACCACCTGGCTGAACGAGTTGGTGTGCAGCGACCCCACGTCGGCGACGGCGACCATGGCGGTCGGGCACATCAGTGGCGACCGAGTCCTCCGGTGGACGTGTGCGGGGCACCCGGCGCCGCTGCTGCTGCGCGAGGGCCGCGCCTACGCGCTGCCGACCGAGCACCGGGGGCCGCTGCTGGGCGTGCTGCCGGGGCACGAGTACGACACGGCGGAGGTCCGGCTGGAGCCGGGCGATGTGCTGCTGCTGTACACCGACGGGGTGGTCGAGCGGCGTGGCCAGGACATCACCGAGGGCATCAACGCGCTGACGGGGCTGCTGGCGGCGAGCAGCGGTCTGCCGCCCCGGCGGATCGTCGACCGGCTGACCGAGGAGTACGAGCGCGGCATCCACGACGACGACGCCTGTCTGCTCGCGGTGCGGGTCGACTGAACCGGTCGACTCCGGGACGCGGCGAGCTGATTGACGGATGGTCCGGCAGGCGCTACGCCTGTACGGTCCTGCCGCACACCACCCGTCCCAGGAGGCCGCCTTGTCCGCTCCCGCTCGTCGACAGTTACGGAACGTTGGGCAGTTGCGGCGGGTACGGACGGCGGGCGCGGTGGTGGCGTCCGCCGCGCTGCTGCTGCCGCTGGTGTCCGCGGCTCCGTCCGCGACGGCCGGGCGGCCGCCCGCCTCCGGGGCGTTGCAGCGCGATTTCGCGGCGGCCGCCGCCGAGTACGGGGTGCCGCAGAGCGTGCTGCTGGCCGTCTCGTACCTCCAGTCCCGCTGGGACGGGCACGGTGGCGCGCCGAGCGTCACCGGTGGCTACGGGCCCATGCACCTCACGGACGCCCGCACCGCGCTGGCCTCGGCACCGCACCACTCGCACGGCGCGGAGGACGCGCGCGGTGACGCGTCCCGCAGCGCCAAGCACGTGGCGGACGCCGAGCTGCCCGAGCCGTCGGCGCTGCCGCCCCGGCTGCGGACGCTGGACCGGGCGGCCGAGCTGTCCGGGCTCTCCCCCGAGCGGCTGCGCACCAGCACGTCCGCCAACATCCGGGGCGGTGCGGCCCTCCTGGCGGCCGCGCAGCGGGAGCTCGGCCACCCGGCGAGCGGCGACCCGGGCGACTGGTACGGGGCGGTGGCGCGCTACTCGGGCGCCGATGACACGGCGACCGCCACGACGTACGCCGATGACGTGTACGACATCATCCGTTCGGGTGAGCGTCGCACGACGGACAGCGGGCAGGTGGTGTCCCTGGCCGCCGACCCGGGCGTCGTTCCGGAGACCGCGCAGGCCACCGGGCTCGGCCTGCGGACGGCACGGACGAGCGGGACCGAGTGCCCGAGGACGGTGGCGTGCGAGTGGATCCCGGCGCCGTACGAGGAGTTCGGCGAGGGCGACTACGGCAACCATGACAAGGCGGACCGGCCCGCCTCCCAGTCGGTGGACTACATCGTCGTCCACGACACCGAGGCGACCTGGGACGTGACGCTGCAACTGGTACAGGACCCGGAGTATGTGTCCTGGCACTACTCATTGCGGTCGTCCGATGGTCATATCGCCCAGCACGTGCCGCTGAAGGACGTCGGCTGGCACGCGGGCAACTGGTACGTGAACGCCAAGTCGGTGGGCCTGGAACACGAGGGCTTCCTGGTGTCGCCGGACGCCTGGTACACGGAGGCGATGTACCGCACGTCCGCGCGGCTGGTGCGGTACCTGGCGAAGAGGTACGGCGTTCCGCTGGACCGGCAGCACATCCTGGGCCACGACAACGTGCCCGGCCCGACGGCGGCGACGGTCCGGGGCATGCACACGGACCCCGGTCCGTACTGGGACTGGGCGCACTACTTCGAGCTTCTGGGCCGGCCCTTCACGCCGACCGCCGGACCGCACAGCGAGGTCGTGACGATCCGCCCTCGGTACGCCGCCCACCAGCCGCTCTACACGGGCTGCGTGAAGCCCGGTGAGGCCTGTCCGCCGCACGGCAGCGGCGCCGTCCGGCTGCACACGGAGCCCAGCGAGAGCGCTCCCCTCGTCAAGGACATCGGGCTGCGGCCGGGGGGCCAGGACTCGACCACCGGCGTCAACGACACGGGCGCGCGGGCCTCGACGGGCCAGAGCTACGCGGTGGCGGAGCGGCGCGGTGAGTGGACGGCGGTCTGGTACCTGGGCCAGAAGGCCTGGTTCCACAACCCCGGTGCGAGGCCGGTGGCCGTGGGTGCGCGCGGCTGGGTCCTGACGCCGAAGGAGGGCCTCGCGGAGGTGCCGGTCTACGGGCGGGCCTACCCCGAGGCGTCCGCCTACCCTGCCGGCGTGCCGGTCCAGCCGGTGTCACCGCTGCCGTACCGGCTCCTGGCGGGCCAGCGGTATGTGGTGGGCGACCGGGTACCGGGCGAGTACTACTACGCCCCGTCCTTCGACACGTCCGGGCACCGGGTGGTGCGGGGCGAGGAGGCGTACTACGAGATCCAGTTCGGTCACCGGGTCGCCTTCGTGAAGGCGTCGGATGTGACCGTGTCCCGCGTCTGAGGGTCGGGCGGCACGGAGGAAGCGGGGGGTGGCCGGATGTGGCCGCCCCCCGCCGCGCCGGGCATATCAGATTCCCGGCATGGGCAGGACCAGTACGCAGCCTGTGTCACCCGTGCGATTCAAAGGGGGGAACGGTGGCGGACTGCCCGAACGGGGAGATGGACATCTGCTTCCGCACGAAGGGGCTCCATCCCGGGTCTCCCCTGGTGAATCTCCCCCAGCCCCTGGGCGCGGCGCAGCTCGACCCGCGCCGTCATCACCGGACGTACCTCCTGGCGGGTCTCGCCGTGCTGTTCGTGCTCGCCGCCTTCAACGGGGGCATCGCGTGGAGCGCTCTGCTCGCCGGTGTCGTACTGGGCTTCGCCGCCCACCGCAGCCGGGCCGCCGTACGCGCCGGCGACACGAGGGCCGAGCGGGCACGGAAGCAGTACACGGACCACACCAAGTACTGCGGCGGTTGCGACCAGATACTCCTGCGCGGCCGGGCGAAGGACGGCTCGTTCTCGTTCAGCGGTATCCCCCGGCAGGATTTCCGGGCCGAGTTCCTCCGCAGAGGGGCGCGGTTCCCCGGAGCGGAGGAGGCCGCCAGGAAGGGCTCAGGGGGCTCAGGAGACGCCACCTGACACACGAGTCACTCCAGTTGGCGTTCATATGACTAACCCGGTCTGCGGCGTGGGCCCGGTCGACGTCGGGTAGGGGGTGGCGCGGTATGTCCACCTCCCGTGAAAGGCCCCCTACGCATGGCACAGCCCTTCGTTCTGCCGGATTTCTACATGCCGTATCCGGCTCGCCTCAATCCCCATGTGGAGACGGCACGTTCCCACACCAAGGAATGGGCGCGCCGCATGGGGATGCTGGAGGGGTCGGGGATCTGGGAGGAGCACGATCTCGACTCCCACGACTACGCCCTGCTGTGCGCGTACACGCATCCCGACTGCGACGCCGACGCGCTGTCCCTGGTCACCGACTGGTACGTCTGGGTGTTCTTCTTCGACGACCACTTCCTGGAGGTGTTCAAGCGCACCCAGGACCTGGCGGGCGGCACGGCGTACCTGGACCGGATGCCGGCCTTCATGCCGCTGGACCTCTCCGGGCCGATGCCCGAGCCGACGAACCCGGTGGAGGCCGGGCTCGCCGACCTGTGGACGCGGACCGTGCCGAGCATGTCGTCCGCCTGGCGCTCCCGGTTCGCCCAGGCGACCGAGCACCTGCTCAACGAGTCCCTGTGGGAGCTGGCGAACATCAACGAGGGGCGGATCGCCAACCCCGTCGAGTACATTGAAATGCGCCGCAAGGTCGGTGGCGCGCCCTGGTCCGCCGGCCTGGTGGAGTACGCGGCGGGCGCCGAGGTGCCGGAGGCGGTGGCGGACGCCCGGCCGCTGCGGGTGCTGCGGGACGCGTTCGCCGACGCCGTCCACCTGCGCAACGACCTCTTCTCGTACCAGCGCGAGGTCGAGGACGAGGGCGAGAACAGCAACGGCGTCCTGGTGCTGGAGAAGTTCCTGGACTGCACCACCCAGGAGGCCGCCGAGGCCGTCAACGACCTGCTGACCTCGCGGCTCCAGCAGTTCGAGAACACCGCGCTGACCGAGGTCCCCGAACTGTGCGTGGAGAAGGGCCTGAGCCCGGAGGAGTGCGCCGCGGTCGCCGCGTACGCCAAGGGCCTCCAGGACTGGCAGTCCGGCGGCCACGAGTGGCACATGCGCTCCAGCCGTTACATGAACGAGGGCGCGAGGAGCGGGCCTTCGCTCTTCAGCGGGGTGCTGGGCACCTCGGCACTCGACATCACGACGCTCTTCGGCAGGCCGGCGGAGGCGCGGCGGCGTTCCCTCACGCATGTGCCGCACCAGCATGTCGGCCCTTCGCTGCTTCCGGAGTTCGACCTGCCCTACCCCCTGTCCCTCAGTCCGCACCACGAGGACGCCCGCGCCAAGTCCCTGGAGTGGGCCGGCCGGATGGGTCTGCTGGACGACATCTGGGACGAGCCGATGCTGGCCGGTTTCGACTTCGCGCTCTGCTCGGCCGGTCTGGACCCGGACGCCACCGTCGAGGAGCTGGAGCTGAGCGCCCAGTGGCTGACCTGGGGGACGTACGGCGACGACTACTACCCGATCGTCTTCGGGCGGCCGCGTGACCTCGCCGGGGCGAAGCTGTCCACGGAACGGCTGAAGGACTGCATGCCCGTCGACGACCCGGAGGCCGGTGCGGCGGTGGCGGGGAGCCCCATGGAGCGGGCGCTCGCCGACCTGTGGGGGCGCACCGCGGGGCCCATGGGACCGGACGCCCGCGCCTCGCTGCGCCGGGCGATGGACGACATGCTGGACAGTTGGCTGTGGGAGCTGCACAACCAGGCCCAGCACCGGGTGCCCGATCCGGTCGACTACATCGAGATGCGGCGCCTCACCTTCGGCTCGGACCTCACCATGAGCCTGTCGCGGCTGCGGCACCAGCACGCCCTGCCGCCGGACCTGCTGCGGAGCGGGACGATCCGGAGCCTGGAGAACTCCGTGTCGGACTACGCGACCATGGTCAACGACCTCTTCTCGTACCAGAAGGAGATCGAGGTCGAGGGCGAGGTGCACAACGGGGTCCTGGTGGTGCAGACCTTCTTCGACTGCGACTACCCGACGGGCGTGAAGATCATCGACGACCTGATGCGGGGCCGGCTGCGCCAGTTCGAGCATGTGAAGAAGCATGAGCTGCCGGTGCTGAGCGACCGGTTCGAACTGGACCAGGCGGGCCGGGCCGCCCTCGACGCGTACGTGCGGGAGCTGGAGGACTGGCTCGCCGGCATCCTCCACTGGCACCGGAACGTACGCCGCTACCGGGACGAGGACGTCCGCTCGGGCGCGGGTACGGCCCGGCTGCTGACCGGAGCCCCGGCGGGTCTGGTGTCGCAGGGCGTGGGCGCGGCGGCGGGCGCCGAAGCGCCGGGCGAGGTGGCCGGTGTGGCGGCGCCGGGTGTGGGCGCGCCGGATAGGGGCCTGCCCGGCGGGCCGACGGGGCTGGGAACCTCGGCGGCCCGGCTGGCGGCGCTGTTCACGCCGTAGCGGTCACACCGTGGTGGTCGTCAGGACGGGCGGATGCCGCGCAACTGGTCCAGTTCGCGGCGTTCCCGCTTGGTGGGGCGGCCGGCGCCACGGTCGCGGACGCCCGCCAGGGCGACGTGTTCGCGGGGCGGCGGGGGCGGGCTGTTGTCGACGTACGCCTCGGCGGCCACGGGCGCGCCGACGCGCTTGGTGAGCACCTGCTTCACCTCGACGATGCGCTCGCGGCCGGCGTGGAACAGCCGCACCTCGTCGCCGGGCTTCACGGTCTGGGCGGGCTTGGCGCGCTCGCCATTGACGCGTACGTGCCCGGCCCGGCAGGCCGTCGCCGCCTGCGAGCGCGTCTTGGTGAGCCGTACCGCCCAGATCCAGCTATCGACCCGGGCGGTACCGGTCGTCTTCCCCTCGTTCGCTGCCATGCCGCCGACTCTAATCCGCGTCGGAGGATCGGGTCAGCCCTGCTGGAAGAGCTCCGCGGGCAGCGGCTTGAGCAGCGCGTACAGGTCGTCGGTGATGGGGCGGTCCCAGCTCGCGATGGTCACCAGCACGTTGTCACTGCGGTCGAACTGCACGCAGGAGATCCGGCTCTCGGAGAGCTTCAGACGGCGCACGATCAGCAGGTTGTCGCCCTGCATCACGGGTACGTCCTCGGTTTCGACGACCTCGACCGGCTCGTCGTTCTCCAGCGCCGCCAGGAGCTGGGCGACCTCGAAGGGGATCTGTCCCTCCGCGAGCTCACGGGCCGGGGAGCCCTCGGGGAGGTTGCCGATGATCATCGCGGGGCCGCGGCCGCCGAACAGGTCGTACCGCAGGAACACGCCCTGGCAGGTGCCGTCGGGGGCGGGGAGGAGACCGGCGCCGAGATTGCCGGGCCAGTCGCCCGGGTCCATGGCCAGGACGTCGAAGTCCGGGCCCGCGGGTGTGGCGGCGCTGCGGCGGCGGAGGAAGGACATGTCGCCATGGTACGTGCCCGGACCCCCCGGGCGGCGCCCGGCCCCGCGCTCCCCGCCCGCCGGCACGGCCCCGGCACAAGGGCCACGGGAGCCGCTGTGATTCACCGTTTCGGGCGACCGGCCGGTCAGGCCGAGCGCTCCGCCAGGCGGCGCAGGGCGGTGAGGGCCTCGCCCGCCCGGGCGTACTCGACGAAGAGGTGGTCGTGGTGGTAGCCCGCCACGACATTGCAGCTCAGCCCGGCGTCGGCGAGCTCCCGGGAGACGGCGGCGGTCAGCCCGACGGCGTCGAGCGCGGAGTGGACCCGCAGGGTGATCCAGCCGGCCACGTAGTGGTACGGGAGCGAGGCGGCGTCCGCCTCGTCCTGCGGTACGACCAGGGTGAGGCCCTCCGATTCGGCGACCGTGACGACCGGGTGCAGCCCGGGCGGTACGGCGGGGCCGTCGACGGTGACGAAGACGAAGTGCCCCGGGTTGAGCTCGGGTCGCATGCCGGCGAGCAGCCGCTTCAGGTCGCGTTCTCCACTCATGCTCCTCACCCTAGGCCGGACAGCCGGCGCCGGGCGTGGTGGCGGCTCAGGGGGTGGTGGTGGGGTCAGGTGTGGTGGCGCGGTCAGGCGTGGTGGCGTTGGTGGTGGCGGGCGACGCGGGCGCGGTTCCCGCACGCGGGCTTGCACCACTCCTGGCGGGGATGCTCCTTGAGGAAGTACCGCACACAGCGTGGCGCGTGGCAGGCCCGCAGCCGGGACCGGTCCGGTCCGGCGAGGAAGGCGATGGCGTCCTGGGCGAGGGCGGCGCACAGCGCCTCGCGGACGGAGGCGGACGCCGGGCCCACGGGGCGCCACCCGGCCACCGGGTCGGCCCCGTCGGGCCAGGCCAGGTGGGGTACGGCGGGGGCGGCTGCCGCGGCCGCGTTGAGGCGCCGGAGCGCGGTGTCCACCGGCAGCAGGCGCCGGGCGTCGGCGGGGCTGGGGTCGCCGGGCACGGCGCGGGCGAACAGGGCGCGGACGGCGGCGCGCAGGTCGCGGACGGCCGCGAGGGTGTCCCCGTCCGCGGCGGAGCGGGCGGCGCCGGGTACGGCGTCGAGGGCGTCCGCGTGCTCGCGGATCCAGGCGGCGAGGCCGTCGGGGTGCTGGAGGTCGTCGGCGACGCCGCCACGGCCGTCATGACGGATGGTGAGGGCGAGATCCAGCGCGAGCGGGTGTGCGGCCATACGGCTCACGGTAGCGCGGCCGGCAGCCATTACCGTTCGCCGCAAGAGTCTTGCGCGGCAGAAGTCTTGCCCCGCATGAATCTTGTTCCACATAAGTCTTGCGCCGCATGACACTGCGTGACTACCATGTGTCGCATGACAAAGGAGCTGCCGGCGACCGGTGACCAGCGGCGCAGTCAGCTTCTGCGCGGAGTGCTCGACCTGTGCCTGCTGTCGCTGATCGGCGAAAGGCCCCGCTACGGCTACGAGTTCGTGGAGGCTCTGACGGAAAGCGGGCTGGAGCTCGTCAGCGAGGGCAGCATCTATCCGCTGCTCGCGCGGATGGAGCGGGGCGGGCTCGTGGAGTCGTACCGTGCCCCGTCGTCGAGCGGCGGGGCACCGCGCAAGTACTACCGGCTGACGGCGGCCGGAGAAGCGGAACTGACCCGTGGCCGGGCCGTCTGGCGGGAGTTCACCGCCCAGGCCGGCCGGGTCCTGGCGGACAGGAAGAAGACGGGGGAATCCACACCATGACCAACGAACGGGTACTGGCGGTCTGCCGTGCCAACTGGGCGTACCGGGGCATCGACGACGCCTCCGTACGGGAGATGCTCGCCGAGCTGTCCGCCCACCTGGAGGACGCGGCGGCGGCCGGGCGGGGGCCGGGGGACGTGGTCGGCGACGACGTCAAGGCGTTCGCCGCGTCCTGGGCGCGTGCCCGGCAGCCACTGCACCGGAGGGCGGCACGGCTCGCGGCCATAGTGCCGTCCGTGGTGGGCGTACTGATGCTCCTGTCCCACCTGCTGTGGCGGACCACCACGCTCCCCGTCACCGCGGGCCGGCTCGCCCTGCTGGTGGCCGTCGCGGCGGTCACGGTGTCCGTGGAGCTGCGGCGGGGTTCGCTGGGGATGGCCAAGAGCTGGCTGGTAGCGGCCGTCGTCGGCCTGCCGGCCGCCTTGGTGGCAGACCAACTGGCCGGCGACGAGCCGCTGTTCCCCATGCCGCTGTGGGTCACGGTCCTGCTGATACTGCCGGGGCTTGCGCTCGCTGTCACCGACGCGCGTGCCCGGAAGCGGGCGGACCAGGGTGACCCGGAGACCACCGTCAGGTGAGGTCGAACTCCCCCTCCCTGGCGTTGAGCACGAAGGCGCGCCACTCGGCGGGGGTGAAGATCAGTGACGGGCTCTCCGGACGGCCGCCGTTGCGCATCGCGATGAATCCCTCGACGAAGGCGATCTGGACGTCGCCCGCCCCCTGACTGCCCGATTGCCAGTTCGCGTTGCTGAGGTCGAGGTCCGGCTTCTCCCATCCTGCGAGCTGCTGCTGGGTGGTGATGGTCTCCGCCACGTGCCTGCTCCTCCCGGTTCGTCGTCCGGGCTCAGACTAGCCATCGGGTCCGGTCACGGACAGGGCGCGGCGCGCGGCCGGTCAGGTAACCGGTGAGCCGGTCATGTGCCGGTGATGCGGCACTCAGGTGGCGGGTGGTTCGGCACCGACCAGCCACATGGAGAAGAACTGGGCCCCGCCGCCGTACGCGTGCCCCAGCGCACGGCGGGCTCCGGGCACCTGGTGCTCCCCTGCCTGCCCGCGCACCTGGAGCGCCGCCTCGGCGAAGCGGATCATGCCGGAGGCGCCGATGGGGTTGGTGGACAGGACGCCGCCCGAGGGGTTCACGGGCAGGTCGCCGTCGAGTTCGGTGACGCCCGACTCGGTGAGCTTCCAGCCCTCGCCCTCGGCGGCGAAGCCCAGGTTCTCCAGCCACATCGGCTCGTACCAGGAGAACGGCACGTACATCTCCACGGCGTCGATCTCCCGGCGCGGGTCGGCGATCCCGGCCTGCCGGTAGACGTCGGCCGCGCAGTCCTTGCCGGCCTGCGGAGAGACGAAGTCCTTGCCGGCGAACATGGTCGGCTCACTGCGCATGGCACCGCCGTGCACCCAGGCCGGGGGCCTCGGCGAACGGGCCGCGCCGGCCCGGTCGGTGAGGACGAGGGCGCAGGCGCCGTCGGAGGACGGGCAGGTCTCCGAGTACCGGATGGGGTCCCAGAGCATCGGGGACGCCTGGACCTTCTCCAGGGTGATGTCGTGCTCGTGGAGATGCGCGTACGGGTTCTTCAGCGCGTTGCGCCGGTCCTTGTACGCGACGAGGGAGCCGACCGTGTCCGGTGCGCCGGTGCGGCGCATGTACGCGCGCACGTGCGGGGCGAAGAAACCGCCCGCGCCGGCGAGCAGCGGCTGCTGGAACGGGATGGGCAGCGACAGGCCCCACATGGCGTTGGACTCGGACTGCTTTTCGAAAGCGAGGGTGAGGACGGTGGAGTGGACCCGGGCGGCGACGAGGTTCGCGGCGACGAGGGCGGTGGAGCCGCCGACCGAGCCGGCGGTGTGGACGCGCAGCATCGGCTTGCCGACCGCGCCCAGGGCGTCGGCCAGATACAGCTCCGGCATCATCACGCCCTCGAAGAAGTCGGGGGCCTTGCCGATGACGACGGCGTCGATGTCCGCCCAGGTGAGTTCGGCGTCGAGCAGGGCGCGCTGGGCGGCCTCCCTGACGAGTCCGGCGAGGGAGACGTCACGGCGGGCGGCGACGTGCTTGGTCTGGCCGACCCCGACGACGGCCACGGGTTCCTTATGCGGCACGGGGCTCTCCTTCCAGGACGGCGACCAGGTTCTGCTGGAGGCAGGGGCCGGACGTGGCGTGGGCGAGGGCGCGGTCGGAGGCGCACCGGTGGATATGGGCGGCGGCTTCGCCGAGCCGGATGAGGCCCGCCGCCATGACCGGGTTGGCGGCCAGGGCGCCGCCGGAGGGGTTGACCCGGACACTGTCGTCGAGGCTCAGCGCCTTGCGCAGTACGACCTCCTGGGAGGTGAACGGGGCGTGCAGCTCGGCGGTGTCGACGGGCCGGTCGAAGGCGCCGGCGCGCTGTGCGGCGAGGCGGGTGGAGGGCGACTCGGTGAGGTCGCGCACGCCGAGGCCGTGCGGTTCGATGCGGTGGTCGATGCCACGGATCCAGGCGGGCCGGTCGCACAGCTCGCGCGCCCGGTCCCCGGCGGCGAGGACGACGGCGGCCGCGCCGTCGCCGATGGGCGGGCAGTCGCCGGTGCGCAGCGGGCGGACCAGGTAGTCGCCGTGCGGGCATGGGCCACGGAGCTGGGCGTGCGGGTTGGTGTCGGCGGCCGAGGCCCGGCTGCGGGCGGCGATGGCGGCGAGCCGCGGCTCGTCGGTGTCACCGGCGTCGATCAGCGCCTGCGCCTGGAGGGCGGCGAGGGAGACGGAGTCGGGCCAGAGGGGGGCGAGGTAGTAGGGGTCGAGCTGGCGGGTGAGCACGTCCCGGAGCGGGCCGGGCGACGACTTGCCGTAGGAGTAGACGAGGGCGGTGTCGGCCTCACCGGTCAGCAGCTTCACCCACGCCTCGTACAGCGCCCAGGCGCCGTCCATCTCCACGTGCGACTCGGAGATGGGCGGCCAGGCGCCGACGCCGTCAAGGGCCATGGTGAAGGAGAAGGCCCGGCCCGCGAGATAGTCGGAGGAGCCCGAGCAGGTGAAGCCGATGTCCCCGGTCTTCAGGCCGGTGCGGTCCAGGACCTCGTGGAGCACCGGCATGAGCATCTCGACCTCGGAGAGGTCGTCCGTGCGCCGCCGGTGGTCGGTCTGGGCGAAGGCGACGATCGCGACCTCGCGCATCACAGCAACTCCTTGTAGGTGTCGTAGTCGGCGTCGGGCTCGCCGGTCGGCCGGTAGTGGTCGGGGTAGCGGCTGTCGTCGGTCCAGACCGGTTCCACCCGCAGCCCCATGCGCACCTGGTCGTAGGGGATGCCGCCGATACGTCCGTGGAGGGCGAGGTCGGCGCCGTCGAGGGCGATGTGGGCGTAGACGTAGGGGACTTCGATGTCGAGGTTCTTCGCCTTGATGTTGACGATGCAGTACGTGGTGACCGTGCCGCGCGGGCCGACCTCGACCTGCTCGGTGGTGGCGACACCGCACGTCGGGCAGGCGCCGCGGGGCGGGACGTACACCTTGCGGCAGGACGGGCAGCGTTCGCCGACGGTCCGGCGGCCGGCCAGGGCGTTGAGGTAGGCGCTCTGGGCGCGGCCGGGCGAATAGGTGTAGTCGAGCCGGGCGGGCGCGACGATGCCGGTGACGGGGTCGGTGAACTGCCCCGTGTGGAGGCGGGGCTGGGGGCGTGGTCCGGGTTCGCTCCTGTCGTCGTGCGGTTCGAAGCAGGCGATGTCGGTGATGGCGCCGGTGCGGTGCTCCGCCCACCGGACCCGGACGCGCATTCCGGTGCGTACGGTGTCCGGGCCGCCGGGTGCGTCGAGGGCGTGCAGGAGCGCGGTGTCGGCGCCGTCGAGCCGGACCAGCGCCCAGGCGAAGGGGCGGTCCAGGGGCTGGTCGCGGCGGGGCGCCGGGTTCCAGGCCCAGGTGGTGACGGTGCCGGTGGGGGCGACTTCGACGAGGTCGCGTATCTCCTCGGCGGTGACCGGGTCGTACTCGACGGGCGGGACGAGGACCCTGCCGTCGGTGGCGCGGACGCCGAGGACGGTGCGTTCACGCAGGCCGGTGAGGAAGGCGGACTGGACGGGGCCGAGGGAGCGGGTGAACGGAAACTCCACGACCAGGGGCGCGCGGAGGGTCTGCGGCGCGGGGGCGGCTGTCATGGGCGGTGCTCCGATCTCCGCGTCGCGCGGGCGCGGATCGCTGGGGCGGTACGGATCGCTGGGGCGGTACGGATCGCTGGGGCGGGGCCGCTCCCGCCGGTGGGTGGGGCGGCTCCTGCCGGTGGGGCGGGGCGGGTTCGGCCAGGGTGGGGGGGCGGGGCCCCTCCGGGCTCGGCTGTCCCCCAGAGGGGGCACCCCCACGGGGCCGGCGGCCATGGGTTGTCTTTTCGGGAGCCCGCCCGTTGCCGCCAGCCCCTCCGGGGGCGACCCTGCACGGCCCCGCCCCGCCCCGGCCGTCTGCCGGCTGCGGGCCGGGGCGTCAGGCGCGGCGGTAGACGGGGGCGCGTTTCTCGGCGAAGGCGCGGGCGCCCTCCTTGGCGTCGGCAGTGTCGAAGACGGGCCAGCCGCGCTTGAGTTCGGCGGCCAGGGCCTCGGTTTCGGGGAGGTCCGCCGCCTCGTACACGGAGGCCTTGACGGCCTCGACGGCGAGCGGGCCGCACGCGTTGACCTGCTCGGCGATGGCCAGGGCCTTGTCGAGGGCGGTGCCGTCGGGGACGACGTGGCCGACCAGGCCGATCCGCTCCGCTTCCGCCGCCGTGTAGGGGCGGCCGGTGAGCAGCATCTCCAGGGCGTGGGTGCGCGGGATCTGGCGCGGCAGGCGGACGGTGGAGCCGCCGATGGGGAACAGGCCGCGCCTCACCTCGAAGAGCCCGAAGGTGGCCGATTCTGCGGCCACACGGATGTCGGTGCCCTGGAGGATCTCGGTACCGCCGGCCACGCAGTGGCCCTCGACGGCGGCGATCACCGGCTTGCGGGGGCGGTGGTGGCGCAGCATCGCCTTCCAGTGCAGGTCGGGGTCGGCGTTCAGGCGCTCGCGGTGCTCCTGGCCGGCCATGCCGTCCCCGGCCAGGGCCTTGAGGTCCATGCCCGCGCAGAAGGCGCCGCCGGCTCCGGTGAGCACGATGGAGCGGATGGCGTCGTCCTCGTCGGCCTCGATCCAACTGTCGTACAGCCCGACCAGCATGGGCAGGGACAGGGCGTTCTTCGCCTCGGGCCTGTTCAGGGTGAGTATCAGTGTGGCGCCTTCGCGCCGCACGGTGAGGTGTTCCGTACCGCTCATGGCCGTCCTCCCGGTTCCGGATCCAGAACAGGTTGCAGGAGTGGAGGTGTCAGTTCAATAGCTTTCTGACACTCAGTCAGGTTCTTTGGCGCGGTCCCTTCCCACTTGTGGGCGGCGGCGCTCTAATGACCGCGAGCCAGTGAGGGCCGGGGTGGAGGAGGAGCGGTGGAGTACAACCTTGCCGACCTGTTCGAGTCGGTCGTGGACGTGGTCCCGGACCGCGAGGCGCTCGTCCACCTCGACCATCCGGGGACGGGCGCGGAGCGCCGGCTGACGTACGCGGAGCTGGACGCCGCCGCGAACCGGATCGCCCACCACCTGCTGGACGCGGGGCTGCGGGCCGGTGAGCACGTGGGGCTGCACCTGTACAACGGCGTGGAGTACGTGCAGACGGTGCTCGGGTGTCTGAAGGCGCGGCTCGTGCCGGTGAACGTCAACTACCGGTACGTGGAGGAGGAGCTGGTCTATCTCTACCGGGACGCCGATCTGGCCGGGCTCGTGTTCGACGCCGAGTTCACGGGGCGGGTCGCGGCCGCGCTGCCGAAGACGGAGAGGCTTCGGCATCCGGTGCGGGTGGGCACTCCCCCTGAGGGGGCGCCGGACCTCGTGTGCACGGAGTTCGCGGAGGCGGAGGCGGGCGGGTCGCCGGAGCGGGGCTTCAGGGACCGCTCGGGCGACGACCTGTTCATCATCTACACGGGCGGCACGACCGGTATGCCCAAGGGCGTGATGTGGCGCCAGGAGGACCTGTTCTTCTCCGGCCTCGGCGGTGGCGCGCCGACCGGGGAGCCGGTGAAGTGCCCCGAGGAGCTGGCCGAGCGGGTCGCGGCGGGCGGCGAGGGGATCACCTTCTTCCCGACTCCGCCATTGATGCACGGGACGTCCACGCTCACCGCGTTCATCGGCTTCAACTTCGGCCAGCGGGTCGTGCTGCACCGCAAGTTCGTGCCGCACGAGGTGCTGCGGACGATAGAGAAGGAGAAGGTCACCAGCGTGTCGCTGGTCGGCGACGCGATGCTGCGGCCGTTGATCGACGCGCTGAACGGGCCGCTGAAGGGGGTCGACCTGTCGTCGTTGTTCAGCGTGTCGTCGTCGGGGGCGATCATGTCGGAGACGGTGCGTGAGCAGTTCCTGGCGCTGGTCCCGCATGTGATGCTGCTGAACAACTTCGGGTCCTCCGAGTCCGGTTTCAACGGCACGGCGACGGACGACTCGGGTGCGGGCAAGGGGTTCCGGCTGCGGGTCAACGGCCGTACGCAGGTGGTGGACCCGGCGACGTACGAACCGGTGGCACCGGGAGAGGTCGGGCGCGTCGCCCAGCGCGGCCACGTGCCGCTCGGCTACTACAACGATCCCGTCAAGACCGCCGAGACCTTCTTCCGGCGGGGCGGGGAGCGGTGGGTGCTGCTGGGTGACATGGCGACGGTCGACGAGGAGGGGATCGTCACCGTCCTCGGGCGCGGGTCGCAGTGCATCAACACGGGCGGCGAGAAGGTCTACCCCGAAGAGGTCGAGCAGGCGCTCAAGTCGCATCCGGACGTGTACGACGCGCTGGTCGCCGGCGTCCCCGACCCCCGGTGGGGCCACCACGTGGCGGCCGTGGTGCAACTGCGCGCGGGCGCGGAGCGGCCCTCGCTGGACGACATCCAGGGCCACTGCCGCACCAGGCTGGCCGGGTACAAGGTGCCCCGGCAACTCGTGATCACCGACCGGATCCAGCGCTCCCCCAGCGGCAAGGCGGACTACCGCTGGGCCAGGTCCGTGGCGGAGGCCGCGGCCGCACGGCCCTGACCTGGTCGTTTCCCGTCCGGCGGGCGGGAGGGTAATACTCTCCACATGACTTCGCATATGACGGGCACCGCGGTCCGGCCGGAGCAGCAGCCGGTGCGGATCAGGCGGGCGACGGCCCGGGACGCGAAGCGGCTGACCTCGCTGGTGCGGAATTCACGCGCCTACGAGGGTCCCTACGCGCCCATGGTCGCGGGCTACCGGGTGGGGCCGGACTACATCGACGCCCACGAGGTGCACCTCGCCGCCGGGGAGGACGACCGCGTGCTCGGTTTCTACGCGCTCGTCCTGTCCCCGCCGGAGCTGGACCTCATGTTCGTCGCCGACTCCGCCCAGGGGCTCGGTGTCGGCCGCCGGCTCATCGCGCACATGACGGAGCGGGCCCGGGCGGCCGGGGTGGGCGCTGTGCGGGTCGTGTCGCACCCGCCCGCCGAGGGCTTCTACCGCAGCGTGGGCGCGCGGCGGGTCGGCACGGTGAACGCCAACCCGCCGGCCGTGATGTGGGACCGCCCGGAGCTGGTCATCCCCGTCACACCGTAGTCGCCGGGACCCCCGTAACGAGAAAGGTGCCGCGCACCCCTTGCCTTCCGGCCGCGGACTTGGATTACTGATCCACAACGGATCGACCGAATGATCGGTCGTCCGGTTCGGGGCGGCTGCGGAGGACGGAGCGTGCGACGGATGACGGACCTGCTCGACGCCGGGGAGGAGCTCGACCGCGCGGCGCTGGAGGCGCTCCAACTGGAGCGGCTGCGGGCCACCTTGCGCCACGCGTACGAGAACGTGGGCTTCTACCGGCAGGCCTTCGACAAGGCGGGGCTACGCCCGGAGGACTGCCGTACGCTCGCCGATCTGGCGCGTTTCCCGTTCACCACCAAGGCCGATCTGCGCGACAACTACCCCTTCGGGATGTTCGCGGTCGAGCGGTCGAGGGTACGGCGGGTCCACGCGTCCAGCGGAACGACCGGCCGGCCCACCGTCGTCGGGTACACCGACCGCGACCTGGACACCTGGGCGGACGTGGTGGCCCGGTCGATCCGGGCGGCCGGCGGACGGCCGGGGCAGACGGTCCATGTGGCGTACGGGTACGGGCTGTTCACGGGTGGCCTCGGCGCGCACTACGGGGCGGAGCGGCTCGGCTGCACGGTGGTTCCCGCCTCCGGTGGCATGACGGCACGGCAGGTGCAGCTCATCCAGGACTTCCGGCCCGAGATCATCATGGTGACGCCGTCGTACATGCTGACGTTGCTGGACGAGTTCGAGCGGCAGGGGGTCGACCCGCGCTCCACGTCCCTGAAGGTGGGCATCTTCGGGGCCGAGCCGTGGACCGAGGAGATGCGGCGGGAGATCGAGGAGCGGTTCGCGATCGACGCGGTGGACATATACGGCCTGTCGGAGGTGATCGGCCCGGGGGTCGCGCAGGAGTGCGTGGAGACCAAGGACGGCCTCCACGTCTGGGAGGACCATTTCTACCCGGAGGTCGTCGACCCGCTGACGGGCGAGGTGCTGCCGGACGGCGAGCGGGGCGAGCTGGTGTTCACCTCGCTCACCAAGGAGGCCATGCCGGTCGTGCGCTACCGCACCCGTGACCTGACGCGGCTGCTGCCGGGGACGGCGCGTCCGGCGTTCCGGCGGATGGAGAAGGTCACGGGGCGCAGCGACGACATGGTGATCCTGCGGGGCGTGAACCTCTTCCCCACCCAGATCGAGGAGATCGTGCTGCGTACGCCGGGCCTGGCCCCGCACTTCCAGTTGCGGCTGACGCGGGAGGGCCGGCTGGACGCCCTGACCGTGCGCGCCGAGGCCCGGGCGGACGCGAGCTGCGAGGTGCGCGCCGAGGCGGCGCGGGCGGTGGCGGCGGCCGTGAAGGACGGGATCGGAGTGTCGGTGGGGGTGGAGGTGGTCGACCCGGAGACGCTGGAGCGGTCGGTGGGGAAGATCAAGCGCATCGTGGACCTGCGTCAGGCTCGCTGACCTGGAGCCAGGGGGCCGGGCCGGTGCCCTCCGTCCAGGCCGTCAGGGCCTGGCGGTCGACGCAGAGGATGCCGCACTGGGCGGCGTACTGGGCGGCCGGTTCGGTGAACTCGCTGGTGGCGACGACGGCGGCGATGTGGGCGTCGTGCACGGCGAAGCAGGTTCCGCCGAAGCGCTGCACGTCCTGGGAGCCCACCTTGTGGTCGGGGCCGTACGCCTTGCACTGGATGACGACGCGCCGCCCGTCGGGCGCGGTGGCCACCACGTCCGCGCCCAGGTCCCCCGCGCCGCCGACGACCTCGACGTCCAGGCAGCCGTCCCGTACGCAGAGGTCGGCCACCGCCTGTTCGAAGGCGTCCGCGTCCATGGCCGCGTAGTCCACGTACACGGGGGGCTCCGTGGGCAGGGCGGCCGGAACGCGGCGGCGCCGCGCCGCGCGCACCAGGACCAGGACCAGGGCCAGGGCCAGAGCCACCGCCAGGGTGCCCGCCACGGCGAGGGCGGCGGCGGGCACGTCGGCGGTGTCACGGACCGCTGCCCGCGCCATCGCTCCCGTACCGCACAGGGCGATGGCCACCAGACCGAAGCCGAGCGTGGTGTCGCGGAGGCTGAAGCGCGGGCGGCGTCCGCCCGGGCGGGTGACTCGGTCCGTGCCTGGCCTGCGGACGG
Organism: Streptomyces sp. NPDC049837; assembly: GCF_040674455.1. Classification (NCBI taxonomy): domain Bacteria; kingdom Bacillati; phylum Actinomycetota; class Actinomycetes; order Kitasatosporales; family Streptomycetaceae; genus Streptomyces; species Streptomyces sp. NPDC049837. The sequence continues at coordinate 694,821 of NZ_JBFAMP010000002.1, read as the reverse complement.
GTATCGCCATCTGCGGGCTCCCTTCTCACACCTCGTGGGCGGACTCATGCCGACGGACGATCTTGTGCTGCCCGTATGCCCCGTCAGCGCGTCCACGCACACGGCCGAGGCGTGCGGGACCGGATCCGGGGCAAACGACGCTCATCGTCGTCGGAGAGGCAGGTGGGTCGTGCGCAGTGTGGGCGTCGAGGAGGAATTGCTGCTGGTGGACAGCGCGAGCGGGGAGCCGAGGGCCTTGTCGGCGGCCGTGCTGGCGGCCGCGTCCCGGGACCCGCACGGCGACGACGAGGTGTTCGAGAGCGAACTCCAGCGCCAGCAACTGGAGTTCGCCACGCGCCCGCAGACCGTGATGGGTGACCTGGGCGAGGAGATCCGGCGGTGCCGGGCCGAGGCGGCGCGGCACGCCGAGGGGCTGGACGCGTCCATCGCCGCGCTGGCGACCTCACCGCTGCCGGTCTCTCCGGCGATCGGCACCGGTGAGCGCCACCAGTGGCTGAAGGAGCACTTCGGCCTCACCGCCCAGGAGCAGTTGACGTGCGGCTGTCACGTGCACGTGTCGGTGGAGTCGGACGAGGAGGGCGTGGCGGTGCTGGACCGCATCCGCCCCTGGCTGCCGGTGCTGCTGGCGATGAGCGCGAACTCGCCGTTCTGGCAGGGCGAGGAGAGCGGGTACGCCAGCTACCGCAACCGGGTGTGGGGGCGCTGGCCGTCGGCCGGTCCGGTGGAGATCTTCGGTTCCGCCGACCGGTACCACGAGCAGGTCGCCGACATGGTCGCGAGCGGGGTGCTGCGGGACGAGGGGATGGTGTACTTCGACGCCCGGCTGTCCCACGCGTACCCGACCGTGGAGGTCCGGGTGGCGGACGTCTGTCTGGACCCGTCCACCACGGTGCTGCTGGCCACGCTGGTGCGCGGCCTCGTGGAAACGGCGGCGCGGCAGTGGCGCGACGGCGAGCCGCCGGCCCGGCACGGTGTGGCGCTGCTGCGGCTGGCTTCCTGGCGGGCGGCGCGGTCGGGGCTGGAGGACGAGCTGGTCCACCCGGTGACGATGCGGCCCGCGCCGGCGGAGGCGGTGGTGCGGGCGCTGTTCGACCACGTCAGGGACGCCCTGGAGGACAGCGGTGACGTGGTGCCCGCGCAGGAGGCGCTGGCCGGCCTGCTGAAGACCGGCAACGGCGCCCGGATCCAGCGGGACCTGCTGCGGCGGACCGGCGACCTGCGCGAGGTGGTCGCCGAATGCGTACGTCTCACCAGCGGATACCGAACGGGATGTTGACAGGCCGGTCCGACGGGTGGGTGCATGGCCCAACGCGCTTTCGTCCCAGTCCCGTTGGGAGGCACGTTGCCCCTCCGCAATCGCCTGAGAAGGCATCTCCTGAGAAGACGCCTGGTGCCGGCCGTCGTCGCGCTCGCGACCGCAGCCGGTACGGCGAGTCCCGCCGTACCGGCTGAACGTCACTCCGGCGGCGGCCTGTCGGCCGTCATCCGGTACACCGAGTACGGCATCCCGCACATCCTGGCCAAGGATTACGCGAACCTCGGCTTCGGCACCGGCTGGGCGCAGGCCGCCGACCAGGTGTGCGTGCTCGCCGACGGTTTCGTGACCGTACGCGGCGAACGCTCGCGCCACTTCGGGCCGGAGGCCGCGTCCGACGGCGCGCTGTCGTCCGCGAGGACGAACCTCTCCAGTGACCTGTACTTCCGTGGTGTACGGGACGCGGGGACGGTGGAGCGGCTGCTCCGCCCGCCCGCTCCGGCCGGCCCGAGCCGCGAGGCGAAGGAGCTGATGCGCGGCTGGGCGGCCGGCTACAACGCCTGGCTGCGGCAGAACCGCGTCACCGACCCGGCCTGCGCGGGCGCCGGCTGGGTCCGCCCGGTGTCGGCGCTGGACGTGGCCCGGCGCGGCTTCGCCCTCGCGGTGCTGGGCGGGCAGGGGCGCGCCGTGGACGGCATCACGGCCGCGCGGCCGCCGGGCAGCGCTCCGGTGGCGCCCGTCGACCCGGCACGGGCGGCACGGGCGGCCCGCGCCCTGTTCGCCGCCGAGAGCGCCGACATGGGATCCAACGCGGTGGCGTTCAGCGGCGCCACGACCGCGAACGGCCGCGGCCTGCTGCTGGGCAACCCGCACTACCCCTGGCACGGCGGCCGGCGGTTCTGGCAGTCGCAGCAGACCATCCCGGGCGAGCTGAACGTCTCGGGCGGCTCCCTGCTCGGCACCGTGGCAGTCAACATCGGCTTCACCGGCAAGGTGGCGTGGAGCCACACGGTCGCGACGGGCGTCACGCTCAACCTGCACCAGCTCGCCCTGGACCCGGCCGACCCGACCGTGTACCTGGTCGACGGCCGGCCGGAGCGGATGAGGAAGCGGACGGTCACCGTGCCCATCAAGGGCGGCGCCCCCGTCACCCGTACCCAGTGGTGGACCCGGTACGGGCCGGTCGTCACCTCGCTGGGCGCGGCGTTGCCGCTGCCGTGGTCGGCGACGACGGCGTACGCGCTGAACGACCCCAACGCCGCCAACCTGCGCGGCACGGACACCGCGCTCGGGTTCGCCAGGGCCCGCTCCGCGCGCGGGGTGCTGGACGCGCTGCGGCGCACCCAGGGCCTGCCGTGGGTGAACACGATCGCGGCGGACGCGGGCGGCCACACCCTGTTCACCCAGTCGCAGGTGCTGCCGCGCGTCACCGACGAGCTGGCGCGGCGCTGTTCCACGCCGCTGGGCACGGTGACGTATCCGGCGTCGGGTGTGGCGGTGCTGGACAGTTCGCGCGCCGAGTGCGCGCCGGGCTCGGACCGGGACGCGGTGCAGCCGGGCATCTTCGGGCCGTCGCGGGCGCCGGTGCTCCAGGACGCGCCGTACGCGGTGAACTCCAACGACAGCGCGTGGCTGACCAACGCCGAGCGGCCGCTGACCGGCTACGAGCGGGTGTTCGGGACGATCGCGACGCCGCGTTCGCTGCGCACCCGGGGCGGTGTCGAGGACGTGGCGGCGATGGCCGCGAAGGGCCGGCTGACCGTGGCGGATCTGCAACGGCAGCAGTTCGCGAACCGGGTGCCGGCCGGCGACCTGGCGGCGGCCGACGTGGCGAGGGCGTGCCCGGCCGTGCTCCCGGACGAGCCCAGGGCGTGCGAGGTGCTCGGGCGGTGGGACCGCACGATGGACACCGGCAGCCGGGGCGCGCTGCTCTTCGACCGCTTCTGGCGCAGGCTCACGGCGTCCGTTCCGGCGGCCGAGCTGTGGAAGGTGCCGTTCTCGGCGGCCGACCCGGTCCGTACGCCGCACACCCTGAACACGGGTGCGCCGGCCTTCGCGAAGGCGCTGACGGATGCGGTCGCCGAGCTGCGGGCGGCCGGGATTCCGCTGGACGCGCCGCTGGGTGACCACCAGTTCGTCGTACGCGGCGGGAAACGCGTCCCCGTGCACGGCGGTACGGAGATGCTGGGCGTCTGGAACAAGATCGAGCCGGTGTGGAACGCGGCGGGCGGCGGCTACACGGAGGTGGCGCACGGGACGAGCCACGTCCAGGCGGTCGGCTGGGACGGCGGCCGGTGCCCGGTGGCACGGACCCTGCTGACGTACGCGCAGTCGTCGAACCCGGTGTCGCCGCACGCCAGCGACCAGACGGCGCTGTTCTCGGGCGAGCGGTGGGTGACGGCCCGGTTCTGCGAGAGGGACAACATCCTGACCGATCCGGCGCTGCGGGTGGTGCGCGTCAGGGAGTGACGGTCACGGGCCGGGCGGTCACGGGCTGAACGACAGGAATACGAAGGCGGCGAACAGCACCAGGTGCACGCCGCCCTGGAGGAGAGTGGCTCGTCCGGGCACCACGGTCAGGGCGCTCACCACGGCGGTGAGCGTGAGCAGCGCCAGGTGGAGCGGGCCCAGCCCCAGCACCAGGGGCCCGGACAGCCAGACGGTGGCCAGCGCGATGGCGGGGATCGTCAGGCCGATGCTGGCGATGGCGGAGCCGTACGCCAGGTTGAGGCTGGTCTGCACGCGGTCGCGGCGGGCGGCGCGCGCGGCGGCCAGGGTCTCGGGCAGCAGCACCATCAGGGCGATGACGACACCGACGACCGCCTTGGGCAGGCCGGCGGATTCGACGCCGTCCTCGATGGTGGGTGAGACCAGCTTGGCGTTCCCGACGACAGCGACCAGGGCCACCAGGAGCAGGCCGAGGCTCCACCACGTCGCCCGGAGGGTGGGCGGCGGGGCGTGCTCGTCGCCACCGGTCGCGTCCCCGTCGCGCGCGACGGGGAGGAAGTAGTCGCGGTGGCGGACGGTCTGTACGGCGACGAAGATCCCGTACAGGCAGAGCGAGGCGACGGCGGCGAAGGCCAACTGCGCCCCGGTGAACTCGGGGCCCGGCTGGCTGGTGGTGAAGCTGGGCAGCACCAGGGTCATGGCGGCGAGCGTGAGGACGGTGGCGAGCGCGCCGCCGGAGCCCTCGGCGTTGAAGACCGCGACGCGCCGCTTGTGCAGGGCGGCGACGAGGAGGGCCAGGCCGACGATGCCGTTGCAGGTGATCATGACGGCGGCGAAGACGGTGTCCCGGGCATAGGTGGACGCCTTGTCGCCGCCGCCCGCCATCAGCATGACGATCAGCCCGACCTCGATGACGGTCACCGCGATGGCGAGAACCAGTGACCCGAACGGCTCACCGACGCGGTGGGCGACGACCTCGGCGTGGTGCACGGCCGACAGGACGGAGCCGATCAGGCACAGCCCGACGACCGCGACGACCGGCCCCGGCAGGTCGCGCCCCCAGCCGAGGCCCAGCACGAGCACGGCGACGACCGGCACCCACGTGGTCCACTGGTGCGTCAGCCCTGCCGTGCCGGTGTCCGTGCCCGTGCCGCCCGTGCCGCCCGTGCCGGTACTCATGGCCGCCACGCTGCCAGAGCGGGCGGCGCACCGCGCGGTATGGGCGCCGAAACGGGTGCGGTGGCGCGGCTACACGGGGCGCTCGTGGCCCTCCCAGTACGGGTCGCGGAGGCGGCGTTTGTAGAGCTTGCCGTTGGGATCGCGGGGCATCGACGCGATGAAGTCGACGCTCTTGGGGCGTTTGTAGCCGGCGAGGCGCTCGGCGCAGTGGGCCAGGATCGCGGAGGCCAGGGTGGCGTCGGGGGCGTGGCCCTCGGCGGGTTCGACGACCGCCTTGACCTCCTCGCCCCAGTCGGGGTGCGGGATGCCGAATGCGGCGGCGTCGGCGACGGCGGGGTGGGTGAGGAGGACGGCCTCGATCTCGGCGGGGTAGATGTTGACCCCGCCCGAGATGATCATGTCGATCTTGCGGTCGCGGAGGAAGAGGTAGCCGTCCTCGTCGAGGTAGCCGAGGTCGCCGACGGTGAAGTAGTCGCCGACGCGGTTCTTGCGGGTCTTGGCCTCGTCCTTGTGGTAGCTGAAGCCGCCTGTCGTCATCTTCATGTAGACGGTGCCCAGTTCGCCGGGCGGGAGGGGACGGCCGTCGTCGTCGAGGACGGCGAGTTCGCTGATGGGCCACGCCCTGCCCACCGTGCCGGGCTTCTTCAGCCAGTCCTCGGCGGTGGCGAAGGCGCCGCCGCCCTCGCTGGCCGCGTAGTACTCCTCGACGCAGGTGCCCCACCAGTCGATCATCGCCCGTTTGACGTGATCGGGGCAGGGGGCGGCCCCATGGATGGCGTGGCGCATGGACGACACGTCGTACCGCGCCCTCACCTCCTCCGGGAGGGCGAGGAGGCGGTGGAACTGGGTGGGGACCATATGGGTGTGGGTGCACCGGTGGGCGTCGATGAGGCGCAGCATCTCCTCGGGCGTCCACTTGTCCATCACGACGAGGGGGTGCCCGATGTGCAGGGCGGCGCCCGCGAACTGCAGCACGGCGGTGTGGTAGAGCGGCGAGCAGACGAGGTGGACGTTCCCGTCGTACGGCTTGATGCCGAAGATGCCGAGGAATCCGCCGAGGTACGCCTCCTCCGGGGGCTTGCCGGGCAGGGGGCGGCGGATGCCGCGAGGGCGGCCGGTGGTGCCGGAGGTGTAGTTCATCACCCAGCCGAGGGTGCGGCCGCCGGGCGGTGAGCCGGGCTGCCCGTCGAGGAGTTCGGCGTACGGGCGGAAGCCGTCGGCGGCTCCGATGGCGTACCGGTGGCTCGGCGGGAGCTTCGCCTCGTCGGCGGCGGCCCGCGCCGCGTCGGCGAACCGTTCGTGGGCGATGAGCACCTTGGCGCCGGAGTCGGCGACGATCCAGGCGATCTCCGGCCCGACCAGGTGGTGGTTGACGGGGACCAGGTAGAGCCCGGCCTGGGACGCGGCGAGGTAGGCGGTGAGGAACTCCACCCCGTTGGGCAGGACGACGGCGAAGGCGTCGCCGGTCTCCAGGCCCGCCGCGCGCAGTCCGTGGACGAGCCGGTTGGCGGCGGCGTGCAGCTCGCCGGCGGTCCACTGCTCGCCGTCGGGCGCGGTCAGGACCGTGCGGGCGGGGTCGGCGGCGGCCTGGGCCCAGAAGCCGTTGGGCTGCGTGCCATTGGGCTGCGGGCCATTGGGCTGCGTCATGTCACCGGCTCCTCTGGGCGATGCGGTTGAGGCGGGCCACGGCCCGTTCGAATCCCCGGGTGAGGTCGTCGAAGACCTCCCGGACGCCGCGCTCGGAGGTCATCCGGCCGACGATCTGGCCGACGGGCGTGCCGAGCAGCGGCTCGACCTCGTACTTCTGGATGCGGGAGACGGCTTCGGCGACCAGCAGGCCCTGGAGCGGCATGGGCAGGGGCCCCGGGCCGTCCGGGTGGTCCCAGGCGTCGGTCCACTCGGTGCGCAGTTGGCGGGCGGGTTTACCGGTCAGCGCGCGGGAGCGGACGGTGTCACCGGAGCCGGCGGCCAGCAGTTTGGCGGTGAGGGCGGGCGAGTGGAGGTCGGCCTCGGTGGTGGTGAGCCAGATCGAGCCGAGCCAGACGCCCTGGGCGCCGAGGGCGAGCCCGGCGGCGATCTGCTCGCCGCTGCCGATGCCCCCGGCGGCGAGGACGGGCAGGGGGCTGACCGCCTCGACGACCTCGGGGGTGAGGACCATGGACGCGATCTCGCCGGTGTGGCCGCCCGCCTCGTACCCCTGGGCGACGACGATGTCGATGCCCGCCTCGGCGTGGCGCCGGGCGTGCTTGGCGCTGCCGGCGAGGGCCGCGACGAGGACGCCGCGGTCGTGGGCGCGGTGGACGACGTCGGGGGGCGGGGAGCCGAGTGCGTTGGCGAGGAGGGCGATGGGGTAGTCGAAGGCGACGTCGAGCTGGCCGCGGGCGACCTGTTCCATCCAGCCGGTGATGCGCCAGCCGGAGGCCTCGCCGTCGGCGAGTTCGGGTACGCCGTGCTTGGCGAGGGTCTCGGCGACGAACCGCCGGTGCCCTTCGGGGATCATCGCCTCGACGTCGGCCTCGGTCACCCCCTCCACCTTCTTGGCGGGCATGACGACGTCCAGGCCGTAGGGCAGACCGTCGGTGTGGGCCTGCATCCAGTCGAGGTCCCGGGCGAGGTCGTCGGGGGCGGTGTAGCGGACGGCGCCCAGGACGCCGAATCCACCCGCCCTGGTGATGGCGGCCGCCACGGCGGGGAAGGGCGTGAAGCCGAAGATGGCGTGCTCGACACCCAGTCTCTTGCTCAGCTCCGTCTCCATGGGCGGCAGGATGCCGCAGCGGGGCGGGCGAGGGAAGAGATTTTCTGATGATGCGTCAGATTCTTTCCGCATGGCCGGTTCTTGACGGAGCCGGGTCGGCGGTAAGAAAGTTTCACGTGGTGCGGGTGGTGGCGAAGGATTTTTTCAGCGGGCTTCTCCGGGCGTTTTCGGCAAGGGGGATCGTGGTGGGGATGACGGAGGGGATCAGCCGTCGCCGGTTCGGCGGCGGGGTGCTGACCCTGGGAGGTGGGCTGGTGATCGGTACGATTCCGGGGGCCGCGACGGCGGCGGGTTCCGGTGGTTCACCGGGCGGCCGGCCGACGCTGCGGCTGGGCTCCGCCGAGCGCGCCGGGCTGCTGCCCGAGCACCTGGACCGGCTGGTCGCCGACGCCGAGCGGTTCCTGGAGCCCTCCCCCAAGCACCCGTGGTACGCGGGGGCGGTGCTGCTGGCGGGGCGCGGCGGCACGGTCGCGCTGCACCGGGCGATCGGGCACGCGGTGCGCTACGCGGCGTACGACGAGAAGACCGACACGGGCGTGGAGTTGCCGCCGGAACGGCGGATCGCCATGGCCGAGGACACGGTGTTCGACCTGGCGTCGGTCTCGAAGCTGTTCACGTCCGTGCTGGCCGTGCAGCAGATCGAGCGCGGGGCGCTGGAGCTGGAGGAGCGGGTCACGGCGTACCTGCCGGAGTTCGGGGGCGGCGGCAAGCAGGACATCACGGTGCGTCAGCTCCTCACCCACACCTCCGGGTTCCGCGCCTGGATCCCGCTGTACAAGGAGCCGACGCGGGAGGGGCAACTGCGGCTGCTGTGGCAGGAGGTCCCGGCGCACCCACCGGGTACGCGGTACCTCTACTCCGATCTCAACCTGATCTCCCTGCAACTGATCCTGGAGGAGATCACCGGCCACTCGCTGGACGCCCTGCTCCGCAACGAGATCACCGGCCCGCTCGGGATGCACCGCACCCGGTTCAACCCGCCCGCGTCCTGGAGACCGAAGATCGCGGCCACCGAGGACGCCCGGGCGCCCTGGTCGGGCCTCGACCGCGGCATGGTGTGGGGCGAGGTCCACGACGAGAACGCCTACGGCCTCGGCGGTGTGGCCGGTCACGCCGGCGTCTTCTCCTGCGCGTGGGACTTGGCGGTCCTGGCCCGTACGCTGCTGAACGGCGGCGTGTACGGGCACGCCCGCATCCTGGAACCGAAGTCGGTGGAGCTGATGTTCACCGACTTCAACACCGCCTTCCCCGGCGACGAGCACGGCCTGGGCTTCGAGCTCTACCAGCACTGGTACATGGGCGCCATGGCCACCCCGTACACCGCGGGCCACACCGGTTTCACCGGCACCAGTCTGGTCGTCGACCCGACCACCGACTCCTTCCTGGTCGTCCTCGGCAACTCGGTCCACCCGGTGCGCGGTTGGCGCTCCGGCTCCGCGCCGCGCGTGGCCGCCGCGAACAACCTGGCACGCGCCGTTCCGGTACGCCCCGCCCGCGGCCGCACCGCCTGGTACGCGGGCATGGCGTCGAGTACGGCGGCGACGCTCACCCTGCCCGAGCTGACGCCCGCCTCGCCGCGCCCCCGGCTGCGCTGCGCGGTGTGGTGGGACACCGAGCCCGGCTCGGACGCCCTGTTCCTGGAGGCGTCCGGCGACGGTGGCGCGACCTGGCACCCGGTGCCGTTCGTGACCGTACGTAACGGGAATGGGAACCGGAACGGGCACGGGAACGGGCAGGAGCCCCGGCCGCACCCGACCGGGTCGGTGAGCGGCTGGTCGGGCCGGGTCTGGTACCGGCTGGAGGCGGACCTGTCCGGGTGGCGGGGCACACCGGTGCGGCTTCGCTGGCGGTACGCGACGGACCGGCTCTACGTCGGGCGGGGGGCGTACGTGGACGCCCTCCGCGTCCAGGACGGCTCGCGGACCCTGTTCGACGAGACGCGCCCCGGGGACGGGTCCCGTATCGAGGCGCAGGGGTGGGTCGCCTCGGCGAACTGACAGGTCAGCGGGGTGCGGATGCGGGCTTCGTACGGGCGAGCGAAACTGAGGGGCGGGGGGTCACTCTGCGAGGAGAGGATGACCCTATGTCCGTGATGGACAAGCTCAAGCAGATGCTCAAGGGCCACGAGGACAAGGCCGGCCAAGGCGTCGACAAGGCCGGTGACTTCGTCGACGAAAGGACCCAGGGCAAGTACAGCAGTCAGGTCGACACCGGCCAGGAGAATCTCAAGCAGCAGCTCGGCGCGGACCGCGACCAGGAACCGCCGACCCGGCCCTGACGCGACCGGCCCGTCCGTCCCTGGCGGCCGTGCTCCCACGGCCACCGGGGACGCGGCGCGCACGGACGTCCGGCAGCGGCACCCGGCTCCTTCGAGTGCTCCACCACCCGCACGCACGACTCGGCGTGCGGTGGAGCTGCGGCTGATTAACAGTCGTGTCGAGTCCCCAACTCGAAGGAGAAACTCATGCTTCGGCGCATCTCGCTCGTTCTGGCCGGCCTGCTGGCCGTCGGCTTCATGGCTGCGGCCCCCGCCGCCGCCCACGACAAGGACGTTGAAGGCTGCTGGGGGTCCGGCGGCCACGTGAAGGCAGGCGACGTCAAGGTGAAGCACCACGAGGCCACCTGCTGGGACGTCTGATCACGAGCGGTACACGGATGGGCGCCCTGGTGGCGCCCATCCGTGTGTCGTCCCTCGTCCGGCCGCCGTGCCTCAGCGGCCCAGCACGGCCATGGCCGCGTTGTGGCCCGGGATGCCGCTGACGCCGCCGCCGCGCACCGCGCCCGCCCCGCAGAGCAGCACGTTGGCGTGCGCGGTCTCCACGCCCCACCGGCCGGTTCCGTCGGTGCCGTCGGCGGCGTACGGGAAGGCCAGGTCGCCGTGGAAGATGTGGCCGCCGGGCAGCCGCAGGTCCCGTTCCAGGTCGAGCGGGGTCTTGGCCTCGATGCAGGGGCGGCCCTCCGCGTCGGTGGCGAGGCAGTCGGCGAGCGGTTCGTCCAGATGGGCGTCCAGTTCGGCGAGGGTGGCCTTGAGGAGGGCGGCGCGGGCGGTGTCGTTGTCGGCGGCGAAGAGCCGCGCCGGGGTGTGCAGGCCGAAGAGCGTCAGCGTCTGGTACCCCCGGGCGGCGAGGTCCGGGCCGAGGATCGACGGGTCGCTCAGGGAGTGGCAGTAGATCTCCGACGGCGGGGCGCTCGGCAGCCGGCCGGCCGCCGCCTCCCGGTACGCGGCGGCGAGCTGCCCGTACCCCTCGGACACGTGGAACGTCCCGGCGAACGCGTCGCGCGGGTCGACGGACCGGTCGCGCAGCCGGGGCAGCCGCTTCAGCAGCATGTTGACCTTGAGCTGGGCGCCCTCGGCGGGCGGCGGGGCGTCCTCGCCCAGCAGGGCGGCCAGCGTGTGGGGCGAGGCCCCGACCAGGACGTGCCGGGCGGCGACGGTGCCTTCCCCGTCGGCCGTGCGGAAGGCGACCTCGGCGTGGTGGCCGTCGGTCCCGATCCGGGTCGCCTCGTGACCGGTGCGGATCTCGGCGCCGGCCGAGCGGGCGGCGTCCGCGAGGGCGCCGGTGAGGGCGCCCATGCCGCCGACCGGCACGTTCCACTCGCCCGTCCCGCCACCGATCACGTGGTAGAGGAAGCAGCGGTTCTGGACCAGGGACGGGTCGTGGGCGTCGGCGAACGTGCCGATCAGCGCGTCGGTGAGCACCACGCCGCGTACGAGGTCGTCGGCGAAGTACTCCTCGATGGCGACGCCGACGGGCTCCTCGAACAGCATCCGCCACGCCTCGTCGTCCGCGATCCGGGCGCGCAGCGCTTCGCGGGTCGGCAGCGGCTCGGTGAGGGTGGGGAAGACGCGTTCGGCGACGTGCCCGGTCTTGGCGTAGAACCGCCGCCAGGCCGCGTACTCGGCGTCCGAGCCGGTGAGCGCGGCGAACGACTCCCGGGTCCGCTCCCCGCCGACCAGCAGGCCGGCGGCCCGTCCGCCGCGTTCGGCCGGGGTGTACGAGGAGATGGTGCGCCTGGCGACGGCGAACCGCAGGCCCAGGTCGCGCACGATCTTCGGCGGCAGCAGGGACACCAGGTAGGAGTAGCGCGAGAGCCGGGCGTCCACCCCGGGGAACGGCCGGGTGGAGACGGCGGCCCCGCCGGTGCCGGGCAGGCGTTCCAGGACGAGGACGGAGCGCCCGGCGCGGGCGAGGTAGGCGGCGGCGACCAGTCCGTTGTGGCCGCCGCCGATGATGACGGCGTCGTACGAGCGCGGTGCGGTCATGGCCCTTCGTAACACGCGCCCCTACGGGTCTTCCAGTGCCCGCCGCGCTGCCGGCGCAGTTCGGCCACCCGCCGGTACAGCTCGGCGGCCTCGGCCCGGCGGCCGAGCTGCTGGAGGCACTGCGCCTCGTCGTCACGGCTGGCCAGGGCGTCCGGGTGGGTGGCGCCGAGCACCCGGTCCCGGGCCTCGGCGACCCGCTGGTAGCCGGAGAGCGCCTCCGCCCAGCGGCCGAGCCAGCCGAGCCCCACGGCGACCTCCCGGCGGCTGACCAGCGTGTCGGGGTGGTCGGGGCCGAGCACCCGCTCGCGGATCGCACACACCTCGCGGGCCTCGGCGAGCGCCTCCTGCCAGCGGCCGAGCCGGCCGAGGTTGACGCCCAGGCCGTGGCGGGCCCGCAGCGTCTCGGGGTCGTCCGGCCCGTGCGCCCGGGTGCGGGCGCCGACGAGGTCACGGAACAGCTCCAGCGCCTCGGGGCCGCGTCCGAGTCTGCCGAGGCTTATCCCCACCTCGTAGCGGGCGGCGAGGGTGTCGGGGTGGTCCGGGCCGAGGACGTGGGCGCGCGCGGCGGCGACGTCCCGGTAGGTGCCCAGCGCCTCGGTCCACCGCCCGAGCCGGCCGAGCGCGTACGCCACCTCGTACCGGGTGACCAGGGTGTCGGGGTGGTCGGGCCCCAGCAGCCGGGCGCGGGCGGCTGCCACGTCGCACGCCATGCGGTGGGCCTCCTCCAGGCGCCCGAGCCGGCCGAGGTTGAACGCCAGGTTGTGGCGGCAGCGCAGGGTGTCGGGGTGGTCGGCGCCCAGGGTGCGGCTGCGGGCCTCCAGGACGGAGGTGTACACCTGGTGGGCCTCGACGTGGCGCCCGAGCCGGCCCAGGACGAACGCCATCTCCTGGCGGGCCGTGAGGGTGTCGGGGTGGTCGGGGCCGAGCACCCGGGCCCGGCCCTCGGCGGCGCGGCCGAACTCGCGCAGCGCGTCGGCGTCGCGGCCGGTCCTGCTGAGCGCGAAGCCGGCCTCGTACCGGCTGGTGAGCGTGTCGGGGTGGTCGGCGCCCAGGGTGTGCTCCCGCTCGGCGGCGACCGCGCGGTGCACCTCCCCCGCTTCCTCCCAGCGGCCCAGGCTGCCGAGGCGGAGGCCGGTGCTGTGCCGGCCGGCGAGGTGGGAGAGGTGGACGGGCACGTCGGCCGGGGGCGCGGCGGTGCCGTGCGGGTCGGTGGAGGTGGTCCACTCGCCGGTGAGGCCGGCCGACGGGTCGGGCGGCGGGGTGGCGTGCAGCAGGGTGGTGCCGACCGCTTTGTGACCGGTGGTCATGCCGCGGGTCCAGGACGGGAGGCGGTGCTGGGCGCGCGGGTAGGCGGGAGCGAGGGGGTAAGGGGCGCGGAGCACGGTGGCCGGGGCGGGGCGGGCGGCCGTGATGCGGCGGACGAGGTCGGCGGCGTCGTCGGGGCGGCCGTCGGGGGTCTTGGCGAGCAGGTCGAGGACGAGGCGCTCGAAGAACTCGGGAAGCTCCGCCCGGTGGTTGCGCAGCGGCTCCGGCGGGGTGTCGCGGTGGCCCACGAGGATCCCCCAGGCGTCGTCCAGGTCGAAGGGCGGGACGCCGGTGGCGATCTCGTACAGGACGCAGCCCAGCGAGTACAGGTCGCTGCGGTGGTCGACGTGGCCGCCGCTGATCTGCTCGGGCGACATGTAGTGCGGGGTTCCCATGGCGATGCCGGTGCCGGTGAGCCGGGAGGTGAACCCGATGTCGGCGCCGAGGCGGGCGATGCCGAAGTCGCAGATCTTCACGGTGCCGTCGGCGAGCCGCATGATGTTGGCGGGCTTGAGGTCCCGGTGGACGATGCCCTGCCGGTGGGTGTAGGCGAGCGCGTCGGCGATCTGTCCGGCGATGTCGATGACGTCGTGGACGGGCAGCGGGTGCTGTTCGTTGTCCTCCAGGAGCTGGCTGAGGTTGCGGCCTTCGAGGAACTCCATGACCAGGTGGAGCAGGCCGTCGGACTCGCCGAAGTCGTGGACGACGGTGACGCCGCGGTGCTGGAGCGCCGCCGCGACGCGCGCCTCACGGCGGAAGCGCTCGCGCAGCACCCGGACGAAGTTCGGGTCCTGCTGCGGTCCGAGCGGTTTGAGGCATTTGACCGCCACGCGGCGCCCGAGCGACTCGTCGGTGGCGCGCCACACCTCGCCCATGCCGCCGCGTCCGATCAACTCCTCCAGCCGGTAACGGCCTTGGAGCAGCTTGGTCTCCCCCATCGCGTGCCCTCGCCCCCGTCGAGTCCCCGTCGCTCCACGCTCGCTGTGCGCGTCGCTCTGCCCGTCGCCCCCGCTACGCCCTCCCCGGCCCGTCCAGTATGGCTGCCCCTCTGCGGAGTGTGTACGGGGCCGGGCGGGTGTCGGGCGACGGACCGATAACGGCTTCGATGAGCGCTGGGGCGGTAGTTACGGGCGGATACGGATGGGGCAGCGGAGCGGTGGGTTCACCGCCGTACCCGGGGCATGCCGAGGCCGATCCAGGAGATGATCTCGCGCTGGATCTCGTTGTTGCCGCCGCCGAAGGTGAAGATCACGGCGGAGCGGTAGCCGCGCTCCAGTTCGCCCTGGAGGACGGAGCCGGCCGAGCCCTCCTTGAGCGGGGCGGCCGAGCCGACGACCTCCATCAGCCAGGCGTAGGCGTCGCGGCGGGCCTCGGAGCCGTACACCTTGACGGCGGAGGCGTCCTGGGGGGTGAGGGTGCCGTGCTGGAGCGCGGTGACCATCTGCCAGTTGAGCAGCTTCATCGCGTCGAGTTTCATGTGCGTCTGCGCGAGGCGTTTCCTGACCCAGCCGAGGTCGATGACGCGGCGGCCGTCGGCGAGCTTGGTCCCGGCGGCCCAGCGCTGCACGTCGTGCAGGGCCCGGATGGCCATCGTGCCGTGCGCGGCGAGCGTGACGCGCTCGTGGTTGAGCTGGTTGGTGATCAGCCGCCAGCCCTTGTTCTCCTCGCCGATCCGGTTCGAGACGGGGACGCGGACGTTCTCGTAGTAGCCGGCCGTGGTGTCGTGTCCGGCGAGCGTGTTGATGAGGGTGCAGGAGTAGCCGGGGTCGGAGGTCGGGACCAGGAGCATGGTGATGCCCTTGTGGGGCGGGGCGTCGGGGTCCGTGCGGACGGCGAGCCACACCCAGTCGGCGGTGTCCCCGTTCGTGGTCCAGATCTTCTGGCCGTTGACGACGTATTCGTCGCCCTCCCGGACGGCCTTCGTCCGCAGGGCGGCGAGGTCGGTGCCGGCGTCCGGTTCGCTGTAGCCGATGGCGAAGTCGATCTCGCCGGAGAGGATGCGGGGCAGGAAGTACGCCTTCTGCTCGTCGGTGCCGAACCGCATGATCGTGGGGCCGACGGTGTTGAGGGCCATGAGCGGCAGCGGTACGCCCGCCTGGGCGGCCTCGTCGAAGAAGATGAACTGTTCCATGGGCGTCAGCCCGCGCCCGCCGTACTCCTCGGGCCACCCCACGCCCAGCCAGCGGTCGGCGCCGAGGCGGCGGATGGTGGCGCGGTAGAACCGCTTGCGGGCGGTCGGATCGGCGTCGCCCGGGTGGGCGCCTTCGGGTACGAGCTCGGCGAAGTAGGCGCGCAGTTCGGCGCGCAGCCGGTGCTGCTCCGGTGTGTATTCGAGGTGCACGGCCCCTCCAGGCGTCGCGGTGTCGCGGCCAGTCCCTGCGGCGCGGCACAGAGTAGAACCTGTTCCAGTAATCCGGAAGGCCCGTGACACGGTTCCCGGTGGGCGCGGTGGGTACCCGGTCACGCCGGAGGTGATCGCACATGCCCGAGCCAGGCAGCAAGAAGTACGACGTCCGGCGCGCCCGCACCCGCAAGGACGAGGAGAACCGGGGCGTGTCCGACCAGGACGCGAACAGGGAGGCCAACGCGACGCTCCAGGAGGACGAGGGCCTCCGGTCCAAGGGGCCCAAGACCGAACGCGGCCGCGGCCCGAAGGGCGAACGCGGCAGGTGACCCCGGGCGGCGCGCGGAGGCGCCGTACCGGCGCGCACAGCCCCAGCCCCGCCACCGTGGCGGGGCTGCCTCATGAGCTGGGCTGGGCTGGGCTGAGCGGGGCGGGCACGCACCGCCCCCGCCCCGCGTGGTGCGCGGGGCGGGGCGAAGGCGCTCCGGTGGCGGAGGGTCAGTCGGTGGAGGTCAGTCGGTGGAGAGAGCTTCCAGGAGGTCGCCGACCTGGGGGTCGGGGAGCGCACGGGCGACGTCGGCCTGGGCGATCATGCCGACCAGGCGGTGGTTGTCGATCACCGGAAGCCTGCGCACCTTGTGCTCCGACATCTTGCGCAGCACCATCTGCGCGTCGTCGTCCGCGTCCACGTACACGACCTGGCCCTGCGCGAGCTCGCCCGCCGTCGTCGTCGCCGGGTCCTTGCCGGCGCCGAGCGCCTTCACCACGATGTCGCGGTCGGTCAGCATGCCCTTGAGCTTGTCGTCGGAGCCGCAGATCGGCATCGCCCCGACCCCGAGCTGCTTCATCATCTCGGCGGCCTGGAGGACGGTGTCGTTCTCGCCGACGCAGTCGACGCCCTTGGTCATGAGCTGACGTGCGGTTGTCATGCTTCGAGCTCCCTTCAGAGTGCGATCACGATGGCCATCGCGACGAACAGCGCCGCCACGAGGGCGACGACCAGCAGGATCAGCACCATCGGTGCCTTCGCCCAGCCGGTCGGCGGGTTGTGCGTCTCCCTCGGCCCGGCCCCGGACATGCTCGATTCCGCGGGCGGCGTGTCGCCCGGCGGGACGCCGCCACCGGCTTCGAGACCCGGGGTGCGCTCCGGATCAGGATCCGGGTCGGGGTTCGGGTTCGGGTGGGTCATGCCGTACGAGTGCGCAGGCAGGCGCCTTTCAATCCTCCGCCGGGTCCTCGGCCCGGTCCTCGGCCAGGCCGTCCGGTGGGCCGTCCGCCCGGGTGCGGCGCCGGTGGCTGGTGTCGCACCACGGGTAGCGGCGGCTGCGGCGGCAGGTGCACACCGCGACCATGAAGCGGTCCGAGTACGCCGTCGTGCCGTCCGGCAGCCGGATCTCGACGGGCCCCTCCAGCAGCAGCGGCCCCTCCGGATCGATCACCACCCGTTCGGCGGTGCGTTCAGACTCGCTGCGCACGGATCACCACCAGGTCTTCCTTGCGCTCATCGGGCGCGATCAGCCCGCGCTCCTCCAGCCACTTCGCGTGCCGCGCCATCACCGGCCCGAAGGGGATCGTGCTGCGCAGCTCGACGCGCGCCGACAGGCCCCGGTCCCGCAGTGTGTCCAGTGTGGCGTCCACACCGCACAGCGCCGACTGCACCAGCAACAGGACCCCCGAGTCCCGCAGCAGGTCCGGCGCCCGCGCGCAGATCCGGTCGAGGACCTGCCGCCCGTCCGCTCCCGCGTTCCAGGTCCGCTCCGCCCCGCGGGCGGGTCCTGGGGACAGCACGTACGGCGGGTTCGACAGGATCAGGTCGAAATGGCGGCCCTCGACGGGCTCCGTCAGGTCGCCGTGACGGACGACGACCGGCAGACCGAGACGCCAGGCGTTGTACCGGGCGGCGAGCACGGCGCGCCAGGAGATGTCGACGGCGGTCACCCGGGCCGCTCCGCACTCCGCCGCCAACAGCGCCAGCGCGCCGGTCCCGGTTCCCACGTCGAGCACCTCGACGCGGGGCTGGGAGCGGAGGGTGCGCAGCTCATCGCGGGCGGCCTGGGCGAGCAGTTCCGTGTCCTCCTGGGGCGCGTACACGCCGCGCGGTCTGAGTAGACGCATGGACAGCGGGTACCTCGGACTTTCCCCGGCGAAACGCCGGTGATCGGTGTGTGAGGAGTGAGCGATGAGTCTTGAGTCCGGTTCCGGTTCCGGTTCTCTGTGGATGGAGTACGCCCCGGGGCCCGCCCGGCCGGCCGTGGACGGTCCGGTGGAGACCGAGGTGGCCGTGGTGGGCGGCGGGATCGCCGGGCTCTGCACGGCGTGGGAGGTGGCCCGCGCCGGGCATCCGGTGGTGCTGCTGGAGGCGGACCGCGTCGCGTCGGGCGTGACCGGCCACACCACGGCGAAGCTGTCGGCGTTGCACGGCCTCGTGTACGCGGACATCGCCCGCATCCACGGCGCCCGGGCCGCCCGGCTGTACGCCCATTCACAGCAGATCGCCATCGATCATGTGGTGGAGGTGAGCGAGGAGCTGGGCATCGACTGCGACCTGGAGCGGCTGCCCGCGTACACGTACACCGAGGACCCGGCGAAGGAGGACCAACTGCGCGCGGAGGCGGAGGCGGCCCGGGCGGCGGGGCTGGAGGCCTCGTACGAGACCGACGTGCCGCTGCCGTTCCCGGTGGTGGGCGCGGTCAAGGTGGAGAACCAGGCCCAGTTCCATCCGCGCAAGTACCTGCTGGGGCTCGCGGCCGACCTGGAGGTGCTGGGCGGGCGGATCTTCGAGCGGACGCGGGTGACGCGTCTCCAGGAGGGTTCGCCGTGCGAGCTGACCACGAGCGCGGGGCACACGATCAAGGCGCGTGACGTCGTCATCGCCACCCACTACCCCGTCTTCGACCGGGCGCTGCTGTTCACCCGGCTGGAACCGAAGCGGGAACTGGTCGTGGCCGGGCCGATCCCGGCCGGGCAGGACCCGGGCGGGATGTTCCTGACGTGGGAGGGCAACACGCGGTCGGTGCGGACGGCGCCGTACGGCGAGGACGGGCGGCGGATGCTCATCGTCACGGGCGAGAAGTTCACGCCCGGCACGGTCGACGAGGGCGAGGTCGGGAGGCACTACGAGAAGCTCTCCTCCTGGGCGCGGGAGCGCTTCGAGGGCGTCGAGCTCACCCACCGCTGGGCGACGCAGGACAACGTCACGACCGACCGGGTGCCGTACGTGGGGCGGCTGCACGCCGGGTCCCGGCACGCGTACGTGGCGACCGGTTTCGCCGGGTGGGGCATGAGCAACGGGGTGATGGCGGGCGATCTGATCGCGTCCCGCATCCGGGGCCGCGAGCCCGCCTGGACGAGCCTGTACGACCCGGTGCGGCTGCATCCGGTGCGTGAGGCGCCCGCGATGCTGCGGCTCCAGGCGCAGGTGGGCAAGCACTTCATCGGCGACCGGCTGCCGGGCGCGCACGCCGACTCGACGGCCGACATCCCCCGGGGCGGCGGAGCGGTCGTCCGGGTCGGGGGGCGGCGGCTCGCGGTGCACCGGGACGCGGCGGGGTCGCTGCACGCGGTGTCGGCGCGCTGTACGCACCTGGGGTGCATCGTCCACTTCAACGACGAGGAGTGCGCGTGGGAGTGCCCGTGCCACGGTTCGCGGTTCGACGTGGACGGCAAGGTGGTCCAGGGTCCGGCGCTGCGACCGCTGGAGCAGATGGACGTGGAGCAGGCGGACGAGGAGCACATGGACGAGGAGGAGTACGAATGACGTCGGCCGCCGCCCCGCGCCCGGCTCCCCTGGGCCCGGCTTCCCGGCGCCCGGGAACCCCGCGCCCGGATGCCCCGCGCCCGGCTCCCCTGCCGGAGGAACGGGGCCCGCTGTCGGCGGCGGTGCTGCGCGTGCTGCGGGGCGGGCCGGCGCCGGAGGTCACCGTGGCCGGCGCCGACCCGCTGGGCGAGGACCTCCAGCTCGCGCTGTACCTGTCGTACGAGCCCCACTACCGGGACCTGGAGGGCGTCGCCGCCGAGCGGGAGTGGGACGCCGGTCTGCTGGGGCTGCGCCGCCCGATGGAGGAGGCGTTCCTGGGCACCCTGCGCGAGGCGGTGCCCGGCGGCGACGACGTCGCGGCGGCGCTCGCCCCGCTGCTCGTCGAGCCCGTCGACGGTCATGGGGTGTCGCACCGGCTGATGGAGCACGGCACCTGGGAGCGGATGCGGGAGTACCTGGTGCACCGCTCGCTGTACCAGCTCAAGGAGTCCGATCCGCAGGCGTGGCTGATCCCGCGCCTGGAGGGGCAGGCGAAGGCGTCACTGGTGGCGGTGGCGTACGACGAGTTCGGGGCCGGGCGCGGTGAACGGGTGCACGCGCGGCTGTTCGCGGACCTCATGGACGGAGCCGGGCTGAACCCCTCGTACGGCCGCTATCTGGATCTCGCCCCGGCCACCACGCTGGCCACGGTGAACGTGATGTCGCTGTTCGGGCTGCACCGCTCCCTGCGGGGCGCGGCGGCGGGGAACTTCGCGGTGCTGGAGATCACCTCGCCGCCGGGTGCCCGGCGGATGGCGAAGGCGCTGGAGCGGCTGGGGGCCGAGGAGCGGTGCGTCCGGTTCTTCACGGAGCACATCGAGGCGGACGCGGTCCACGAGCAGGTGATGCGCCGCGACGTCCTGGGCGACCTGCTGGACCGGGAGCCTGACCTGGCCGCCGACGTGGCGTTCGGCATCCGGGCCACGGTCTGGCTGGACGAGCTCTGGGAGAACCGGGTGCTCACGGCCTGGGACCACGGCCGCTCGTCGCTGCGCGGCCCGCTGCCGGCGGTGGCGGCGCGCATGTGACGGTTGGGGCCAGTGGGGCCACCGCTTGGCCAGTGGGGCCTTTGTGGCGCGTCGCGTGCGGCGGGCGCGGCGGTGGGCTTACGGCGGCAGGCGCGAGGGCCACGCGGCGCGGTGGTGGTCGCGTGGCCCGGGCGGTGGGTGGGTCAGGGGAGGAGTTCGTCGAGGGCGGCCTTGCCCTTCTCGGCCAGCCTGCGTTCGGCCCAGGCCAGGTTCTTGGGGTTGACGTCACGTCCTGAAGCGAGCACCAGGTCTTCCGCGTTGAATTCGCCTTCGGCGCCGCTGTGCAGAAGCCTGTCGGGCGTGACGCCCTCTCGCTTGGAGGTCGAATCGGGCTCAGCGTTCATGCCGCCTCCTTGCTTGTCCTGAAGTCATTGTCGTCGCCGGGTACCCGGATCGCATCCCCTACACCATTCGGGTGTGTGCGGTGTGGGCACGGCGACCTGTCACCCTGTGCATACAAGCGGTCACACTCGGCGAGGCGCGCGAAAGGCGTCAGCGTACGAGCGCGGCGGCGGCCCGGAGCGGGAGGTCGCTGCCCTCGGCGTGGGCGCGGGTGTAGGCCCGGTCGTCCAGGACCGCGCGCAGTTCCGCCTCGGCGCGGGTTCTGATCTCGGCCTCCGCGTCGGCGGACAACTGGCGGAAGCCCGTACCGGCAGGGCCATCGGCGTGGCGGTCGTACGCGCCGAGCAGCCGTGCCCCGTCGCGTGGGTCGCCCTGGTGGGCCATGGCCCAGGCGGCGGTGGGGAACTGGGTGAGGACCAGGTGCGGGGCGACCAGGTACGCCAGGCTCTCCATGCTGCGGACGGCCGCCGCCAGGCGTTCCCGGGCGCGCGCGTGGTCGCCGTCGAGGCAGTCCAGCCAGCCGTGCAGGCCGAGGAGCATCCCGGTGAACATCTCGGCCGTACCGGGCGTCAACTCCTCCCGGGCGGTCTCCAGTTGGCGCCGGGCGAGGTCGACGCGCCCGGTCCGGCCGTAGTGCTGGGTGAGCAGCAGCCGGGCGGTGCTGACCGCCTCCACGCCGAAGCGCGCCGCGTCCTCGGCCGCCTCCAGCAGCAGGCGCTCGGCCCGGTCGCGCTCGGCCGGGCCGGGCGCGATGCGCAGCCGGACGGACGCCAGCCGGGCCCGGAAGACCGCGGCCTGGCCGCGCGCCCCGATCCGTTCGGCGCCCTCCATGGCCCGCTCGAAGTCCCGGGCGGCCTCGGCGTACCCGCCCGCCCGGTCGTGCGCCTCGCCCCTGGCCGACAGCGCCTCGGCGACGCCCCACGAATCGCCGGCCTTCTCGAACCGTTCCAGCGCTTCGGTGGCGTCGCCTTCGGCGTCCGGCACCAGCCTGGCCCGCATCAGCAGGGCGAACCCGAGGTCCGCGTCGTCGCCGTACTCCCGGGAGCACGTCACGTACGCGTCCATCGTCCGGCCGAGGCCGTCGAACTCGCCGAGCATCAGCCGGACGAAGAACCACATGGCGCCCGGCTGGCGGCCGTTCTGCGGCATACCGGGGCGGTAGGCGTCGGCGACCGCCTCCAGATACGGGCGGGCGGCGCCCTGGCTGCCGTCGGCCGCCAGCATCATCAGCCGTACGCCGCGCCGGGCCTCCCACACCCGTTCCTCGGGCCACGGCGGCGGCGTGTCGGTGCACCGTCCGGGCAGCGGCACGGCGGGGCGCACGGCGTGGCCCTCCGGCGGTACGAACGGGTCGGGGCCGAGTGCGGCGACGGCCGACGGCCAGGTGCGGGCGTCGCCGAGGTGGCCGCGCAACTGCCAGAACCAGCTCATGGACAGGGCCAGGCACAGTCCTTCCTGCTCCTCCCCCAGGTCGACGGCGGTGCGCAGGGCGGCGCGGATGTTGTCGTGCTCGGTGTCGAGCGTCTCCAGCCAGGCGGTCTGGCGCGGGCCGCGCAGTTCCTGGTCGGCGGTGCGGACGAGTTCGCGGACGGCGGCCAGGTGGCGGCGGGCCGTGCGCTCGCGCTCCCCCGCCTCGGCGAGCCGCTCGGCAGCGTAGTCGGCGACGGTCTCCAGGAGCCGGTAACGCATCACGTCCCCCGCCTGCGAGGGGGCGGCGACGACGAGCGACTTGTCGACCAGCGAGGTGAGGCGTCCGAGCGTGTCCGGTTCGGCGCAGACCTCCTCGGCCTGCGCAAGGGAGCAGCCGCCGGAGAAGACCGACAGCTTCCTGAGGACCGCGCGCTCGGTCTCGTCGAGCAGGTCCCAGGACCAGTCGACGACCGCGCGGAGGGTCTGCCGGCGGGGCGGTGCGGTGCGGCTGCCCCGGTCGAGGAGGCGGAAGCGGTCGTCGAGCCGGCCGGCGATCTGGCGGGGGGTCAGGGCGCGCAGCCGGGCGGCGGCCAGTTCGATGGCGAGCGGCAGCCCGTCGAGGCGGCGGCAGATCTCGGCGCACGCCTCCGGGTCGTCGTCGGTGCGGAAGCCGGGGCGGGCGGACGCGCCCCGGTCGGCGAGCAATTGGAGCGCCGCGTCCCGGGGCAGGGGTTCGACGGGATGTACGGCTTCGCCGGGGACGCCGAGCGGTTCGCGGCTGGTGGCGAGGACGGTGACGCCGGGGCAGTCGGTGAGCAGCGTGTCGGCGAGGGCGGCCGCCGCGCCGACGAGGTGCTCGCAGTTGTCGAGGACGATCAGGAGGCGGCGCCGGGCGCAGTGGTCCACGAGGTGGCCGACCGGGTCACGGGCCGGGTTCTCGGCGCCCCAGCGCAGCGGTTCGCGGGCCCGGAGGGCGTTCAGCACGGCCTCGGGGACGCCGGCCTCGTCGCGTACGGGGCCGAGTTCGGCTACCCAGGTGCCGTCGGGCCAGGCGTCCGCCACGGCCTCGGCCGCCTCCAGCGCCAGGCGGGTCTTGCCCACGCCCCCGGGCCCGAGCAGGGTGACCAGCCGCCGTTCGCGGACCGCCGCCGTGAGGGCGGCCAGGTCGTCGGCGCGCCCGACGAAGGAGGTGAGCTGGGCCCGGAGATTGCCGGGCGTGGGGCGGGCGGCGCGGGGGCGTTCCGGTGCCGCGTCCGGCGCGAGCAGTTCGGCGTGCAGCGCCTTGAGCTCCGGCCCGGGGTCGGTGCCGAGCCGGGTGGCGAGGCGGGTCCGCACCTCCTCGTACGCGGCCAGTGCCTCGGCGGGGCGGCCGGCCGACCGCAGCGCCCGGAGGCGCAGCGCGGCCAGCGACTCGTCGAGCGGCTGCTCGGCGGCCAGTTCGGCGAGGCCCGGCAGGGCGTTCTCGGCGCGGCCGAGCGCGACCTCGGCGGCGAGCCGGTCCCGGCGCGCCTCGGTGCGGCGGCGCTCGGCCCGTACGGCGAGGGGGTCGCCGTCCCGGCCGGGCAGGCCGCCCAGGGCGGGGCCGCGCCACAGGCCCAGCGCCTCGTCCAGCAGCCGCACGGCGGCCGCGGGGTCGCCGTCACGGAGCGCGGCGGCACCGTCGGCGGCGAGCCGCTCGAAGCGGAACAGGTCGACGTCCTCGGGCCGGACGTCCAGCCGGTACCCGCCCGGTACGGAGACGACGGCGCCGGGCCCCAGCGCCCGGCGCAGCCGCCCGACGAGGGCCTGCAACGCGGCCGTCTCGTCGGCGGGCGCGGTGACGGTCCACACCTGCGCGGCCAGGTGCCCCACCGGCACGGCCCGCCCGCCGGCCGCCGCGAGCGCGGTGAGCAGCGCCCGCAACCGCACCCCGGCGACCGGGACCTCCGTCCCGTCGGGGCGCAGCACCCGCGTCGGCCCGAGCACGCGGTAGCGGGACGTCACCGAACCCCCCACCGCCGAACCCTCCACCGCCAGGCTGTCCGCCGCCGAACCCTCCGCCTCCGGCCCTTCCGTCATCCAACCGCCTGCCGAACCGACTCTCCCGGAACCCTCTGTCACCGGCTCATTGTCACCCTCCCGCACGGTCGGCGCCGCCGCGCAGGGCGCACAGCGCGTGGTCGACCGCCGCCTCGGCCCGGGCATCCTGGTGTTCCGTGAGCGTGCTCGACGAGATCACCACACTGACCCTGCCGTCGGCGGTGACACCGTTGTTGGTGATGTACCCGGGTGTTCCGCCGGAGTGCGCGTAGTACCAGCCGCCGCAACTGAGGCGGTGCCGGAAGATACCGAGCCCTGCCTCCTCCCCCGGCCGGTCCGCCGGGACCGTGGTCAGCATGGTCCTGAGCTGGGCGGGCGGGAGGAGACGGTGGCCGAGCAGGGCCCGCCAGAAGGTGGTGAGGTCTTCCGTGGTCGATATCATCTCGCCGGCCGACTCGGCCCAACTGGGGTAGTGTTCCGTGCTGTTGAACAGCCTGCCGGTGGCCTTTTCGCGCGTGTACCCCTCGGCATGGGGTGATGGCAGCGAGGCGGCGAGGCCCGGGGTGGAGGTGTGGCGCATGCCCAGGGGTGCGATGATCCGGCGATGGACCTGGCTGCGCCAGGACTCCCCGGTGACCCTCTCCACGATCATGCCGGCGAGCAGGAAGTTGGTGTTGGAGTAGGAGTGCCCGCTGCCGGGCGGGAAGAGCGGCTCGTGACGCAGGGCCAGGGCGACGAGGCCGGCCGGCGTGTACGTCCTGTGCCGCTGCTGGAGAAACGCCCGCTCGTCCAGGAAGTCCTTCGCCATGCCGTCGGTGTAGTTGGGCAGGCCGCTGGTGTGCTGGAGCAACTGCCGTACGGTGATCCTCCGTCCGTCGTTTCCGTTGCCGCGCACCACTCCCGGTAGCCACCGGTCCACCGGGTCCTCCAGCGACAGCCGCTTCTCGGCCGTCAGTTGGAGGATGACCGTGGCGATGAACGTCTTCGTGTTGCTGCCGATCCGGAAGTGGCCCCCGTACGGCACCGGGCGCGGGGTGCCGAGCACGGCTGTTCCGCTGCGGGCGTGGATCCGCCGGCGGTCGGTGGTGACCTGGGCCTGAACACCGACCACTCCGGTCTCCCGGATGGCGTCCAGGTCCCGTTGCAGCTCCGCCCGCCCATACCCGGGCGCACCGGATGCCGGGGTGACCGCCGTGGATAACGCGAGGGCGGACGTCGCGACCACCAGGGCGACTTTGCGGACGAGCGGGGACAGGGCATCGAACATGTGTGGTCCCTCCAGTCAGGTGATCACACACTACGAACGCCACCGCCCCGGGACCATGGTGCGCGCCACCGCCCCTCCGGTGGTGCTGCCCCCACCGCGGCCCACCCGCTGCCCACCCCGCTGACCACCAGTCAAGTGTCTGCGGCTCAAGTGTCCGCGGCGGCGCGCGCCGCCAGTCCCCGGGCCAGGCACTCGGTCAGGCGGGCGGCGATGCGGCCGTCGGGATCGAGGCGGGGGTTGAAGATGGTGACGTCGAGTCCCCGGGCACGTTCGTCGGCGAGTGCCGTCCGCAGCACGGTTTCGAGTTCCGCCCAGCTCAGCCCGCCGGGCAGCCGGTAGTCGACGGCGGGCATGACCGCGTCGTCCAGTACGTCGGCGTCGAGGTGGACCCAGTAGCCGTCGTTGCCGCCTCCGGCGAGCCGGCCGACCGCCCGGCGTGCCGCCGCGGCGGCGCCCATCGCCCGTACGCCGTCGAGGTCGATGGCGTGCAGCCCTGGCGGGAGGGGGTGCATCCCGGCCGCGGCGGATTCCTCCGCGTCCCGGAAGCCGAGGGCGACGACGTCCTCGTCCCGCAGCAGCGGCCCACGGCCTTCGAGGTCGGTGAGGGGC
Organism: Streptomyces sp. NPDC049837; assembly: GCF_040674455.1. Lineage (NCBI taxonomy): Bacteria > Bacillati > Actinomycetota > Actinomycetes > Kitasatosporales > Streptomycetaceae > Streptomyces > Streptomyces sp. NPDC049837. Next base: position 668,800 of record NZ_JBFAMP010000002.1, on the reverse strand, counting down.
CGTGGCCCCCGGCCGGTGGCGAGGGCGAGTTCCATCGACGCCGCCTCGCCGGCCGGTTCCGCCGCCGGCTGGTAGAAGTCGGTGTGACCGTCCAGGAAGAGCAGTCCCGGCCGGCCGCGGCGGCGCAGCGCGAGGAGGTTGCCGAGCAGGACGGTGCAGTCGCCGCCGAGCACGACGGGGAAGCCGCCGGAGTCGAGGACGTCGCCGACCGCGTCGGCCAGGTCGGCGGAGTACCGCGCGATGCCGTCCGGGTTGAGTACCCCGGTGTCGTCGTCGCGCCTCGGGTCGTACGGGGGCGGTTCGACGCGGCCTGCCCGTACCGCCCCGACGCGGTCGGCGAGACCGGCGCCGAGAAGCGCCGTCGGCAGGTCCTGGACGCCGGAGGGCCGCAGCCCCAGCACCGAAGGCGCCTCGATGATCACCAGTTGCCGTACGTCCGAATCCGCCATGGACCGGGACATTACCGTCGGAGCCCCTGCCGGCACGGGCGGCACCGGCCGGCAGGGGCGCGCCGTCACTTGTAGGTGATGTCCGACGCCGTGTACCGGCAGTACGTACCGTCGGGGCCGCTGCCCGTCTGGACCGGCTCGGCGCCGGTGTTGTTGCCGGTGAAGCGCACGCACGGCTTGATCTTCTTGCTGCTGTCGCCGTGGATGCGGATGTTGCGGAGGGTTGCGGTGTCGCCGTAGTTGGTGTTGATGCCGGCGATGCTGCCGCCCGGCGCGGTCACGTCGACGTTGTCGACGACGATGGTGCGCTTGTACTGGGTGGAGCAGTTGCCGCAGGAACGGACCAGCTTGCCGAAGTCGGAGACCTGGAATCCGGTGATGGTGAGCTTGCCCGCGCCATTGAACTGGAAGACCTTGTCGGAGGCCTTCTTCGCGCCGCCGCCGGTGACCGTGTACGTGGCGCCGGCCGACTTGGACCTGAAGGTGGCGGCGTCCTCGCCGACGTCCTCCCACCAGACGTTCTGAAGGGTGCAGCTACCCATGCAGTGGACGCCGTCGGCGGCCGGGGAGCCGAGGACGACGTTCTTCAGGACGGCGCCGTCCGCGAGCTTGAACAGCGGGGCCTGGCCCTCGTCCTGTCCGCCGTCGCCCAGGTCTCCGGTGCCGTAGTGCCGCTTCATGCCACCGTCGTACGGGCTGCCGGCGGGGACCGAGATGGTCGCCGGGACGGGCTTGCTGCCGTTGGGGGCCGGCCAGGCGGCCGCGGCACCGGCGGTGGTGAGGGTGACGCCGGCGGTTATGGCGGCTCCGGTCAGGGCGACCGCGCCGGTGAGCGCGGCGATGGCGCGGCGGCCGGTACGCCGGGTGGAGCGGTGGGCCCGTCCAGGACGTGCGGGCCGTGCGGCGGCTCGTTGACTCATGTGTCCCGTTTCCTTCGTGTGGGGGTGAGACCTTGCACCTGCTGGTCGCCGCCACCACCGGAAGGGTTGCCGCCGGCCGGTGAGTTCCTGGGCGCGGACGGCGCGGTCACCGCGCGAAGTCGCCGCGCAGCGAGGTCCGTTCGCCTCCGCTGTCGGTGGCGGTGACGGTGTAGCGGTCCCGGTCGGCGGCGCGGGCGCCCTCGGCGTGGTTGTACTGGCCCGCGAAGACGTGGCGGCCCGCCGGTGCGGTGCGGCCGGGTTTCAGCGTCCAGGTGTAGTGGAGGGCGCCGGCCTCGTCCTCGCGTACGGAGACGGTGAAGTCGTCGGCGGGCAGGGTGCGCCAGTGGCCGGTGCTCGCGACGCCGCCGGTCTGGGCGACCCGTAGGTCGACGGTGAGGGTGGTCAGGGGCCGGGGAGCTGTCAGGGTGAGGTTGCTCTGGGCCCAGAAGCGGTTGCTGTGCGGGTCGACGGTCCCGTCGGCACGGAGGGGGGCGGCGGGCTGTGCGGTGACGCTCCGGTCCGGCCGGTCGCTTCCCAGGACGGTGGCCGCCGTGTGGCCCCCGGCGGCCAGCACGGCCGCGACGGCGGCGGTGGCACCCGCGACCCTGGCCCAGGACGGGCGCGCAGCCGAGGACGTGCGCGCCGACGGCCGGTGGCGGGCGCCGCCCCGGGTGGCCCGGGTGGCCGCCATGCCGCGCTCCACGCGCGCGTGGATGCGGGCGCGGTCCGGGTGATGCGCCCCGGCCGCTTCCCGCAGTTGGCGCTTCAGCTCGTCCATGTCTCCCCCACGAGGTGCGTCGCAGCCCGGTTGCCGAGGAGCCGTTCGAGCTGGGCCATGCCCTTGGACGTCTGGCTCTTCACCGTACCGACCGAGATCCCCAGGGAGAGGGCGGTGTCCCGTTCGGACAGGTCGAAGGCGTGGCGCAGCACGACGCAGGCGCGCTTGCGGAACGGCAGGGTGCGCAGGGCGCCCTGGACGTCCACGACGGACGGTATGTCCGGGCCGTCGGTGTGCGGGGGGTGCTGGGACCAGAACAGGGCGATGCGGCGGCGTTCGCGTACGGCGCTGCGGACGCGGCTGCGAGCGAGGTTGGCGACGACGCCCCGGGCGTAGGCGGCGGGGTGTTCGGCGGCGCGGACGCGGTCCCAGCGGTGCCAGAGGGCGAGCAGGGCGTCGGCGGCGAGGTCGTCGGCGGCGTCGGCCTCACCGGTCAGCAGGTGGGCGAGGCGGGCCAGTTCGGCGTAGTGACGCTCGAAGAAGTCGTGGAACTCCGTGGCGTCGTCGTCGGAGGGTGTCCCCACGGCGGCCTCTCCCTGCGCGTCGTCGCGCCCTGCGTCGGTGGTGTGGTGTGCTCGGCCGGGCCCCCCGAGGCCGAGGCGAGGGCGCGATCGTAGCAAGCGCTTGCCACCGTGTGTCAGCCCCTGAACGGCGTGCCCTCCAGGCCGTGTCCCGCGTCCGGCAGCACCAGCAGCGAACCGGCGAGCGGCTCGGGGCGGGCCAGGCCCGTGCGGGCGGTGGTGATGTAGAGGTCCCGCAGCCCCGGGCCGCCGAAGGCGCACGCGGTGGGGCGGCGCACGGGCAGGTCGACGACCCTGTCCAGGGTGCCGTCCGGCGTGTACCGGCGGATCGCGGCGCCGTCCCAGAGGGCGACCCAGACGCAGCCGTCGGCATCGACGGTGAGGCCGTCGGGGAAGCCCGCGCCGCGCTCGACGGTGGCCAACGGCCGCCGGTCGGTGACGTGTTCGCCGCCGTCGGTCACGCGGCACACGTCGATACGGCGGGTGGGGCTGTCGATGTAGTACATCAAGGTGCCGTCGGGGCTCCAGCCGGTGCCGTTGCTGACGGCGACGGCGGGGAAGACGGTGGTGGCGGTCCCGTCGGGGGCGATCCGGGTGAGGGTGCCGCCGCCGGCCGCCTCGTCGTAGCGCATCGTGCCCGCCCACAGCGCCCCGTCAGGGGCGACGGCCGCGTCGTTGCCGCGCCGCCCGGGGACGGGGTCGTGGACCAGCCAGCGGAAGGCCGCGCCGCCCCCGTCGTCACCCGCACCCCCGGCCCCGCCCTCGTCGTAGAGTCCGACACCGTCCCTGAGGTTGACCACGAGTCCGCCGCCCGCCCGTGGCTTGGCGGCGCCGACGTGCTGCTCGGTGGCCGTGAGGGTCCGGCGGCCGCTCTCCGGGGCGTAGGTGTGGACGCGGGAGCCGAGGATGTCGACCCAGAGCAGGCGCTGGGCGGCCGCGTCCCAGGTGGGGCCTTCGCCCAGCTCGGCGTACTCCCGCACGGCGATCTCCACGGCCCGACGTGTCGTCACCGGACTCCGCCCCGGTGGCCGAGGCTCACGGAAAGGTCGTCGGCGCCCTTGGCGGCGAGCTCGGCGAGCTCGGCCTCCCGCTCCTCGTTCCACCGGATCATGGGGACGGAGATGGACAGGGCGGCGACGACCCGGCCGGCGCCGTCGCGCACGGGGGCGGCGACACAGCTCACGTCCGGGTTGGACTCCTGGTGCTCGGAAGCGATGCCGCGCTCGCGGATCGCGGCGAGTTCGGCCCGCAGCTCGTCGGGGTCGGTGATGCTGTTGGAGGTCATCGCGGCCAGTTCGCGCCCCTCGATCCGGGCGTCCAGCTCGGCCTGCGGCAGGGAGGCGAGGAGCATCTTGCCGACGGAGGTGCAGTGGGCGGGGAGCCGGCGGCCGGCGGCTGAGACCATGCGGACCGCGTGGGTGGAGTCGACCTTGGCGATGTAGATGACGTCGGTGTCCTCCAGGATGGCGACATGGACGGTCTCGTCGCAGGTCTCGGCGACCTCCCGGGCGACCCGCTGGCCCTCGGCGGCGAGGTCGAGCTGCTCGGCGTACCGGCTGCCGAGCTGGTAGGTGCGTACGCCGAGGCGGTAGCGGCCGGGCTGCTCGGGGAGCGGGACCAGGTAGGAGCGGGCGGCGAGGGTGGTGAGCAGTTCGTGCACGGTGGTGCGGGGCAACTGGAGCTTGCGGGTGACCTCCGGTGCCGAGAGGGTGCCGTCGCCCTCCAGGAACAGCTCCAGGATGTCGAGCGCCCTGGTCACAGCGGGAACGAGACGTCCCATACCGTCCACCCACCCCTTCGTTCGAAACTCCGGCCCTTGACCGGTATGACGAACACAGGCTAACCGCAGCCCACTTCGCCGGGCAATGGCCATGCGGACGGCGCACAGGCTCCGGTCGGCAAACAGACCCTGCACCAACCATTGACACCCTCCGAGTGGCTGATTACGGTCACGCCAAGATTTCGAACGTGTGACGAAATATCGAACGAGCTCGAGAGGGCAACTGCGGTGCGCATCACGGGAATCAGCACTCATGTCGTCGGGACCCCCTGGCGCAATCTCACCTATGTGCTCGTCCACACCGACGAAGGGCTCACCGGTGTCGGCGAGACGCGCATGCTGGGCCATACGGACGCGCTGATCGGTTACCTCAAGGAGGCCGAGGCCAATCACATCGCCGGGTCCGACCCCTTCGCGGTGGAGGATCTCGTACGCCGGATGAAGTACGGCGACTACGGCCGGGCGGGTGAGATCGTGATGTCGGGCATCGCGGTCGTCGAAATGGCCTGCTGGGACATCAAGGGCAAGGCGCTGGGCGTGCCGGTCTGGCAGTTGCTGGGCGGCAAGGTGACCGACAAGGTCAAGGCGTACGCGAACGGCTGGTACACCACGGAGCGGACCCCCGAGGCGTACCACCAGGCGGCGAAGGAGGTCATGGCGCGCGGTTACCGGGCACTGAAGATCGACCCGTTCGGTACCGGCCATTTCGAGCTGGACGCCGCGCAGACCCGGTACGCGGTGTCGCTGATCGAGGCGGTGCGGGACGCGATCGGGCCGGACGCCGAGCTGATGCTGGAGATGCACGGGCGGTTCAGCCCGGCCACGGCGGTACGGCTGGCGAAGGAGCTGGCGCCGTTCGCCCCGGCCTGGCTGGAGGAGCCGGTGCCGCCGGAGAACCTCAAGGCGCTGGCGAAGGTCGCCGAGAAGGTGGACCTGCCGGTGGCCACCGGCGAGCGGATCCACGACCGGATCGAGTTCCGGGAGCTGTTCGAGTCGCAGGCGGCCGACATCATCCAGCCGGACCTGGGGCACATCGGCGGCATCCTGGAGACCCGCAAGCTGGCGGCGACCGCCGAGACGCACTACATGCTGGTCGCCCCGCACAACGTGGGCGGCTCCGTGCTCACCGCCGCCTCGCTCCAACTGGCGGCCTGCACCCCGAACTTCAAGATCCTGGAGCACTTCAACGACTTCGCGGACGCGGAGATCAAGAAGGTCGTCAAGGGCGCGCCCCAGGTCGACCCGGCCACCGGCTGCTTCGAGGTGTCGCACGCCCCGGGTCTCGGCGTCGAGCTGGACGTGGACGCGGCGGCCGAGTTCCCGCAGCAGCGGGCCCGGTTCGACCTGTGGGCCGAGGGCTGGGAGAAGAGGGCGCCGAAGTGAGCGGCGCGCCACGCGGCCTGGACGGGCCGCCGCCCGGCCTGGACGGCCCGCCACCCGGCCCGGACACCGCGCCACGCCGCCCGAACCTCCCGCCGCGCAGCCGCGCGCTGGTCGTCGACCGGCCGGGAACGCACCGGCTGGTCGAGCGGGACGTACCCGAGCCGGGGCCCGGCGAGGTCCTGGTGCGGGTCGCCGCGGCCGGGATCTGCATGAGCGACCGCGAGGTGTACGACGGCCACCGGGACGCCGCGCACGTCCGGTATCCGGTCGTCCCGGGCCACGAGTGGGCCGGGACGGTCGAGGCGGTGGGCGCGGGCGTCGACCCGGCGCTCGTGGGCCGCAAGACGGTCGCGGAGGGGTTCCGGGCGTGCGGGGTGTGCGAGCGGTGCCGGTGCGGCGAGACGAGCCTGTGCGCCGGGGGTTACGCGGAGACCGGGTTCACCGAGCCGGGCGCCTTCGCCGACCACGTCACCCTGCCGGCGCGACTGCTGCACCCCCTGCACGACGACGCCGACCTGCGGGCCGCGGCCCTGCTGGAGCCGGCCGCCGTGGTCGCGGCGGCGGTACGGGCGGGGCGCCCGCGCCCGGGGGAGCGGGTCGCCGTGGTGGGTGCCGGCACCCTGGGGCTGCTGGCCGTGCAACTGCTGGCCGCCTCCTCCCCCGCCGAGCTGACGGTGATCGATCCGCGGGCGGCGCGGGGCGAGCAGGCGCTGCGGTTCGGCGCCGGCGAGTCGGTGGGCCCGGCCGAGGCGGAGGGGCTGCACGGCCGGTTCGACCTGGTGGTCGAGACGGCGGGGGCACCGACCACGGCCGCCTCGTCCTGCCTGCTGGCGCGGCGCGGCGGCCGGGTGGTGCTGACCGGGATGTTCACGCCCGGCGCGGCCGGGATCGACCCGGTCCACCTGTCGCTCAGCCAACTGGAGATCCGCAGCGTCTTCGGCGCCCCGTCGTCGGCCTGGTCGGACGCGGTGCGGGCCTTCGGGCTCGGGCTGCTCGACCCGGCGCCGCTGATCACGCACGAGTTCCCGCTGGAGCGGTTCGCGGACGCCGTCGCGCTGGTCGGCGGCGGCGACCCGAAGACCGGCAAGGTGCTGCTGCGGCCGTAGGCCGCCGCCGTGCCCCCTGCCGTAAACACCTGCCGTAAGCCACTGCCCAAAGCCACCTGCCGGAAGCCCTCCCTCAGGCCGCAAGCTCCGCACGCCCTCCCGCGGGCCGCGAGCTGCCGCACGTGCCCTGCCCCAGCCGCCCGGCGCGTGTACGGCGGCTCCCCAGGCCGTACGGCGGTACGGGGTGCCCTGCTCGCACTCCGTACCGCCGTACACCCACCACCACGAACCACGTCCGAGATACCGAACATAGGAGCCCTGTGACCGCCCCGTCAGCACCCCGCCGTCCCGGCGCCGACGCCCTGGCCGCCATCGGCCATCCGGCACCCGTCGCCGACCCGGCCGACGCCTCGCCGCACACGTTCCCCGACGGGGGCACCTGGCGCACCGAGATCCCGTCCGTGGAGGGCCCGGAGGCCCTGGCCGTCGTCCTCAAGGAGAGCTCCCGGCTCGACGTCCCCGTCCACCGGATCAGCCAGGGCAGCGGTGTCTGGATGCTCACCGACGCCGAGATCACCGAGATGGTGGAGTCCTGCGCGGAACGCGACATCGAGCTGTGCCTGTTCACCGGCCCGCGCGGCACCTGGGACATCGGAGCCGGCACCCGCACCGACTCGGGCGGCGCCGGGCTGCGGGCCCGCGGCCACGACGCGCTCGCCGGCTGCGTGGAGGACGCCTGCCGCGCCACCGCGCTCGGCGTGCGCTGCCTGCTCGTCGCCGACGAAGGCGTGCTGTGGACGCTGCACCGGCTGCGCGTGGCGGGGCACCTGCCCGCCGGCACCACGTTCAAGCTGTCCGCGCTCACCGGACCGGTCAACCCGGCCTCGTACGCCGTGTACGAGCGGCTCGGCGCGGACTCCATCAACGTGCCCTCCGACCTGACCCTGGACCACCTCACCGAGATCCGGCTGGCCGCCCGCGCACCGATGGACATGTACGTCGAGGCACCCGACGACCTCGGCGGCTACATCCGGATGTACGAGGCGGCCGAGCTGATCCGGCGCGGCGCCCCGCTGTACCTGAAGTTCGGACTGAGCCGCTCCCCCGGCATCTACCCGTACGGCGCGCAGTTGCGCGACACCGCGCTCGCCACCGCCCGCGAGCGGGTGCGCCGGGGGCGGCTCGTCCTCGACCTGCTGGCCCGGCACGGCGCGGACGGCGGGATGTCCCCGCTCGGCGCGCGGCTGCCGGGCGAACTCCACCGTTTCCCCGTCCCGGTCACCGTCCCGGAAGGCGAATGACCATGCGCATCTCCCGCAGCATGTCCCGCAGAACCGCCGTGGCGGCGTCGCTCGCCGCGCTGCTCACCGTCTCGCTCACCGCCTGCGGCCAGGAGGCCAGGGGTGGCAGCCGCTACAAGCCGTCCGGCGGCAAGGGCGGCACCATCGGGCTCGCCATGCCCACCAAGGCCTCCGAGCGGTGGATAGCCGACGGCCAGAACATGGCGGAGCAGTTCCGGAAGGCGGGGTACGAGACCGACCTCCAGTACGGCGACGACAAGGTCGAAAACCAGATCGCCCAGATCGAGAACATGATCACCAAGGGGCGCAAGCTACTGGTGGTGGCGGCGATCGACGGCTCGGCCCTCACCGAGGTGCTCCAGCGGGCGGAGGACGCGGGCATCCCCGTGATCGCGTACGACCGGCTCATCATGGGCAGCGAGCACGTCGACTACTACGCGTCGTTCGACAACGAGCGGGTCGGCGAGCTGGAGGCGAAGTACATCGTCGACGCGCTGAAGCTCGGCCCGCCGACCGCCGACGGGAAGCCGTACAACATCGAGCTGTTCGCGGGCTCGCCGGACGACAACAACACCAAGTACTTCTGGAACGGCGCCATGAAGGTGCTCCAGCCGTACATCGCCGGCGGCCGGCTCGTCGTGCGCAGCAAGCAGACCCGGATGAACCAGGCGACCACGCTGCGCTGGGACGGCGGCACCGCGCAGAAGCGGATGGACGACCTGATCAGCAAGAACTACGGCGAGCAGCGCGTCGACGCGGTCCTCTCCCCGTACGACGGCATCTCCATCGGCATCATCTCGGCCCTCAAAAGCGCCGGTTACGGGACGAAGAGCCAGCCGCTGCCGGTGGTGACCGGGCAGGACGCGGAGCTGGCCTCGGTGAAGTCGATCATCCGGGGCGAGCAGACGCAGACCGTGTTCAAGGACACGCGCAAGCTCGCCGCGCAGGCGGTGAAGATGGGCGACGCCGTCCTCAACGGCCGCGAGGTCCAGGTGAACAACACCACCGACTACAACAACGGCAAGAAGACCGTTCCGTCGTTCCTGCTGGACCCGGTCAGCATCGACAAGTCGAACACCAAGCTCCTCGTCGACGAGGGCTACTTCACCGCGGGGCAGCTCAAGTGACGGGGCCCGTGGCGGGGACACCCGTACTGGAGATGCGCGGGATCACCAAGACGTTCCCCGGCGTCACGGCGCTCTCCGAGGTGAACCTGACGGTGCGGGCCGGGGAGATCCACGCGATCTGCGGCGAGAACGGCGCGGGCAAGTCGACGCTGATGAAGGTGGTCAGCGGGGTCCATCCGCACGGTTCGTACGACGGCGAGATCCGGTTCGGGGGCGAACCGGTGGCCTTCAGGGACATCCGGGCCAGTGAGCGGCACGGCATCGTCATCATCCACCAGGAGCTGGCGCTCGTCCCCCACCTGTCGATCGCCGAGAACATCTTCCTCGGCAACGAGCGGGCCACCCGCGGGGTCATCGACTGGAACGAGACGCTGCGCCGGGCGAGCGCGCTGATGAAGCGCGTCGGGCTGCGCGAGAAGCCGCAGACGCCGGTCGCCGGCATCGGTGTGGGCAAGCAGCAGTTGGTGGAGATCGCCAAGGCGCTGGCCAAGGAGGTGAAACTGCTCATCCTGGACGAGCCGACGGCCGCGCTCAACGACGAGGACAGCGCGAAGCTCCTCGATCTGATCCTGGAGCTGCGTGACCAGGGCATCGCGAGCATCATCATCTCGCACAAGCTGAACGAGATCCGGCGGATCACCGACGCGGTGACGATCCTCCGCGACGGGCGGACCATCGAGACCCTGACGGTCCGGGAGACGCCGGACGACGAGCCGACGCTGTCGGAGGACCGGATCATCCGGGGCATGGTCGGCCGCGACCTCGACCAGCGCTTCCCCGACCGTACGCCGTACGAGGGCCAGGACGCGGGACAGGTCGCGCTGGCCGTGCGCGGCTGGACCGTCCGCCATCCGGTCGACCACCAGCGCACGGTCGTCGACGACGTCTCGCTGACCGTGCGGCGCGGCGAGATCGTCGGCATCGCCGGGCTCATGGGCGCGGGCCGCACGGAGCTCGCGATGTCCGTCTTCGGGCGCTCCTACGGCCAGTACGTGGCCGGGACGGTCGAGGTGGGCGGGCGCGAGGTGGTGACGAAGACCGTGCCGGCGGCGATCGAGGCGGGTCTCGCGTACGTCACCGAGGACCGCAAGGCGTACGGCCTGAACCTCATCGACAACATCAACCGCAACATCTCCCTGGCCTCGCTGTCCGGGATGCGGCGGCGCGGCGTCGTCGACGAGCACCACGAGCGCAGGGTCGCCGAGCGGTACCGCACCACCATGAACATCAAGGCGCCGACGGTCTTCGAGCAGGTGGGCCGGTTGTCGGGCGGCAACCAGCAGAAGGTCGTCCTCAGCAGGTGGATCCACGCCGACCCGGAGGTGCTGATCCTCGATGAGCCGACGCGCGGGATCGACGTGGGCGCCAAGTACGAGATCTACACCGTCATCGACCGGCTCGCGGCGCAGGGCAAGGCCGTGCTGTTCATCTCCTCCGAACTGCCGGAGCTGCTCGGGATGTGCGACCGGATCTACACGATGGCCGAGGGCCGGCTGACCGGTGAGGTCGCCCGCGCCGACGCCGGCCAGGAAGTCCTGATGCGCCAGATGACCATGAACAGAAGCTGAGGCCCCGTCATGACCACCACGACCACTTCCCCGCGTCCGCAGCCGAAGGACGCGCCACCGCAACCGTCGGCCGCGGCACTGCTGCTGAACGGGGTGCGCGGCAACATGCGGCAGTACGGCATGCTGATCGCCCTGGCGTTCATCGTCGTGCTGTTCCAGATCTGGACCGACGGCACCCTGCTGCTGCCGAACAACGTCTCCAACCTGATCCAGCAGAACGGCTACATCCTCATCCTGGCCATGGGCATGATGATCGTCATCATCGCCGGCCACATCGACCTGTCCGTCGGGTCGGTCGTCGCCTTCGTCGGCGCCATGTCGGCGGTGATGATGGTCAAGCACGACATGCCGTGGGTACTGGCCCTGGTGCTGTCGCTGCTGATCGGCGCGGTCGCGGGCGCCTGGCAGGGCTTCTTCATCGCGTACGTCGGCATCCCGTCGTTCATCGTGACGCTGGCCGGCATGCTGCTCTTCCGGGGGCTCACGCAGATCGTGCTGGAGGGCCAGTCGATCGCCCCGTTCCCCGAGGGCTTCCAGAACATCGCCAAGGGCTTCATCCCCGAGATGGGCCCCTACACGCAGTACCACAACCCCACCCTGCTGCTCGGTCTCGTCGCGGTCGTCTTCCTGCTGCTGCGCGAGTGGCGCGACCGGCGGCGGCAGCTCGCCCACGAGCTGGAGGTGCTGCCGTTCGGCCTGTGGGCGCTGAAGTGCACGGCCATCACGGCCGCGGTGGTGGCGTTCACCCTGACGCTGGCCAGCTTCCACGGCGTACCGGTGGTGATGCTCATCATGTGCGCGCTGCTCATCGGTCTGGGCTATGTGATGCGCAACGCGGTGATCGGGCGCCATGTGTACGCGCTGGGCGGCAACAAGGCGGCGGCGCAACTGTCGGGCGTCAAGGACAAGCGGGTCACCTTCCTCGTCTTCGTCAACATGGGCGTGCTGGCCGCGCTGGCGGGCTGCGTGTACGCGGCGCGGCTGAACGCGGGCACCCCGCAGGCGGGGCTGAACTTCGAACTGGAGGCCATCGCCGCGTCGTTCATCGGCGGCGCCTCCATGAGCGGCGGGGTCGGCACCGTGATGGGCGCCGTGATCGGCGGCCTGGTGCTGGGCGTGCTGAACAACGGGATGTCGCTGGTCGGCATCGGTACGGACTACCAGCAGGTCATCAAGGGCCTGGTGCTGCTGGCGGCGGTCGGGTTCGACGTCTGGAACAAGCGCAAGGCCGGTAAGTAACCCTCACCCTTTGGGAGTTCGGATGGAAACGAGCAGACGGACGGTGCTGGCGGCGGCTGCCGCCACGGGACTCACGGTGGCGGCGGGCTCCCCGTCGTACGCCTCGGACGGCGGTCGGAGCAAGCCGGTGAAGGAGCTCTTCGGAACGCTCGCCGACGGCACCGAGGTGCACCGCTGGACGCTCCGGAACGGCGGCACGCGGATGAAGGTGCTGTCGTACGGCGGCATCGTGCAGTCCCTGGAGATACCGGACCGGCACGGCCGGTACGCCAATGTGTCGCTGGGCTTCGACGACCTGGACGCCTACGTGTCGTCGTCGCCGTACTTCGGCGCGCTGATCGGCCGGTACGGCAACCGCATCGCGGGCGGCCGCTTCACCCTGGACGGCAGGGAGTACCGGCTGTCCGTGAACGACGGGCCGAACAGCCTGCACGGCGGCGCCCAGGGCTTCGACAAGCGCGTGTGGGACGTGGAGCCGTTCACCGGCGCCGCCGGGGTCGGGCTGGTGCTGCGGTACGTGAGCGCGGACGGCGAGATGGGGTACCCGGGCACGCTGCGGGTGACGGTGACGTACACCCTCACCGCGCGCGGGGACTGGCGGATCGACTACGCGGCGACCACCGACCGGGCCACGGTGGTCAACCTGACGAACCACACGTACTACAACCTCGCCGGCGAGGGCGGCGGCGACATCCTCGGCCATGAGCTGCGGCTCGCCGCCTCCCGGTACACGCCCGCCGACGCCACCCTGATCCCGACCGGCGAGCGGGCGCGGGTGGCGGGCACACCGTTCGACTTCCGGCACGGGAAGACGATCGGCGAGGACATCCGCACGGCACACCCGCAGGTGGTCCTCGCCAAGGGGTACGACCACAACTGGGTGCTGGACAAGGGCGTCACGGACCGTCCGCAGCCCGTCGCGACGCTGCGCGACCCGGGTTCGGGGCGCACGATGACGATCGCCACGACGGAGCCGGGCGTGCAGTTCTACTCGGGGAACTTCCTGGACGGCACGCTGGCCGGGCCGTCGGGGCGCACCTACCGGCAGGGCGACGGGCTGTGCCTGGAGACGCAAGCCTTCCCCGACTCGCCGAACCAGCCGTCCTTCCCCTCGACGGTGCTGCGCCCGGGCGAGACGTACCGGTCGGTGACGGTGCACGGTTTCTCGGCGCGCTGACGGTTCCTACACCGGCGGAACCGTACGGACGAGGAGCAGGGCGATGTCGTCGTCGCGGGGTGCCGAGCCGTGGGCGTGGCCGATGAGCGTGTCGGCGAGGTCGTCCAGCCCCTGGGCCCCGGCTTCGGCGAGTTTCCCGGCGAGTTCGGCGGTCGCGTCGTCGATGTCGACTCCGGGTGCCTCGACGAGGCCGTCGGTGTAGAGGACCAGCACGGTGCCGATGGGCAGGGTGACCCCGGCCGTGGGGTAGTCGGCGGCCGGGTCGATGCCGAGGAGGAGGCCGGGAGGCAGGTCGAGCGCCTCGGTGTGCCCGTCCGGGTGGCGCACCAGGGGAGGAGGGTGCCCGGCGGTGGCGAGCAGCGCCCGGTGGTGCTTGAGGTCGATGTGCGCGTACAGGCAGCTCGTGAAGAGGCCGGGGTCGAGGTCGGTGAGCAGCCGGTTGGTGCGGGCGAGGACTTCGCCGGGCGGTGCGCCGGCGCTGGCGTGGACGGCTGTCCGTACCTGGCCCATGAGGGCGGCCGCCTCGGTGTTGTGGCCCTGGACGTCGCCGATCGTCGCGGCGGCGCTCGTGCCGCTGAGCCGGATCAGGTCGTAGAAGTCGCCGCCGATGCCCATGCCGTGTCCGGCGGGGAGGTAGCGGGCGGCGACCTCCAGGCCCGGGATGTGGGGCAGGGTGTGCGGGAGGAGGCCGGCCTGGAGGCGGTGGGCGAGCTCCTGCTTGCTGTCGTAGAGCCGGGCGCGGTCCAGGGCCTGGGCGATCAGCCCGGCGAGGGAGGTGAGGATGGCGCGCTCGCCGGGGTGGAAGGTGCGCGGCCGGTCGTAGGCGAGGATCAGCGAGCCGACCGGCCGGCCGGAGGCGATCAGCGGCAGGAAGGCCCAGGCGGCGTCGGCGGCGTCCAGGACGATGGCGGACGGGTAGGCGCTCTCCAGTTCGGGGCGGCTGCCGAAGAAGAGCGGGGTCGCGGTGGTCAGGACGCGTGCGGCGGGGGTGTCGGAGGCCAGGGGCGCGTGGTCGAAGCGGGCCAGGGTCGCGGCGGCGTAGCCGCGGTGGCCGACGACCCGCAGCCGGCCGTCCTCGGTGGTGAGCAGGGCGAGGGATCGGGCGCCGAGGGCGGGGGTGATCTGGTCGGCGGCCTGGTCGACCACGTCCTGGACGCCGACGGCCTCGGTGAGCGTGGCGGCCAGGTGCATCAGGTGGTACAGGGCGGTGGCCCGGCTGGGCAGCGGGGAGTGCGCGGTGTGCTCGGGGTCGGTGGCGGCCGCGCCGGGTTCCGGTCCGGGTGGGGCCGGTGTGATGCGGACGCTGATGCCGGAGGCGTCCGGGTACAGCTCGAAGCACAGCCAGTGGTCGGGCGGGCGCAGGACGGTGAACGACGTGGTCCGGCGGCTGATGACCGCGGCCCGGTACCGGTCCTCCACGGCGGGGTCGTCCATCCAGGACAGCGCCTCCCACGGGAGCGCCCCGGTCAGTTCGGCGGGCCCGGCGCCCAGGAGGTCGGCGGCGGCGTCGGTCAGGTAGGTGATGCGCCCGTTGAGGTCCAGCGCGCAGCTCCCGCCGGGCAGGCGGCCGATGAACTCCACCGCCGCCGTCGCCTCGATGGGGCCGGGGGTACGCCGGCCGGGCCGTACCACCCGGGGCTCCGGGTCCGGCAGTACGGGGGTGCCGCGGCCGGCGGCCCGCTCCAGCACCAGCGCCATCCGGTCGCAGACGTCCCGGACGGCGTCCTCCTCGTGCCCGGCGAGCCGCGGCGGATGGTCCCCCGGCCACAGCAGCACCAGCCCGCCCCGGACGCCGCCGTCGCCTTCCCCGGCCCCGGCCCCGGCCCCGTCGCCGGCCCCGTCGCCGTCGCCGGGGATCGGGGCGGCGGCCAGCGAGAACGGGTACGGCAGGACGAGCCCGGGCCGGGGGTAGCGGCGGGCCATCTCCTCCCGGTCCCCGATCCACACCAGGCGCCGCTCGGCCACCGCGTCGGCCACCGGCACGGGGTCGCGGGGCCCGACCCGCATCCAGGGGGCGGCGAACTCCAGGGAGACGCCGCTCAGCAGCGCCAGGCGCAGGGCGCTGTCCCCCGGCGGCAGCAGGTACACCATGCCGACGGAGGCGCCCGTCCGCCGCATCACGTCCGACAGCGCGGCGCCCAGCGACCGCAGGCCCGAGCCCGCCTCCTCGGGATTCTTCACGCTTCAAGCGTGCCCCGCCCGGCCGCCGGGCGCAGGTCGGGTCGCGTGCCCTCAGGGGGTGAAGGCGAGGGACGCCGGCCGTACGGTGCCGGTCAGCCCGACGCGTATGTCGTTCACCCCCGCGACGTCAGTCGCGCACGGTGCGGGTCGAGCTGGGCACGCCCGCCGTCGCGGGGCCGCTCGGCCTGGTCGCGGGCGAGGAGCGCGTCCTGCCGCTCAGCGCGCGCTGACGGGGCCCGTGCTGTCGCGTACGGTCAGCTCCGGCGCGAGCAGGACGACCTCGTCGGTGCCGCGTCCCTCCAGCTTGGCGACCACCTGCTGGACGGCGTACCGGCCCATCTTCTGGGCGGGTACGGCGACGGAGGTGAGCGGTACGGAGGCGTGCGCGGCGACCTGGTCGGGGCAGATGGCCATCACCGAGACGTCCTCGGGGACCGCGCGGCGCTGCCGGCGGAGCAGGGCGAGCAGCGGGTCGGTTGCGGCCTCGTTCTGGACGACGAAGGCGGTGGTGCCGGGACGTTCGTCGTGGACGCGGGCGAGGGTGGCGGCGACGCCCGCGTAGCTGCCCTCGCAGCGGCAGCCGGTCGTCGTCGAGCTCCACGTCCATGAGGATCATCGCGTCGGCGAGGGCGCTGCCCTCGATGCGGCGTACGGCGGCGGTGGCCCTCCTCGCCGGTCAGCAGCAGGACGTCGTAACCGTGGGCGCGGGCGGTGGTGGCGACGGCGATGGCGATCTCCATCATCACCGGTACGTACATGTCGGTGCGGAGCGGGATCATCAGGGCGATGATGTCGGACCGGCTGCTCGCGAGCGCGCGGGCACCGGCGTTGGGGTGGTAGCCGAGCTGCTCGATGCTGCGCTGGACACGTTCGCGGGTGGAGGCGGAGATGGACCGCTTGCCGCTGAGGACGTAGCTCACCGTGCCGGCGGAGACTCCGGCATGCTGAGCGACATCGGCGAGGGTGACCATTCGGCTCTCCAGAACGGTGAGGTGGTGTGCCGAAGCGCTTCGACGACCGTCATGGAAGGGCCGGGAGGGCGGACGCCCTCCCGGCCAGGGCAGTGAAAGGGCTGTGCCCCGCGCCCCTATCCCGCCTTGATCCGCATGAAGGTGACGGAGTGCGCCGGGAAGGTGTACGTGAACTCCTCGCCGACCCCGCGCAGAGTCGTCTCCCGTGGCTGGACGGGTCGCGCCTCGGCGGTGTTCACGGCGTCCGGCGCGCCCTGGAGGGTGGTGAGCCGGGCGGTCGGGGCGACCTTCGCCGTACCGAGGTCGATACGGGTACGGGCGGGTGTGGCCTGGGCGTTGACGACCTTGACGACGAGGTCGCCGCCGTCCCGGGTCACCACCTGCCGGAAGGGTTCGGCCGCCTTGTCGTCGGTGAAGCTCCCCCACTTCTTCCCGTCGAGGTGGAGCGTGACCTGACGGCCGCGCACCTGTACGTGGACGTCGTACGTACGGCCCGTCTCGATGGTCGTGCCGTTCTCGGTCAGCGTCTCCTTGCCGCCGTCCACGGCCTTCTCGACGGCGGAGCGGGTGTTGTTCCAGCCGCCCAGGTTCCACCAGTAGTGGTTGCCGGTGTCCCGCACGCCGAAGGCGATGAGGAAGCCCTCGCGGCCGGACTTCTTGGTGGCCTTCAGGCGGAGGTCGTAGTCGTGCCAGCCGGTGTCGCCGGCCGTCACCAGGGTGTCCTCGGCGGCGGCGTCGGTCTGGACGAACGCACCGTCCTGGACTGACCAGTTACCGCGTCCGGCGGCCCGGGTCCAGCGCGTGTCACCGGCCGAGAAGTCGTCCTTCAGGAGCGTGGTGCCGTCCGCGGCGGTGACCTCCACGTCGTCGTACGCGGCGCTCGTCGCCCAGGTGGACAGGCCGACCGCGCCGGTGATGGGGCCGGAGACGGCGGGCGTGGTCGAGGCCCGGCTGGGGACGACCCGGTCGCCGGTGTTGTTCATGAACAGTTTCTGGACCTCGTAGCTGGTCGAGCCCCAGGAGCGGTGGTTGTCGAACCAGATCATGTCGGGCCGCCACTGGTTCTGGTGCACGTCGGCGAGGAGCGGCGCGTAGGAGGCGAGCTTGACGACGTCGGCGTTGCGCTCCAGGCCGGTCATGTAGGCGGCTTCGGACAGCGCGTTGAAGAACCGGTTGTCGCGTGAGGCGTACTCGCCGAGGAAGACCTTGGGGCCGTGGCGGTCGTAGGAGTCGTAGCGGTCGTTGTTCTCCAGGAACCACTGCGGGCTGTTGTAGTAGTGCTCGTCGACCATGTCGACGCCGGCCTCGCGGTTGAGCTGCCAGGCGCGGTCGAAGACGCCTCCGGCGTCGTCGGGTCCGGAGTTGCTGATCACGGTGATGTCCGGGTACTTCGCCTCGATGGCCTCGCGGAACTCGGTGAAGCGGGCGAAGAACTGGTCGGGCAGGTTCTCCTCGTTGCCCACGCCCAGGTGGGTCAGGCCGAAGGGCTTGGGGTGGCCCATGGCGGCCCGCTTGCGGCCCCACTCGGAGGTGACGGGCCCGTTGGCGAACTCGATCAGGTCGAGGGTGTCCTGGATGTGCCGCTTCAGCAGCGCCGGGTCGTCGGTGGCCTTGTTCTCGCCGCAGCCGGTGACGAGGGCGGGGACGACGGGCAGCGGCATCGCCCCGATGTCCTCGGCGAACTGGAAGTACTCGTAGTAGCCGAGCCCGTAACTCTGGTGGTAGCCCCAGAAGTTGGCGTTGACCGCCCGCTGCTCGACGGGGCCGATCGTGTCCTTCCACTGGTAGGAGCGGCGGCGCTCCCAGGTGGGGGCCTCGTACGCCTGGTGGCTGCCGGTGTTGACCAGGCAGCCGCCGGGGAAGCGGAGGAAGCCGGGCTTGAGGGCGGCGATCTTCTCGGCCAGGTCCTTGCGCAGCCCGTTCGGCCGCCCCTTGTAGGTGTCGCGGGGGACGAGCGAGACCATGTCGAGGCGTACGGTGCTGGGGCCGGCGCCGCCGCCGGCCGCGGTGACGGCGAGGCGGCCGCCGGTGGTGGACACCTTGGGGATCAGCGTGCCGGTGTACTTGGTCCAGCGGTCGCCGCGCACGGTGATCCCGAGCGGCGCGGACAGGACGGTGCCGTCGGCGGCCCGCAGCTCGGCGGTGAGGCGGGTGCCGGCGCCGTTGTCGGTGCGCGCCCAGACGGAGAAGTCGTACCGCGCGCCCTCCCGGAGGGCCATCCCGGCTCCGTAGCCGCTGTTGACGACCCCGAAGCGGGCGCCGGTACCGCCGGTTCCGGCGAGGCCGAGGCGGAGGTGACCGCGGTTGCGCTCGTTCAGCCGCTCGGCGTCGTCGACCACCTGGACGGTGCCGGTGGCGCCGCCGGTGGCGGTCTGCTGCCAGGCGGTGAGCGGCGTGTAGGACCGGTTGTCGGCGGGGCCGAATTCGAAGGAGCGGTTCTGGACGAGCTCGGCGTACAGGCCGCCGTCGGCGGCGTTGTTGATGTCCTCGAAGAAGACGCCGTACATGGTCGGGTCGATCGCCGGGCCGGGCCGGTCGGGACTGACCGTGAGCGAGTAGTCGGCCGGGGGCGGTGCATCGGCCCGGGTGGGGGCGGCCATCACCGTGCCCACCATCAGGGCCGCCAGCGCGAGGACGAGCCTCGGCCGTATGGATGCCATGTGTGTGCTCCTGGATTTCTTCAGTTGTTCGCGATGATCGCTCGACAAGAGCGTTCGATATATCGGACATTGACCAGGACTTCGAACAGGAAGATAGGGAGGACCGGTTGAGGCGTCAACCCACCGGGACGGCTCTGCGTCCGCCGCGACGGCTCCGCGCGCCGCCCGCTCGGCGCACCGGGACGTGCCGATGCCTTGGCGTTCCCACCTGGCGGGCTCGACAATGAGGGGGATGACGGACAACCGGGCACACAGCGGCGAGATCGGGCCCACCGAGCGGCTCGCCATGAACCGCACGGGCAGTTTCGACTGGGATCTCGACGCGGGCACCATCGACATCGACGAGGCGGGGCTCCTCGTGTTCGGCCTCGCGCCCGGCACGTTCGACTCCCGGCCCGCCTCCCTGGTGCACCGGCTCGAACCGGACGAGCGCGCCCGCCTGGACGCCGTGATCAAGGAGGCGCTGGTCAGCGGCCGGTCCTCGTACGCCGCGCGCTTCCAGATCCCGCTCGACGACGGGTCGGTCCAGTGGACGCACGTCCAGGCCCGCATCCTGCGCGACCGGGACGGACGGGCCCACCGGATCGTCGGGATCGTCCGGGACGCCACCTCCGAGATCACCCACTCCACGTTCGTGATGGAGCTGGAGAAGCGCAGGCAGCGGCAGACGAACATGGTGGAACGCACCACGCAGGCGCTCTCCCGCGCGGTGACGGTCGACGACGTCACCGCCGCGCTGACCGGCCCCGGGGGCCTCGCCCGGCTCGGCGCGGACGGCTTCGCGCTCGGTCTGGTGGAGAACGGCTCGCTGAACATCATCGCGCTCAGCGGCGAGTCCCTGGACGTCCTGGAACATTTGCGGATGCGACGCCTGGAGCCGGGGATGCCGCTGGCGGAGACGGTGCTGAGCGGGCGCCCGCTGTTCAGCAGCTCGTTCCAGGAGCTGATCAAGGACTATCCGGAGCTCGCCCCGTTCGCCGGGCGGCTGCGGTTCCGGGCGGCCGCCTATCTGCCGCTGGTCGCCCAGGCCCGCACGCTGGGCGGGATGGCGCTGTTCTACAAGGGGCGCACCGCCTTCAGCGCCGACGAGCGCAACCTCTCCCTCGGCCTCGCCGCCATCGTGGCCCAGTCGCTCCAGCGCGCCATCCTCTTCGACGAGGAGCGCGAGCTCGCCACCGGCCTCCAGGCCACGATGCTCCCCCGCCGCATCCCGGCCGTCGAGGGCGGCGAGATCGCCGTGCGCTACCACTCGGCGTGGAGCGGCCGGCAGGTCGGCGGCGACTGGTACGACGTGATTCCGCTGCCCCGCGGGCGCGTGGGTGTCGTGGTCGGCGACGTGCAGGGCCACGACACGCACGCCGCCGCCATCATGGGCCAGCTCCGCATCGCGCTGCGGGCGTACGCCGGCGAGGGCCACGCCCCCTCGACGGTGCTGGCCCGGGCGTCCCGGTTCCTCGCCGAGCTGGACACGGAGCGGTTCGCCACCTGTACGTACGCGCAGGTCGACCTGGACTCGGGCACGGTACGCGTGGTGCGGGCCGGCCACCTGGGGCTGCTGATCCGGCACACGGACGGGCGCGTGGGGCAGCCCAAGCTGCCGGGAGGCCTGCCCCTGGGCGTGGCGTCGGTCTTCGGGGACGAGGAGTTCCCCGAGACGCGGCTGGACCTGGTGCCCGGCGAGACGCTGGTGATGTGCACGGACGGGCTGGTCGAGCAGCCGGGCGCGGACATCGGGGAGGGGATGGCCGCGCTGGAGGCGGCGGTGAGCAGCGGGCCGCCGGGCGCGGAGGCGCTGGCCGACCACCTGTCGCAGCGGTTCTGGGAGCGGTGGGGGGCGGGCGACGACGTGGCGCTGCTGGTGCTGCGGCGCAGCCCGGACCCGGGTACGCCGCGGGCGCCACGCATCCACCAGTACATCCACCAGGCGGACCCGCAGGGCCTGTCGGAGGCGCGGGCGGTGGTGCGGCGGGCACTGCGGGACTGGGACATGCGCGGCTTCGCCGACGACGCCGAGCTGGTGACCGGCGAGTTGCTGGGCAATGTGCTCCTGCACACGGAGGGCGGCGCCGTACTGACCCTGGAGGTGCTGCCGGAACCGGTCCGGCGGGTGCGGCTGACGGTGCAGGACCGTTCCAGCGCGTGGCCCCGGCGCCGTACGCCCGGTGAGGCGGCCACGTCGGGCCGGGGGCTGCTGTTGCTGGACGCGCTGGCGCTGCGCTGGGGTGTCGAGCCGCGCGGCGAGGGCAAGGCGGTGTGGTGCGAGATCGGCCCGTCGTCACGGCCCGGCTAGCCGAGGAGGAACGCATGGACCCCGTCGAGGCACTGGACCGGATCGCCTTCCTGCTGGAGCGGTCACAGGCGCCGACGTACCGGGTGAAGGCGTTCCGCACCGCGTCGGCGGCGCTGTCGGCGCTCGGGGAGGGCGAGGCGGCGAAGCGGGCGGCGGCCGGGACGCTGGAGCAGCTCAAGGGGGTCGGGCCGAAGACCGCGCAGGTGGTGCGGGAGGCGCTGGCCGGGGACGTACCGGCCTACCTGAAGCGGCTGGAGAGCGAGGTGGGCGACGCGCCGCAGCGGGGTGCCGCGCTGCGGGCGGCGCTGCGCGGCGACTGCCACCTGCACTCCGACTGGTCGGACGGCGGCAGCCCGATCGACGCCATGGGGCGGGCCGCGGCGGCACTCGGCCACGAGTGGGCGGTGCTGACCGACCATTCGCCCCGGCTGACGGTGGCCCGCGGCCTGTCGGCGGAGCGGCTGCGGGAGCAGCTCGACGTGGTGGCCGCGCTGAACGAGACCTGGGCGCCGTTCCGGCTGCTGACCGGCATCGAGTGCGACATCCTGCTGGACGGCTCACTCGACCAGGACGAGGAGCTGCTGGACCGACTGGATCTGGTGGTCGCCTCGGTCCACTCCAAGCTGCGGATGGACGCGCCCGCCATGACGCGGCGGATGGTGCGGGCGGTGACGAATCCGCTGGTGGACGTGCTCGGCCACTGCACGGGCCGGCTGGTGGGCGGCAAGCGGCCGGAGTCGCAGTTCGACGCGGAACGGGTCTTCGCCGCGTGCGCCGAGTCGGGAACGGCGGTGGAGATCAACAGCCGCCCCGAGCGGCTGGACCCGCCACGGCGGCTGCTGCGGCAGGCCGTGGCAGCGGGGGTGTTCTTCGCGGTGGACACCGACGCGCACGCGCCGGGTCAGCTCGACTGGCAGATCCTTGGCTGCGCGCGGGCCGAGGAGTGCGGCGTACCGGCCGGCCGGGTGATCAACACCTGGCCGGCCGAGGAGCTGCTCACCTGGACCCGCACGCGCGAGGCGCCGAAGAGCGCCTGAGAGCGGCTAGCTGCCGGTGGCGCGGCGTTTGCGGACGGCCCAGAGGATGCCGCCGCCGGCCAGGACGACGGCCACCGCCGCGCCGCCGATCACGGGCGTGGCGCCGGACGAGCCGGTCTCGGCGAGGTCCCCGCCGCCGGGGGCGGGCGCGGACGGGGCCGGGGCGGAGGGCGGGGCGGACGGGGCCGGGGACGTCTCGGTGGGCGGCGTTTGACTCGGTGTGGCGGTGGGCGTGGCGGGCGGGCTGGTGGGCGGCGTGGTGCTGGGGGTGGGCGTCGGGGTGGGCGTGGAGTTCTCGCACACCGGGGCGGTCTTGGTCTCGTCGCGCGAGAACTGGTCGCCGTCGGAGGCCTTGACGACCAGGCGGACCGTCAGTTCCTTGTCGTGGTCGGGCAGCGGCAGCTTCTTGTGGAACTCCCGGCCGAACTTCTCGGTGGGCAGCAGGTCCTTGCCGTCCACGGTGACGGTCACCTCGTTGGGGGCCTGGTCCTGGTAGCCCGTGAGGTCGACCTGGACCTCGGAGCAGGTCACGGACCAGGAGGGGGTGTGGGCCCAGGCGGGAGCGGCGGCGAACACCGTGCCGGCCGCGCCGAGGAGCGCGGCGGTCACGACGGCGGCGGCGTTCCGCCTCGGTCCGGTGGGCAGGGGCATGGGGGGTTCCTCCGTACGGTTACGGGTGCCGGTACGTGGTCGTACGCCGCCACGACGTGCGGCGTGCCGCGCACAGTACTGCTCCCGCCGCCGGCCGCCGCACCCGCCCCCGTGAACTCCCCGTCCGTGCAGGTGGGTTGAGGTCGCCACAAGGGGCGCCGCATGAGTCGCTGCATGGTTCGCCGCAAGGGCCCGCCCTATCACGGGGGACGTACCGATGATCCGGTGTGGCGGCCCGGAAGGCCCTGGCTCGACCTTGCGGTATCCACGCGATGCCCGGCAGGACACGCTGCCCGTGCCCTGCGTTGCCCGTTTCTGGCATGAGGCGCGGACAACGCCCCCCGTAATAGCGGTTTCGCGGACCGCCAGCGCCCGGAAGGCGTGCCGATCAACTCGTCCAGGATGCAGGAATCCTCCGGGGATTTCTTCTGATGCTTCTTCGGTGAAAAAGCTTCAGCCACCACGTGTCCACCGGAGGCCGGATCGCGCCCCCTCACTCCTCCGGAGCGGCCGTCTCCTCCGTCATCCGCCGCCGTTCGGCGGACAGGGCCCACTGGTAGGAGAGCGCGGCCAGGGTGGGGGCGCCCCAGCGGGCGCGCAGCACCCCGAGCTCCTTGGTCAGGGTGCGCAGCCCGATGCTCAGGCGCCGGGCGGTGATGCGCTGGTCGACACCGGCCGCCGTGTCGATGAGGATCTCGCGCTGACGGTGCGTCAGCCCTGCCCCGCCGTCGGGGACGGCCCGCCGGGGGTCGCCGTGCCAGATGTCGGCGCGGCGCCAGGCGCCTTCGAACCCTTCGGCGATGAATGCCACCAGGGCGCGGTCCATCACGTGCCAGGCGGCATGCGTGGGGCTGGAGTTGACCACGTGGTCGGGGATGAACGCCTGGCGCCGGTCGACGACGACGCAGCTCTGGAACGGGGCGGCGAGCGTACGGAACTGGGCGCCCCGCGCGGTCAGCCGGGTCACCCGGTCGCGGGTCGCCGGATCGTCCCGTTCCCCGTCGCGGTACAGGGTGCGCACGCTCACCCCACGGGCCAGGGCGCGGGCGTCGCGGGCGAGGGCGGCCTCCATGGCGTCGTCGCCGCGCGGGCCGAGCGGCTGGGCGGTCAGCAGCTCGGTCTCGGCCTGGCCGACGGCCTCGCCGATCCGGGCGCCGACCTGCTCGGGCCCGGCGAGGAACTCGCTGCCCGCGCCGGAGCGCCACTTGGCGCGCTCGAAGTGCAGGGCGAGCTCGTCGGCGACGTCGGGTACCGCCGCCATCCGGGCCGCCCGGGCGGCCAGTTCGCGCAGCCCTTCGTCGAGCCGGCGCCGGCCCGCCTCCTGCGGGTCCAGGGCGATCGGCGCCTCGGGCCGGTCGGGGTCGACGGCGACCAGGCGCCACTCCAGCAGCTCACGCAGCGCGGCGCCGTCCGCCGGGCCGAGCGGCTCGCCCCTGGTGATCGCGGCGTACAGGGCCCTGGCGGCCGCCGACAGAGCGTCGTGCCCGCCTGCGCCGGCGGGCGGCACGGAATCACCGCGCACGGAATTGTCCTGGTCCATTGCCCTTGCCCCCGTTTTACGCCTGCGTGTGTGCGCCGTGCGCATGTACGCACCACGCGAATGCTTGATCGCTGACGCACAACGGGCCAGCGTACCGGTGTGGCCCTTCCGGGTACCTGTCCCGGATGTTCCCGGAACGGCCCACGGCACACCACGGCGGCCACGGCACAACCGGCGGCCGCCCCCTCGGGGAAGAAACGTCATGGACAAGGTTGCACTGCGTCTGCTGCTCAGCGAGCGCCGGGCGTCGATCACGCCGGAGAGCCACGGCCTGTCGCGCCCCACCCGGCAGGGCAGGCGGGCCCGGGGGCTCTCCCAGGCGCAGATCGACCAGATCCTGCACCGCGCCCCGGACACGTACGGCCGCCTGGAGTCCGGCCGTTACCCCAACCCGCCGGTCGATCTCCTCCAGGACGTGGCGAAGCTGTTCCGCATGAACGAGCAGGAGTGGATCGCGCTGTGGCGGTACGCGCTGGGCCAGGACCCGCCCCGCCCGCTGGACTCCCGCTCCGGCGAGGAGCTCCCGGGCGTGTGGCAGGAGATCCTCGACGGCATCTCGCACCCGGCGTACATCAACGACCGCTCCTGGAACCTGCTCGCCCACAACGCCCCCTTCGGGGCTCTCTTCCCGCACCGCCGGGTCCCCGCCAACACCATGCGGTGGATGGCCGTCGAGCCGGAGGCCCGTACCGTCCTGACGGACTGGGAGACGGCGTGGGCGCCCCTGGTGCTCCCCCAGTTGCGTGTCGCGCTCGCCGCCGACCCGTCCGACAAGACCCTGTGCGCGATCGAACAGGACGTCCTGGCCGACCCGGTGGCGGAACCCCTCTACGAGTCGGCGAGCGCGTACAGCCCCCTGGACGGCGACGAGCGGCCGCTGTCCCATCCCGAGCTGGGCCCGGGATGGGTGACGATGTGCGCGGCCCAGCCGCTGGCGGCCCCCGGATCGCGGCTGATCATGCTGGCCTTCCGCCCCGGCCCGCGCCGCCGCCGCGGCCGGCCCCCGGCGCTGCGCGCCCGCACCGACGACTAGGCGGGAAACGCCGCCTGGGGCACGACCTTGCCGACGCCTCCCATGGCCTGGGTGGCACGCCGGCTGATCTGCCACAACTGGCCTTCACGGTTGCTGACGTAGATCCAGCCGTTGACGGTGTCCAGCGCGAGACCCTCGCACGTCCCCAGGCCGGTGACGACCGTGCTCATCTCTCCGCCCGGCAGTTCGACGGCGATGAGCTGCCCGTCCGTCCAGTTGGCGACGTAGGCCTTGCCCGCCGCGTCGAGCGCGACTCCGTACGCGCCCGGGACATCGGCGATCTTGCGGGAGGAGCCGTTGGCGTGTGGTGCGGCGGGCCGCGGGTATGGCGGGGCGCGCGGGGTGTCCGGATCCAGGGTCCCGTGGCTGCCTGGGTGCTGCCGGGCCCACCTCTTCCGGCTCGATCTGTCCTCAGCCGAATGTTCGATCCGCGCGGCGCGGGTGTTCGATCATGGGTGGATGACTGCCTTCTACCATGTGTACTTCGCCGTGCCGGACCTCGAACGGGCGATGGTGGACTTCGAGCGCTCGGCCGGGGTCGGGTGGGGCGATCCGCTGTCCGACCGCCTCGGGGAGTGGGATTTCCGCATCGTCTTCACCACCGGCGGGCCGCCGTTCATCGAACTGATCGAAGGCTCGCCGGGCAGCCCGTGGGACGCGTCGGCCGGAGCGAGGTTCGATCACATCGGGTTCTGGTCCACCGATGTCCGGCAGGGTTCCCGGCGCCTGGCCGGGGCCGGCCTGCCGGTGGAGTTCTCCGGCTGTCCCCATGGGCGGCCGTTCGTCTATCACCGGGTGGACAGCATCGGTGCGCGCGTCGAGCTCGTCGACGTCGCCCGGCAAGCCCCATTCCTCGGCAGGTGGCGCCCCGGAGGCGAACCGATGCCGGCCATCGACGAGGCGCTCGGCGGGCCTCCGGAACCCGAGTGAAGCCCCGCCGGGGACGGGTACCCGGGCGCCGTGAGTCCGTCCTCGTCGCCGGAAGGGGCAGGCATCGTGCGCGATTCCGCCGAGTTCACGCGGTCCGCGAGCCATTTCACGGACCGGATCACCGCCGACGGCCGGGACGGCTGGCCGGTCGAGGCCGGGCGGTACCGGCTCGTGGTCAGCCGGGCCTGCCCGTGGGCGAGCCGCTCGCTGGTGGTGCGGCGGCTGCTGGGGCTGGAGGAGGCCCTGTCCGTCGCCGTGGCCGACCCGGTCCAGGACGAGCGGAGCTGGCGCTTCACCCTCGACCCGGACGGCCGGGACCCGGTGCTCGGCATCCGGTTCCTGAGCGAGGCGTACCACGCCAGGGAGAAGGGGTACGACGGCGGCATCAGCGTCCCGGCGGTCGTCGACGTACCGAGCGGCCGACTGGTGACCAACGACTACCAGCGCATCACCCTGGACCTGGACACCGAGTGGCGGGCCCTGCACCGCGAGGGCGCGCCCGACCTCTACCCGGAAGCGCTGCGGGACGAGATCGACGAGCGGATGGAGGGCATCTACCAGGACGTCAACAACCGGGTGTACAAGGCCGGGTTCGCCAAGAGCCAGGAGGCCTACGACGCGGCGTACGCGCGGCTGTTCGCCCGGCTGGACCAGGTCTCGGAGCACCTGGCCGGGCAGCGCTACCTGGTGGGCGACACGATCACGGAGGCGGACGTCCGGCTGTTCACCACGCTGGTCCGGTTCGACGCCGTGTACCACGGTCACTTCAAGTGCAACCGCAACAAGCTCACCGAGGACCCGGTGCTGTGGGCGTACGCACGGGACCTGTTCCAGACGCCCGGCTTCGGCGACACGGTGGACTTCGACCACATAAAGCGGCACTACTACATGGTCCACGAGGACATTAATCCGACGCGGATCGTGCCGCGCGGCCCGGACCTGCGCGGCTGGCGGGCCCCGCACCACCGCGAGGAGCTGGGCGGGCGCCCGTTCGGTGACGGTACGCCGCCGCCCCCTCCCCCGTCCGGCGAGGTCGTCCAGCCGCTGTAGCCGTGGCTAGGAGGCCGCCTGCCAGACGGTGGTGGCGTTGCAGAACTCCTTGATGCCGTGCCCGGACAGCTCACGCCCGTACCCGGAGCGCTTCACCCCGCCGAACGGCAGCGCGGGATGGGAGGCGGTCATGCCGTTGACGTACACGCCGCCCGCCTCCAGGTCGCGGACGAACCGCTGGACGTCCGCGTCGTCGCGGGTCCAGACGTTGGAGCTGAGCCCGAAGTAGGTGTCGTTGGCGACCTTCACCGCCTCGTCGATGTCCGCCACCCGGTAGAGCGTGGCGACCGGCCCGAAGGTCTCCTCCTGGTGGATGCGCATGGCGGGGGTGATGCCGGCCAGGACGGTCGGCTCGTAGAACCAGCCGCGCGGGTCACGGCGCTCGGGGCGGCGGCCGCCGCACAGCACGGTCGCGCCCTGGCGTACGGCGTCGTCGACGAGCTCCGCCAGGCCGTCCCGGCCGGCCTCGCTGGCGAGCGGCCCGACGTCGGTGGACTCCTCCATCGGGTCGCCGACGATGAGCGCCGCCATGCCGGCCGTGAAGCGCTCGGCGAAGGCGTCGTACACGTCCGCGTGGACGATGAACCGCTTGGCGGCGATGCAGGACTGGCCGTTGTTCTGGGCGCGGGCGGTGACGGCGACCTGGGCGGCCTTCTCGACGTCCGCCGACGGCATCACCACGAACGGGTCGCTGCCGCCGAGCTCCAGGACGGTCTTCTTGACCTCGTCGCCCGCGATGGCGGCGACCGAGCGCCCCGCCGGTTCGCTGCCGGTGAGGGTGGCGGCGGCAACCCGGTCGTCGCGCAGGATGCCCTCGACGGCGCGGGAGCCGACCAGCAGCGTCTGGAAGACGCCCTCGGGGTAGCCCGCCCGGCGGAAGAGATCCTCCAGGTAGAGCGCGGTCTGCGGGACGTTCGACGCGTGCTTGAGCAGCCCGACGTTGCCCGCCATGAGCGCGGGCGCGGCGAACCGGACGACCTGCCAGAGGGGGAAGTTCCACGGCATGACGGCCAGGACGGGGCCGAGCGGGCGGTAGTGCACGCGCGCGTGCGCCGCGCCGGCGTCCCGGACCTCGGCCTCGGGCGGGTGCTCGTCGGCGAGGAGCCGCTCGGCGTTGGCGGCGTACCAGCGCATGGCCTTCACGCACTTGGCCGCCTCCGCGCGGGCGGCCGTGAGGGGCTTGCCCATTTCGGTGGTCATCGTGCGGGCGATGTCCTCCTGGTCCGCCTCCAGCAGGTCGGCCGCGCGTTCGAGCAGGCGGGCCCGGTCGGCGAACGTGGTGGTGCGGTACCGGCGGAAGGCCGCGTCGGCGGCGGCCAGGCACCGCTCGATCCCGTCGGGCGTGAGCTCCTCGAAGGTCTTGAGCGTCTCGCCGGTGGCGGGGTTGACGGTCGCGATGGGCATGGGCGGATCCTCCTCGCAGTCGCTGTCCCGACCTTACGGCGGCGGGTTGAGCCAGGCCTCCCGGGTAACCCGTGCCGGTATGGCACACACAGGTGACGACAAGGAAAATGCGGCGGGGGTGAAGGGCAGGCGGGCGCCGGACGAGCCCACCGACCTGTCCGCCGGCTCCTGGCGAGCGGTACTCAAGCGGACCGGCAAGGAGTTCATGGACGACGAGCTCCCCGACCGAGCCGCCGCCCTGACCTATTACGGCGTGCTGTCGATCTTCCCGGCCCTGCTGGTCATGGTGTCGGTGCTGGGCATGATCGGCGACTCGGCGACACGCGCCGTCCTGGACAACCTCCAGCAGCTCGCGCCCGGCTCCGTTCGGGACATCCTCGGGGACGCGGTGCGCCAGCTCCAGGACAGCCCGGGGGCGAGCGGCGTGGTCGCGGCGGTCAGCCTGGTGGCGGCGATCTGGTCGGCGTCCGGGTACGTGGGCGGGTTCATCCGTACCGCGAACGCCGTGTACGACCTCCCCGAGGGGCGTCCGGTGTGGAAGCTGACCCCGCTGAGGGTCGGCCTGACCCTGGTGCTGATGGTGCTGCTCCTGGTGAGCGCGGTGATCGTGGTGTTCACCGGCCCGCTGGCGGAGCGCGCGGGCCAGGCCATCGGCCTCGGCGACGAGGCGGTCACCGTGTGGAACATCGCCAAGTGGCCGGTACTGATCGTCCTGGTGATCCTGATGATCGCCCTGCTGTTCTGGCGGGCGCCGAACGTCCACGGCCAGGGCTTCCGCTGGCTGAGCCCGGGCAGTGTGCTGGCGGTGCTGCTGTGGCTGCTGGCCTCGGGCGGTTTCGCGCTGTACGTGGCGAACTTCGGCTCGTACAACAAGACCTACGGCACCCTGGCCGGTGTCATCACCTTCCTGATCTGGCTGTGGCTGTCGAACCTGGCCATCCTGCTCGGGCTGGAGCTCGACGCGGAGCTGGCGCGCCAGCGGGCCATCAGCGGCGGCATGCCGGAGTCGGAGGAGCCCTACGTCGAGCCCCGGGACACCCGCAAGTGGCCCCCGGAGATGTCCCGCCGGCACGAGGAACGCTCGGACGACGAACGCTCCGACGAAGGCCCCGGGTGACGGCCGCCTTCACGCTCATGTGCCCCGCGGGGCGACGCGGGCCTCCTCCAGGTCGTGCAGGAGCTGCTGGAGCTCGGCCGCCAGGCCCCCGACCGACGTGGCGGTCTCGTCGTCCTGCTCGGTGAGCCGGGCCTTCAGGCGCCGCTGGGCCCCCCAGGCCCGCGCCAGGGCCTCGTCGCGAACACCGCCGTCCCGGCCGCCCGTACCCGCGCCCGCATCGGCCGGTGCGTCCAGCGCCGCGCAGTCCGCCTCGCACACGTCCGCGAGGGCGTGCAGCAGCGGCGGTACGTCCCCGAGGACCGTGTCCGGCGGCGGCCTGAGCCGGGGGCGGTCCCCCGCCGCCTCCGCGAGCATGCGGGTGAGCGCCGTGAGGTGGTCGGCGGCGCTCTCCCAGGCCGCGTCCCACTGTGTGGAGGGCAGTTCGGGAACCGGGCGGCGGATACGGCGCCCGGCCGGGTTGAGGCGGAGGCTCTCGCGGGTCCACAGCCGCGCCCTGCGGAGGTCGGCGAGCAGTTGCGGCAGCCGCCGGGCGCGCGCGTGCCACTCCTGGGCCTTAGGCCGGTCGTAGCCGCGCTCCATCTCGGCGGCCATCGCCCGCAGCAGCTCCGCGCCGTCCCTGGGCAGCCGGCACAGCGACTCGTGGGCGTGGCGCAGGTGGACGGGCGGCAGGATCAGCGCGTTGACGCCGATGCCGATGACCGCGCCGAGGAGCGTCTCCAGCAGCCGGTGCACGATGTCGAAGCCGCTGAACGAGCCGTACACCAGGACGAACAGCGCCGTGGTGGAGGCGTAGACACCCTGGTCCTCGAAGCGGGAGTAGTTGCCGAGCAGGGCGGTGACCGGCAGCACGACGGCCATCGCCGCCATGGTGTTGCCGGTCAGCCCGGCGGCCGCGGCGGCCAGGACGGTGCCGGTGGCGATGAGGACGACCTGCTGGACGCCGGTGCGCACCGAGCGGTAGACGGTGCTCTGTACGAGGGCGACAGCCGTCCAGGGCGCCATCAGCGCCAGCGGGGCCTGCCACCACCAGCCGGCCACCGCCCAGGCGAGGATCGCGGCGCCGGCGGCCTTGATGGACTGGACGGCCAGGTCCCGCTCCGGCCCGGGGCCGGTCAGCGCGCGCCGTACGGACCGGCCGACCGCCGCCGCCTCCCACCCTGCCCGGTGCCACAGCTCTCGCGCGCGGGCCGCGGGGCTCACGGCAGCGGGGTGCCGCCGGTGGCGTTGACGATCTCTCCGGTGATGTAACTCGCGCCGGACGAGGCGAGGAAGACGTACGCCGGCGCCATCTCCGCCGGCTGGGCGGGCCGCCCGAGCGGCGACTGCTTCCCGAACTCGGCCGTCTCGGGCATCGTCGCCGGGATGAGCGGTGTCCAGACCGGTCCGGGGGCGACCGCGTTCACCCGGATGCCGCGATCGGCGACCATCTGCGCCAGGCTGTGGGTGAAGTTGACGATGGCCGCCTTCGTCATGGCGTAGTCGAGCAGCGGCGGGCTGGGCTTGTACGCCTGTACGGAGGTGGTGTTGATGACGCAGCCGCCCCGGGGGATGTGCGGCAGCGCCATCTTGGTCAGCCAGAACATTCCGTACAGGTTGGTCTTCATCACCCGGTCGAACTGTTCGGTCGTGATCGCCTCGATGCCGTCCGGCTGGGCCATCTGGAAGGCGGCGTTGTTCACCAGGATGTCGATCCGCCCGAACTCGTCGGTGGCCCGCCGGATCAGGGCGCGGCACTGCTCCTCGTCGCGGTTGTCGGCCGCCATGGCGATGGCCTTGCGGCCGGACTCCTCGACGAGCCTCGCGGTCTCGCGTGCCTCGTCGGCCTCCTCGGGAAGGTGGGTGAAGAGGATGTCCGCGCCTTCGCGCGCGTACGCCAGGCTCACCGCGCGCCCGATGCCGGAGTCGCCGCCGGTGATGACCGCGACGCGGTCGACGAGCTGTCCGCTGCCCCGGTAGGACTCCTCGCCGTGGTCGGGCGGCGGGTCCATCGGGCCGGTCCACCCCGGGTGGGGCTGTTCCTGCTCGGGGAAGTCCGGCCGGGGGTGACGGGTGACGGGGTCCTGGGGCTCGCGGGGGTCGGTCATGGTCCGCCTTTCCGATCATCAGGGGTCGACTTCTCGCGTTCCCAAGACTTGACGACCGATGCGTTCGCCGCGAATCAGACGACGATCCGTGCCGAGGCGGCGGCGATGGGGACGTCGTTGATGCTCGCGTAGCGCTTGCGCATCAGGCCGTGCTCGTCGAACTCCCAGTTCTCGTTGCCGTACGCGCGGAACCACTGCCCGGCGGCGTCGTGGTACTCGTACGCGAAGCGCACGGCGATGCGGTCGCCGGTGAAGGCCCACAGCTCCTTGCGGAGCCGGTAGTCGAGCTCGCGCTGCCACTTGGCGGTGAGGAAGGCGACGATCTCGTCCCGGCCGCGCAGGAACACATCGCGATTGCGCCACTCGGAGTCCTCGGTGTAGGCGAGGGCGACCTTCCGGGGGTCACGGGTGTTCCAGGCCTCCTCGGCGAGCCGGACCTTCAGGCGGGCGGTCTCCTCGGTGAACGGCGGCAGGGGCGGGCGCACAGTGGTCTCCTCTCGGGCGAGAACGATCGTTCTCACCTGATCGAGTACCGTACGAGAACGATGGTTCTCACGCAAGGGAGTGGCGACATGGACACCGAGGCGGCCAGGACCCGGGTGCTCGACGCGGCCGAGGAGCTGTTCTACGGCCGGGGCATCCAGGCCGTGGGCATGGACGCCGTCCGGTCGGCGTCCGGAGTCACCCTGCGGCGCCTGTACCAGCTCTTCCCCTCCAAGGGCGCCCTGGTCGAGGCGTACCTGCTGCGCCGCGACGCCCGCTGGCGCGACAGCCTGGCCGCGTACGTGGACTCCCTGGACGCCCCGCCGCGCGAGCGGGTGCTCGCGGTCTTCGACTGGCTGCGAGGATGGTTCGAGGAACCGGGCTTCCGAGGCTGCGCGTTCATCAACTCCTTCGGGGAACTGGGCGCCACCTCGCCGGAGGTCGCGGAGGCCGCGCGCCGGCACAAGGAGGAGTTCCGGCGGTACCTCACCGAACTGGTGACCGAGGCGGGCGCCCCCGCCTCGACGGGGGCCCATGTCGCGCTGCTCGCGGAGGGCGCCATGGCCACCGCCGCCATCGCCGGCTCGTCCGCGCCCGCGCGGGAGGCGCGGGAGGCGGCGGCCCTGCTGCTGCGGCAAGTCCCCGCATAGAGTGCCCCGTTGTGAACAGACATGTGAATTTCGAGCGGCTGCACAACTTCCGGGACCTCGGCGGGTACGCCACGGAGGACGGCCGGCGCGTGCGGTGGGGGGCGCTGTTCCGCTCCGACTCCCTGGCGAAGCTGGCGGACGGGGACGGGGACAGGGGCGAGGACTGGGACCGCTTCCTCGCGCTGGGCGTCCGTACCGTCATCGACCTGCGCTACCCCTGGGAGATCGAGGCCAACGGCCGCGTCCCCGACCATCCTTCGCTGGCCTACCACAATCTCAGCGTCGAGCACCGGCCCTACAACCAGGCCGGCCTCGGCCCGGACGTCGAGCCCGGCCCGTACCTCGTCCAGCGCTACATGGAAGTGGCCCACGACGGCGTCAAGGAACTGCGCCGGGCCCTGGAGGTGATCGCCGGGGCGGAGGACGGCCCGGTGGTCTTCCACTGCGCGTCCGGCAAGGACCGCACCGGTCTGCTGGCCGCGCTCGTCCTGGCCCTGATGGGCGTGGACGAGACCGACATCGTCGAGGACTTCACCCTCACCGAGCTCGCCACCGAGCGGCTGGTCGCCGACTGGCGGGCCGCCCATTCCGGCCGCCTCCCGGACTGGCCCGGCTACGGCCGCGCGCCCGCCGACGTGATGCGCCTGTTCCTGGCCGCCCTGGCCGAACGGCACGGTTCCGTACGGGACTACGCCACGGGCCTGCTGGGCGTCGACGACGAGCTGGTCGCCGCCCTGCGCGCCCGCCTGCTCGAACCGGCCGGGGAGCCGCCGCTGTCCTTCCGGCGCGCGGACGAGCGCGACCTGGCTGAGCTGGTCCGGCTGCGTGACGAGGCGGCGCGCCGGCTACTCGCCCGGGGCATCGACCAGTGGAAGCCCGGGCAGCTCGGCGAGGACCACTTCCGGGCGCGCCTGGCCGACGGCGAGGTCTGGATCGCCACGCTCGGCCCCGGCGGGCCGGTGGCCGGGGCCTGGGAGCTGTGGTGGGACGACCCCGCCGCCTGGGGGCCGCAGCCCCCGACGGCCGGTTACGTCCACCGGCTGATGACCGACCACCGCACCGGCCCGCCCGGCACCGGACGCCGGATGCTCGCCGAGGCGGAACGGCGCGTCGCCGCCGCCGGGCGGAGCCTGTGCCGGCTCGACTGCCTGGCCGGCAACGCGCGGCTGCGCGCCTACTACGAGGCGGCGGGGTACGAGGCCGTGGGCGAGCAGCCGGCCAAGGACGGCGGCGCGGGCCACACGTACGCGGTCACGCTCCTGGAGAAGCGGCTCCGGCTCCCGTAGCCCTTCCGACGGCTCCGGCTCCGTAGCCCTTCCGACCCGGCCGAACCGGTGAATCGGCGCCGGGCCGCGCATGCGGCACCACCCTTCTCGCAAGGACACCTTGAGGGTTCCGCTCTGCGAAAGGATGGAGATGCGCCTTGCCCATTCCTCACTGGGGGCCGCCGCGCTGGCCCTGGTGCTGAGCACCACCGGCTGCTCGCCCGCCCAGGAGCGGCCGTCCGCCTCCTCCGCCCCGCCCGTGGCCGCGCCCGCGCCCGAGGCGGAGGGGGCAGCCGGGACGTGCCGCGCCCCAACGAAGAAGAAACGTCACTGCATGCGCGTGCCCCGCCCCCACCAGGCGCAACGGATCGTCACCATCGACGTCCTGGCCGGCTTCACCGTCCGGGCGGCCCGCGAGGCGGGCGGCGAGCGCACCGTGCGCGCCCGGATCCGGCAGGCCGTCACCTCCGCCTCCCAGGCGTTCGCCGCCGGCGCCGTCCACGCCCGCCTCCGGCTGCTCGGCGTCGTGCGGGCCCCGGTGCCCACCCGGCTGGACCGTTCCGGGGCCGGCCTGCTGAAGGCGGTCGCGCGGCGCGGCGACGGCGTGGCCGACCACCTGCCCCGCCTCCGGGACAGCGTGGGGGCCGACCTGGTCACGGTGGTGACCGGCAGCAAGGGCGCCGCCGGGCTCGCCAACCGGCCCCGGCGCGTGACGTCCCGGACCAGCGGCCACGGCTACAGCGTCGTCGCGCAGAAGGCCCTCGCGCACCACTCCCTCGCCCACGAGATCGCCCACAACCTCGGCGCCATGCACGACTACGTGACCGCGCCCCGGGGGGTGAACAGCGCGCGTGGCTACTTCCCGCCGTCGGGCAGGTGGTCGACGCTGGAGGCGTACGAGTCGAGCTGCCGCAGGGCGACGGGCGGCCCCTGCCGGCGCATCAACCGCTACTCCAACCCGCGCCAGACCTACCGGGGTGAACGGCTCGGTACCCCCCTGGGGCAGCCGAGGCCCGCCGACAGCGTGCGCACCTTCAACGCCGTGGTCCGCATCGTGGCCGACTACCGCCGCCGACCGGGCCGGTGAGCAGGGGGTCGGAGGCGGCGCCAGGCCCGGAATTTCGCACTTCCCAGGCGTATGTCGGGCCGGAAAGATAAAATTCCCCTATGGGAGAGCGGCCACAAGTGCCCACCGCGCCCGAGCTGGTCCTCGACATCGACGGGGACTCCACCGTGATGAGTCCGAGTCGGGAGTACCGCATCGGGCGTGACCCAGCGAGCGACATTGTGCTGGCGGACGCCCGGATCTCCTGGCACCACGCGGTGCTGCGCCCCGAGGGCGGACGGTGGACCGTACAGGACGAGGGCAGTACGAACGGCACCTTCGCCGAGGGCAGACGCGTCCAGGTCTGGGGCGTGGGCCCCGGCAGCGTCATCCACTTCGGGCATCCGGCGGACGGGCCCTGCGCCCTGCTGTCGGCGCCCGAGGAGGCCGCGCCGCCGGCCCCGCCTCCGGAGCCCGAACGCCAGGCACCCTCCTGGGAACAGGCGCCCCCTTCGCCGTCCTGGTCGCAGGCACCCCCCTCGCCGGCCTGGGAGCAGGCCCCGCCCGCGTCCCCCGCCCCGTCCCCCGCGCCGCGGCCGTCCTCGGTGTCGATGCCCGCCGCCACCGGAACGTTCCGGCAGCCGACCTCCGTGCGCCCGCTGCCGGCCCGGACGGTACGCATCGGGCGCGGCCCCGACAACGACCTGGTCGTCGACGACCTGACGGTCTCCCGCCGGCACGCCGAACTGCTCGCCCAGCCGGACGGGACGTACTGGATCCACGACCTCGGCAGCCACAACGGCACGTTCCTCAACGGCCAGCCGGTCACCCGGGCGCGGGTGACGCCCGACGACATCGTCGGCATCGGGCACTCGGCGTTCTGCCTGGTCGGGGCCCAGCTCGTGGAGTTCACCGACACCGGCGAGGTGTCGCTGGACGTACAGGACCTGGCGGTCACGGTGGACCGGGGCCGCAAGACCCTCATCGACGAGGTGACCTTCCCCGTCGGGGAGAAGTGCCTGCTCGGCGTCGTCGGGCCCAGCGGTTCGGGCAAGTCCACGCTGCTCAACGCGCTCACCGGGCTGCGCCCGGCCGACCGGGGCACGGTCCTGTACGACGGGCGTGACCTGTACCGGGACTACGCCGAGCTGCGCCGCCGTATCGGCCTCGTACCGCAGGACGACATCCTGCACCTCCAGCTCACCGTGCGGCGCGCCCTCGCGTACGCCGCCGAGCTGCGCTTCCCCGAGGACACCGCCCGCGCCGAGCGGCAGGCCCGGGTGGACGAGGTGATCGCGGAGCTGGGCCTCGGGCAGCGTGCCGACCAGCCGATCCACAGTCTGTCCGGCGGGCAGCGCAAGCGGGTCAGCGTGGCGCTGGAGCTGCTGACGAAGCCGTCGCTGCTGTTCCTGGACGAGCCCACCTCGGGCCTCGACCCCGGGATGGACCGGTCGGTGATGCACATGCTGCGCGGGCTCGCCGACGACGGCCGTACGGTCATCGTCGTCACCCACAGCGTGCTCAGCCTGGACGTCTGCGACCGGCTGCTGGTGCTCGCGCCGGGCGGGCGGATCGCGTACTACGGGCCCCCCGAGGACGCCCTGGGCTTCTTCGGCTTCGCGCAGTGGCCGGAGGCGTTCGAGGCGTTCGAGAACGACCGGGACCGCGACTGGGCGGGCGGCTACCGCGCCTCCCGGCTGCACCAGCAGTACATCGCGGGCGCCATGCAACGGCCGCCGCTGCCGGACGGCCAGGCGGCCGCCGCGCCGCCGGCCCCGCCACCGAAGGCCCAGAGCTGGGGCGCCCAGTTGCGGACCCTCGTACGGCGGTACGCGGCCGCGCTGAGCGCCGACCGGACGTTCATCGCCATCATGATCGCGCTGCCGTTCGTGATGGGCGCGATGGCCCGGGCGCTGTCCGAGGGCGGATTCGGCCGCGAGTCGACGATGAACGTGCTGCTCATCCTGTGCGTCGGCGGTGTGCTGACGGGCGCCGCCAACGCGGTGCGGGAGCTGGTGAAGGAGCGCACGATCTACCGCCGGGAGAGAGCCGTCGGCCTGTCCAGATCGGCGTATCTGATGTCCAAGGTGGTGGTGCTCGGCCTGATCACGGTCGTACAGGCCGTCGTGCTGACGCTGGTCGCGCTGATCGGCATCCCGCTGAACGCCCCGGGCGGCAAGGGCGTGCTGATGCCACCGCTGATCGAGATCACGCTGGCCGTGGCGCTGCTGTCGTTCACGGCGATGATGCTCGGCCTGTTCGTGTCCGCGCTGGTGCGCAAGGAGGAGGTCACCATGCCGCTCCTGGTGCTCCTCGCGATCGTCCAGGTGGTGTTCTGCGGCGGCCTGCTGAAGATCCACGGGTCGCTCGTCCTGGAGCAGTTGTCGTGGCTCATCCCGTCCCGGTGGGCGTTCGGGGCGATGGGCTCGACGGTCGACATCCGGCGGCTGTCGCCGACCGGCAAGACGGCGGACCCGCTGTTCGAGCACACGATGGCGACCTGGCTGCTGGACATGGGGATGCTCGTGGTGCTGTCCGTCGTCCTCGGGTTCGTGGTCGCGAGGCTGCT
Organism: Streptomyces sp. NPDC049837; assembly: GCF_040674455.1. Taxonomy (NCBI): domain Bacteria; kingdom Bacillati; phylum Actinomycetota; class Actinomycetes; order Kitasatosporales; family Streptomycetaceae; genus Streptomyces; species Streptomyces sp. NPDC049837. The sequence continues at coordinate 630,551 of NZ_JBFAMP010000002.1, read as the reverse complement.
GCGCCGGCACGAGCCGGTGATCATGCGAAAGTAGGCACCCTTCATGGTCTTCCCCGGCTCCTCCTCGGGCGCTGCCCGCTCTCCCGGCGGCTTCCGGCCCAGCCATGTCGTACCCGCCGAGGGGCTGCCGGCCTGGGAGGCGCCCGATCCGGGCCGCCCGACCGTGCCGCTGGACCCGTTCCTGCCCGTGCAGTTGCTGGACCGGGTCGGCGACTGGGGCCAGGTGCTGTGTTCCAACGGCTGGTCCGCCTGGGTGGACGGGCGGCTGCTGGTCTCCGTACCGCCGGACCCCCCGGCCGCGGGGCAGCCGATGGGCACGGCATCCGATCCCCGGCCGCTGCTCGCCCGGGCCGAGGAGGCGGTGGGCCGCTACCGGCGGGCGGCGGAGGAGCTGGCGGCGGGGCGCCTGGACGGCGAGACGTTCCAGCGGCGGACGCAGGGGCTGCGGATCGGCCTGGTCGTGGACGGCGAGGCGCTGTGGATGTACGACACGCGGCGTGAGCGGTGGCTGTACTGCGACGGCGCGCGGCTGGGCACGTACGCCACCTCGGGCGGCCCGTCGGCGGCCGCCCCGGCCGACGGCTCGGCCGACCGCGCGGCGGGCCCCGAAGCGGCCCCTGAAGCCGTCCCGGAGGCCGTCCCGGCCGCCGGTGCGACGGCCGTCGTCCCCGAGTCCGGTGCGCCGCCGGCTGCCGGAGCGCGCCCGGGCGCCGCCGAGGAGCCGCCCGTGGCTTCCGGCCCGCCCGCGGGGTACGAGCCGACGCAGGTGGTCGACCACGCGGCGGTGCCCGACGCGGGCGAGGAGCCGACCCGGCTGGTGGAGGCGGGCGAGGACGAGGCCGGTCCGCCGGACCGGACGGGTGACGGCCGATGACCGACCGCGTCACGCGCGACGACCTGCCCGCCGGGCGGCCGTCCGGGCTGGTCGGCAAGCGGATCGCGGACTACCGGGTGGAGAGCGAGATCGGGCGCGGCGGCATGGCCGTGGTGTACCGGGCGCGGGACCTGCGGCTGGACCGGATGGTGGCGCTGAAGCTGCTGGCCCCGGAGCTGGCGCGCAACGACACCTTCCGCAAGCGGTTCGCGCACGAGTCGCGGGTGGCGGCCGCCATCGACCACCCGCACATCGTGCCGGTGTTCGACGCGGGCGAGACCGAGGGCGTGCTCTACATCGCCATGCGGTACGTGGCCGGGCAGGACCTGCGGGCGCTGCTGGACCGGGAGGGTCCCCTGCCGCCCGACAAGGCGGGGCGGATCGCCGCGCAGGTGGCCTCGGCGCTGGACGCGGCGCACGCGCACGACCTGGTGCACCGGGACGTCAAGCCCGGCAACATCCTGGTCGCGCCGGGTACCGACAGCGAGCATCCGGAGCACGTCTACCTCACGGACTTCGGCCTGACGAAGAAGTCCCTGTCGCTGACCGGGTTCACCAGTGTGGGCCAGTTCGTCGGGACGCTCGACTACGTGGCACCGGAGCAGATCTCGGGGCGGCCGGTGGACGGCCGGTGCGACGTGTACAGCCTGGGCTGCGTGGTGTTCGAGACGCTGGCGGGGGCGCCGCCGTTCCGGCGGGACGACGACATGGCGCTGCTCTGGGCGCACCAGTACGATCCTCCGCCGCCGCTGACCGGGGAGCGGCCGGAGCTGCCGTCCGGCGTGGACGCCATCATGGCGAAGGCGCTGGCGAAGACTCCGGAGGAGCGGTACGAGACGTGCCTGCAGTTCGTGGCCGAGCTGCGGGCGGCGCTGGTGGGCGACGGCGGCCCGCAACGGCCGCCCCCCGCACCGCCCGCCTGGGCGCTGCCGGTGTTCCGGGAGCTGTGACGCTCAAGGTGAGGATGAGGGTTACGCCGGCGAGAGCCCGAACGGGTTACGGCCGTGACGGCGCGTCCGGTGGCGCGGGGACCTTCCCGGGGCGGCGTACCCGCGCGGCGAGCAGGCCGCCCAGGCCCCCGGCGACCAGCCCCCAGAGCAGGGCGAGGCCGACCGCGGTCCACACATGGGGCCGCAGCGCCACCTGGCCGCCGAGGTCGTCGACCTCCACGATGCCGAGGATCGACAGGCCCAGCCGGGCGACGACCCGGGTGACGGGCGTGACGACGAGCATGGTGAGCGCGAAGGCGACGCCCAGGTGGAGGGCGTACTGCCACAGCCTGGTGCCGGCGGGTGAGCGGACCGCCATGGCGACCGCGGCGGCCAGCAGCAGGACGGCGGCGACGGGGATGAGCCACCAGGCCCGCCCGTCGTGCTGGGCGAGTGCGGTGACGTCCAGTGTGGTGTCCCTCGAGCCGCGCAGCGCCTGGTCCAGGACGTGCGGCATCGGCAGCCCGAACGGGCCCTCGACCCTGCCCTCCCAGGAGGCGCCGATGCCGAGGCCCAGGGCGAGCCAGACGACGTTCGGCAGGCCCAGCAGGATCACGGCGAACGTCTCGGCGGCATGGCCGCGGGTCGCCGCCACGATCAGACCCGCGACGAGGCCGGCGGCGACGTACGCCAGGAGCAGGAGCAGCATCGCGAAGGCGGCGGGGCGGACGGGTTCCTGATAGCGCAGCAGCCGGGCGGGGAGCGGGGCCTTGCGGGAGACGAGCAGGGCCATGGCGAGGACGCCGAGCAGCCAGATCAGGCCGAACAGGAGGGTGAGCCCGACGTTCGCGCGGAAGCCGACGGTGGGCGTGGCGTCCAGCAGGCCGCCGATGATGTCGACGGGCGAGCCGGGCGGCGCGATGGAGAAGGTGTGCCGGGCCAGGGCGGTGAGGGCGGCGAGCGCGGCGAGCCACAGGACGGCCGTTCGGGCGACGCGGGCGAGGAGTTCGCCGGTGGAGGCGACGGCGCGGTGCCGCAGCGGCCGGAGGAAGAGGCTCCCGGCGACGAGTGCCCCGGTGAGGGTCACGGACAGCGGCATCAGGGTGAGTTCCGCGTCCGTTCCGGCGAGGCCTCCGGCGGCGCCGGAGACGTCCACGTCGCCGCCGGCGGCGATGACGACGACGGCCGCGACGACGCGCGGGAACGCGCCGTCCGGCAGGGCGGTGGCGCCCGCCGCCCACAGGCCGAGTGCGGCCATGACGGCCATGGCGGCCAGCGCGGCGAGCACGGTGACGAGGGCGTCGCCCCAGTCGTGCAGGGCGCCGCGCGCTCCGCTCGGCGCCTGACTCTCTGTGCTGGGTCCGTGACGGCTCACGGTGCCCACGGTAAGCGCGCGGCCGGAGGCTCGCCTGCGGAGGGTGGCGGTGTGTCACTGGGCGGGTGCGGTGCGTTTGCGGTCCGCGCCCCTACGGGACACACAATGGGCGCGGATACGGAAGAAAGGGAAAAACGTGACTTCCCAACCGCCCTCCGATCGCCCCAGCGGTCCTCCCCCGGGGCCCATCTCGGGCCACTCCACGCACCCTCAGGGTGGTCCCCCGACGCGCCCGGGAGGCGAGGGCCCGAGCGGCCCGGCCGGTCCGGGCGAGCCCGGTGGCCCCGGCGGACCCGGTGGTCCTGGTGGTCCGGGCGGCCCGGGTGGTCCGGGTGGCGGCCCCGGCGGCGGTCCGGGTGACACGGGTGGCGGTGGCCGCCCGTGGTGGCGGTCCGTCCCCCGTATCGCCCTGGCCGCGGCCGCGATCGTCGTGGCCGTGGTGGTGGCCGTCGTCCTGACCCGCCCCGGCGGTGACGGGGACGGCGGGGGCGGCGGCGGGGGCGGCACGATCTCCCTCCAGAACGCCGCGGCCACCGGCCCCGACCCGTTCACCGACTCCACGGCGCGCGACCCGGCCGACTCGCCGTCCCCCACGGTCCAGGTGCCCACGACCCAGCCGCCCCCTGGCGACAACGCCGTCCGGCAGTACGACGGTTCGCGGCGCGGCCTCTACGGCGGCACCAAGAACGTGGCGAGCTGCGACGTCGAGCGCCAGATCGAGTACCTGGCGGCCGAGCCGGCCAAGAACCGCGCCTTCGCCACGGCCCTGCGCATCCAGCCGCCCACCGTGCCCGACTACCTGCGGTCGCTGACCCCGCTGCGGCTGCGCGCCGACACGTGGGTCACCAACCACGGTTACCGGGACGGGGCCCCGCGGGCGTACCAGGCGGTCCTCCAGGCCGGCACGGCCGTGCTCGTCGACAACCGTGGTGCGCCGCGCGTGCGGTGCGCCTGCGGCAATCCGCTGGGCGACCCGGTCGTCACGAGGACCGCGCCGCGCCCCGTGGGCGACCGATGGCCCGGCTACAGCATGTCGAACACGGTCGTCGTCAAGCCGGCCACCCAGGTCGTGAAGGTCTTCATCATCGTCGACGTCCGCACCGGCGAGTGGGTGACCCGCCACCCGGGCGACTCCAACGCCGACCGGGACCGGGAGACCGAGCCGCCGACGATCAGCCCCACCGACACCGCGACCTCCCCGCCCCCGTCGTCGCCCGTGCCCAAGCCACCGTCCTCCCCCAGCCCGGAGACCCCCGAGTCCCCGGTGAGCCCGGAGACGGAGGACACGACGACCACGGAGCCTCCTCCCGGCGAGACCACCACCGAGCAGTCGCCCGACTACGGCTCGCCGTCCGCCCCTTCGGCCCCCGCCTACTGACCACCGGTCAGGGCGGGGCGGGCCCTCACAGGGTGTCGAGGAACCGCAGCAGCTCGGCGTTGAACCGCTCGGGGCGCTCCACGCCCGGCAGGTGTCCGGCGCCCTCGACGACGGCGAGCGTGGAGTGCGGGATCAGCGCGTGCAGGGCCTCGGCGCCGGCGACGGGTGTGTAGACGTCGTCGGCGCCGACCAGGACGAGCGCGGGTACGGCGGCGGACGCGAGGCTCGCGTGGTAGTCGGGGCGTTCGGCCCGGCCGCGGAGGGCCGCCGCGGCGCCCTCGGGATCGGTCGCGCGCATCATGCCCGTCACATGGGCGGCCACGTCCGGCTGCCCGGCGACGTTGTACGGGGCGATCATCTTGTCGATGACCTCGGCCGTGTACCCGTCCATGCCCTCGGCGAGCAGCCGGTCGGCCAGGCTGTTGCGGAAGGCCTTGCCCTCCTCGGTCTCGGCGGCCGGGGAGGTGTCGGACAGTACCAGGGCCCGTACGCGCTCGGGCCGGCGGAGGTGGAACTCCATGGCGATCTGTCCGCCCATCGACACCCCGCCGATCACGGCGCGCCGCACGCCCACGTGGTCGAGGAGGGCGGCGATGTCGTCGGCGAAGCGGGACAGCGGGGTCACGCCGGGGACGACGTCACTGTCCCCGTAACCGCGCAGGTCCGGTGCGATGACGCGGTACCCGGCCGCCACCAGCGCTTTCGTCTGCGGTGCCCACAGGGTGCGGTTGAAGGGGTGTCCGTGCACGAGGACGACGGGCAGCCCGTCCTGCGGCCCCGAGTCGTCGTAGCGGATGGTGACGCCGTCCAGCGATATGGAGTTCATGCGGATCACTCTAGGACCCGCGCCGGGCACAGGACTTGGGCACAGGACTCAGGCGTGCAGCCGGAAGTGGCACTGGATGGTGGTGCCGTCGTCCGCGGTGTGGACGCGTACGAGATCGGCGAGGTAGTTGACCAACAGCAGGCCCCGGCCGCCGAGTTGGCCGGGGGCGGCTGGGCGGCGGCCGGCGAGGGGGTCGGTCAGCCTGCCGCGGTCGCGCACCTCGCACACCACGTGGCCGGCCTCGGCCCAGACCCGCAGGGTGCCCGTGCCGCCGCCGTGGATGACGCTGTTGGTGGTCAGCTCCGAGACGGCCAGGGCCACGTCGTCGCGGCGGTCCGGGGGCAGGCCGAGCGCGTCCGCGTGGCGCAGGGCGAAGCCACGCGCGTCAGGCAGCAGGTCGGCGTCGTAGGGCAGGGCGCGGGCGCCGGGCGGGGCGGACAGCGGCAGGTTGTAGCCGGCCACGACCCGGTCGGGTGCGTAGGCGTCGCTGGCCCGCTCGACGCCGTCCTCGATGAGCACCGGGTGGGTGACGCGGGCGTCGGCCAGCGCCACCGCGTCCAGGCCGGACGTGTCGTACGGGCACAGGATGGTGGCCGCGCGGCCGGTGAACGCGTGGTTGATCAGCGCCTCGTGCTGTGCGCAGGCGGGGTATTCGTCGGCCGTGCGCCCCCGCCAGATCGGTTCGCCGATGATCCGTACGCGGCGGCCGGGGTGGGCGTCGGCGAATCCGCGCAGCACGCGCGGGATGATCCGCCCCGGGTTGCGCCCCGCCTCCGTCATGTCCAGCAGCCGGACGCGGCGGGCGTCCTGGCCCAGCGCCTTGCGCAGCAGGGCGAGGTTCTCGCCGGGGACGGCCACCGCGACCGGCTCACCGGCGGCGAGGCCCGCTTCGACGAACGGGACGGTTCCCGCCAGGTACCCGGCCTCGTCCGCGTAGAACAGGGCTGGGTGCGTGAACGGATCGGCCGTCGCCCCCATGTCGTTCACTTCACCACCTCGATCGCCACCAGATCAGGCCAGAACAGCTCCAGCACTCGGCTCAGCGAGGCGGGCGGGTGGTGGATCACGATCCGCCGGTCCCGGGGCAGCCGCTGCGCCCTGCCGGCGAGCGCCGTCGCACCCGCGACGTCGACGAAGGTGACCTCCGACAGGTCCATGTGCACGTCCCCCTCGCGCTGGAACAGACCGGCCAGAATCCGCTCCCACTCCGTGAGCGTGTCCAGGTAGATTTGTCCCGACACGTGGACGACGCCGTCTCGCCGGGACTCCTCGGACACCAGGGAGCGGCGGGAAGGCCGCCCGGGCCAGGACGCGTCCTCGGTGTGCAGCACCGCCATGGTCCCTCCGCGATCTCCGTCCGGCCCACCCCGACGGTACCCCCACTGCCGCCGCGGACGAAGCCGGTTCAGGCCGGGAAGAGGAGCCACGCGCGCGTTCCGGGCTTTTTGTCCGATCTGTTCGCCTTAGCCTGACGGCATGTCCGATACGCATGACGACGCCGGGGACGACCGGGCCGCCCATGGCGCCCACGGACGCCCGCCGACACGGGCCGACACCTGGGCGGCGTTCAGGGAGTCGCCCTTCCTGCCGGCCACCGTGCTGGTGCTGATCCTGGCCGTGGCGGCCGCGCTGTTCGCCGGCTCGTACACGTACACCATGGCCAATCCGACGCCGCGTCACATCCCGACGGCGGTGGTCGGCGCCACGGACACGGCGGAGGGCCGGCGGTTCGTCGGGGGCATGGAGCGGGCGCTCCACGCCTCGCTGGAGCTGCGCCGGTACGGCACCGGGGCCGAGGCGCGCCGCGCGGTGGAGGAGCAGGAGGTCTTCGCGGTGCTCACCGTCCGGCCGCGGGCCGCCGGTGTCCTGCTGGACGTGGTCGGGGCGTCGGGTGCCTCCGTGGCCCAGGTGCTGGCCGAGGCGGGGGCGGCCGTGGGCCGGGCGACGGGCGTGCCGGTCGAGGTGCGGGACGTCGAGCCGTTGCAGAAGGGCGATCCACGGGGGCTGGCGCTGTTCTACATCTCCCTCGCCGCCGTGATCATCGGCTTCGTCGGGGCGATCCAGCTCAGCGTGCACGCCCGTGCGCTGAACCCGGCCGAGCGGATCGCCTTCACGCTGGCGTACGCGCTGCTCGGCGGCTTCGCCGTCGCCGCGACCGTCGACTGGCTGCTGGGCGCCGTCGACCTGCCGTTCGTGGAGTCCTGGCTGATCCTGGCCCTGACGATGTTCGCGTCCGGCATGGTCTTCACCATGTTCAACACCCTGATGGGGCGGTGGGCCATGCTGCCCACCTGGGGCCTGATGGTGCTGCTGGGCAACCCGTCGTCGGGCGGCGCGGTCTCGTGGCCGCTGCTGCCGTCCGCGCTCGGCCACATCGGGCGCTGGCTGCCGCCCGGGGCCTCGGTGAACGCCCAGCACACGGCCGTCTACTTCGGCGGCCACCAGCACGTGTTCCCGTTCGCGGTGCTGGGCGCGTGGGCGCTGGTGTCCTGCGGCGTCTTCTGGTTCTGGCGCCACCGCCACCCGGGCGGCCGCGACCGGGCCCCGGCCCACGCGGCGGCATAAGGCGGCATAAACTGACAGTGACCGTCTTCTTCATGCTTCTTCATGGGGGGCGGGAGGAACCATGGGCGCCAGGATGATCTACGTCCACGGCAGCGGCAGCAAGGTCCGTGCGGAGCTGCTGAAGTCGCGGTGGGACCAGGCGCTGTTCGGCCGGGACCTGGGCGACGACTCCCTGATGGCGTACTGGGCGCCCGTGCGGCACGGGACCCCGCTGCCCGACGCGGGGCCCGACACCCTGGACGGCGGGCCCGAGAGCGTCAAGGGCGCCGAGGACGAGATGCCGGCGCCGGTACGGGACGAGCCGCCCGAGGAGTTCGTCGCGCGCACCCTGGGCGAGGCCTGGTTCGAGTCGGCATCCCCCGCGCCGGAGGGGCCGTGGACCGGGGAGCCGGGCGACCCGCTCGGCGGCTGGCTGCGCGACATGACGTACCTGGCGGACACGATGGCCGAGTCGGTGGCGGCCCGCAGGGCCCTCCTCCGGACCCTGGTCAAGCACACCTTCAAGGACACCCACGCGTACTTCTTCGGCGGAGCCCGGGACGCCATCCGGGACGCCCTCACCACGGAGCTCGGGAAGGCCGGCGACACCCCGCTGGTCGTCGTCGGCCACGGCCTCGGCTCCGTCGTCGCGTACGAGGTGCTCGCCGAGTCGGGGCGGGAGGCCGAGCTCCTGGTGACCCTCGGCTCCCCGCTGGCCGTCGCGGAGGTCCAGGGCCACCTGGCCGCACGGCCCGCGGTGCCGCCGGGCGTTCACGCCTGGCTCAACGCCTCGGACCCGAGGGACCTGGTGGCCCTGGACCACACCCTGCGCCCCGAGTACGCCCCGGTCGACCGGATCACGGACGTGCTGGTGACCAACGACAGCGCCAACCATCACGGCATCGCCGCGTACCTGGGCGACGTACGTGTCGGGGAGGCCTGCCGGGAGGTGCTGGAGCGCCTCGGGTAGGTGTGCCGCGCGCCGGGGTCAGCCGGTGCCGAGCAGTTGCTTCATCCGGGTGATCTCGGCGGACTGGGAGGCGATGATGCCGTCGGCCATCTTCTTGGCGGGCGGGTAGGAACCCTTGGCCTGCTCGGTCTTCGCCATGGCGACGGCGCCCTCGTGGTGCTTGATCATCAGCTTCAGGAACGCCGTGTCGAAGGCCTTGCCGGACGACTTCTCGAGCTGGTCCATCTCCTGCTCGGTCATCATCCCGGCCGTGCCGTCGCCGTGGCCGGAGTGGTCGGCGGAGGCGTCCTCGCCGGGCACCTGCTCACCCCAGGAGGTGAGCCATCCGGACAGCGTCCGGATCTCGGGGTCCTGGGCCTTCTTGATGGCGGCCGCGAGCTCCTTGACCTCCTTGGACGATGCCCGTTCCGCTGCCATGTCGGCCATGTCGACGGCCTGGCGGTGGTGCGGGATCATCCCCTGGGCGAACGCCACGTCGGCGGCGTTGTGGCCGCCCTGCTCGGCCGGCGCGGAGGCGGACGGGGAGGCGGCGGGCGCGCTGCCGTGGCCGGTGTGGCCGGCGTCACCGCCGTCGGTGCCGCAGGCGGCGAGGACGAGCGCGGCGGCAACGGCGAAGGCCGGGGCGGCGACCGTGCGGGTACGGCTGGAGGGACGTCGTGCGGTCATGGTGGTGGAACTCCTCGCGTGTGCGTATCGGGAACGGCTCGGGGCACGGCGCCGGTCCTCACCGTCGGACCGGGAGGGCGGTGCGCCGCGCGGGCGTCCCTATATGCGGAGGAGTTGCAGCTCGGCCAGGTCGGGCGGAGCGCGGTCGGTCGCCCTCGCCCCGCGCGGGGCGGCGAGACGCCCGGCGTCGGCGCCCGGGGAGACGGGACCGCCGAGCAGGGGTGGGTGGCCGGGCGTGGTGGGAACCCCGCCGGCCGCGCACGTGGAGTCGGCGTGCTCGGCATGGCCCGCGCCGCCGCGCCCCTCCTCCACGTGGTCACAGGCGTCGCCGGGCACGTGGGCGGCCGGCCGCGCGTGGGCGTGACCGGAGGCGGCCGGGGCGGCGGTGCCGGGGGCGAGCCCGTGCATGGCGAGGACCCCGGCGAGCACGGCCAGGATCAGCAGCGCCCCGCGGTACGCCGGGGGGCGTACGCGGCGTCGGCGCTGACCGGGGCTCATGGCCCTCATCGTAGAGGCACACCTTCCGGGCAAGCCGGGGCCCCCGGACGATGTCCGACCCGTCCGGGGGCCCGGCCCAGCAGCCCCATGGGCGGGGCGCTTGGAGTTAACGGGGCCGACTCTGCCAGCGGGGCCCGCCGTGGCCGGGCAGGCGCGGCGCGGACGCGGCGCCGCGTCACCCGTCCGGACCGGCGCCGTGTCACCCGGCCGGACCGGCGTCGCGGCCGTTTGTCCCGGCGCGGCGCGGACACTCGTTCCGAGAGTGGAGCACGGTGGAGCGGACGGAGGTGAGGAGTGTGCCAGGAGAGCAGGAGTTGCCGTCGACTCTGCGGCGCTCGCCGAAGAGCGCGCAGCGTACGTGGGTCAAGGCGCACGACTCGGCCGTCGAGGAGTACGGCGAGGGCGAGCGGGCCCACCGGGTGGCGTACAGCGCCCTGAAGCACACCCACGAGAAGGTCGGCGACCACTGGGAGCGCAAGGAGGGCGGCCGCAAGGGCCCGTCGGACCCGCTGGCGGCGCGGCCCCGGCAGCAGGGCGGCCGCAGCGGTGAGGGCGTCGACGAGAACGCGTCCAAGCAGCACCTCTACGAGCTCGCCGGGCGACTGGACATCGCCGGCCGGTCGCGGATGTCGAAGCCGGAGCTCCTGGAGGCCATCCGGAAGGAGAACCGGTCACGCACGCGCGAGGCGCGGGCGTCCTGACGCAGGGTTCATCCCGGCCCAGCGCACGCCGGGTTGTCACGGCCACGCGCACGCCGGTCGTCCCGGCCACACGCACGCCGGTCGTCCCGGCCACGTGCCGGACGGGTCGCCACTCGCCGGACGGGTCGCCACATGCCGGACGGTCGCGGCAGGCTGCCTGCCGCGACCGTCCGTTCAACCGGCTCGCGCGTGCTCACATGGCCAGGTGGGCCGGGACGTGCGTCACCTCCTCGATCTCACCCCCGGCCTTCTTCATCAGATTTCGTGAGAGTTCGTTCAGGCAGCGAGCCGCGGCGATCTCCTCGCCGACGCGCTGCTGTTCCATGTCGTCCGGGTGCCGCTTGGCGTGGCCGTGGGCGCGCATCTCGGTGCCGTCCGGGAGCCGGACCATGCAGGCCGCCCGGGTCTTGCCCGCGACCTCGTCCTCGGTGAACTCGATGTCCACGTGCCATCCGACGATCGTCTTCATCCCACACACCTCCAGGTCACTCCGTCACCCCTCCAGCGTGCACCTGCGGGTGGCCGCACGCCCATTCGGGGGACAGGCCGCCGCGGCGACGAACTGAACGGGCTGCACGGGTGCTCCGTACTAGTGCGGTGAAACGTCTCTGCGGCAACGACAGGAGCGGTGATGAGCGAGCGCGACGAGCCGGCGATGCGAGGACTTCCGGACGGCGGCGCGGAGGTGTCCGTGGTACTGCGGCTGCGCTGGGACGACATCGCGGCGCTCGGCCGGGAGGCCAGCCGGCTGGCCGAGCAGCGCGGCGCCCCGGTGAGCCTGGACGACGCGGTCAGCCACCGGCTGCGCACCTGGTCGTCGGTGGCGAACGCGCCCGACGACCGGGGCAAGGCGGCGCCGCCCGCCCCCACGACGGCGGCCATCTCCGGCACCCCGGCCGCGGCGGACCGGGCGCGCCACCAGGTGGGACACCTGAGCGACACGGCGCCGGTCGCGTCGATCGCGGCGCACCCGGCGAGGCAGGCATAGGAAAGCGGGTGATCCACACTTTTCAGGCATAGGAATGCCGATACCGGCGATCGGATTCCCCATTGGCTCCCTATGGGTGTCCGGGCCTACGGTCGGGACATCGACCGCACCCACCAGGGAGACACACCATGTCGAAGATCCTTTTCGTGCTGACCGGCGCCGACCACTGGACGCTGGCGGACGGCACCAAGCACCCGAGCGGCTTCTGGGCCGAGGAGGTCGTCGCCCCGTACGAGGCGTTCACGGCGGCCGGCCACGAGGTCGTGGTGGCCACCCCGGGCGGCGTCGTTCCGACCGTCGACCGGGGGAGCCTCGCCCCGGAGGTCAACGGCGGCCAGGACGGCGCCGACCGGGTCGCGAACGCCCTCGCGTCCCTCACCGCGCTCCAGCGCCCGGTGGCCGTGGCGGACGTGGACCTCGGCGAGTACGCCGCGGTGTTCTACCCCGGCGGGCACGGCCCGATGGAGGACCTGTCGGCCGACGCCGCCTCCGGCCGCCTGCTGACCCGCGCGCTGGAGACGGGCCTGCCGCTCGGCGTGGTCTGCCACGGCCCGGCCGCGCTGCTCGCCGCCCGCCGGGAGGACGGCACCAACGCCTTCGCGGGCTACCGGCTGACCGGCTTCACCAACGCGGAGGAGACCCAGGCGGGGCTCGCCGGCAAGGCCAAGTGGCTGCTCCAGGACCGCCTGGTGGAGATCGGCGCCGATTTCCGGGAGGGCGAGCCGTGGGCGCCGCACGTGGTCGTCGACCGCAATCTGGTCACCGGTCAGAACCCGGCCTCCTCCGCCCCGCTCGCGGCCGAGCTGCTGAAGCACCTGGGCTGAGCCCGCGTTCCTCAGGCGTCGGGGGCGGCGTGGACGCGCTCGCCGCCGACGTAGGTGAGCGCGACCCGGGTGCCGGCGATGGCCTCCGGCGGTCCGGCGTACGGGTCGCGGTCCAGGACGACCAGGTCGGCCAGGGCCCCGGTCCGTACGCTGCCGGTGTCGTCGAGGTGGTTCACGTGGGCCGAGCCGGCGGTGTACGCGGTGAGGGCGGCGGTCAGGCCGATGCGCTGCTCCGGCAGGAAGACCGGCCCGGCCGTCCCGGGCAGGACGCGGTTGACGGCGACGTGGACGCCTTCGAGCGGGTCCGGGCTGCTGACCGGCCAGTCGCTGCCCGCCGCGAGCCTCGCCCCGGCGCGCAGCAGGCCGCCGAACGGGTACTGGCGGGCGGCCCGTTCGGGCCCGAGGAACGGGATGGTCAGGTCGTCCATCTGCGGTTCGTGCGCGGCCCACAGCGGCTGGATCGTGGCGGTGGCGCCGAGCCGCGCGAAGCGGGGGACGTCGTCGGGGTGGACGACCTGGAGGTGGGCGAGGTGCGGCCGGGTGTCGCTGGGCCCGTTCGCGCTGCGGGCGGCCTCGACGGCGTCCAGGGCGTCGCGTACGGCGCGGTCGCCGAGCGCGTGGAAGTGGACCTGGAACCCGCGGGCGTCCAACTCGGTGACGTAGTCGGGCAGTCGGTCCCGGTCGACGAAGCTGGTGCCCCGGTTGGCGGTGGCACAGCCGCAGCGGTCCAGGTAGGGGTCGAGCAGGGCGGCGGTCCCGTTCTCGGCGACGCCGTCCAGCATGATCTTGACGGTTCCGGCGCGGAACCGGCCGTGGCCGAGGGCGTCCCGCCGTTCGACGAGGCCGGGGATCTGCTCAGCGCCGCGTTCGCGGTCCCACCACAGGGCGCCGGAGACGCGGGCGGTGAGGGAGCCGTCGCGGGCGGCCGCCAGGTAGGCGCCGGAGGGGTCGTCCATGCCGAGGAACGTGCCGACGAGGGCGTCCTGCCAGGCGGTGACGCCCAGCGCGTGCAGCGTCCGCTGGGCGTGCAGCAGGGCGGCCAGCCGGTCGGCGTCGGTGGACGGCGGGGTGAGGCGCCCGACGAGCCGCATGGCCCCTTCCTGGAGCATGCCGGTGGGTTCGCCGGAGGCGTCGCGCTCGATCCGGCCGTCGGCGGGGTCGGGGGTGTCGCGGGTGACGCCGGCGAGGGCCAGGGCGCGGCTGTTGACCCAGGCGCCGTGGTGGTCCCGGTTGGGCAGGTGGACCGGGCGGTCGGGGACGATCGCGTCGAGGAGGTCCTTGGTGGGCGTGCCGCCGTCGAAGGCCTCCATGGACCAGCCGCCGCCGGTGATCCACTCCCGGTCGGGGTGGGCGGTCGCGTAGGCCGCCACGGCCGCGAGGGTGTCGTCAGCCGTCGTCGCACCGGTGAGGTCGCACTGGGCGGCCTCCAGGCCGGCGGGGACGGGGTGGACGTGGGCGTCCTGGAACCCGGGCAGCAGCAGGCGGCCGGCGAGGTCGACGACCTCGGTGCGCGGGCCGATGAGGCCGTGCACGTCGTGGGCGGCGCCGACGGCGCTGATCCGGTCGCCGGTGACGGCGACGGCGAGGCCGGTCGCGGGACGGTCGCCGGCGGGCGTGAGGACGGGGCCGCCGGTGAACACCAGGTCGGCGTGGCGATGAGTGCGCATGAGCGCCCATGGAAGCGGGGCCACGGCGAACAGGTCAATGGCGTTGACATAAGCGCGGGTGTACGGCGACCCTCGACCGACGAGCGAGGAAGGACGCCGATGACCGACCGTGTCGTACCGGGCCCGGCCCGGCGTCGGCGCCGCCCGACCAAGCAGGGCGTCGTCCTGTCCGAGAAGCTGATCGTGGAGACCGCCCTGCGCCTCATCGGCGAGCACGGCGCGGACGCGCTCACCGTGCGCCGTCTCGGTCTGGCGCTGGGCGCCGACCCCAGCGCCCTGTACCGGTACTTCCGCGGCACCGACAACCTGCTGCTCGCCGTCGCCGACGAGCTCATCGGGCGGGCGCTGGCCGCCTGGCGCCCCACCGGCGAGTGGCTCGAGGACCTCCGGAGCCTGGGGCTGCGCATGCACGCCGGGGCCCTCTCCCATCCGCAGGCGGCGGTGCTGGCCGCGTGCCGGGTGACGGGGCGGGTCCACGAGATCCGGGCGGTGGAGACCATCCTCGGCATCCTGCGGGGGGCGGGGTTCCCCGACCGGGAGGCGGTGCTGCTCTACCACGCCTTCGTCGACCAGACCCTGGCCTTCGCCGCTCTGGACGCGGCGAACGCGGCGCTCCCCCGGGCGGCGCGGGAGGCGGAGGCGGAGGTGTGGCGGACCACGTACGCGGACCTGCCCGCCGCGTCCCATCCGCACATCGCCGCCACGGCCCGCCACCTGGTGGCCCGGATGCCGCACAGCGCGTACCCCACGGCCCTGGACCTGCTGCTGTCGGCCGCCGCCGGCCGGCTCGCGCGCCAGGGGAGGGGAATGCCCGGCCCGGGCGGGGGAACGCACTGACCATGGCATCCGTTTCGGCGGAGCAGCCGGTCACGGTCCCCATGCTGACCGCGAGGTGGCTCAGCCAGTCGTTCGTGCACTGGGCCTATCCCCCGGAGGAGGTCGAGGCGCTCCTGCCGGACGGTCTGGAGGCGGACCTCTTTCAGGGCAGGGCCTGGGTCGGGCTCACGCCGTTCGTCATGGACTCCCTGAAGGCGTTCGGAGCCGTTCCCCTGCCGGGCCCGCGCTTCCTGGAGACCAACTTGCGCACCTACGTGCGCCTGCCGAGCGGCCGGGACGGCCTGTGGTTCCTGTCCATCGAGGTGGGCAGTCCCCTGATGCTCGCGGCGCGGGTGATCGGCGCGCCGTATCACCTGGGGGACCTTCAGGCGGTGACGGAGGGCGCCGTGGTCCGGTACAAGGGGCTGCGCCGCGGCGTCGGGCCGTCACCGTCGTACCGGCTGACGGTCCGTGTCGGCGATCCCGTGGCGGAGGCGACGGAGCAGGACGTCTGGCTGACCTCGCGGTGGCGGTCCGTCACGCGGCAGGCGGGGGTGCTGTGGGAGACGCCGGTCGAGCACGAGCCCTGGCCGCTGGCGCGGGCGGCGGTCCTCGACCTCCACGAGACCCTGACCGCGCACGCCGGCCTCACTCCCCCGGCCGGCGAGCCGGTGGCGCACTTCTCACGGGGCGTCGGGCCCGTACGGCTGGGGGTGACCCGGCCGGTCAGTCCTTCGTGACCTTGTCCGTCAGGCGCGTGTACGCGAGTTGCAGCGCGTCCGCCCCGGCCACCGTCGCCATGGTGGCCACCGCCGTCCGGGTCGCGCGCGGCCACAGCACCCGGCTCGCGGTGAGCGTCGTGCCCACCCAGACGCTCATGCAGAAGGGGCAGGTCACGAGCTCCCCGACCGTCTTCCTGTCCCCGCCCCTGGGCCTCTCGCTCAGTTCGGCGGGCCCCTGGTGACCGTCGTAGGTGGTGAACGGCGCCCGCAGCGGGCTGGTGACCGTGCTCTTCGTGAGCAGCCGGCTCAGGCGGAACGTCGCCACCGCCGTGAGCGCCACGTCCCAGGGTTCCGCCCGGTCCGGCAGCGCGGCTCCGCTACGCCGGACGGCTGCCGCCCATGCCGACACATAGGCGCCGTAGCCGGCCAGGACCGCGAGGTATCCGGCCAGCGGGCGGCCGCGGGCTCCGGCGTAGGCGCGGCGGGTGCGTCCCAACAGGTCCGTCATGGGTGCCGACTGCCCTTCGGCGGCGCGGGCAAACGAGGGCCGGTGCTTTCCGGCCACCGGATGTAAAAGTGGGATAAACATCACCAACCGGGGTAATCGCGACTCAGATGCAGATTCGGGCGACCCGGAAGGCCGTCCCGATGCGAAGGAAGCCCGATCATGAACGGTCTGCGTAGTACGCCTGTGGCCCCCCGGACCCCCGTTCAGCAGGCAGCGCTGCTCGTAGGTGCCGTCTTCCTGCTGGTGGGCGTCCTGGGCTTCATCCCCGGGATCACCACCGACTACGGCGCGATGGAGTTCGCCGAGCACGACTCCGAGGCGAAGCTGTTCGGCGTGTTCCAGGTGTCCATCCTGCACAACCTCGTGCACCTGCTGTTCGGCCTGGCCGGCCTGTCGATGGCACGCGCCGCCTCCACCGCCCGGACCTTCCTGCTCGTCGGTGGCCTGATCTACCTGGCGCTGTGGCTGTACGGGCTGTTCATCGACCACGACAGCGCCGCCAACTTCGTACCGGTCAACACGGCCGACAACTGGCTGCACCTCGCCCTGGGCGCCGGCATGGTCGCCCTGGGGCTCCTGCTGGGCGGCCGGCGCCTGATCCGATGACGTCCCGGCGTCCCGTGGACGTCCCGTGTCGCCGATGGCGTGAAGCAGCTCGCTTCACGCCATCGGGACGGTATTCAAGAGCGTTCACAGTGGTCAACGGTTGGTGTGGTCAACGGTTGGTGACGTGCTTGAGCGCGTCCCTGGTGCGGTCGAGCATGGACGCGAACGGCCCGACCACCCACTGGGCGGTGGGGGAACCCGCCGTGCGCGGGTGGGGGTGCGTGGGGGCGAGCTTCTCGACGAGCTGGAGCTGACCGCCCAGCCGCTTGCGCTGCGCCTCGGGGCACTCCCGGAGCACGGAGGGGAACTCTTCCTTCTCCTCGTGTTCCGCGTGCTCGATGACGTCCTTCTCGAACCGGCTGAGGAGGTCGTCGAACTCGGAGCTGGAGACGTCCATCCGCTCCAGTTCGGCGAGGACCTGGTTCGCCGCCTTCTCCTCCCGGTTGCGGGCATCGGCCTCCGCCTCGCCGGCGGTGCCGGTGGCGACAGGACGCAGGATCATCTCCTCCGCGGTCTCGTGCACCGCCAGCAGTGCCCTCAGCGCGTCGAAGGCCTCCTGCCTGGGCCGGCCGCCCTCGGCGCTCTTCACCTCCGAGAAGAGGTCCCGGATGAGCGCGTGCTGGCGGAGCAGGACTCCGATGACGTCGTCGTCGGGAAGCTTCGCGGCTTCCGCTCGTTCTTGCTTGGCGCTGCTCACGGCTTTTCCCTCCGTCTGGTTCCGGAACGACGAGACGCTACGAGTCCCACGAAGACGACCGGGTATGCCCAGGCCCCCCGCCGGCGTCTCAGATCCGGCCATGGGCCTTCTGGGCGCGCCGCGACAGGGAGTCGATGACCACGGCGACGAGCAGCACCCCGCCCGTGATCATGAACTGGACGGCGGCCTGGATGCCCAGCAGGGCGACGCCCGAGGCGATCGACTGGATGACCAGGACGCCGAGCAGCGCGGACCAGACGCTGCCGCGCCCGCCGAACAGGCTGGTCCCGCCGATGACCGCCGCGGCGATGGCGTTCATCAGCAGGTTGCCGCCGCCCGAGGCCTGGCTGGCCGAGGTGACCCGGGAGGCCAGGAAGAGCCCGCCGGCCGCGGCCATCGTGCCCGACACCATGAACACCGAGATCCGCACCCACGGCACCGCGAGCCCGGCGCGCCGGGCGGCCTCGACGCCGCCGCCGATCGCGAAGATCATGCGCCCGTAGGTGGTGCGGCGCAGGACGTGGTCCAGGCCGACGAGGACGACGATGAAGATCAGCAGCGCGAGCGGCAGCCCCTGGAACCGGTTGAGCACGAACGCGGCCGCGAAGACGACCACGGCCAGGGCTCCGGTGCGTACGGCGATCCGGCTCAGGGTCCGGGACGGCACTCCGGCGGCGACGCGCCGCCGGGCGTCCCGGAAGGAGACGAGGAAGTAGCCGGCGGTGCCGAGCGCCGCCACGCCGTACGCGACGGCCACGTCGTGGAAGTAGAAGCCGGTGAGCATGGCGACCAGGCCCTCGTCGTCGAGGTTGATGGTGCCGCTCGACCCGAGGATGTACAGCATCAGGCCGTTCCAGCCCAGCAGCCCGGCCAGGGTCACCACGAACGCGGGCACCCCGGCCTTGGCGAAGAAGAATCCGTGGACGGCTCCGATCGCCGCGCCCATGACCACGGCGATCAGCACGGCCGCGCCCTCCGCCATGCCGTGATGGACGTTCAGGACGGCGAAGGCGGCCGCCGCGAGGCCGCTCACGGACCCGACCGACAGGTCGATCTCGCCCACGAGCAGCACGAAGACGACACCGACGGCGATCAGCCCGGTGCCGACGATGTCCACGCTCAGGTTGGACAGGTTGCGCGGCGAGAGGAACTTCTCGTCGAGGATCACGAAGATGAGCCAGATCGACGCCAGGCTGAGCAGGACGGGGAGGGAGCCGAGTTCACCGCTGCGGAGGCTGTCCTTGAAGGCTTCCGCCCGGCGTGCCTTCGTCCCGGCGGTGCCGCTCCTGCCGGCGGTGACGCCTTTGCCGGCGGTGGCGCTCTTGCCGGTCCTGCCTTTGGGGCCGCTCATCAGTCCGCCTCCCACTCGCGGGACGCCCGCCGGGTGACGGCGTTGTCCGTGGCCCCGGTGATGGAGGAGATGATCTGCTCGTGGGAGGTCGTCGTCACATCGAAGAAGCCGTTGTTCCGGCCGAGGCGGAGGACGGCGATCCAGTCCGCGACGGCCTTGACGTCCCCCATGTTGTGGCTGATGAGCAGGACGCCGAGCCCTCGTTCGCGAAGCCGGTCGACGAGGTCGAGGACCTGGGCGGTCTGTTCGATGCCCAGCGCGGCGGTGGGCTCGTCGAGCAGGACGAGCCGTGGCTCGCCCAGCAGCGAGCGGGAGATCGCGACGGTCTGCCGTTGCCCGCCGGACAGGGAGGCGACCGGGACACGCACGCTGGGCATCCGGATGGAGAAGGTGTCGAGCAGGCCGAGGGTGCGCCGTTCCATCTCCACCTCGTCCAGTACGCCGACCCGGTGGATCTCCCGGCCGAGGAAGAGGTTGCCGACGACATCGAGGTTGTCGCACAGGGCCAGGTCCTGATACACCGTCGCGATGCCCAGGGCCTGGGCGTCGTGCGGCCGGGCGATGTGGACGGGCCGGCCGCGCCACTCGATCACTCCGTGGTCGGCGGGGTCCACGCCCGCGATGATCTTGACGAGGGTGGATTTGCCGGCGCCGTTGTCCCCCACCAGCGCGACGACCTCACCGGCGCGGATCTCCAGGTCGATGTCCGCGAGCGCCTGCACCGCGCCGAACCGTTTGGAGATTCCCTTCAGCGCCAGCAGGGGTGGTGCGGACATGTGAGCCTCCTATGGAGTCAGTCCCGCCCGCCGGCAGTCGGCCGCGAACTTCGGGGTGCAGATCTGATCAATTGTGTACATACCGTCCTTGATTACGGTCTCCTTGATGTTGCCGACGGTCACGGAGATGGGCGTGAGCAGTACGGAGGGGATGTCCCGGGTGGTGGGGCTGTCCACCGTGCCCGTCGCGATGCCGTCCGGCCGCTCTCCCCGTACCAGCGCGACGGCCATCTCCGCGGCGGCGTACGCCTCCAGCTTGAAGGGCTTGTAGACGCTCATGTACTGCTCCCCCGCGACGATCCGCTGGATGCCGGCGAGCTCCGCGTCCTGCCCGGTCACCGGGGGCAGCGGCCGGATCTTGGCGGACTTCAGCGCGGAGATGATGCCGGCGGCCAGGCCGTCGTTGGCGGAGTACACGCCGTCGATGCTGTCGGCGCCGAGGGCGGCGATGGCCCCGGACATGTTGATGTGGGCGTTCACCGGCCGCCATTCGGCGGTGTCGTACGCCTTCCCGATCCTGACCTTGCCTTCCAGGGCGGACAGCGCGCCCTTCTTGAACCAGGCCGAATTGGGGTCCGTGGCGGCGCCGTTCATCATCACGATCTGGCCGCCGCGCGCCTTGTCGCCGAGGGCCCGGAGCAGCGCCTGACCCTGGAGCCGCCCCACCCGCTCGCCGTCGAAGGAGACGTACGCGGAGATCGGGCCCTCCACGAGCCGGTCGTAGGCGACGATCTCGATGCCCGCCTCCCTGGCCCGCTCGACCGAGGAGCGCAGCGACCTGGAGTCGACGGCGTCCAGGATCATCGCCCGGACGCCCTTGGTGATCATCGCGTCGACCTGCTGCTGCTGGGTCGCCACATCGTGCTGCGCGCTGGCGAACTCCACGTCGCACTCGGGACACAGCTCGGCGATCCGCTTCTCGATCAGCGGCCGGTCGAACGCGTCGAAGCGATTGGTGTTGTCCGGCAGCAGCAGGCCGATCCCCCTGCCGTCGCGGGCGACCTGGGTGCCGGGCTCGCGCACCTCGGCGGCCTTGCCGCAGGCCGCGAGGCCGGAGGTGAGGGCCAGCGCGGCCGCCACCAGGACGGCGGGCCCGGCCCGGCGGCGGCGCGGGTACGTCCGGGTCACCTCGATCGCCTCCCTCCGTGGGCGCGGCGCGGAGCCGGGTGCCCGGGGCCGGCACCGGCGCCGTCGCCGTCCCCCGTCCCGTCGCCGGTCCCCTCGCGCGGCGACAGGGCGACCTCGCACCACACCTGCTTGCCGCCGCTGAGCGGCACGGACCCCCAGGACGTGGACACCGCCTCGACCAGCAGGAGCCCCCGGCCACCGGTCGCCTCCCAGTCCACGCTGGCGGCCTTGACGGGGGCGCGGGGCGAGGCGTCGTTCACGGCGATGCGCAGCCGGTCGGCCGCCAGGGTCAGATCGAGCCGCACCTCCCCCTGGGTGTGCGCGATGGCGTTCGTGACCAGCTCGGACACCGCCAGCAGGGCCATGTCGACCTCCTCCGCCACGCCCCAGCCGCGCAGCGTGCGCGCGGTGAAGCGGCGGGCGTGCATGACGGCGTCGGGCAGCCGCCACACCGCCCACCGGGCGCGGATGGGGCGGACCCGCATCCCGTCGTAGCGCATCAGGAGCACCGCCACGTCGTCGTCGCGCCGGCGGGTGCCCGCGACGAGCTCGTCGGCGACCCGCCCCGGGTCGGCCGGGTCGGCGCCCGCGAGCGTCTCGCACACGGCGCGCATCCCGTCCTCCAGGGGCAGGCTCGACGATTCCACCAGGCCGTCCGTGAGCAGGGCGATGAGGGTTCCGGGCGCGAGGCCGACCTCGGTCAGCGGGAACTCGGCGTCGGCCATGACGCCCAGCGGGGGGCCGCCCTCGACCTGCGTCGCCTCGGTGGTGCCCTCGGGCAGCCGCAGCAGCGGTGGCAGGTGCCCGGCCCGGACGATCCAGGCGAGGCCCTCCTCCATGTCGAGGTCGACGTAGCAGCAGGTGGCGAACAGGTCGGTCTCCATGCCGACGAGCAGCCGGTTGGCGTGCGCCACGACGACGTCGGGCGGGTGGCCCTCCACCGCGTAGGCCCGGATCGCCGTGCGCATCTGTCCCATGATCGTGGCGGCTCCGGCGCTGTGGCCCTGTACGTCGCCGATGACCAGGGCCACGTGCCCGTCGGAGAGGGGGATGACGTCGTACCAGTCGCCGCCCACCTCAAGGCCGACCGTCGCGGGCAGGTACCGGGCGACGGCCACCCCGCCCGGCAGTGCCGGGAGCTTGCGGGGCAGCAGGCTGCGCTGGAGCATCGTGGCGAGTTCGTGCCCGGCGTTCAGGGCGTGGGCGCGCATCAGGGCCTGGCCGACCAGACCGGCGGTCGCGGTCAGCAGGGAGCGCTCCTCCGGTCCGAAGCGGTGTTCGCCGTCCCATCCGACGAGGCAGACGCCGACCATCCGGCCGTCCGCCGGGAGCGGCAGGATGGCGAGGCCGCCCGGGCCGATGCCGGCGAGGCCGGCTTCGAGCGGGGTGCCCGGCGGCCACAGGGCCACATGGCCCTCCCGCAGCGCGCTCTCCAGGGTGGGCAGGCTGTGGCAGGACGCGTCCGGCCACTCCGAGCGCCACTCCGAGCGCCACACGCCGGGCCAGGCGTCGGGCTGCGGCGGGTCCAGGAGGGTGACGACGAGCCGGTCGCCCTCCAGCTCGGCGACCGCGACGCGGGTGGCGTTCAGCGGGGCGCGCAGGGACTCGACGACCACCCTGCTGACGTCCCGGATCGTCGTGGCGCCGGCCAGCGCGGCGGACAGCCGCTGCACCAGGGACACCTCGTCGGGGGTGGGGCGCAGATAGGAGGCGTCGCCCACCACGCCGAGGACCCGCTCGGGCCGGCCGTCGTCGGCGGCCAGGACGCGGCAGCGCAGGCCCAGCCAGCGCAGTTCGCCGCCCGGCCTGCGAATCCGGAACGCCAGTTGCTGGTGGGTGTCCGACCGGTCCGGCTCGACGACCGACATCAGTGCCGGGACGTCGTCCGGGACGGCGCACTCCAGCAGGGTGGACACATGCCCGTCGAACCCTTCGGCCGGGACCCCCAGCAGGTGCAGCACCTGCGCGTCCACGTCCATGCGCCCGGTCCGCAGCGTCAGGACGAAGGTGCCGCCGCGCAGCGGCAGCAGCGTGGGGCCCGTGGACGCGCCGACTTCCACGGGCGCGGTGACGCGGGCCGCGGCCGCCTCCAGCCCGGCCGCCGTCTGGTCGGCGTACAGCTCCAGGAACGCACGCTGGTCGGCGTCGAAGCCGTCGCCGTCCTTGCGCACGACGACGAGGCACCCCAGTAGTTGCGGGGCCACTCCGAGCGGCAGCGCGCCCAGCGACACCCGGCCGCCCGTCCCGGAGGCGCCGAGCTCCTCCGACGTCACCCACCGGGGGTGTCCGGCGCGGCAGGCGTCGGCCACCGCCGAGGAGCCGGACAGGGCGTAGGCGGGGGGCATCTCGTAGGGCCCGTGGGAGTCACCGACCACCTCGGCCAGCCGGAGTTCGCCGCCGCCCTCGGCCGGTACGTAGACAGCGGCCAGCTCCACCCCGAAGGTCGCGAAGATCTGCCCGGTCAACGCGTGCACCGCCTCCGTACGCGGGTGGTCACCCGCGTGCGCCGCTGTCCATCGCTCTTACCCCATGCTGCTCCTTCCCGGGCTCGCGGAGCCACTCAGGGCTTCAGTCCGCCGCCGGGAAGGCGTCGGCGCGTACGTGCGGCATGGGGCTGCTGCCGACCCGGTAGGGGTCGTCGGGCGGGCGGGGCGCCGGGGTGATGCGTACGGTCAGCGGGCCCGCCCACTCGTACCCCTTCTCCTCGCCGTGGCGGGCGAGGACGTCCGTCAGCGCCTGGCCCACGTCACCGCCGCCGTGGCGCAGCAGCTCCTGGTGGACCCGGGTGTCCAGTTCCACCTCGTACGCGTTGGGGACGACCACTCTGCTCTCGCTGCACACCACGGCGTGGTCGTCGCACTCGCGGCGCAGCGCGTCGAGCAGCTCGACCGGTTCGTGGTGGAGGGCCTTGGAGACGAGGGCGCTCTGCCAGCGCTCCAGGGCTCGTTCCCACCGTGTCAGGGTTCCCCTCGCCATCCGCCGGCGCTCCCTTCCCCGTCACCGTCGCCCGCGCAGCCGGGCGAGCAGCCCGCGGGCCCGGGTACGGTTGCGCGGGTCGGCGGCGGCGCGGCGCGCCGAGGCGATGGCCCGCTGTCCCTGCGGGCTGCGGGTGAAGCGCTTGATGCGTGCCATCAGTCCGGACATGGCACCCTCCTTGAGTCCGTTGTGTACCGGCCTTGTGATACCGCCCTTCTACCCGGTGAAGTCCGGCGGATGTGTCGCCGACGACAGCAGGCGCTTCATGGACGCGGCGGCGCGTACGGCGGCGTCGGCGCAGCAGTTGTTGAACAGCACGTGCAGGTGTGCGACGCGGCCGGCCAGGGCGCGCAGGCGGGGCCGCCACTCCCGCAGCTCGTCCTCGGCGTAGGTGTGGCGGAAGCGGTCCTCCTTGGTGCCGCTGCCCCACTGGGGGCTGCGCCCGTGGAAGCGGACGACCGCGAGGCGGGGGGAGGCGACCGGGGTGACCGGGGGTATCGAGGCGTGCAGGCCCTGTGGCGTGTCCACGGCCACGGCGGCGGTGTCCAGCTCCCCCAGCAGGGCGGTGGTGCGGTCCCGGTGGTCGTCCCGCCACCAGCCGGGGTGCCGGAACTCCACGGCCACGGGCCAGTCGGCGGTGCGTCGCCGGGTGTGCCGGAGGGCGGTCTCGGACCGCGCGCCGGGGGCGAACCAGGGCGGGAACTGGAACAGCAGGGTGCCGAGGCGGCCGGCTTCCCGCAGCGGGCGCAGAGCTTCGCTGAAACGCTGCCAGACCTCGTCCAGGAGCCCGGGGTCGCCGGTGGCGTGGGCCCGGCCCCGGCCGCGCAGGTCGGCGGGCAGGGCGGTCTCACGGGTGGGGTGGCCGGTGAGGAGGGAGAACGCCTTGACGTCGAAGCGGAAGCCCGGTGGGGTGCGTTCGGCCCACAGGAGGCTGTTGCGGGCGCTGGGCAGTGCGTAGTAGGTGGCGTCGACCTCCACCACGGAGAAGTGTTCGGCGTAGTGCCGCAGCCGTCCCTCCGGGTCCCGCCGCCCCGGCGGATACCACCCGCTCGCCACAAGTGCCTTGTCCGTCCAGGAACATGTACCGATCAGGATCTCACCCATGCCGCCCGCCTACCCCGGCGCGGACGGCGGTCACGACGCACAGCGAGGAACCAGATGACCGACGCCTCGGCCCCCTTCGCCCCCGCCACGCCCTCCTTCATGCTCCACCCGGGCGCGCCCGGCTCCCCCGTGATCCTCCACGTCCCGCACTCCGCGCGCGCCATACCGGCGGACGTCCGGGCCGGCATCGTGCTGGACGACCGTGCGCTGGAGGCGGAGCTGGACCACATCACCGACGCGTACACGGCGGAGATCGCCGCGGCGGCGGCGAGGGCCGCGCGCCTCACGCCCTGGCGGTTCGTCAATCGGCTCTCCCGCCTGGTGGTCGACCCGGAGCGGTTCCCGGACGAGCGCGAGGAGATGCTGGCGGTCGGCATGGGCGCGGTCTACACGCGGACCACGCACCGCGAGGAGCTGCGTCCGGCCGGCACCGACGCAGAGCCGCTGATCGGGCGTTACTTCCGCCCGTACGCGGAGGCCATGACGAGCGCCGTGGCGGACCGGCTCGAAGCGGCCGGGCGTGCCGTGATCGTCGACGTCCACTCGTACCCGGCGAAGGCGCTGCCGTACGAGCTGCACGGCGACGGGCCGCGCCCGCCGATCTGCCTGGGCACCGACTCCTTCCACACGTCGGCCCCGCTGCTGGACGCGGCGCGGCGGGCGTTCGCGGGGTTCGGCGGTACGGGGCTGGACAGCCCGTTCGCGGGAACGTACGTGCCGCTGCGGTACTACGGGAAGGACCCGAGGGTCGGCGCGCTGATGGTCGAGATCCGGCGCGACCTGTACCTCGACGAGCGGGGAGAACCCCTCGGCCGGGGCGTGGAGGCGCTGTCGGGCGCGCTGGCCGGTCTGGTGGCAGAGATCTCCGGCTGAGCGCCTGTCATTGACGTTTCTGACGGACCGTCCACGTTCCGGTCGGGACCGAGGACCCGACGCACGCCTGCTTCCACCGCTCCGAGCCGCGGGTGATCTTCGGGAACACCGACTCGGGCGCCGTCAACCCGGCCCGGGACGACTCAGCACACGGTCCGGTAGGGGATGTCCGGAAGGTACGTCCGCCATTCGGCGGGCGAGAGGGTCCCCCCGGCGCGGCGGCAGACCGTCGTGACCGCCCGCGCCGAGTCGATGTCGTACGTCTGGACGGGGACGCGCGCACCCGCCGCGTACAGGGTGCCGCCGTCCTCGCTGAACGCGAGCGAGAGGATGGCGTCCCCCGCGCCGGGCAGGGTGGTGCCCAACGGCTGCTGGGAGGCGACGTCCCACAGGCGCACGGTGCCGTACGACCCCGCCGCGGCCAGGATCGAGCCGTCGGGCGAGAAGGCCACGGCGGTGGTGTCCTCGGCCGCGCCGGGCATGCCCTTGGACAGGCCGCCGGAGAGCAGCCCCAGTGAGGTGCGAAGCCGCCCGTCCCACAGGGTGATGCCGGCCGCCGAGTCGACCACGACGGCGCGGTCACCGGCGGGGCTGAAGACCGTGAGGCACGCGCAGTTCTCCAGCGCGGTGCGCTCGCTGCCCTTTCCCGTCGTACGGACGAGGTCGCCCGTGTCGGTCAGGACGGTGCTGCCGTCGGGCAGGACGGCGGACAGTGCTCCGCCCTCTCCGTACATCCCCTCATCCTTCTTCTGGCGCAGGACCCGTAGCTTCTTGCCGTTGCCGGCGTCCCGGACGGTGATCTCGTTTCCCGAGTCGGCCGTGGTCAGCAGCGTCCTTCCGTCCGGGCTGAGCAGGACCCCGGTGAACGCCATCTCCTCGGACGCGGGGGTGACGTCCGCAAGCCGCCGGTTGCGGACGGTGTCCCACACGGTGATCCGGGTGGGCTGGTCCAGTACCTCGGCCGAATCGCGGCCGAAGGCGAGACGGCGCCCATCGGCGCTCAGCGACATCAGTACGCGGGAATCCGCGTCGTCACCGCCCGCCGGCGCGACCGGGACGGTGGCCCGGTGCCGGCCCGTACGACCGTCGAGAAGGGCCAGGCGGCCGGCGCGGGAAACAGCGACGACACTGCCGTCGGCGCTGTGGACCGCCTGGGTGGCCGCGCCGTCCCGCCAGGTGGAGGCGAGGGCCCGGCTCACGTCGAGGCTTCGCACGGTCTGTCTGCCCTCGGCGCTCTCCGTCGTGTAGCGCAGCACGCGCGCGTGCATGTCGATGCGTACGTCCTGGGGCCGGTCCTCCGCCACGGGATGCCGGAAGACCGGGCCGTGGGGGCGGTCCAGGCGCCACAGGAGGATGTCGGCGGAACCGACCCCGGCCACGAACCTGCCGTCGGGGCTGAAGACGAAGCTCTCGGGGGCGACTTGCTCCAGCCTGGGGAGGTCCTTGCCGGAGGAGACGTCGACGCGCCGCAGACCGTACCGGTCCTGGATCGCCAGCGCCCGCCCGTCCGGGGTGAACCACGGAGCCCCCTCCGTCTCGCAGGACGGCCGGCCGGTCCAGGCGGCGTCCGCCCGGCGGTCGGTGCGCAGGTCCCACAGTTGCAGACCGTCAGGTGCGCACAGGGCCATGAGCCGGCCGTCCGGGGAGACGTCGTTCATGGTCCCGTTGTCGGCCCACGGGAACGTCCGGACGAATTGCCGCGCGCCGCTGCGTACGTCCCACACCTCCACGCGGTCGTCCACGTCGAAGATCAGGGAACGCCCGCTGGAACTGAACCCATAGGCGTACGTGGCCGACTCGACGCCGATGGGCCCCGAGCCGGGGTCGGGGTCGAGCTTCATGGGTTCGCGCGGCCCGATGGGCGGGCCGTGGTAGCGCCCGGCCCGGATGTCCCACAGCCGCAGCCGCGCGCCCGTATCGCTCATGACGGTCAGGAACCGTCCGTCGGGGGAGAACTGGTGGCCCATCGTGGACGCCTCGTCCGACGGTGTCCGGTGGGTGGCCGCCCGGCGGGTGGCAAGGTCCCACAGGGTGACCTTGTTCCCGCTCCCGCCCATCAGCGTCCGGCCGTCGGAGCTGAGCGCCCACATCTCCGCCGAGCTCCCCGGCGGGGTGAACGGGGGCTGCTCGGGCTGCGCCAGCGCGCCAAGCAGGGCCGAGCGGGTCTCCGGTGTGCGGCTCAGTTGCCAGGCGGCCACGCTGAGGCGCAGCGCGGTGCGCGGGTCGGAGGGGCGCAGTCCGTCGGCGGCCGTCGCGGCCCGGCGTGCCGCGGCCGCGACGCGCTCGTGCTCGCCGGCCCGGCTCTGCTGCCACGCGACCGTACCGCCGATCAGGGCGAGGACCAGGAGCAGGACGGCGGAGCCGACCAGGCCGCGGTGGCGGCGGCGTTCCCGGGTGCGCGTGGTGCGGCCCGCTTCGAGGAACTCCCGCTCCAGCGGTGTCAGGTCCCCGCCGCGGGCGGTGGTGCCGAAGTGCTCCTCGGCCTCGGCCAGCCGCACTCCGCGGTACAGCGCTCCGCCGTCCCGGCCGAGGTCCCGCCAGGCGACGGCGGCCTGGGTCAGGCGGCGCAGGACGCGCAGCCGGTTGCGGTCGTCCTCGATCCAGGCGGTGAGCCGCGGCCATCCGGTGATCAGTGCCTCGTGGGCGAGGTGGACGGTGTCGCCGTCCAGGGTGATCAGCCGGGCGCGGGCGAGGCGGTCGAGTACCGCGTCGACCTCCGCGGCGCGTTCGGGGCCGCCCGTCTCCAGTTCGGCGCGGTCCACCGGGCGGCGGGTGTCGGCGGTTCCGTCGCCGGGGGCTATCAGCCGCAGCAGGACGCGCCGGGTGAGGGTGGCCTGCTCCTCGTCGAGCCCGGCGTACAGTTCCTCGGCCGTCTGGGCGATGGCGCCCCGTACGCCGCCGGCGGCCTCGTACGCCCGGAGGGTGAGCGTTCTGCCCGAGCGTCTGCGCCAGGTTTCCAGCAGGGCGTGCGAGAGCAGCGGCAGGCCGCCCGGCTCTCCGGCGACCTCCTCCACGAGCTGCGCGGTCAGTGCGCGCTCCACGATCAGGCCCCGTGCGGCGGCGGGCTTGACGATCGCCTCCCGCAGTTCCTCGGGGCGCATCGGGCCGACGGGTACGCCGGCGTCGCGCAACATGTCCACCAGGCCGGGGTGTTCGAGGCACCGCCCGAAGAAGTCCGCGCGTATCCCGAGGACCACGCGCAGCCGGCTGCCGGGCTCCCGGGCGGCCAGGAGCGCGGCGATGAACTCCGCGCGTTCGGCGGGGTCGGGGCAGAGGGTGAAGACCTCCTCGAACTGGTCCACCAGTACGTGGGTGTCACCCGGGCCTGGGGCCGGCTCCAGTTGCGCCGCGTGCGTGCGCAGGGGGTGTTCGCCGGGGGTCAGGATGCGGATCGCCGCCGGTCGCCATTCCGGCTCCGTCGCCTGCCGCAGCCGGGGTATCAGGCCGGCCCGCAGCAGTGAGGACTTCCCGCTGCCCGACGGCCCGATCACCGCCGTGCAGCGGTGCGTGCGGGTCAGCTCCAGCAGGCCGTCCACCAGCGGGGCGCGTCCGAAGAACACCTCGGCGTCGCCCGGTTCGAACCGCGCCAGTCCCCGGTACGGCGGATCCCCGCCCTCCGCGTCCTCCTGCGGGACCGCGGCGATCTCCTCCGCGACGGCGTGCCACCGCTTCTCCCACTCCGCCGCGTCCCCGCCGCACGCCGCCACGTAGGCGAGGGTCACCGCGAGCGTCGGCAGCCTCTCCCCCGACGCCGCCTGCGACAGCGCGGGCGCGGAGTACGACGACTGCCGCGCCATCGCCCGGTAGGTGGGGCCGCCCGCCCCGGCACGCAGCGCGCGTAACTCCACCGCGAACCGCTCGACCGGTCCCGCGCCGGGATCGAGCGGATTCTCACGACGACCCATCTCCAGCCCCCCCATGGCCTTGTTGGTGCAGCACCTTGCGGTCGTCGCCACGCTAGGACGCCGCCTCGCGGCGGCCAAGGCGGCGCGCGCCGGGGTGGCGGATTGATTACCAGCGCGAACAGGGCCTGCTTATCAACGCGCCGGCCGGTGGACTCGGTGTCGAGCGGCCCCCGCCGGGGTGCCGCACCGACGCTCCGCACACAGCGGACGAGAGAGAGGAATGGCTCATGACCGAGCCCGTAGAGGTGGCCACCGAGCCCGCGGAGGACGTGCCGTACCCGGTCGGCGGGGCGGGGATCTTCGACGTCGACCCGGACCAGACCGGCGTCAGCCAGAACCCCGACGACGAGGTGACCGGAGACATCGAGGCCCTTCCGGAAGACGTGGAGATCTGACATGGGGAACGTTCAGGGCATGCTGCGCGCCGCCCGCAAGCTGCTGGGCACCAGGGAGAACCCGCCCGGCTCCAACCGCAACCACATCACGCGCTGGTACGGGTTCACCGGCCCGTGGTGCGACATGGCGGTCAGCTACGCGGCCGCCCACTCCGACAACCTGCCCGCCGTCATGGGCAAGTTCGCGCTGACCACCGCCCACGCCAAGGCCTTCCAGAAGAAGGGCCGCTTCCACTACGGCATCGGCGGCATCCGGCCCGGCGACATCGTGTTCTTCGACTGGTCCGGCTCGCGCTCCATCAGCCGGATCGACCACGTCGGCATCGTCGAGGCGGTCCACAAGAACCGCACCATCACCACCCTGGAGGGCAACACGTCCAACGCCTTCCTCCGCCGGCGCCGCAACTCCGCCTGCATCGTGGGGTACGGCCGGCCCGCCTACAAGGGCGGCAGCGCCCCGATGCCGGGCAACGACGGCATCCTGCGCCGGGGTTCGAAGGGTCAGGCGGTCAAGACGCTCCAGAAGAACCTGAACACGGTGCAGAAGGCGAAGCTTGCCGTGGACGGTGACTTCGGACCGGCCACGGAGAAGGCGCTGAAGGCCTTCCAGGCCAAGCACAAGCTGCCCGTCGACGGGGCGTACGGGCCGAGCACGGCGGCGATGATGAAGGCGGTCCTCGCCGGGCGCAACAAGCCGATCCGGCCCATGGCCGTGGTGGCCAAGAGCGGCGTCCTGGAGGTCGACGGCCAGTTCGGGCCGGCCACCTGCGCCGCGCTCCAGCGGGCGCTGAACGACAAGGCCAAGGCGGGGCTGGAGGTGGACGGCGCCTTCGGGCCGCTGACCATCACGGCCCTCCAGCGTTACGTGAAGGCCAAGGCGGACGGCATCGTCGGTCCGGAGACCATCACCGCCCTCCAGCGTCACCTCGGTTCCGCGCTGAGCGGCACCTGGGACGCCGACACCACCCGCCTGCTCCAGAAGGCCCTGAACGCGGGCTCCTTCTGACGCGAGCAGCACCGACCGGGAGACCGGGGGGCCGGGCGTCACACGAGGGGACGCCCGGCCCCGCTGTCCCGGCCACCCCACGCGAGAGTCCAGGGAGGACGGCAGATGGACGCAGCGGCGGCCCAGGCCGCAGCCGCCTACAAGGTGGCCATCACCGAGCAGAAGAAGGGCCAGGTCCTCGTCTTCGACCGGACGGCCCAGTTCACCGACGCCAATGTGCGGTGGAGCTTCAGCACGGGCAACGCGCCCGGCTGGGACCACCCGTTCGAGGTCCGCTTCAGGCTGACCCAGCGGTACGGGGCCATCGCCCTGATGACGTTCGGCAAACCGGGCGAGGGCCGGGCCGGCATCGTCAACATGACGGGCAAGACCCACCTGACCCGCGCCGACCTGATGTGGTCGGCCCGCATCACCAGCTACCCGCACAGCATCGAGCGCGTGCCCCACGCCGGCACGGTCGTCGTGGCCGGCTCACGGGACCGGCTGCACGTCTTCGGCCCCTCCAGCAGCGACCCGGCCACGCTCAAGGAGGTGCAGACGCTCACATTCACCAAGGCCCACGGGGTGCTGTGGGACGAGCAGAACGAGCTGCTGTGGGTCACCGGCGGCACGCTGATCCGCACGTACCGCGTCAAGGGCACGCTGCGCGCCGCGCGGCTGGAGAAGCACGGCCCCGACATCACCATCGCCGGGAACGGCCACGACATCCAGCCCGACTACGCCCGGCCGGGCACCCTGCTGGTCACCGACAGCCACCGTGTGTACTCGGTCGACAAAGCGACCCGGGCCGCCACCGTCATCGCCAGGATGCCGTATGTGAAGTCCTACGTCCGGCACGCCGGCGGCCAGGCGATGTGGACGGCCGACCCCGACATCGAGGACTCGGTCTGGGGCGGTTCGACCGTCCACTTCTCCGCCGGGGGCAACCGCACCCGGCAGGGCGCCCAGATCTACAAGGCGCGGATCTACACCACCCGGTTCCAGTGAGCCGACCGCGGTGCGGCACGGTGTGCTCCCGGCCGCCCGGCCGCCGGAGCACACCGACTGCGCCCCGGCCGGCGCGCGGGTAGCCTCGGGCGTGTCCGACACTCCTGCCGGGAGGCACCGTTGAGAATGCTCATCAACGTACCCGAGACCGTCGTCGCCGACGCGCTGCGCGGGATCGCGGCCGCGCATCCCGAACTCACCGTGGACGTGGAGAACCGGGTCGTCGTACGGCGCGACGCGCCGGTCGCCGGGAAGGTGGCCCTGGTGTCGGGGGGCGGGTCCGGGCACGAGCCGCTGCACGCCGGGTTCGTCGGGCCGGGGATGCTGGCGGCCGCCTGTCCCGGCGAGGTGTTCACCTCCCCCGTGCCGGACCAGATGGTGCGGGCGGCGGCGGCCGTGGACAGCGGGCAGGGCGTGCTGTTCGTCGTCAAGAACTACACCGGCGACGTCCTGAACTTCGAGATGGCGGCCGAGCTCGCCGAGGACGAGGGCGTGCAGGTCGCCAAGGTCCTGGTGGACGACGACGTGGCCGTGTCGGACAGTACGTACACGGCGGGGCGGCGCGGGACCGGAGCGACGCTGTTCGTGGAGAAGATCGCGGGCGCGGCCGCCGAGGAGGGTGCCCCGCTGGAGCGGGTGGAGGCGATCGCCCGCCGGGTGAACGCGAGTTCGCGCAGTTTCGGCGTGGCGCTGAGCGCCTGCTCCACGCCCGCGAAGGGCAGCCCGACGTTCGACCTGCCACCCGGTGAGCTGGAGTTGGGCATCGGGATCCACGGCGAGCCGGGCCGGGAGCGGCGGCCCATGATGACCGCGCGGGAGATCGCCGACTTCGCGGTGGACGCCGTGCTGGAGGACCTGAGGCCGAGCGGCCCGGTGATGGTGCTCGTCAACGGCATGGGGGCGACGCCGTTGCTGGAGCTGTACGGGTTCAACGCCGAGGTCCAGCGGGTGCTGGGCGAGCGGGGCGTGGCCGTGGCCCGTACGCTGGTCGGCAACTACGTGACCTCGCTCGACATGGCCGGCTGCTCGGTGACCCTGTGCCAGGCGGACGAGGAAATGCTGCGGCTGTGGGACGCGCCGGTGCGGACGGCCGCACTGCGGTGGGGAATGTGAGGCCCGTGATGCTCGACGCGGAGTTCTTCCGGCGCTGGATGACGACCGCGGCCGCCGCCGTGGACCGGGAGGCCGGCCGGCTCACCGAGCTGGACTCGGCGATCGGTGACGCCGACCACGGGGCCAATCTGCAACGCGGTTTCGCCGCGGTGGTCAAGGCCCTGGAGGACGAGCCGCCCGGCACGCCGGGGGCCGTGCTCACGCTCGCGGGGCGGCAGCTCATCTCGACGGTCGGCGGCGCGTCGGGTCCCTTGTACGGGACGCTGCTGCGGCGCACCGGCAAGGCGCTGGGCGACGCCGCCGAGGTGGCGCCGGTGCAGCTCGCCGAGGCGCTGCGCGCGGGTGTGGCGGCGGTGGCGCAGCTCGGCGGGGCGGCGGCCGGGGACAAGACGATGCTGGACGCGCTGGAGCCGGCCGTCGAGTCGCTGGCCGAGTCGCTCGGCGAGTCGTTCGCGGCGGCGGCCGAGGCCGCGAACCAGGGCGCCCTCGCGACCGTACCGATGCTCGCCCGCAAGGGCAGGGCCAGCTATCTCGGTGAGCGCAGCGTAGGTCACCAGGACCCGGGCGCCACGTCCTCGGCCCTGCTGATCGCCGCCCTCGCCGAGGCGGAGGGCACGCGGTGAGCGCGCGGGTGGGCATCGTGCTCGTCTCGCACAGCGCGGCGGTCGCGTCGTCCGTCGCCGAGCTGGCCCGTGGCCTCGCGGGCGGCGGCGGGACGGTGCCGGTGGCGGCGGCGGGCGGCACTCCGGACGGGGGGCTCGGCACCAGCGCGGAGCTGATCACCCAGGCGGCGACGGAGGTCGACGGCGGGGCGGGCGTGGCCGTCCTGGTGGACCTGGGCAGCGCGGTCCTGACGGTGAAGGCCCTGCTCGCGGAGGGCGACGAGCTGCCCGACGGTACGCGGCTGGTGGACGCTCCTTTCGTGGAGGGCGCGGTGGCGGCGGTGGTCACCGCGTCGGCGGGCGGTGACCTGGACGCGGTGGTGACGGCCGCGTCGGAGGCGTACGGCTACCGCAAGGAGTGACGGCGTCCGGTGGGTGCAGCCGGTGCCCGCACCGGTGTGCGGGTTGTGATGTACCTGGTCAAAGCACTACTGTCGCAGGGCCTTGGTGTACGGGAAACCGGTGCGGTACCGGTGCGGCCCTCGCCACTGTGATCGGGAAGTCCGGCTCCACTCCCTGGGAATCCACCCCGGGAAGCCACTGGAACACCGCGGGAGACCGCGGGGTCCGGGAAGGCGGAGTCGCGGCGGCATGCCCCCATGCCATCCCGTCAGCCAGGAGACCGGCCAGGGCGCGTTGTCCATCCACGAGGTGCTGGAGAGGGTCTCCCACATCATGCATATCGCCGAGGGGTATCTGCCCCCTGCGCACGCGGTCGCCTGGACCGTCGCCGCCGCTCCCTTCGTCGCCCATGGCGTCCGGGCCCTGACCCGGGAGGTCAAGGCCAATCCCGAATCGACTCTCCTGCTCGGCGCGTCCGGTGCCTTCACCTTTGTCCTGTCCGCCCTGAAGATCCCTTCGGTGACGGGCAGTTGCTCGCACCCGACCGGTACGGGACTGGGCGCGATCCTGTTCCGGCCGCCGATCATGGCGGTGCTGGGCACCATCACGCTGCTCTTCCAGGCGCTGCTGCTGGCGCACGGCGGCCTGACGACCCTGGGCGCCAACGCCTTCTCGATGGCGATCGTCGGGCCGTGGGCGGGCTTCGGCACCTACTGGCTGCTGCGCCGCTTCGACGTGCCGCTGATGGTGAGCGTCTTCTTCGGCGCGTTCGTCGCCGACCTGTCCACGTACTGCGTCACCAGCGTGCAGCTCGCGCTGGCGTTCCCGGACCCGGGCAGCGGTGTCGCCGGTGCGCTGGCGAAGTTCGGCGGGATCTTCGCCGTCACGCAGATTCCGCTGGCCGTCAGCGAGGGCCTGCTCACCGTGCTGGTGATGCGGCTGCTGATGCAGTCCAGCAAGGGCGATCTGGCCCGCCTCGGTGTCCTGCCGGTGAAGAAGGAGGCCGTGGTCCGATGAGCCGTAACGCCAGGATCAACACACTGCTGCTGCTCGTCGTGGTGGCGCTCGCCGTCCTCCCGCTCGCGCTGGGCATGGGCGACCACAAGGAGGAGCCGTTCACGGGCGCCGACGCCCAGGCCGAGACGGCCATCACCGAGCTGAAGCCGGATTACGAGCCGTGGTTCAGCCCGCTGTACGAACCGCCGTCGGGTGAGGTGGAGTCCGCGCTGTTCGCGCTCCAGGCCGCCATCGGGGCGGGCGTGCTGGCGTACTACTTCGGTCTGCGGCGCGGTCGCCGGCAGGGCGAGGCGCAGGCGCGCGCGGGCGCCGGCACGGCCGATGCCGGTGCCTCGGACGCCAAGGCCGCGGACGTGGCGGTGGCAACCGAGGGCGCCTCGCTCGCTGACGCGGGCGGCGCCGACGCCCCGGGCGCCGGCGACCGGCAGCCCTCCGCGTAGCCGCCGGTGCTGCCGATCGACGCGGCGGCGCACAGCAGTCGCTGGCGCCGCCGTCACCCGTGCGAGAAGGCCGTGCTCGGCTTCGGCCTGACGGTGCTGGCGATCTGTCTGCCGCCGTGGCCGGGTGCCGTCCTGGTGGCGGCCGCCACCCTGGCGGTGCTGCTCGGCCCGGCCGGGGTCGCGCCCCGGCAGTTGTGGCGGGCGTGGCGCATCCCGCTCGGCTTCTGCGTGACGGGCGCGGTGCCGCTGCTGTTCCAGGTGGGCGGGGCGGGCGGGCTGGTCTCGCCGGCACCGGACGGGCCGGTGCACGCGGGACAGTTGCTGCTGCGCACGTCGGCGGCCTCGCTGGGCGTGCTGCTGTTCGCGTTCACCACGCCGGTGTCCGACGTGCTGCCCCGGCTGGTGCGGGCCGGGGTGCCGGCCGCGGTGGTGGACGTGGCGCTGGTGATGTACCGGATCAGTTTCCTGCTGCTGGACGCGGTGCGGCGGGTCCGGGAGGCGCAGACGGCGCGGCTCGGGCTGACCAGCCGGGCGGCCGCCTGGCGTTCACTCGCGGGCCTGGGCGCGACGGCGTTCGTGCGCGCCTTCGACCGGGCGGCGCGGCTCCAGACGGGGCTGGCCGGGCGCGGTTACGACGGCACGCTGCGGGTGCTGGTGCCGCGGGCGGTCGTTTCCGGGCGGTTCCTGGGCGCGAGCGGGGCGCTGCTGGCGGGTCTCGTCGCCCTCACCTACGTACTCGAAAGGCTGCTGCCGTGACTCCTTCCGCCGTCGTGGAGCTCGTCGGTGCGGGGTACGCCTACGAGGACGGCCCCGCCGTCCTCCGGGGCGTCGACTTCGCCGTGCCCGAGGGACGGTCCATCGCGCTGCTCGGCCGCAACGGCAGCGGCAAGACGACGATGCTGCGGCTGCTGAGCGGTGGCCTGCGGTGCGCGAGCGGGCGGCTGCGCCTGGAGGGGCGGGACGTGTCGTACGACAGGGCGGGGCTGACCCGCCTCCGTACGACGGTGCAGCTCGTCGTGCAGGACCCGGACGACCAGCTCTTCGCGGCGTCCGTGGGCCAGGACGTGTCGTTCGGCCCGATGAACCTGGGTCTTTCGGAGCCGGAGGTGCGCGAGCGGGTGCGCGAGGCCCTGGAGGCGCTGGACATCACGGCGCTGGAGGACCGCCCGACGCACCTGCTGTCGTACGGGCAGCGCAAGCGGGCCGCCATCGCGGGCGCGGTCGCCATGCGGCCCCGGGTCCTCGTGCTCGACGAGCCGACGGCCGGCCTCGACCCGCACGGCCAGGAACGGCTGCTGACCGTCCTGGACCGGCTGGGCGCCTCCGGCACGACGGTCGTCATGGCCACGCACGACGTGGACCTGGCGCTGCGCTGGGCCGACGACGCGGCCGTCCTCACCCCCGACGGCCTGCGCACCGGGCCGGTCGCCGAACTCCTGGCCGACCAGGCACTCCTGGACGCGGCCCGCCTGCGCCGTCCCTGGGGCATGGCGGTGGCGCGGGTGTTGCGGGAGCGGGGCCTGCTGGGCGCGGAGGAGGCGGGCCCGCGCACCCCGGAGGAGCTGGAGGACTGGGCGGCGGCGGTACGGGGGGCGTAGGGACGCCCCGAGGGCCGCCAGTAGAGTCCGTTCGGCGGAATCAATGGTCGAGCGGTTACGGGGGCGGACGGATGCGGCGCTGGGTCAAGGTCTCGGTGGCGGCCGCGGTGGTCCTGGGCGTGGGCGGTTACGTCGCCCAGCCCTACGCCCAGGACTGGATGCTCGCCCGTGACGCCTGTGACGGGGTGCTCCCGCCGGACGCGGTGGAGCAGCTCACGCCCGAGGACGCGCACCTCCTCGACGAGACGTCCCGGCTCCACGGCGAGCTGGGCAGGTACAGGTGCCGCCTGACCGCCGAGGGCGGCTCCACGGGCGACGGACGGCTGGTCGTCGAGGCGGAGGCGTACACCCGGCGGGACGACCTGGACCAGCAGTTCATGGAGATCTTCCCGGAGGAGGGCTTCTCTCCCCAGGCCACGCTGCCCGAGGGGCTGCCCGGGTTCATCGACAGGCACCGCCTGATCAATCTGCTCCTGCCGTGCCCCTCTCTGGGCAAGGACGCCGAGGGCAGGCAGCGCAAGCTCCTGGTGCGGACGGCGCTGGGACGGGAGGCCAACTACGGGGTGCCCGGCGCCGCGTACCGGACGGCCGTCGCACTCGCCAACTCCGCGTCGGACCGGCTGGGCTGCGGCGCCGAGCCGCTCAGGGCACCGACCGGCGGCGCCGTACCGCGCGACCCCGAGGACGACGCGGAGACCGTGCCGCTGTCGGAGGCGGGAGGCACGGCGTGCGGGTGGATGACCGAGGCCGGGCTGCCCCAGGATCAGGGGCTGCGGGTGGCGGCGGGGGTGAACGACGCCGCCCCCACGGGCCGCTGCGAGCTGACGGACCGGGACGGGGAATCAAAGCTGTCCTTGGTCGCCTGGTACGGCGACTGGAGCAACCGCCTCACGTCCGAGCACGGTGTCCCGCGCTCCATGACGGCCACCGCGCGCTGCGACGGGGAGGCCGCCAACTTCACTCTCGGCAGGGCGGACGACACTCCGGGCATCGGCGAGGCCGTGCGGCGGCGGCTGCTCAAGGGGTTCGCCGAGGACCAGGTGCGCCGGCGCGGCTGCTCCGGTCTGCGGTTCTCCTGACGTCACACCCTCAGCCACAGCGCGCGGACGTACCCGTCGTCCATCCGCTGCCGCATCGCGGTGGCGCGTTGTGCGGGTACGCCGCGCTCCTTCGCCCACTGGTCGAGAACGGTCAGCAGTTGGTACCGCCCGTCCATCGGGTCGCCGCGCAGCGGGCCGGTGACCGGCCGGTCGGCGATGTCCCGGGGCTTCCTCAGCCGGCCGATCCAGCTCCGGGCTCCCCTCGCGTCTCCCCCATCGCGCATCCCGGCAGCCTGGCGAAGCGGCCGCCGGCCACGTAGCGCAGGTCACTCCGCGATCCTTATGCAACTTGTTGCACAAGGCGCCCGGCGTCGTCTACAACTGGGGCGACGACATCGCGCGAGGAGGCGCCCCCATGACTGCGACCCCGGCCCCGGCCCCGTACCCGCACCTGCTCAAGCCCCTGGACCTCGGGTTCACCACCCTGCCCAACCGGGTGCTCATGGGGTCGATGCACGTCGGTCTGGAGGAGGCCGAGAACGGCTTCGCGCGCATGGCCGCCTTCTACGCCGAGCGGGCCCGCGGCGGCGTCGGGCTGATCGTGACCGGCGGTATCGCGCCGAACGACGCGGGCCGGCCGTACGAGGGCGGGGCCAGGCTCACCACCGAGGAGGAGGCCGCCAAGCACCGCGTCGTGACGGACGCCGTGCACCAGGCGGGCGGGCGGATCGCGATGCAGATCCTGCATTTCGGGCGGTACGCCTACCACCGCGACCTGGTCGCCCCGAGCGCCATCCAGGCCCCCATCAGCCCCTTCGTACCGAACGAGCTGACCGACGCCGAGGTCGAGCAGACGATCGAGGACTATGTGCGGGCGGCCGAGCTGGCGAAGTCGGCCGGGTACGACGGCGTCGAGATCATGGGCTCCGAGGGCTACCTGATCAACGAGTTCATCGCGGCGGCGACCAATCAGCGGACCGACCGCTGGGGCGGCGCGTACGAGAACCGCGTCCGCTTCCCGCTGGAGATCGTCCGCCGCACGCGCGAGCGGCTCGGCGAGGACTTCATCCTGATCTACCGGCTCTCGATGCTGGACCTGGTGCCGGGCGGCTCGTCGCTGGAGGAGGTCGTCGCGCTCGCCAAGGAGATCGAGGCGGCCGGCGCCACGATGATCAACACGGGCATCGGCTGGCACGAGGCCCGTATCCCCACCATCGCCACCTCGGTGCCGCGCGGCGCGTACACCTGGGTCACCAAGAGACTGATGGGCTCGGTGTCCATCCCGCTGATCACCAGCAACCGCGTCAACACCCCCGAGGTCGCCGAGAGCATCCTCGCCGAGGGGCGCGCGGACATGGTCTCGATGGCCCGCCCCTTCCTCGCCGATCCCGACTTCGTGGCCAAGGCCGCGGAGGGCCGGCCGGAGACCATCAACACCTGCATCGGCTGCAACCAGGCCTGCCTGGACCACACCTTCAGCGGGAAGATCACCTCCTGCCTGGTCAACCCGCGCGCCTGCCACGAGACCGAGCTGGTCCTCTCCCCCACCCGGCTTCGCAAGCGCGTCGCGGTGGTCGGCGCGGGCCCGGCCGGGCTCGCCTGCTCGGTGAGCGCCGCCGAACGCGGCCATGACGTCACGCTGTTCGACGCCGCGCACGAGATCGGCGGGCAGCTCAACATCGCCAAGCGGGTGCCGGGCAAGGAGGAGTTCGACGAGACGCTGCGCTACTTCCGTACGCAGCTCGAACTGCGCGGCGTGGACGTGAAACTGGGCACGTACGCCACGGCCGAGCTGCTCGCCGGCTACGACGAGGTGGTCGTCGCCACCGGTGTCACCCCGCGCACCCCCGCCATCGAGGGCGTCGACCACCCGTCCGTGGTCAGCTACCTGGACGTGCTGCGCGACGGCGCGCCGGTCGGTGAGCGGGTCGCGATCATCGGGGCGGGCGGGATCGGCTTCGACGTGGCGGAGTTCCTCACCGACGGCGGCGAGGGCGCGAGCCGGGACGCCGAGACGTACTTCCGGCAGTGGGGCGTCGACACCTCCTACGCCGGGCGCGGCGGGCTGCGCGCCCCGGAGCGGCCGAAGCCGCCGCGCACCGTGCACCTGCTCCAGCGCAAGACGTCCAAGGTCGGCGCCGGCCTCGGCAAGACGACGGGCTGGATCCACCGCACGGAGCTCAAGCACCGGGGCGTGACCATGGTCGCGGGCGCGGCGTACGAGCGGATCGACGACGAGGGCCTGCACATCACCGTGGACGGCGAGGCGCGCACCGTCCCGGTCGACACGGTGGTGCTGTGCACGGGCCAGGAGCCGCGGCGCGAGCTGTACGAGGAGCTCCTCGCGGCCGGGGTGTCCGCGCACCTCATCGGCGGCGCGGACGTGGCGGCGGAGCTGGACGCCAAGCGCGCCATCGACCAGGGGACGCGGCTGGCGGCGGCCCTGTGACGGTCCCGCGTCCCTAGGATGCGGTCATGTCACTCCCGCACGCGATCCTCACCGCCCTGCTCGAAAAGCCGTCCTCTGGTCTGGAGCTGACCCGCCGATTCGACCGCTCGATCGGCTACTTCTGGTCGGCCACGCACCAGCAGATCTATCGCGAGCTGGGAAAGCTGGAGCAGGCGGGGCACATCCGGGCCCTGCCCGCCCCGGTTCCGTCGCGGGGGCAGAAGAAGGAGTACGAGGTGCTCCCGGCGGGCCGCGCGGAGCTGACCGAGTGGGTGCGGCGCAGCGAGGACCCCAAGCCCATCCGGTCCGCGCTGCTGCTGCGGCTGCGCGCGGCGGCGGTCGTGGGGACGGAGGGCTTCGCGGACGAGCTGCGCCGCCATCTCGCCCTGCATCAGGCGCAGTTGGATGAGTATCTGGGCATGGAGGAGCGGCAGTTCCCGCCGGAGCGCCGCACCGCGGAGGCGGACCGGCTGCGGCACCTGGTGCTGCGCGGGGGGATCGAGCTGGAGCGGTTCTGGACGGCGTGGCTGACGGAGGCGCTGGCGGAGTTCGGCGGGCCCGCACGGGACACCGATTGTTAACGGTAATCATTTTCATGTAGCGTGGCCGCCACCGTACCGACGATGGAGGTCTCGCAGTCATGGCCGTTCCCAAGCGGAAGATGTCCCGCTCCAACACCCGCCACCGCCGCGCCCAGTGGAAGGCGTCCACGCCCCAGCTCGTGTCCGTGACGGTCGACGGCACCGTCCACCAGGTGCCCCAGCGCCTGGTCAAGGCGTACGAGCGCGGCCTGATCCGCCCGGAGGGCTGAGCGCGATGACGACGGCCACGGCGACCGGCTCCGACGCCCGCCTGCCGGTCACGGTCCTCTCCGGCTTCCTCGGCGCCGGGAAGACGACCCTGCTCAACCACGTCCTGAGCAACCGGGACGGCCTGCGGGTCGCCGTGATCGTCAACGACATGAGCGAGATCAACATCGACGCCGCCCTGGTGCGCGGCGGCGAGGCGGCGCTCTCCCGCACCGAGGAGCGGCTGGTCGAGATGACCAACGGGTGCATCTGCTGCACCCTGCGCGACGACCTGCTGGAGGAGGTGGACCGGCTGGCCCGCGAGGGCCGCTTCGACTACCTGCTCATCGAGTCCAGCGGCATCAGCGAGCCCATGCCGGTCGCCGCGACCTTCGCCTTCCCGCGCGACGACGGGGCCACGCTCGGCGACCTGGCCCGGCTGGACACCATGGTCACGGTCGTCGACGCGGCGAACTTCCTGCCCGAGCTGGCGGGCGGTGACGGTCTCGTGGAGCGGGGCCTGGACCAGTACGAGGACGACGAGCGGACCGTCAGCGATCTGCTGATGGACCAGATCGAGTTCGCGGACGTCATCGTCGTCAACAAGCTGGACCTGGTCGGCGAGGCGGACGCCGCCCGGCTCACGGCCGCCCTCACCCGCCTCAACCCGGCCGCCCGCATCGTGACCGCCGTACGCGGCCGGGTGGACCCCGGGGACGTCCTCGGAACCGGCCTGTTCGACCTGGAGCGGGCCCAGCAGGCGCCCGGCTGGGTCATGGAGCTCAACGGCGACCACGTCCCGGAGACGGAGGAGTACGGCATCTCCTCCACCGTCTTCCGGGCGCCCGGCCGGGCCTTCCATCCCGAGCGGCTGTGGCGGTTCGTCACCGAGGGCCTGGACAGCGGGGAGTTCGGCCAGGTCCTCCGCTCGAAGGGGTTCTTCCGGCTCGCCGGCCGCGACCGGGTGACCGGCCTGTGGTCCCAGGCGGGGTCGGTGGCCCGCTTCGAGCCGTCCGGCACCCGGGAGGACGGCGGCCCGGACGGTGGCGGCCAGGAACTCGTCTTCATCGGCACCGGCCTCCGCGCCGACGCCCTCCACCGGGCGCTCGACGCCTGCCTGGTCACGGACGGCGAGACGGGCCCGTGGACGGACCCGTTCCCGGCCTGGGACGTGCACGGCGTGGACGAGGCGTGCGACCACGAGCACGCCCCCGTGGGCGCCGCGCTCTAGCCCAGCGCCTTCCGCCAGGCCGATTCTCGCAGCAGCCGCAGCCCGTTGAGGCCGACGAGGACCGTGGAGCCCTCGTGGCCGGCCACGCCGAGGGGCAGGGGCAGGTGGCCGGCCAGGTCCCAGATCACCAGGGCGCCGATGCAGACGCCGGCGATCACCAGGTTCTGCACGACGAGCGTGCGGGCGCGCCGGGAGAGGGCCACGACGGCCGGGACGGTGGCCAGTTCGTCACGTACGACGACGGCGTCGGCGGTCTCCAGGGCGAGGTCGGAGCCGGCGCGGCCCATGGCGATGCCGCTGTGCGCGGCGGCGAGCGCGGGCGCGTCGTTGACGCCGTCGCCGACGACGAGGGTGCGCCGGCCCGCGCGTTCCCACTCCCGTACGGCGGCGACCTTGTCCTGGGGCAGCAGCCCGGCCCGTACGTCGGTGATGCCGGCGTCGGCCGCGACGCGCCGGGCCGCGCGGTCGTTGTCGCCGGTCAGCAGCGTCGGCGCGGTGCCGCTGAGCCGGGTGAGGGCGGCGACGGCGGCCGCCGCCCCGTCACGGAGGCGGTCGGCGATGCCGAGCACGGCGACGGCCTCGCCGTCGACGGTCACCACGACGGTGGTGTGCCCGGCGGCCTCCAGTTGGCCGACGACGGACGACGGTTCGGCGGGGCGGCCCACCGTGACCTCCCGGCCGTCGACGAGGGCACGCACGCCGTGCCCCGGGGTGGACGAGAACTCGGCGGCGCCGGGCACCGGAAGGCCGCGTTCCCGGGCGGCGGACACCACCGCGCGGCCCAGCGGGTGTTCGCTGGGCAGCTCGGCGGCGGCCGCCAGGGTGAGGACCTCCGGCTCCGTCAGGCTGCCGCCCGTCAGCCGTACCTCGGCGACGCGCGGCGCGCCCTCGGTGAGCGTGCCGGTCTTGTCGAGGGCGACCCGGTCCACCTGGCCGAGGCGCTCCATCACCACGGCCGACTTGATCAGGACACCGTGCCGGCCGGCGTTG
Source organism: Streptomyces sp. NPDC049837 (assembly GCF_040674455.1). Taxonomy (NCBI): domain Bacteria; kingdom Bacillati; phylum Actinomycetota; class Actinomycetes; order Kitasatosporales; family Streptomycetaceae; genus Streptomyces; species Streptomyces sp. NPDC049837. The sequence continues at coordinate 586,791 of NZ_JBFAMP010000002.1, read as the reverse complement.
GCGATCGCGGAGAGCAGCGGCGGCATGGTGGCGAGGACGACCGCGCACGGCGACGCCACGATCATGAACGTCATGGCGCGCAGCAGCGTCCCGGTGAAGTCCGCGCCGAGGGCGAGCGGCACGGCGAACAGCGCGAGGGTCGCGGCGACGACGCCCACCGAGTAGCGCTGTTCGATCTTCTCGATGAAGAGCTGGGTGGGGGCCTTGGTGGCGCTGGCCTCCTCCACCATGGCGACGATCCGGGCGATGACGGAGTCGGAGGCGTCCTTGCCGACCCGTACGCGCAGTGCGCCGGTGCCGTTGAGGGTGCCCGCGAAGACGTCGTCGCCGGGGGCCTTGGCGGCGGGCAGCGGCTCACCCGTGATGGTGGCCTGGTCGACGTCGCTCGTGCCGTCGAGGACGGTGCCGTCCGCCGGCAGCCGCTCCCCCGGCCGTACGAGGACGGTGTCGCCGACCCGCAGGGCGGCCACGTCCACGGTCTCCTCACCGGTTCCGGTCAGCCGGACGGCCCGGGCGGGGGCCAGGTCCAGCAGGCCGCGTACGGAGTCGGCGGTGCGCCTGGTGGCGAGGGCCTCCAGGGCGCCCGAGGTGGCGAAGATGACGATGAGCAGCCCGCCGTCCAGGTACTGCCCGATCGCGGCGGCGCCGATCGCGGCGACGACCATCAGCAGGTCGACGTCGAGGGACTTCTCGCGCAGCGCCGTCAGGCCGGCCCAGCCGGGCTCCCAGCCGCCGGCGGCGTAACAGACGGCGTAGAGGGGGCCCCACGCCCACGCGGGGGCCCCGGCCAGGTCGAGCGGGAGCGCGGCGAGGAAGGCGACGGCGGACAGCGCGGCCCAGCGGACCTCGGGCAGGGAGAACAGCCTGGTCCGGCGGGGCGGCGGGACGGCGCGGGCGGCCGGGACCGGGGTCCGGGTGTCGAGCACCGGGGAAGCCATGGGCGGGCACCTCTTCACGGGGCGGCAGGAACGGCACCACCATAGCGGAACACATGAAGAGATCTTCATCTGTACGGTCGGGCACACGGTTACGATGACCCGCATGGGACACGGAGTGAACGGTGAGACGACCCCAGCGGCCCGCCTGGACGCGGAGTCCGCCGCCACCATCGCCGCCACGCTCCAGGCCCTCGCCACGCCGTCCCGGCTGATGATCCTCACCCGGCTCCGCCAGGGGCCGTGCGGAGTGACGGAGCTGGCCGAGTCGGTCGCCATGGAGCAGTCGGCGGTCTCGCACCAACTGCGGCTGCTGCGCGCCCTGGGGCTGGTCACCGGGACGCGGCACGGCCGGCGCATCGAGTACAGCCTGTACGACAACCACGTCGCCCAGCTCCTCGACGAGGCCGTCTACCACATCGAGCACCTGCGCCTCGGCGCGCGGGACCTGCCCCGGCTGCCCCAAGGGACCGTGGATACTGGGGAGTCGTAGCCTGTCCGACGCGAAGGGGCGCGCATGACCGACCAGTTGGGAACGGATCGCGGTACACGGCACGCCGTGGTGGTGGGCGGAAGCATCGCGGGACTGCTCGCGGCCCGGGTGCTCGCCGAGCACGCCGAGCGCGTGACGATCGTCGAGCGCGACCGCTTCCCGGAGGAGCCCGAGCCGCGCGCGGGCGTGCCGCAGGGACGGCACCTGCACGTCCTGATCGACGGCGGCCAGCGCGCGCTGGAACGGCTGCTCCCGGGCGTCCTCGACGAGCTGCGGGAGCAGGGCTCGCCCAGGGTCGGCATGCCCGAGGACGTGGTCCAGTGGCAGGGCGGCTCCTGGTACCGCCGCACTCCGGCCACCGCGTACCTCTTCTCCGGTTCCCGCCCGCTGGTCGAACAGGTGCTGCGCCGCCGCGTCCTGGCCGACCCGAGGATCGCCACGGTGGAGGGGACCGAGGCCGTGGGCCTGGCCGGTGACGCCACCCGCGTACGGGGAGTTCTGCTGCGCGAGCGCGGCGCGGGCAGGAACAAGGAGCCACGCACGCTGGAGGCCGACCTGGTCGTGGACGCCTCGGGCCGTGGCTCGCGCGCCCCGGAGTGGCTGGCGGCGATCGGGGCGGAGCCGCCGCGCGAGGAGGTCATCGACACGGGCCTGGCGTACGCGACGCGCGTCTACCGGCCGGGGCCGGCGGCGGACGGCGGGGACTTCGCCGGCCAGTACATCGTGCCCAACCCCGAGCAGACGCACGCCGGTGTGGCGCTGCCCATGGAGGGCGGGCGGTACCTGGTCACCCTCTCGGGGCTGCGCGGCGACGAACCGCCCACGGACGAGGACGCGTTCGAGAAGTACACGGAAAAGCTGCCGCATCCGATTCTGCGGGACTGGCTGGCCAAGGCGGAGCCGGAGTCGGCGGTGCACGGCTTCCGCAAGACGGCCAACGTACGGCGCCGTTACGACCTTCCCGGGCGCCGCCCGGCCGGGTTCCTCGTCACGGGTGACGCCCTGTGCACCTTCAACCCCATCTACGGGCAGGGCATGTCGGTCGCCGCGATCGGCGCGGTGGCACTGCGCGATGCCCTGGCCGACCCGCGCCGGACGCCGACCACGCGCCGGGTCCAGCGGGCACTGTCCGACGCCTCGAAGCAGGCGTGGGACATCTCCGCGGGCGCGGACAAGAACATGCCGGGCGCCCAGGGGGACGCCGTGCGGACCCGGGCCGCCGACCGGCCGGCCGCCTGGTACCTGAAGCGGGTGCAGGAACGCGCGCCGGGCGACCCGGTGGTGGGCGCCGCCTTCCGCTCCGCCCTGTCGCTGGCGGAGCCGCTCAGCGCCCTGTTCGCCCCGCCGGTGCTGCGCGCGGTGCTGTTCGGCCCGGTGCGCCCGGCGCCGACGGAGCCGCCGCTGCGGCGGGAGGCGGACGCAGGCTGACCCGGCCGGGCGGGGTCAGGGGCGCATCACGACCTTCACGGCGCCCTCCCGCTTCTGCTGGAACATCTTGTAGGCGTGCGGGGCGTCCGCGAGCGGCAGGTGATGGGTGGCGAAGCCGTCCACGCCGAGCGGGTCGTCGTCGGTGAGGAGCGGCAGGATGTCGTCGGTCCAGCGCCGGACGTTGGCCTGGCCCATGCGGAGCTGGATCTGCTTGTCGAACAGCGTCATCATCGGCAGCGGGTCGGCCGCTCCGCCGTAGACGCCGCTCAGCGAGATGGTGCCGCCGCGCCGTACGAGGTCGATCGCCAGGTACAGGGCGGCCAGCCGGTCGGCGCCCACCTTCTGGTGCAGCTTGGCCGCCCACGCCTTGGGCAGCAGCCCGGCCGCGTTCTGCTGGACGCGGGCGACCGGGCTGCCGTGGGCCTCGGTGCCGACCGCGTCGATGACGGCGTCGGGGCCGCGGCCCGCGGTGCGCTCCTTGACGGCGTCGACGAGGTCGTCGTGCTTGTCGTACCGGTTCAGGTCGAACACCTCCACGCCGCGCTCCCGGGCGCGCTGGAGGCGTTCGGGTACGAGGTCGACGCCGATGACCTGGGCGGCGCCCTGGTGGAGGGCGACGCGGCAGCTCATGTCGCCGATGGGGCCGAGCCCGAGGACGGCGACGGAGCCGCCCGGGGGGACGGCGGCGTACTGGACCGCCTGCCAGGCCGTGGGCAGGACGTCGGAGAGGTACAGGAAGCGGTCGTCCGGCGGGCCTTCGGGGACCTTGATGGGGCCGAACTGGGCCTGCGGGACGCGGAGGTACTCGGCCTGGCCGCCGGGCACGGCGCCGTACAGCCTGGTGTAGCCGAAGAGCGCGGCGCCCATGCCCTCCTCGGTGACCTGGGTGGTCTCGCACTGGGTCGGCAGGCCGGCGGAGCACATCCAGCAGTGGCCGCAGGCGATCTGGAACGGGACGACCACACGGTCCCCCGGCTTGAGGTCCGGGACCTCGGAGCCGGCCTCCTCCACGATGCCCATCGGCTCGTGGCCGAGGATGTCACCGGGGGTCATGAAGGGGGTCAGGACCTCGTACAGGTGAAGGTCCGAGCCGCACAGACCGGTGGACGTGACCTTGATGACCGCGTCGGTCGGCTCCTCGATCTTCGGGTCGGGCACGGTCTCCACCCGTACGTCGCGCTTTCCCTGCCATGTCACGGCCCTCATCGTGCGTGTCCCTTCACCGGCTCCTGTGGGGGCGCGGGCCGGGTACCCGGGCGCCGTGGCGGTGAATCCGATTCGGCCAGAGTGCGAGGGAATGCCGGGCAACCCCTTCCATAAAGGTTTAGACCAATGATAGGGATTGATCACCCACACGGCACGCTCGACTACTGTGAGCGAAGGAAATTGAGGGTTGAACATGGCTGAGTCCCAGGTCCCCGCGGCACTTCCGCTCTACCTCCGGGTCGCCGCCGCGCTGCGCGACGACCTCACCCAGGGACGCATCGCCCCCGGCACCAGGCTTCCGTCCGAGCGCTCCCTCGTGCACCGCTTCCGGGTCAACCGGCACACCGTACGCAACGCGCTCCAACTGCTGCGCGACGAGCGGCTGGTGGTGACCGAGCGGCGCGGCACGTTCGCCGCGGCCGCCGCACCCGAGGCCGCCGGGCCGGTCCTCGCGCCGGGCCTGCTGCGGTTCCCGTGCGGGACGGGCTCCCCCGACGCGTCCGCCGTGACCCGGCTCGTCTGGGAGCCCACCCCGACGGCGCTCGCCGAGCGGCTGGGGCTGCTGCCCGGCGAGCCGTCACTGGTCCACCGCCACCACGTGCCCGGCACCGGCGAGAGCCCCGTACAGGAGGCGCTGTCCCGGTTCTCCCGGCACGCGCTGGCCGAGGTGCCCGAACTCGCCCGCTACCGGCGGCGGGAGTCCTGGCCCGCGCGGCCCGACCTGCGGCTGCTGTACCACTGGATGCACCGCGCGGGGCTGCGGCTGACGCGCCGCGAGTCGATCGGCGTCGGCCACGGCCCGGTGGCCACCACGTGCCTGACCGTGCACCGGGTCGTGAGCGACCAGCACGGCCATGTGCTGGAGCTGACCGACATCCGGTTCGCGCCCGAGGCGGCCTCCTGGACCTACGAGTTCACGGGATGACCGTGTCCGGGGCGGGCCGTCAGACGATGCCCTCCGCGAGCTCCGCCTGCTCACGGGCGTTGCCGTACGGGGCCGGCGTGCCGTAGGAGCGGCGGGCGACGTACCACCAGACGCTGGCGAGGATCAGCACCACCGCGAGCGCGATCACGGCGTAGTTCATCGAGTCGATGGTCACCGGCGACTTCTGCGGCAGGCAGAACAGCACCGTGACCACCGCCACCCACACCACGGCCGTCCAGCCGATCGGCTTGCTCCAGCGGCCCAGGGACCAGGGGCCGGGCTGGAACCGGTTGCCCGCGCGCAGCCGCAGGAAGATCGGGATCGCGTACGCGGGCGTGATGCCGATGACGTTGATGGCGGTGACCGCGCCGTAGGCGGTGGCCGAGTACAGCGACGGCACCGCGAGCACGCCGGCGACGGCCACCGACAGCCAGACGGCGGGCACCGGGGTCTGGGTGCGGGTGCTGACCCTCCGCCAGAGCGCCGAGCCGGGCAGCGCGTTGTCGCGGCTGAAGGCGAACACCATGCGGCTGGCCGCGGCCACCTCGGCGTTGCCGCAGAAGAGCTGCGCCACGATCACGACGAGCAGCAGGGCGGTGGCGCCGCCGGAGCCGAGCGCGTCGAGCAGGATCTGCGCGGGCGGCACACCGGTGGCGCTGTTCTGCGTGCCGGCGTAGTCCTGGATGGCGAAGGTCAGCCCGGCGAGCAGCGCGAAACCGGCGATCCACGAGACCCAGATGGCCCGGACGATGCCCTTGGCGGCCGAGACGGACGCGTTGGACGTCTCCTCGGAGAGGTGGGCGGAGGCGTCGTACCCGGAGAAGGTGTACTGGGCGAGGAGCAGGCCGATGGCCGCCACGTAGAACGGGTTGGCCCAGCCGGTGTCGTTGACGAACTCGGTGAAGACGAATCCGGCCGACTGGTGGTGGTCGGGGACGATCGCGAGCGCGCCGACGATGACGGCGACGCCGGTCAGGTGCCACCAGACGCTGATGGAGTTGAGGACGCTGACCAGGCGGACGCCGAAGAGGTTCAGCACGGCGTGCAGCAGCAGGATGCACAGGAAGATGACGAAGGTGGAACCGGGCGTGGGCTCGAAGCCGAAGCGCAGGTTGAGGAACGCGCCGGTGAACAGGGCGGCGCCGTAGTCGATTCCGGCGATCGCCCCGAGCAGACCGAGCAGATTCAGCCAGCCCGTGTACCAGCCCCAGCGCCGCCCGCCGAGCCGGTCGGCCATGTAGTAGAGGGCCCCGGAGGTGGGGTAGGCGCTGGTCACCTCGGCGAGCGCCATGCCGACGCAGAGCACGAACAGGCCCACGCCCGCCCAGCCCCACATCATCACGGCCGGGCCGCCGGTGCCGAGGCCGAAGCCGTAGAGGGTCATGCAGCCGGAGAGGATGGAGATCACGGAGAAGCTGATGGCGAAGTTGCCGAAGCCTCCCATGCGGCGGGCCAGGACCGGCTGGTAGCCGAGTTCCCTCAGCCGTTCCTCCTCGTCCGTGTGCGGCGGTGCCGGCCGCTCCTGGCCGGCCCATATGGTGCGGGACATGACGGTACCTCCGGGTGGTGGGTGGGGTGGGCGGGGGTCGGCTCGGGGGCAGTGCTCAGCCCGGGGCGGTCAGGCAGCGGGCGCGGGCGCGGGTGAACAGCTCCTCGGCGAGGGCCCGGTCGGCGGGGTCGCGGGTGCGGTACGCCCAGGGCTGCGGGGTGTAGTAGGGGCCCAGCGCGGTGAAGACGCGGGCGGCGTCGTCGAACCGGAGGGCTCCCCACAGGGCGTGCGCCAGGTGGCTGAGGTCGAGGAGCGACGCGGTGGCCGGGTCGGTGTGGTCGAACCAGGCGAGCAGGGCCCGTTCGGCGTCCCGCGCCGCGTCCTCGGCGACCCAGTGCAGGTCCAGCGCCTTCTCCTGGCCCCGGCGGCGGCGGTACCGCTCGACCCTGGCGTACAGCGGCAGGACGTGCAGGGCGGAGCCCGGAGGCGCCGAACCGGCGGCCCACTGGACGAAGTTGACGGCCTCCGGGAGGGAGCCGCTGCCCCGGTGGCGGGCGTACAGGAACTGGAGCATCCGGTGGTACGCCTCACGGTTGTGCGGGTCGCGTTTGTCGGCCTCCGCCAGCAGGTTCCACGGCCCGGGCGGCAGCATCGGTCCGGGCGGCCGCACCCGGTGCGCGTCGAGGCGCTGTCCGTCGTCCAGGACGGCGAGGGCCAGCAGGCACACCCAGGGCACCGGGTCGGCGGGGGCCACATGGGCGGCGGCCTGGCAGGCCTCCCAGGCGAGCCGCCACAGCTCCCCGGTGCGGGGGTGGTCCTCGCGGTGGGCGCGCAGGGCGCGTTCCACGGCGACCCGGGCGTGCATGACGGCCGCGGCGACGCTGTGGGGCTGCTCGGCGCGCCAGACCTGAACGACGTCGGAACCGGCCGCGACGGCGGCCAGCACCTGGGTGCGCCGGGTCCACCCCGGCCAGTCGGGGGTGTCGGCCAGGAGCTGGGCCATCGACAGCCAGCGTCCGGTACGCAGGTCCTCCAGCACTCCGCGCAAGGCGCTGTCGTGGCCCGCCGGGTGGTACACCGGTGTGACGGTCATGGGTCCTCTGAGCGGGCGGTGGGGGTTGGGGGGTGCACGGCACGCCGAGGAGAGCGGTCGGACACTCCTTGACTACCGGCCGTTGATCGGCGATCACTATAGGCCGCGATGGACGATCGTGGTCCACTTTCGTGCGGGATTCGAAATGATCCGTAAACTCAAGGGAGTTGAACGGACATGAGTGGACGGGAGTGGGCGATGACGGGCCCCGTGCTGGCCGTCGATCAGGGCACGTCGGGGACCAAGGCCCTGGTGATCTGCCCGGACCGCGGAGTGATCGGCTCCGGTACGGCGCCGGTGCGCCCCCGCCACCTGCCGGGCGGCCGGGTGGAGGCCGACCCGCGCGAGCTGCTGGACTCGGTCACCGAGGCCGGGCGCTCGGCCCTGGCCGCCGCCGGGGAGCCGGTCGTGGCCGTGGGACTGGCCAACCAGGGCGAGACCGTCCTCGCCTGGGACCCGGCGAGCGGCGCACCGCTGACGGACGCGATCGTCTGGCAGGACAAGCGGGCCGAGGAGATCTGCGCCGGACTCGCCCCGCACGCCGACCGGTTGCGGAAGACCACCGGGCTCCCGCTCGACCCGTACTTCGCCGCGCCGAAGATGGCCTGGATACGCCGCCACCTGACCCGGGAGGGCGTGGTCACGACCAGCGACGCCTGGCTGGTGCGGCAACTGACCGGGGAGTTCGTCACGGACGCGGCGACGGCCGGGCGCACCCAGCTCCTCGACCTGGACCGGGTCGACTGGGCGCCGGAAGCGCTGGAGGTCTTCGGGCTGTCCGGCGAGCGGCTGCCGCGGATCGTGGACGCGGCCGGGCCGGTGGGCGTCACGGGCGCCTTCGGCGCGGAGGTTCCCCTGACGGGGCTCCTGGTCGACCAGCAGGCCGCGCTTCTCGCGCAGGGCGCCACCGAGCCGGGCGCCGCCAAGTGCACCTACGGCACGGGGGCGTTCCTGCTCGCGCAGACCGGCGACCGGCCCCGGCGCGGTGACTCGGGGCTGGTCGCTTGCGTGGCGTGGCGGCTCGGCGGGCGGACCAGCTACTGCCTGGACGGCCAGGTGTACACGGCCGCCTCCGCCGTGCGCTGGCTCACCGACCTCGGGGTGATCGGAGGGGCCGCCGACCTCGACCGGGTGGGGTCCACCGTGCCGGACGCGGGCGGCGTCACGTTCGTACCGGCGCTGGCCGGGCTCGCGGCGCCGTGGTGGCGCGGGGACGTGCGCGGGTCGCTGACCGGGCTCGGGCTGGACACGACGGCCGGGCACCTGGTGCGGGCGCTGTGCGAGGGCATCGCCGCGCAGGTGGTGGAGCTGGCGTCGGCGGCCGGGGCCGGCCTGGGCGCGCCGCTGGCGTCCCTCCGGGTCGACGGCGGACTGACCCGCTCGGCGCTGCTGATGCAGACCCAGGCCGACCTCCTCCAACTGCCCGTCGAGGTATCGGCGTTGCCGGACGCCACCGCGCTGGGCGTGGGCGCCCTCGCCCGCCTGGGCCTCGATCCGTCGCTCCCGCTGAAGGAGGCGGTCCCGCCGTGGCGGCCGTCCGCCGTGTACGAGCCGCGCGTCACGGCCGCCGAGGCCGCCGAACGCCTGGGCGCCTTCCGTACGGCGGTCGCCGCGCTGCTGGAGCCGCGGTGACTCCCCTCCCCGAGGAGCCGTACGACGTGGTGGTCGTCGGAGCCGGGGTGGTCGGCTCGGCGATCGCCCGGGAGCTGGCCCGGTTCCCGCTGCGCACCGCCCTGGTGGACGCCGCCGCCGACGTCGGCGAGGGCACGTCGAAGGCCAACACCGCGATCCTGCACACCGGTTTCGACGCCGTGCCCGGGTCGCTGGAGGCCCGGCTGGTACGGGAGGGACAGCGGCGGCTCGCCGCGTACGCCGCCGAGGCGGGCGTCCCGGTGGAACCGGTGGGCGCGCTGCTGGTCGCCTGGGACGACGAGCAGCTCGCCGCGCTGCCGGGCCTCGCGCGCAAGGCGGAGGCGAACGGCTACCAGGAGGCCCGGATCATCGGCCCCGACGAGCTGCGCGCCCGCGAACCGCACCTCGGCCCGGGCGCCCTCGGCGCGCTGGACGTGCCCGGCGAGAGCATCATCTGCCCGTGGACGACGACGCTCGCGTACGCGACCCAGGCCGTCCGCGCCGGTGTGGACCTGCACCTGAACTGCCGGGTGGAGGACGTCCGTCCGGGCCACGAGCTGGTCACGAGCCGGGGTGTGCTGCGCACCCGGTACCTGGTCAACGCGGCCGGTCTGTACGCGGACGAGCTCGACCGGCGGCTCGGACACCGCGACTTCACGGTGACGCCCCGGCGGGGCCAGCTCATCGTGTTCGACGCCTTCGCCCGCGACCTGGTCCGGCACATCCTGCTGCCGGTGCCGACCGCGCTCGGCAAGGGCGTGCTCGTCTCCCCCACCGTGCACGGCAAGGTGCTGCTCGGGCCGACCGCCGAGGACCTCGGTGACAAGACGGCGACCGGTTCGACGGCCGAGGGGCTGGTCTTCCTGCGGGAGCGGGGCCGGCGCATCCTGCCCGCGCTGCTGGAGGAGGAGGTCACGGCGGTGTACGCGGGGCTGCGGGCGGCGACCGAGGAGGACGACTACCGGATCGCCTGCCACCCGGAGCAGCGGTACGTCACGGTCGGCGGCATCCGCTCCACGGGGCTGACGGCGTCGATGGCGATCGCCACCCATGTGCTCGGGCTGCTGAGGGACGCCGGTCTGGAGCCGGGGCCCGCGCGTGAGCTTCCGCCGGTGCGGATGCCGAACCTCGGCGAGGCGTTTCCCCGCCCTTACGCGGACGCCGGGGCGATCGCCGCCGACCCGGCGTACGGGGAGATCGTCTGCGCCTGCGAGCGCGTGACGCGCGGCGAGATCCGCGACGCGCTCGCCTCGGTGATCCCGCCCGCCTCGGCGGCCGGGCTGCGGCGCCGGACGCGGGCGGGCGCCGGCCGCTGCCAGGGCGCCTTCTGCGGGGCGGCGGTACGGGCGATGTTCGAGGAGGCGCGGTGGGAGGCGCGGTGACCGGCACGCGCGCGGTGGATGTGCTCGTCGTCGGGGCGGGCCCGGCCGGGCTCGCGGCGGCCGGGCGGCTGGCCGCCCTGGGCGCGGGCACGGTGGAGGTGCTGGAGCGGGAGCCCCAGGGCGCCCGGCCCTGGGCGGACGCGGTGGTACGGGCGGTACGGGCCGGGGCGGTACGGGCCGGGGCGGTGCTCCGTACCGGCGTCACCGTCACCGGCTGGTCCGGCCCGCTGACGCTCGACACGACGAGCCCGGCCGGCCGGGAGCGGGTCACCGCTCGGGCCGTGGTCCTGGCGACGGGCGCCCGGGAACGTCCGCGCAGCGCCCGCCTGGTGCCGGGCACCCGGTCGGCCGGGGTGCTGACGACGGGCGAGCTGCTGCGGTCGGTGTACGCGTACGGGCAGGGCGTCGGCACCCGCGCGGTGGTCGTCGGGGCGGAGCCGGTCTCGTGGGAGGCGGTGCGGGCGCTGCGCCACGCGCGCGTGGAGGTGGCCGCGGTGGTCACGGAGCAGGCGTGGCGCCGGCCGGGGGCCCTCAGGGGGCGGGTGCCCGTGCTCGGCGGGACGTCGGTCGCCGAACTGCTCGGGCGCGGGCGGCTGTCGGGCGTGCGGGTGCGGCACCGGGACGGGCGGGTGGCGACCGTGGCGTGCGACACGGTGGTGTTCACCGGCGACTGGGTCCCGGAACACGAGACCGCGCGGCTGGGCGGGATCGTCATTGACCCGGGGACGCGCGGCCCGGCGGTGGACGGCGCGTTCCGGACGTCGGTGGCGGGCGTGTTCGCGGTGGGCGACGTGCTCCACGGCGGTGAGCCGGCCGGTACGGCGGTATGGGAGGGGCGGGCGGTGGCGGGGCCGGTGCTGGCGTACCTGTCGGGTGCCGTGTCCTGGCCGGTGTCCTCCGTGCCGGTGGTGGTGGCCGCGCCGCTGCGGTGGACGGTGCCGAACCGGCTGGTGCCCGACCGGCTGGTGCCCGACCGGCTGGTGCCCGACCGGCTCGCGGCGCCCGGCGGCCGGTTCCTGGTGCGGGCGGCCCGGCCCCTGGTAGGGCCGGTGGTGGTGGCGGTGAGCCAGGACGGTGTGCTGCTGCACCGGCAGCGGGTGTGGCGCACGGTCGGCCCGTACCGCTCCATGCCGCTGTCCGGCGCCTGGGCGGCGCGGGTGGCTCCGGACGGCGGGCCGGTCCGGATCAGGGTGCTCTGAGCCCGGCGGCTTCCGCCGCACGCTCCAGCACGTCCGTCAGCATGGTGGGCGTGAGGCGGCCGGTGAAGGTGTTGCGCTGGCTGACGTGGTAGCAGCCGAACAGTTCCAGGTCCGGTCCCCCGTCGGTGGCGGCCAGCGTGGTGTGCGCCCCGTGCGCGAAGGCGGGCCGGGGCCGGGGCACCGACCAGCCGGCCGCCGCCAGCGCGGGCAGGACGGCCTGCCAGCCGAAGGCGCCGAGGACGACGAGGGCGCGCACGGTGGGGCGCAGCAGGCGCAGTTCGCCGGCCAGCCAGGGGCGGCAGGTGTCGCGTTCGAGGGGGGTGGGCTTGTTGGCGGGCGGGGCGCAGTGGACGGGGGCCGTGACGCGTACTCCGTACAGGCGCAGCCCGTCGTGGAGGTCGGTGGCGTCCGGCTGGTTCGCGAGGCCGATCCGGTGCAGTGCGGCGTACAGCACGTCGCCGGAGCGGTCGCCGGTGAACATGCGGCCGGTGCGGTTGCCGCCGTGGGCGGCCGGGGCGAGGCCGACGACGAGGAGCCTGGCGTCGTCGGGGCCGAAGCCGGGTACGGGCCGGGCCCAGTAGTCCCACCCGGCGTAGGCGCGGCGTCCCTCGCGGGCCACCTGCTCCCGCCAGGCCACCAGGCGCGGGCAGGCGCGGCAGTGCGTGACCCGCTCGTCGAGTGCGGGCACGTCAGGGGCGCGGGCCGCCTCCCGTACGGGAAAATCGGGCCGCTCGGGCGCCGTGGGCATCGGTCCTCCTTCCGGGGTGTGTGTTCGACGCTAACGCGCGCGGGGCGCGGGCAGACTTTCCGGCATGACGGTGAAGCGAAGCGCGGGTCTGCTGCTGTTCCGTACCTCGGGCGGGCGCCTTGAGGTGCTGATCGCCCATATGGGCGGGCCGCTGTGGGCCTCCCGCGACGCCGGGGCGTGGTCGGTGCCGAAGGGTGAGTACGAGGCGGACGAGACGCCCGAGGCGGCCGCACGGCGCGAGTTCGTGGAGGAGCTGGGCCTGCCGGTGCCGGACGGGGAGCCGGTGCCGCTCGGTGAGACGCGCCAGGCGAGCGGCAAGATCGTCACGGTGTGGGCGGTGGAGGGCGACCTGGACCCGGCGGCGGTGGTGCCGGGGACGTTCACGACAGAGTGGCCGCGCGGCTCGGGGCGGCTGCGGGAGTTCCCGGAGGTGGACCGGGTGGCGTGGATGACGCCCGAGGAGGCGGCGCCCCGGCTCGTCTCGGCGCAGCGGGTGTTCCTGGAGCGGCTGGCGGAGTACGTGCGCGGGCGCGACGGGGGCTGATTGTCAGTGCCGTACGGAAAGGTGGACCACATGGATGGCACCAACCGGCCGACGGGGAGAGACAGATGACCACCACCCCGACCCACGCGACCGACGTGACCGAGCACGAGCGCGCCGCCGCCCAGGCGTACATACGGCTGATGGAGGCGGCCCGGGCGGTGCTCACCGACCCGGCGCTCGCCCCGATGGCGGGGGTGTATCTGTCGTCGCCCATGGCGGAGGCGGACCGGGCACTGCGCCGGGCCGGCCTGACCGGCAACGAGGCGCGGCTGCTGCGGCTGGTGTCCGCGCTCCGCTCACCGGGAGGCACGGCCATGGCTTAGGCACGGCCCGGGCATAGGCACGGCCATGGCTTGGGCGCGGCCCGCGGGTGGCGGCGTTCCGTCGGGGGTCAGCCCTCCACCCAGCCGTGCGCGCGCGCCAGTTCGGCGACGCGGGTGCGCACGCGCTTGAGCTGGGCGGTGGTCAGGGTGCCGTCGGCGTCGATGAGGGCCTCGGTCAGCTCGGCCTGGAACTCGGCGGTGGACAGTACGTCGAGCGTGTCGTCGTCCGGGTCGTCCCGCGGTACCGGCGCGGCCGCGGGCGCCGGCCGGCGGGTGGGCTGGTGGACGAGCCGGATCTCGGACGCCTTGGGGCCCTTGTCGCCCATCTCCAGGTAGAACTCGACCTCGCGGCCCGCCTGGTAGAGGTACTTGTCGTCCACCAGGTCGTTCGCGTGCATGAAGACGTCCTCGCCCCCTTCCCTGGGGACGATGAACCCGTAACCGCGGACCTCGTCGAACCGAAGGATCTTGCCCACCATCAACACAGCCGTACCTCCACGCCAACACCACTGCCGTTCCACCCGGGCGCGTGCCCGTGGGGCCCGCTCGGCTCGGCGGTGAATCTACAGCGTCGCGCGGACGCGGGAATACCAGAGCAGCATCAGCGGCGGCAGGATCAGCTCGACGCCGATGAAGGCCGTGTGCATCGCGTGCGGCGCCCCGGCGTCGAGGTACGAGACGGCGCGCGCCACTCCCCCGAGGAACACGGCGCCGAAGACGGCCCGGAGGGCGGGGGCGTGGCTCTCCGGATCCCGCGCGGCGATCGTCAGGACGATGCCGAGGGCGCACCAGATCCCGGCGAAGAAGCGGTAGTTGCTGTCGACGGTGGTGCTGACGTCGGGGCTCCCGGGCAGCAGCGAGGGACCGACGACGATCTCCAGCGCGCCGGTGACCAGGACGAACAGCGCGAGCAGGACGAGCACCGACCGGAAGGCGCGACGTGACGACATGACGGCTCCTCATTTCTCACCGTGTGGCGGTCTCCATGGTCGGCCGCGGCAGGCCCCGCCGGGAAGCGCGCAATGATGCGGCTCCAGGGCTGATTGATACCGTTCAGGGTATGAACGGCGAGCCGGGGAGCGGGCCCGATCCGAGCGTGCACCAACTGCGGCTGTTGCTGGTGCTGGCCGAGGAGCTGCACTTCGGCCGGGCGGCCGCGCGCCTCTACATCAGCCAGCCGGCGTTCAGCCGCCAGATCCGCAGGCTGGAGGACCACCTGGGACTCGTCCTCCTGGAACGCTCCACCCGGCGCGTGCGGCTCACCGCCGCCGGGGAGGCGCTGCTGCCCCGCGTCCGGGCCATGGTGGAGGCCGCGGACCGGCTGCGGGAGGCGGTGCGGGCGCAGGCCGGGACGCTCGCGGGGCGGTTGGTCCTCGGCTGCTACATCACCGCCCTCCCCGTCATCACCACGCTGGCCGAGCGGCTGCGCGAGCGTCACCCCGGCCTGGACGTGGTGCTTCGGGAGGTGGATTTCGTCGAGCAGACCACCGCGCTGCTGGAGGGCCGGGTGGACGCCGTCCTGGCGTACGCTCCCATGCCGCCCGGTGTCCAGACGCTTCCGCTGGCGACCGAGCGGCAGGTGGTCTGCCTGTGGGAGGGCCATCCGCTGGCCGGCCGGACGTCCGTGTCGCTCGCGGAGCTGGCCGGCCTGCCCGTGGTCGGCTCGTCGCCGCGGGTGGCCCGGGTGTGGCGGGACTTCTGGGCGGCGGACCCGCGTCCGGACGGGACGCCGGTCACGTACACCGCGCATGAGGCCACGACGTTCGAGGCCGGCATATCGGCGGTGAGCCGGGGGCTGGGCATCCGGTTCGTGTCGGCCAGTTGCCGCGAGCTGTTCCCCCGGCCGGGCATCCGCTACGTCGACGTGCCGGACGCGCCGGTGTGCACGGCGGTGCTCGCCTGGTCATCCGCACGCCGCGACACACCGGAGGTCGCCGCGCTGCGCCGCGTGGTGGGCGGCATGGTGGGGATGGGAGGGACCCACCCGAACCCTCGCTGGTGGCACACCGAGCACACCGAGTCCGAAGGGGATTGACATGCCGATGATGCGCCGCGCGCGCGTGTCCGACCATCGCACGCTCGTCGAGTGCGTGCACAGGTGGTGGGGCGATTCGCGTACGCCCGCCGAGGCCCGTGAGCTGTCCCTGCTGCTGCCGAGGCTGTTCCTCCAGTTCTTCGCGGGTACGAGCCTGGTCGCGGAGGACAGTACGGGGGTCAAGGCGTTCCTGGTCGGTCTGCACTCCGCCGACAACGAGGAGGACGCCTACATCCACTTCGTGGGGGTCGATCCCGCGCTGCGCGGGCGGGGCCTGGGCCGTGGCCTGTACACGGCGTTCTTCGAGCGTGCCGCCGAGGCGGGGCGGCGGGAGGTGCGGGCGGTGACGTCCCCGGGCAACGCCGGGTCGATCGCGTTCCACCGGGCGCTGGGCTTCGCCCTGGTGCCGGGTGACGACGAGGTCGACGGCGTGCCGGTGCACCGCGACTACGACGGGCCGGGGCAGGACCGGGTCTGCTTCCGCAAGCGGACCGGGGCGTGAGCTACGGGGAGCGCGGGCGGGCCCGGGCGGTGTGGCCCGGGGCCGTGTCATCGCGCCCGAGCGGCGTCCCTTGGGGCGTGCCCGTGGCGACGTTCATCGTGGTGTGCAGGACGGCGCCCGGGGCACCGCCCGAGCGTTCGCGGAACATGCCCTCCAGGATCTGGCGGACCTCCGCGGTCCGGGCCTCGGTGAGGCCGGCGATCCACTGCGCGCCGAGAGGGTGGCTGCTGCGGATGGTGTCCAGCAGTTCCGTGGCGGAGGCGAAGGCCATGTCCATGACGGCCTGACGGACGGTCACGTCGGCGAGCCCCGCCTCGCGCAGCACGGCCGCGAGGCGTTTCGGGTCCGTGAGCCGGAATGGCAGCGGCGGCGGGTCCGCCGGCAGGCCGGCGAAGCCGGGGACGGCGGCCCGCAGGGCGCCCACCGTCCACGCGATGAACTCGGCCTTCCGCGGCGGGCCGAACGCCGCGACCAGCACGGTGCCGCCCGGGCGGGTGACCCGGGCCATCTCGGCGATGCCGCGCCCCAGGTCCGGGAAGAGCGACACGCCGTTGAGCGACGCGGACACGTCGAAGGTGTCGTCGTCCAGGTCCAGGTGCTCGCCGTCCATGACGAGCGCGCGGACGTCTTCCAGGCCCTCGGCGCGGGCGCGGGCGGCGAGCCGCTCCACCATCGCCGGCGCGATGTCGACGGCGACGACCCGGGCGCCCCGGCGCGCCGCGGGCAGCGCCAGGGCGCCGCTGCCCGCCGCCACGTCCAGGAAGCGGGTGCCGGGGCCGATGGCGGTCCCGGCCAGGACCTGTTCACCGAACCGCATGGTGTGCGGCGTGGTGTAGCGGTCGAACCCGGGAGCCAGGGTGTCCCAGGCGGTGCGGATCCGGTCCGTGCCGGGGGGTCTGGTGGGGGTGGTCATGACCGGGTCCTTCCGTGCGGGGCGCGGAGGGCGGTGCGCAGGGCCGCCACCAGGGCGTCGGGGCGTTCGAGGTGGGGGTCGGCGCCGCAGTCGTCGATGACGTGCAGTGGCCAGCCGTGCCGGGCGGCGGCGCCCTCGCCGTACCGAAGCCTCGCCTCGGGGTCCTGGCGGCCCCAGACGAGGGCCGTGGGGGCGGGGATGGCGGCGAGGTCGGCCGGGGGGATCACGCGGAGCGCGAACTCCTTCATGAGCATGCGTCCCGCGGCCCTGACGCCGGGGGTGCGGGCACGGTCGAGCGCGTAGTCGGCGATGCCGTCCCAGCGCTCGCCGAAGTCGCCGCGTACGCCGTCGAAGTCGACCATGCAGCGTCCGAGCATCCGGTCCCGGGTCCGCTCGGTGGTGCGCATCTGGAATGCGGCCATGCTGACCGCGAAGCGCGGGGCCGGGCGGAACGGGCCCAGGCCGAAGGCGTCGACCAGGACCAGCGCGGCGACCCGGTCGCCGTGCTCGGCGGCGAAGCGGGCGGCGACGGCGCCGCCCAGGTTGTGGCCGACCAGGACGGGCGGGGCGGCGCAGGTGGCCGCGACGAGCTCGGCCAGCCACTCCACGACGCGGCCCGCGGTGAGGGTGACGTCGCCGGGGACCTCGGAGGCGCCCTGGCCGGGCAGGTCGGGGACGATCAGCGTCCAGGACGACGCCAGGTCCGGGATCACCCCGATCCACCCGAGGGCGGACTGCCCGATGCCGTGGAGGAGGACCATCGGGGGTCCGCTGCCGCCCTCCAGTACGGCGGTGGGGACGCCGGCCAGGTCACGGTGGTGCTCGGTGAGCGGGATCTCCGCGAGGAGTCGCCGCCGGGCCTCGGCGCCCACGGTGGATGTGCGGTTCATCGCCGCCTCCTCTCCTCGGGTCCGCGGTCTTCTTCCGGGGCTGTTCCGCGGACCTATGGGGAGTGTGGCGGCGGCGGGGTCGCCGGCGCATCGGGGGAAATGCGCATCTCGGCCGCCGCGCCCGGTGTGGGTGGAACGACCCACACCCGCGTCAGGCCAGGTCGTGTTCGTACGCGTACGCCGTGGCCGCCGCGCGCGAGCCGACGTCCAGCTTGCGGAACATGTTGTTCAGGTGGCGGGCGACGGTCTTCTCGCTGATGACGAGCGCGGCCGCGATCTCGCGGTTGGTGGCGCCCGCCGCGACGAGCTTCAGCACCTCCGCCTCGCGCGGTGTGAGCCCGCCGGGCAGCCGGTGGGCCGCGGCGCGCCGGGACAGCCGGTCCACGCGGGCGATCTGCGGGGCGGCCCCGAGCCGCTCGAACACGGCGCGGGCGGCGTCCAGTTCCATCTCGGCCGAGTCGTCGTCGCCGAGCGCCCGGTAGGCCTGGGCCATCAGCACGCGCACGCGTGCCATCTCGTACGGGACCTCCAGCTCCTGCCAGGCCGCCCAGGCGCCGCGCAGCGCCTCCCCGGCGCCCTCGGGGTCTCCCCCGGCGAGCAGGACGGCGCCTCGGGCACCGGCCGCGACCGCGCGCAGGTAGGGCGCGGCCAGGTCGTCCGCCGCGCCGGAGAGTGCGCGGGCGGCGTCGCGGGCGGCGTCGGTGTCGCCCGCCGCGAGGGCGATCTCGGCGTAGGCGGCCAGGACGCGGGAGCGCCGCACGGGGTCGTGCTCGGTCTCGGCCGCGACCCTGCGGACGGCGGCCAGGGCTTCGTCGGTACGGCCCTGGGCCAGCCGCAGCAGGGCGAGCCCGGGCTGCGGCGGGTGTCCCCACCGGTCGGCCTCGCGGTACGCCTCCTCGGCGCGGCCGAAGGCGCCGCGCAGGCGCAGCAGTTCGGCGCGCTGGTAGTGGGCCATGCCCGCGGCGGGGTCGCCGGCCGGGGTGTCCATACGGGCGCAGGCCTGCTGCGCCTCGGCCAGGGCGTCGGCCCACTCGCCGTGGAGCTGCATGATCTCGGAGCGGTGGACCAGGCACTGCCCGCGGTACGGCCTGAGGCCGGGCTGGGAGGCGCACCAGCGGCTGAGCGCGGCGGTCCACTCGGCGGCGCGGTGGACGTCGAAGGTGTCCCGGCACGCGATGATCACGGCGCAGTAGACGATGCCGGCGGTGATCGGGGAGACCTCTCCGGCGGTGACGGCGACCATCGCCTCGTCGAGCAGTTCCCGGCCACGCACGACGTCCCCGCCGCCGATGAGCGCCTGCCCCTGGCCGAGGCGGCCGAGGGCGAGGAGGTCGGGGTCGCCGAACCGGTCGGCGATCCGGGCCGCCTCGGCGAACGTCGCGCGCGCCGCCTCGTGGTCGCCGGCTCCCATCGCACGGAGACCGGCGGGCACGAGCAGATAGCCGCGTTCCACGTGGTCACCGCCCGCGTCGTCCAGGAAGCGGGCGGCGCGGGCGAACCAGCCTCCGGCGCGCTCGTGGTGCCCGTACCGGGCGAGGGTGAGGCCGAGCCAGAAGGCGCAGCGTGCGGCGGGGCCGGTCGCGCCCGCCTCGCCCAGCGCGAGGTGGGCCCGCTCCCAGAGCTCCACGGCCCGGTCCTCCCGGCCGGTCAGGTAGGCGGCGCGGGCGAGCAGGTCCAGGTCGGGCGCCTGGAGCGGTTCCCGCGCGTCGGCGGCCGCGAGGCGGTCGTACGCCTCCGCCCAGGCACGTCGCCGGAACGCGTCCCGGCCCTCGCCCAGGGGCTCTCCGGCCGTGGCGGTGCCTTCCGCCGCCGCCCGCTGTGCCGCCGCCCGCTCCGCCATGGCACTGCTCCGCCCTGTTGGTCGGCGGGGTTCCTCTTCCTCCACCGTACGAGCGGCCGGCCGGCGCCGCAGGACGGCCCCGCGCCGGCCACCGCCCAGGCGGTGCCCGGGTCGGCTGCGGCGATCTCCGCGACGGGGCGCGCTCCGTGTCATACGATCACGCCCGGCGGCTGCGTCATCCGGCGTCACCCCCGGCGTCACCCCTAGGCCGCCCCGCGCTCATGGAGGTCAACCGTGACGAGGACTGCCGGCGGCAAGCGACACGCCCACCACACCCGAACCGTCTTCACCGCCTGCGCGACCGCGGCCGGGCTGCTGCTCACCGCCACCGGGTGCGGGAACGGCGACGAGGGGCCCGGCGAGGCGGCGGGCGGGGTGCCCGTGGTCGAGAAGGGCAAGCTGACGACCTGCACCCACCTGCCGTACCCGCCCTTCCAGTTCGAGCAGGACGGCAAGATCGTCGGCTTCGACGTGGCGCTGATCGACCTGGTGGCGAAGGACCTCAAGGTCGAACAGAAGATCCTCGACACGCCGTTCGAGAACTTCAAGACCGGTGCGTTCCTCAACTCCGGCGAGTGCGACCTGGCCGCCGCCGGGATGACGATCACCGAGGACCGCAAGAAGAACGTCGACTTCTCCGTCCCCTACTTCGACGCCACCCAGGCCCTGCTGGCGAGCAAGAAGAGCGGTGTCACCACCCTCGCCGAGGTCAAGGCGAAGAAGCTGAAGCTCGGCGCGCAGGCCGAGACCACCGGGGAGAGCTACGCCAAGTCCCAGGGCTTCGACCCGGTGGCTTTCGAGAGCTCCGACGCCGTGCTCAACGGCCTGCGCACCGGCCAGGTCGACGCCGTCGTCATCGACTACCCGGTCGTGCAGGGCTGGCTCAAGGACAAGGCCAACGCCGACGCCTTCGCGCTCGGGCAGAACATCGAGACCGGTGAGCAGTACGGCTTCTCGGTGAAGAAGGGCAACGACAAGCTCCGTGCCGCGATCGACAGGGCGATCAAGGACGCCAAGGCCGACGGCACGTACAACAAGCTCTACGAGCAGTGGATCGGCCCGCTGCCCAAGGGCCTGTCGTGACCTCACGGCTGACCAGGCGGCAGCGGCGGCGGATCTCCCAGGGCGTCCAGTACGCGGTCTTCGTCGCCGTCGTCGTCCTGATCGCCGTCCTGGCCGACTGGGACCGCCTCCAGAACCAGTTCGCGCAGGCGGACCTGGCCGAGCGGCTCTTCCCCGAGATCATCACCACCGCGCTGCGCAACACGGTGGTGTACACCGTCTCCGGGTTCGCCTTCGGCCTCGTCCTGGGCCTGGTCATCGCCCTGATGCGGCTGTCGTCGGTGGCGCCCTACCGGTGGGCCGCGAGCGTCTACATCGAGATCTTCCGGGGCCTGCCCGCCCTGCTGATCTTCATCTTCGTCGGGGTCGCCGTGCCGCTGGCGTTCCCCGGTACGGAGATCCCCGGCGGTACGTACGGCAAGGTCGCCCTCGGCCTCGGGCTGGTGGCCGCCGCGTACATGGCGGAGACGATCCGGGCGGGCATCCAGGCCGTGCCGAAGGGCCAGATGGAGGCGGCGCGTTCGCTGGGCTTCTCGCACGCCCGGGCGATGGTGTCGGTGATCATCCCGCAGGCGTTCCGGATCATCATCCCGCCGCTCACCAACGAGCTGGTGCTGCTGTTCAAGGACTCGTCGCTGGTGCTGTTCCTCGGGGTGACACTGGAGGAACGGGAGCTGACCAAGTTCGGCCGGGACCTGGCCAGTCAGACCGCCAACTCCACGCCCATCCTCGTCGCCGGCCTGTGCTACCTGCTGGTGACGATTCCGCTGAGCTTCGTGGTGCGCCACCTGGAGTCCCGCGCCGCCAGGGCCAAGTGAGGACGCCCGATGACGATGACGACGACGACGACACGGAACGAGATCGAGATCCGGGGGCTGTACAAGTCCTTCGGTGACAACGAGGTGCTGCGCGGCATCGACCTGGAGGTCGCCACCGGCGAGGTGGTGTGCGTCATCGGGCCGTCCGGCTCCGGCAAGTCGACGCTGCTGCGGTGCGTGAACCTGCTGGAGGAGCCGACCAAGGGGCAGGTCTTCGTGGGCGGTACGGAGGTCACGGACCTGGACGTCGACATCGACGCCGTACGCCGCCGGATCGGCATGGTGTTCCAGCAGTTCAACCTCTTCCCGCACGTGACCGTGACCGAGAACCTCACGCTGCCGCAGCGGCGGGTGCTGGGGCGCGCCAAGGAGCAGGCGGCGAAGGTGGCCCGGGAGAACCTGGAGCGCGTCGGTCTGGCCGACAAGGCGGACGCCTATCCGGCGCAGTTGTCGGGCGGGCAGCAGCAGCGGGTGGCGATCGCGCGGGCGCTGGCGATGGGCCCGGAGGTGATGCTGTTCGACGAGCCGACGTCGGCGCTCGACCCGGAGCTGGTCGGCGACGTGCTGGCGGTGATGCGGATGCTGGCGGCGGAGGGCATGACGATGATGGTCGTCACGCACGAGATGAGCTTCGCCCGGGAGGTGGCCGACCGGGTGGTGTTCATGGACGACGGCCGGATCGTCGAGGAGGGCCCTGCCGCCCAGGTCGTGGGCGACCCCCGGCACGAACGGACCCGCCACTTCCTGACCCGCATCCTCGACCCTGCCGCCGCCGAACCGCCCGGACCGGAGAACGGCAGGGCGTAGACGTAGCGTACGGCTGCCACGTACAACTGCTGGGAGGAGACCCCTTGTTACCCCTGAATGTGTCGCGGGCGACGCCCGAGGAATGGTCGCTCGTGTGCGAGTGGGCCGCGGCGGAGGGCTGGAACCCCGGCCTCACGGACGGGCCGAGCTTCTTCGCGCAGGACCCCGAAGGGTTCTTCCTGGGCAGGCTCGACGGCGAGAGCGAGCCGGTGTCGGCCATCTCGGTCGTCAACTACAGCGACGCGTACGCCTTTCTGGGCTTCTACCTGGTACGCCCCGACCAGCGCGGCCACGGTCACGGGCTGGCCACCTGGAAGGCGGCGCTGGCCCACGCCGGGGACCGCACGGTCGGCCTCGACGGGGTCCCGGCGCAGCAGGACAACTACCGCCGCTCGGGCTTCGAACCGGCCCACCGCACGGCGCGGTACGTGGGAGCGGTGGCGGGACGCACCCCGGACGCGGGTGTGGTGCCGGCCGCCGAGGTGGGGCTCGCCGCGCTCGCCGCGTACGACAGCGGCTGCTACCCGGCCGACCGGCCCCGGTTCCTGGAGCGGTGGCTGGGCGCGCCCGGCCACCGGGCGCTCGCCCGGGTCGTGGACGGGAGGGTGAGGGGGTACGGGGTGATCCGCCCGGCGCGCGAGGAGTCCCGGGTCGGCCCGCTGTTCGCGGACACGCCGGCCGACGCGGAGGTGCTGCTGGACGCGCTCGCGGACGGCTTCGGGCCGGGCAGGATCGCCGTGGACGTACCGGAGTCGAACACCGCCGCCGTGCGGATGGCCGAGGCCCGCGGCCTGGTGCCGACGTTCCGTACGGCGCGCATGTACACGGGGCCGGTCCGTCCGTTCGCGCGGGAGCGGGTCTTCGGCATCACCACCCTGGAGCTGGGGTGACTCACGGCGCCGTGCCGTACTGGTCGGCCTGGAGCAGGTACATGCGCCGGTAGCGGGAGCCGGGCCGGTCCATCAGCTCCCGGTGGGAGCCCGACTCGACGAGTCTGCCCTCGTGGAGGACGTGGATGACGTCGGCGGACTGGATGCCGGCCATCCGGTGGCTGACGAGCACGACGGTCCTGCCCTCGGCGGCCAGTGCGCGGATGCGCCGGAACGATTCGATCTCCGCCTCGGGGTCCAGGGCGGAGGTCGGCTCGTCGGCGATGACGAGGTTCGCCCGGCGGTAGCGTAAGCGGGCCTGGCCGACGGTCTGCCACTGGCCGCCGGACAGTTCGGAGCCGTGCCGGAACTGGCGGGCCAGCAGGGTGTCGTAGCCGCGCGGCAGCGTGGCACCGAGTCTGTCGGCGCCCGAGTACGCGGCGGCACGCTCGACGCGGCCCTCCTGCGGGGCCGCGTCGGGCTGCCCGATGCGGATGTTGGTGCCGAGGGTGAACGGCCAGCGCTGGAAGTCCTGGTCGAGGACGGCGACATGGCGGAAGACGTCGAGCCGGTCCGCCTCGGCGAGGTCGGTGTCGCCCCACATGACACGGCCGTCGCCGGGCCGGTGGAGGCCGGCGAGGATCTTCACGAGGGTGGACTTGCCCGATCCGTTCGCTCCGACCAGGGCGACGACCGAGCCGGCGGCGATGGTCAGGGACACGCCGCACAGGGCGGGTTCCTCACGGTCGGGGTAGCGGAAGGTGACGTTCTCGAAGGTGATCTTCTCGGGGAAGTCCGGTACGGGTGTGCCGCCGGCGGGGATGGCCCGGACGTCGGCCGCCGCCGTGAAGCGGTCGAGGTCCCGGACGTACAGGGACTCCTCGTGCAGGGTGTTGATCTGGGTGATCAGGGCGCTGAGGCTGGCCGAGCCGGTGCGTACGGCGAGGGCGGCGGTGCCGGCCATGGCGATGTCCATGCGGCCGGTGAGCAGCAGGACGCCGAGGGCGGCGTACGTGAGGAGTGCGGCGGCGCCGGACATGGCGGCGGCGATCAGCTCGGTGACGGCACGTCCGTCGGCGAGCCGGGTCTGCTCGGCCTCGGAGGTCTCGGCCATGTCGTGGAACTTGTCCAGGAGGTAGCGGCCGACCTGGTGGACGCGGACCTCCTGGGCCGACTCGCGGCTGGTGATGAGGTTGTTGACGAGGCGGGCGGCCCGTTCGTGCTCGATCCAGTTCATCCGGGAGGCGTAGCGGCGCTGCGCCACGTGCATGGCGCCCCAGCCGCGTGGCAGGGCGATCAGCACCAGCAGCGGCAGCAGCGCGGGGTGCAGCACGGTGAGGACGCCGGCGGCGGCGACGATGGTGAACAGGCCGTTGAGGGCGCCCACGCAGGCGCCGATCATGTTGCGGGCGGCCAGGGCGCCGAACTGGGCGGAGTCCAGGAGTTTGCGGAAGGCCCCGTCCTCGATGGCCTCCAGCTCCACCCCGGCTGCGCGGTGGAGGTACTTCTCGGTGGCGAGCCGTTCGACCTTGGGTTCCAGGCGGCCGGTGCCGGCCGTGGACAGGGCCGCGAGGACCGCGTTGACCACGGCGAGCACGCCGGCGGCGACGAGGGCGGGCAGGGCGGCGCGGAGGCGTTCGGCGGTGGTGCCGGTGGCGAAGAGGGCCTGGAGGACCTGGTTCGTCAGGAGCAGGCCCATGGCCTGGGCGATGCCCTGGCCGATCTCGGTGAGGCCGACGGTGAGCAGGGCGCGCCGGTCGGACTCCCAGGCGAGCCGGATGGTGCTGCCGAGGAGGCGGGGCAGGGCGCGCACGGCGGCCAGGGGCTTCAGGTCGAGGAGGGCGTACTCGTGCTTGACCCAGCCGAAGTCGTAGCGCAGGGCGCCGCCGAAGAGCTCGCGTTCGCTGTCGGAGACGGGGGGCTCGGCCCTCCAGGCGCGTCGGAACAGCTTCTTGTCACGCACGGTTCCACCCCCGGCTGCCGCGGCACCATTGCCGTCGCAGCAACCGCTCCCCCACCGCCGGCCGGGTGAAATGTCACCCTATGGGATGGGCGCGTCGCGGCCGGCACGGGTCGGATGATCCTATTTTCTCCGCTATGCGAATGACTGGGCTGGCCGTGATTCCGGCGGTGGTGTGCGGGCTGTGCGCGGCGAGTCCCCCGGCCGCGGTGCCGGTGCCCGGGTCCCCGGCGCCGGTGCCCGGGTCCGCGGTGCCCGGGTCGCACGAGGCACCGGCCGTGAGCGGCAACCCCATGGCCGCGAACAAGGGGTTCGGCGTCGTGACACGGCGGGACGCGCTGCTCGGCGGTACGAGCAGCGAGAGCGCCGTCGCCGTGGGCGGCGACCTCGCCCTCGGGTCGCGGTACACCATCGCGCCCCGCGCGGCGGACGGCTTCCGGGCCGCCGGGGACGCGCGGCCCACCGGGCTCCTGGTCGACGGCGCGGTCGACTTCTCCGGCAGCGCGGCGGACGGGGTCCTGCGGGTGACCGGCGACCGGTACGTCAAGGTCGGCGACCTCTCGCGCAGCGCCACGCGGGCCACCGGCATGGACGGCACGCCCGTCAAGACCCGGCTGGTCCCGGCCGGCGCGGGCTACGGCACGACGCCGCGCGTCGAGCTGACCACCGCGCAGCCGCCCTCATCGGTGGGGCCCGCGCGGGGCCTGGTCGACTTCGGCACGCTCTTCGCGGGCCACCGGCAGCGCGCCGACGCCCTGGCCCGCTGCCGGGGCACGGTGACGCCGCCCGCCGGCGCGGTCTCCTCCGACGGCACGGTGCGGGTCCGGCTCACCGACCGCCGTACGAACGTGCTGCGGCTGACCGGTGCGCAGTTGGCCCGCGTCCGGGTGCTGGCGTTCGAGAACCGGCCGGCGGCGGCGCGGCCGCTCGTGATCGTGGTCGACACGACCGCCGAGGGCGGCGAACTGTCCTGGCGCACGCCGACGATGACGGGCATCGGCCGCGCGGACGCGCCGTACGTCCTGTGGACCTTCGCCGACGCCACGGACCTCACCCTCACCGCCGGCGACACCTTGCGGGGCTCCCTCTACGCACCCCGCGCGGAGCTGAATGACGGCAGCCCCGCCGGCATCGAGGGCGACCTCGTGGTCCGCGCCCTCAAGGCGGGCCCCCTCGCGGGCGCCATCCACAGCGCCCCCTTCGCGGCGGAACCGGCGTGCGACGCCCCGGCACTCCGGCAGGGCGCGCCAGGACCGGAACGGGAAGGGGAACGGGAGCGGGAGCCGCTGCCGGAACGGGAGCCGGTGCCGGAACGGGAGCCGGTGCCGGACACGGAGGCGGAGACAGACGCGGACACGGAGCCGCTCGCGGAGCCGGAGCCCGCCGACGCGGAGGCGGACGCGGACGCGGAGGCGGAAGCGGAACCCGTCACGGACGCCCGGCCGCCCACCGAGCCCGAGCCCGAGCCCGCCCCGCCCGGCGAGATGGCGGACACGGGCACCCGGCCGAAGCTGTGGCTCCTGGGCACCGGCGCCGCCCTGCTCGTCGCCACCGGCACGGTCCTGACCAGGGCGTCCCGCCGCAAGGACAAGGACCCCTGCGAGTGATCCGGAGGCGAACCGAGCCATAAAAGGCACAGCCCCGGGTACCCGAACCGCCTCCCAGAGGCCGATGAGGAGGGCGGAGCACCCGTGAGGAACCACTCGCAAGACGCCTCCCAGCCGGGCGCGCCCAGCGGGCCCGCCGAGCCGGCCGAGCCGTTCGGGCCGTCCGGGCCGTCCGGGCTGCGCCTGGCCGGGGGCAGAGCCGTGGAGGGCGAGCCCGACGGCGCGCTGCTCGGCGTGCCCATGGGCGGCGGGGCACCGGCCGGCGGCGCGGGCCGCCCCGAGAACAGCCTTCCTCCGGACCGTACGCAGGCCATCCTGGAGGCCACCAAGCAGGTGGCCGCGCTGCTCAAGAGCAAGGGGCACCCGTTCGCCCTGGCCGGCAGTGTGGCGGCGTACGCGCACGGCGTCCCGCAGAGCCTCCAGCACGACACCGACTTCGCCATCCTGCGCGAGGACGCGGAGGTGATCACCCAGGACCTGGAGGCCGCCGGTATCCCGGTCCGGGTGCCGCCGGAGGACTGGCTGATCAAGGCGAGGGCCCACGGCGAGGAAATCGACCTGATCTTCGAGCTGGCGCGGCACCCGGTGACGCGTGAGCTGCTGGACCGGGCCCACACGCTGCCGGTGGACTCGGTGCGGATGCCGGTGCTGTCGCCGACCGATCTGGTGGGCAGTCTGCTGGCCGCCTTCTCGGAGCACCACTGCGACTTCGGCGCCGTGCTGCCGATCGCCCGCACACTGCGGGAGAAGATCGACTGGGATCTGCTGCGCCGGGAGAACGAAGGCTCTCCGATGCCCGAGGCGTTCCTGTACCTGCTGGAGCGTCTGAACGTGATCGAACCACGCGAACCACGGGAGGCAACGCCATGAGCGCCGCCGACACCGCCGAGTACCGCATCGCCCATCTGCGGGACCGGCTGGCGAGCGAGGACATCGCCGAACTCGGCATCAGGATCGAGCAGCGCGGTACGAGCGTGATGCTGTACGGCACCGTCGCCAGCGCCGAGTGCCGGTCCGAGATCCTGCGTATCGCTCAGGAGGAACTGGCCGGGCTGCCGCTGCGCGAGGACCTGGTCGTCGTCTGCGCGGACGCCCCCGACCACCCCGAGGAGCTGTCGTGATCCGAGTAGCAGCGGTCGGTGACATCCATCTGGGCCCGGGCAGCGCGGGCACCCTGCGGCCGGCCTTCGAGCAACTGCACGAGCAGGCGGATCTGCTGCTGCTGGCCGGGGACCTGACGCGGCACGGCACCGCCGAGGAGGGCGAGGTCGTGGCCGCCGAGGTGGCCGGGCTGGGGGTGCCGGTCGTCGCCGTCCTGGGCAACCACGACTACCAGAGCGACCAGGAGGCGGAGGTGACCGCGGCGCTCGACCGGGCGGGGGTGACCGTCCTGGAGGGCGAGGGCACGGTGCTGAACATCGACGGCGTGCACGTGGGGGTCGCCGGGACGAAGGGGTTCGGCGGTGGTTTCGCCGGGCGCAGTGGCGGTGAGTTCGGCGAGCCGGAGATGAAGGACTTCATCCGCTACACCCGGCGCTGCGCGGACGGGCTGCGGCAGTCCCTGCACATGCTGCGGGAGGCCAACTGCCCGGTGCGGATCGCGCTGACGCACTACGCGCCCGTGCCGGACACGCTCGCGGGCGAGCCGCTGGAGATCTATCCGTTCCTGGGCAGCTACCTGCTGGCCGAGGCGGTCGACGAGGGCGGCGCCGACCTCGCCGTACACGGTCACGCGCACCATGGCACGGAGCACGGCATGACCAGTGACGGGGTACGGGTCCGCAATGTCGCCCAGCCGGTGATCGGCCGTGCCTTCGCGGTCTACCACCTGCCCGTGCACGCCGGGAGCGCCGCGGTGGGTGACGGCGGCGTGAAGACGGAGGCCGACACGGTGGGGGCCCACTAGGGCCGCGGCCGGCGACCGGCGAGGGCCCCGCTCCGGCAGCTCCGGGCGGGGCCCTCCGCATGCGCGTTCAGGGGCGGCGCCAGGCATCGCTCTCCAGGTGGGAGCCGGCCTGCGGCCCCATCCGCAGCATGCCGCCGTCCACCACCCACGAGGCGCCGGTGACGTACGAGGCGTCCTCCCCGGCCAGGAAGGCGATGACGGCGGCGACCTCACGCGCATCGCCGGGCCGCCCCAGCGGCACGCCCGGCCGGGGCTGCTTGCGTACGTCCTCGTCCTCCTGGCCCGTCATCGGGGTGGCGATCTCGCCCGGCGCCACGGCGTTGACGGTGATGCCGTACTCGGCCAGCTCCAGCGCCATGACCTGGGTGAGCAGGCCGAGTCCGCCCTTGGCCGCGCAGTAGGGCGCCGCTCCGACGCGCGGCTGGTGCTCGTGCACGGACGTGACGTTGACGATCCGTCCGCCCTCGCCCTGCTCGATCATGCGGCGCGCGGCGGTCTGGGAGCACAGGAACGGTCCGATCAGGTCGACGTCGAGCACGTCCCGCACGGTCTGGTACGCCATGTCGAGGAAGGGCGTGGCGGTTCCCGTGCCGGCGTTGTTCACCAGGACGTCGATGCGGCCGAGTTCGCGGGCCAGTTCGTCGACGACTCCGGCGGCTTCCGGCAGCTTCGTCAGGTCCAGCCGCGCGACGGCGGCGCGGCGCCCGTGGCCGCGTACCTCCTCGGCGGTCCGGTGCGCGCCGTCCTCGTCGGTGTGCCAGGTGATGCCGACGTCCATGCCCTGTGCGGCCAGCCGGACGGCGGTGGCGCGGCCGATGCCGGAGTCGGAGCCGGTGACGACGGCGACCGGGGTGCCCCGGTTCACGGGCGGGTTCATCGTGCCTCCTCGGCAAGGGGATCGCGGACTTTGGCGGTACCACGTCACGGGTGAGGCAAAACGGCGTCCGAGGGGTTCCTGGGGCTGAAGTGTGGTGAGTGGCTTCTGATCGGGCACGTGAATGGGATGCCGGACGTATCAGCACCCGTGATCAAACTGGTGCGGCGGACCACCGAGCCCGTCGCGGCGCAGACGCTGCGTTCCACGGCCGCAGCCGTCATCTCCTTCGTCGTCGCCCTGATGGTCCTGCCCGCGCAACCCGCCCCGCTGACGGCGCCGCTGACCGCGCTGCTCGTCGTGCAGGTGACCCTGTACGCGACGCTCACCACCGGTATCCGGCGCGTCAACTCGGTCGTCGTGGGCGTCCTCATCGCCATCGGCTTCACCGCCCTGGTCGGGCTGACCTGGTGGAGTCTCGGCCTGACGATCTTCACCTCGCTGATCATCGGCCGGTTCGTGCGGGTGGACGAGTTCGTGCCCGAGGTGGCGATCAGCGCGATGCTGGTCCTCGGTGTCTCCCAGGCCACGTCGGCGGCCTGGCACCGGGTGCTGGAGACGCTGATCGGCGCCGGGGTGGGCCTGCTGTTCAACCTGCTGTTCGCGCCCCCGGTGTGGACGCAGTCGGCCGGGGCGTCCATCGACGGGCTGGCGCGCGGGATGGGCCGGATGTTCCGCACCATGGGCGCGGAGATCTCCGAGGGCCACATCCCCTTCCCGCACGCGGCCGCCCGGCTGCACGAGGCACGGCGGCTGGACCACGACATCGTGGAGGTCGACGCGTCGCTGCGGCAGGCCGAGGAGAGCCTGCGGATGAACCCGCGCGTACGGGAGGGGCTGCTGTCCCGGGTGGTGCTGCGGACCGGGCTGGACACCCTGGAGATCTGCGCGGTGGTGCTCCGGGTGCTGACCCGGAGCCTGACCGACCTGGCGAAGTTCCGTACGGAGGAGTCCCTGTTCCCGCCGGACGTGTCGGCCGGGCTCAAGGAGCTGTTCGAGCAGATGGCCGACGCCATCGAGAGCTTCGCCCGGCTGATCACCACTCAGGTGGCCGCCAACGCGGAGGCGGCGGAGGAGCGGCTGACCGCCGCCCTGGCCGCCAGCCGGGCCACTCGCGACCGGGTCGCCGACATGCTGCTGGAGGACGTGCAGGAGCATCCCCGGCAGTGGCAACTGCACGGCGCGCTGCTCGCGGAGATCGACCGGATCCTCGACGAACTGGACCTCGACAAGCGGAGCGAGCGCCTCATGCAGGAGCTGGACCGCCGCTCGGCGGAGCTCAGCGAGCGCTACCCACGGCTGGCGGCGCTGCGCCGCCGGCTGACCGGCGAGGCCGGGGCCGAGCGGCGGCCGAGCGTGGAGGCCTGAGTCCCCGCAGGCGTGGAACACGTGCGGGGTGCCCGTCGGCCGACGAAGGAGGCGTACGTGTCGGAGAACCCGGAGCCCGTGTACGACCGGATCAGGGAGGAGGTCGCCGCTCGCGCGGACCGGTTGTGGGACGTGAGCCTCGCGCTGCACCGCGCGCCGGAGACGGCGTTCGAGGAGCGGGAGGCGGCGGCGCTGCTGGCCGGCGAGCTCGAACGGGAGGGGTTCCAGGTGGAGCGCGGGGTGGCGGGCCTGCCGACGGCGTTCACCGGCCGAGCCGGAAGCGGGGCGGGGCCGTGCGTGGCGCTGCTGATGGAGTACGACGCGCTGCCGCTGCTGGGGCACGCGTGCGGCCACAACCTGATCGCCGCCGGCGGCCTGGGCGCGGCGCTCGCGGTGCGGGGCGCGCTCGGCGAGGTGCCCGGTTCGCTGCTGGCGGTGGGGACTCCGGCGGAGGAACGCGGCGGCGGCAAGGCCGTGGAGGTGGAGGCGGGGCTGTTCGACGGGGTCGACGCGGCGCTGATGTTCCACCCGGGCGTCTACGACTGGGCGTGGGCGCCGTTGACGGCGAGCGCGCGCGTCCGGGTGGCGTTCCACGGGCGGGCCGCACATCCGACGGGCAACCCGACGGAGGGCATCGACGCGCTCGGCGCGCTGATCCAGTTGTTCAACACGCTGGGCGTCCTGGAGCGGCGGCTGCCGGCCGGGTCCCACGTGCAGGGCATCATCACGGACGGCGGGCGGGCCACCAACATCGTCCCGGAGTACGCCGAGGGCGCGTTCGGGCTGCGCGGGGCGACGACGGCGGCGCTGGAGGACCTGGTGGAGGAGGTGCGCTCGTGCGCCCGGGGCGTGGCGTCGGCCACCCGTACGCGGGTGGAGGTGACCGTCGAGGGCGGGCGGTACGAGCACTTCCGCGACAACGACGTGCTGTCGGGGCTGTTCGCCCACCACCTGGACCGGGCGGGCATCCGGCTGTCGGAGCCGGTGCCGGGCGTGTACCTGGGGTCGTCCGACATCGGCAACGTGAGCACGCGGGTGCCGGCGATCCACCCCTTCGTGGCAATCATGGGGTCGGAGGGCTCGGACCACACGCCGGAGTTCGCCGAGGCGGCGGCGGGCCCGCGCGGGCGGCGGGTGATGCTGGCGGCGGCGGAGGCGCTGGCCTGCACGGCGGCGGATGTGCTGCTGCGTGCGGGCGTCTCCGAGGACGCCTGGGCGTGCCTGCGGCAGAAGGCGGCGGCCGGTCTGTGACGGCGCGGCGCCGCCTCAGTGCTCCACCGTCACCCGTACCGTCTTCACCTCCGTGTCGGCGGCGTCCGGGACGACCATGCCCGCCTCGACGCCGCTGCGGAGGTAGTGCAGGACCTCGGAGTTGAGCTTCTCGCCGGGCAGCACGGCCGGGATGCCGGGCGGGTACGGGGTGAGCATCTCGGCGCTGATCCGGCCGACGGCCTTCTCCCACGGCACCTGCTCCGCACGCCCGAAGAACGCGTCGCGCGGCAGCATGACCTGTTCCAGCCGCAGCTCGGCCGGGTCGGGGACCTCCACCTCCGCCGCGGGGCGCAGCTCTTCCGCGTGTTCGGTGACGTCGCGCAGCGCGTCGAGCAGGGCGTGGGCGCTGCGTTCGTCGTCGGCGTGGGTGAGCTGGGCGCTGCTGCGGCGGTGGTCGGACAGGTGCAGGTTGATGTGGTGGTGCTCGCGGATCCAGTCGGCGGCCCGGTAGCCGGTGGTGCCGAGGGCGGTGATGTCGACGATGACCTGGAGCGGGTCGAGGTCGGCCGCGCGGCCGGGCCCGCAGAAGTCGTCGCGCCCGTGGACGTGCAGGCCGTCGATCTCGGCGATCCGTGCCCGTACCGACTTGGCGAGGGCCAGCGCGTCGTCGTAGAGGGCGTGGCCGTGCTGGACCATCTGGCGGCGCCAGCCGTCGAGGGCGGCGTACACGAGCACGGACGGGCTGGTGGTGCCGAGCAGGTCCTCGCGGTTCTTCAGGACCTCGGGTTCGATCAGGTCGCCCTGGAGGTGGAAGACCGAGCCCTGTTCGAGCCCGGAGCCCATCTTGTGCACGGAGGTGACGCAGACGTCCGCTCCGGCGTCCATCGCCCAGGTCGGCAGGTCGGGGTGGAACGGCAGGTGGGCGCCCCACGCCTCGTCGACGATGAGCGGGACGCCGTGCTGGTGGCACGTCTCCGCGATGGCGGGCAGGTCGGAGCAGGTGCCGTACGGCGTCGGGGTGGTCACCAGGGCGCCCCGGGCGTCGGGGTGCTCGGCGAAGGCGGCGCGGAAGGCGTCGGCGGACGGCGGGTGGGCCAGGTGGCGTTCGGCGTCCCACTGGGGGTCGACCCAGATGGGAACGATCCCGGCGAGGACGAGGCCGGACACCACCGACTTGTGGGCGTCGCGTCCGACCAGCAGCTTCTCGTGGGGTCCGGCGACGGAGAGCATGGCGGCCTTGACCGACAGGGAGCTGCCGCAGGTCGAGAAGAACGTGTGCTCCGCCCCGACGGCGTCGGCCATCAGCTCCTGTGCCTTGGCGAGGATGCCGTGGGAGGAGGTCCGGTCGTCCAGCCCGCTGGTGGCGAGCACGTCGCTGCGGAAGACGGCGTCACCGAGGACGGCGCGTACCCGGGGGTCGGCGCCGCGGCCCTGTTTGTGGCCGGGCGGGGTGAAGGGCGTCTGGTTCTCGGAGTGGTACGCGGCCAGCGCGTCGAGCACGGGTGCTTGTGAGTGGTCCATGCCATCCCAGTGCCCCGCGAACCGGGACAAAAACGGTGACGATCATGGGCCGGGTCACGCAAGGGCCGCGTGGAGCGGTCAGCCGGCGACGTTGTCGACGCGCATGCGCACCTGGCCCTCCAGGCGCTCCAGGCTCCGGTCGAGGGCGTCGTTGACCGGCTTTTCGCCCGGGTCGTGGCTCTCGTCGAAGAAGGACAGGTGCACGGTCACCTCGCTGGCCCCGCTGCCGATGCCGGCGACCTGGAGCCAGCCGGCGTAGCTGCCCTGCTCCCTGGTGCCCCATTCGAGGCGCATCTGGTCCTTCTCGGCGCGCAGCAGCGCGGAGGTGTCCTCGTCGGTGCGGTCCTCGTGCACGGTGACGGCGGGCAGTTCCTCGGCGTGCACGTGCAGGGCCTCGGGCAGCCAGTTGTCGAGCTGGTCGACGTTGGCGGCCTGGTCGAAGACGTGCTCGGGCAGTGCCGGCATGGTGCGTGAACGCTCGTACTCGGTCATCGCTCCACCGTTCCTCGTTCCTGGCTCGGCTCGGGGTCTTCCGGGGGACGGGTGCCCGGCCTGCCGGAGCTGAAGCGGGGCAGCGCGGGGCGGGCCGGGGCGGGAACGAGAAGAGCCCCGGCTGGACGGGGGAACCAGCCGGGGCAGCATGTGGGGGTGGTGAAGACTTCTTCACAACCGACTGAATGAACGATAAACCATCGAGTGGCGTCCGATCCAGTCGGCCCCTCCCCCGCCCCCTCACGGCACCGTGCGGGCGGTGGCGCTCGCCGGGCCGGCCGGCGTCATGGCGCTCGCCGCCTGCGCGGACAGCGGCGTCGCGATGTCCTCCAGCGACTTGCGTTCGGCCGCCACCGCGAAGAACAGCGCCACCAGGCCGCCCGCCACCATGAGCGTGGCGCCGATGCAGAAGGCGACCACGGTGTCCGCGACCACGCCGCTCTCGGTGAGCCCGGCGAAGATCAGCGGGCCGGAGATGCCGCCGGCGGCCGTGCCGACGGCGTAGAAGAACGCGATGGCCATCGCGCGGGTCTCCATGGGGAAGATCTCGCTCACCGTGAGGTACGCGGAGCTGGCGCCGGCGGACGCGAAGAAGAGGACCACGCACCAGCTCACGGTCATGGTCGTGGCGGTCAGCCAGCCGTTGGAGAACAGCCACGCCGTGACGAAGAGCAGCGCGCCCGACAGCAGGTACGTACCGGCGATCATCGGGCGCCGGCCCCAGGTGTCGAACAGGCGGCCGAGCAGCAGGGGGCCGAGGAAGTTGCCGAGCGCGATGACCGCGAAGAAGTAGCCGGTCGAGCCGGTGCCCACGTCGAAGAACGTCACCAGGATCGAGCCGAACCCGAAGGTGATGGCGTTGTAGAGGAAGGCCTGCCCGATGAACAGGGCCAGACCCAGCACCGCCCGCCGGGGGTACGCCCGGAAGAGCGTACGGGCGATCTGGACGAATCCGACGCTGTGCCGCTGCTTGATGGTGATCGCCCCGGCCGGTGCGGGCAGCGGGCGGCCCGTCTCCGCCTCCACCTGCCGCTCGACGTCCGCCACGAGCTGCTCGGCGCCCTCCTCGCGGCCGTGGATGAACATCCAGCGGGGGCTTTCGGGCACATGGCGGCGTACGAGGAGGATGACCAGCCCGAGGACGACGCCGAGGCCGAAGGAGATCCGCCAGCCGAGGTCCTTGGGCAGGATGTCCGTGTCGAGGGCGAGGACCGACAGCAGGGCGCCGCCCATGGCGCCCAGCCAGAAGCTGCCGTTGATGATCAGGTCGACCCGGCCCCGGTACTTGCTGGGGATCAGCTCGTCGATGGCGGAGTTGATGGCCGCGTACTCGCCGCCGATGCCGAAGCCGGTCAGGAAGCGGAAAAGGAAGAACCACCAGGCCGAGTGGGACAGCGCCGTCAGCGCGGTCGCCGCGAGGTAGACCGCCAGGGTGATCAGGAAGAGCTTCTTGCGGCCGAAGCGGTCCGTGAGCCAGCCGAAGAACAGCGCCCCGGAGCACGCCCCGGCGACGTACAGCGCGGCGGCGACGCCGGTGACCTGGGCGCTGCTGATGGCGAGCCCGCTGCCCTCCTCGGAGAGCCGGCCGGCCATGCTGCCCACGATGGTGACTTCGAGGCCGTCCAGGATCCAGACGGTGCCCAGCCCCACGACGATCATCCAGTGCCAGCGCGACCACGGCAGTCTGTCCAGCCGTGCCGGCACCTGGGTGGTCACGGTCCCGTTCGACGCTTGCCCGAGCTCCGGCTCAGTCATGGTCACCTCCGAGGCGAAAACACGGCGGGCGGGTACCCCATGATCAATCCGGTGAAACGGTGGCGCACCGTGGGTACCCGGCGAGGGTGAACGGTGTGAAACCACTGGCCGTCGTGACCGGTGCCTCCAGCGGGATCGGTCTCGCGCTGGCCCGGCAGTTCGCCGACCACGGGTTCGACCTGGTGGTCTGCGCCGAGGACAGGGGGATCAGGGCCGTCGCCGACCGGCTTCGCGACCTTGGCGCCGACGTCACCGCCGTGCGGGCCGACCTGGCCACCTACGACGGGGTGGAGCAGTTGTACGGCGCGGTGCTCGCGACGCGCCGCCCTGTCGCGGCCGCCGCGCTGAACGCGGGGGTGGGCGTGGGCGGGGCGTTCACCGACGTCGGCCTCGCGGACCACGCCAGGATCATCGACCTCAACATCAGCTCGACGGTGCACCTCGCGCACCGGCTGCTGCGCGGCATGGTCGCCGAGGACGACGGCCGGCTGCTGATCACCTCGTCGGTCGCGTCGATGGCGCCGGGGCCGTACCAGACCGTGTACAGCGCCTCGAAGTCGTTCCTCCAGTCCTTCGCCCAGGGGCTCCGCAGCGAGCTGGCGGGTACCGGGGTCACGGTGACGTCGCTGATGCCGGGCGCCACCGAGACAGCGTTCTTCCACCGCGCGGGCATGCAGGACACCCGCCTCGGGCGCATGACGAAGGACGCTCCGGACGAGGTCGCCGAGGACGCGTTCGACGCCTTGATGAGCGGCCGGGACAAGGTGGTCGCCGGGTCGGTGCGGTCGAAGGCCCTGGGCGCGGCCGTCAAGGTGCTGCCCGACCGGCTCAAGGCCGCCGGCCAGCGCTACCTGTCCCGGCCGCACCCCGGGCGTTAGGGCAATCCCTGCCGTTCAGCGGCCGAGGACCTCGGGGTTGGCGCAGTGGGCGAGTGGCTCGCCGCGCAGGAAACGGGCGGCCTCGCCCGCCACGATCCGGGCCGCCTTGTGGGCCACTTCCCGGCTGGCGCCCGCGATGTGCGGGGTGAGGACGACACCCGGCGTGGACAGGAGCCGGGCCCCGGCCGGCACCGGCTCGGCGGGGAAGACGTCGAAACCGGCGCCCGCGAGCCGGCCCGAATCCAGGGCGTCGCACACGGCCTCGTAGTCGACCAGCGCGCCGCGCGCGCAGTTGACGAGCACCGAACCGACCGGCATCGACGCGATCTGCGCGGCCCCGATCATGCCCTTGGTCTCCTCCGTCACGCGCGCGTGCAGCGAGACGATCCGGGAGCGGCTCAGCAGCTCGTCCAGCGGGACCAGTTCGGCGACGCCCGCCACCGCCTCGGGCTTCACGTACGGGTCGTGGACGAGGACCGTGGCGCCCATGGCGGCCAGGACGCGCGCCACGCGTGAGCCGATCGCGCCGAAGCCGACCAGGCCGACGACCGAGCCGTCGATCTCGATGCCGCAGTTGTCGTAGTCGTAGTAGTCACCGCGCCAGACGGCGTGCTTGAGGTCGGTGTGGACGTCGCCGATCCCCCGGGCGGCGGCCAGGATCAGGGCGAGGGTGTGCTCGGCGGTGGCGACGGCGTTGCGGCCGGGGGCGTAGCAGACGGCGACGCCGTGGCGGGTGGCGGCCGCCAGGTTGGCGTTGACGGGGCCGCCCCGGCTGACGCAGAACAGCTCCAGGTCGGGGCACGCCTTGAGGATCCGCTCGGTGAGGGGGGCCATCTGGGTGAGGCAGATCCGTACGCCGCGCAGTGCCTCGATCAGCTCGTCCTCGCCGCCGGACGCCTCGTCGACCTCCGCGACCGGGCCGAACGGGGTGTGCGGCCAGGGCAGTTGGATGTCGCGTACGTCCAGGTCGGCGCCGGACGGTGCGGCGGCGCGCAGTTCCCGTTCGAGCAGCCCGGGCAGGACGAAGTGGTCGCCGGCGGCGAGGACGGTGGTGGTCACGGTGATGCTCCAGAGGGGTCAGTGGGTGGTCGCGGGGGCGTTGAGCCGCAGCAGGGAGGCCCGCCGGCCGGGCAGCAGCCGCAGTTCGGTCAGGGCGCCGTTCTCCAGGGCGGGGAAGACCTGGCGGTAGCGGGCGAGCGGGATGCCGAGGAGTTCGCACAGGACCAGGCGTACGAGGGTGGAGTGGGCGACGATGAGGACGCGGCCGTCGGGGAGTTCCCGCGCCACCTCCTCCAGGCAGTCGATCGCCCGGCCGGCCGCCGCCACCGGGTCCTCGCCGCCGGGCAGGTAGTGGGTGACCGGGTCGTCCAGGAAGGCGGCGAGCGCGTCGGGGAACTCCTCGGCCATCTCGTCGCGGGTCAGCCCGTCGCCACGCCCGAAGTCCACTTCGTACAGCCGCTCGTCGACCCGGGGGGTCAGGCCGAGCGCGGTCGCGGCGGGTTCGGCGGTGAGGCGGGCGCGGGACAGGGGCGAGCAGAGCACGGCGTCGAGTCGCTGTCCGGTGGCCCAGGCGGCGAGCGTGGCGGCCTGTTTGTGGCCGAGCTCCGTGAGCGGCACGTCGGTGCGGCCCGCGTAGCGGTTCTCCGCGTGCCATGCGGTCTCACCGTGGCGTACGAGGATGAAGTCGGTCACTGCTCGGCCTTTCTGCGGGCGTGCGCCGCCACGGCCCGGTCCAGCCAGCCGCGTCGGGTGAGTTCGTCGACGAAGTCGAGGTACAGGGGAGTCAGCCGGGCCGTGCGCGCGGGGTCGGGGGAAAGTTCCTCCCGTACCCGCACCATGGCGGCCGCCGCCTCCTCCAGCGTGGCGCCCCTCGCGGTCGCGGCGAGGACCGCCATGCCGGTGGCGCTCTCGGCGTGTTCGGGGAGGGTGACCGTCCGGCCCAGGACGTCGGCGCGCAACTGCGACCAGTAGGTGTTGCGGGCGCCACCACCGGTGAGGGTGAGCGGGCCGCCGACGGGGGCGCCGATGTGGTCGAGGTAGTCGAAGCAGAGGCGTTCGACGCAGGCCACGCCGAGGAGCAGGGCGTGGAACTCCTCGGCGTCGCCGGCGACGTCACCGAGGACGAACGGCGTGGCGTCGGGCGCGCGGAACGGGAAGCGTTCGCCGCCCGCGCCCGTGAGCGGGTAGGCGACGGCGGTGGAGCCGGTGGCGGCGGCCCGCCGGGTCAGCGCGTCGGGGTCGGCGTCCGGGAAGCGGCGGGCGATCGCCCCGGCACCGCTGCTGGAGGCGCCGCCGGGCAGCCAGGTGCCGCCGGGGCCGCGGTGGCAGTAGACCACTCCCCCGGGGTCGCGTACGAGGTGGGCGCTCGCGCCCTTGAGGACGAGGGTGGTGCCGAGTACGGAGTTCCAGGCGCCGGGGGTGAGCGCTCCGGCGCCGATCTGCGCCGCGCACCCGTCGGTCATGCCCGCGACGATCGGCGTGCCGGCGGGAATCCCGGTCGCCATGGCGGCGTCGGCGCACACGGTGCCGATGACCGAGCCGGGCCGGACGACGTCCGGCAGCAGCCCGGCCGGGACGCCGAGCCGTGCCAGTTCGTCGTCCGGCCAGCGCTCGTCGGTCAGGTGGTAGCCGGTCTTGAGGGCGTGGCTGGCGTCGCTCGCCACCTGCTGTCCGGCGAGCCGCCAGGTGACCAGGTCGGCCTGGTGCAGCAGCCGGGCGTCCGGGAAGTCGGTGTTGTCCAGCAGCCACAACAGCTTGGGCAGCGCCCAGGACGGCTGCATGGTGCGGTAGCCGAGGTCCCGCCACACCGCCTCGCCCGCCTTGTTGACGCGGGCGGTGTACGCGCGGGCGCGCCCGTCGTCGTACATCAGGCCGGGTGTCAGGGGTCTGCCGTGCTCGTCGGCGAGGAGGACGGTGCCGGAGGTGGCGTCGACGGCCAGGCCCCGGACGCGCTCGGGGGCGATGCCGGTGAGGGCCTCGCGGCAGGCGGCGGCGAGGGCGGACCACCACTGCTCGGGGTCCTGTTCGTGGCGTACGCCGTCGCGGTGGCCGGTGAGCGGGCGGGACGCGGCGGCGAGCAGCCGGCCGGTGCCGTCCACGGCGACCGCGCGGGCGCTCTGGGTGCCGAGGTCGAGGCCGAGGTGGACGGCGTCGGCCGTCAGGGCGTCAGACATGCGGTGCCTTCTGTACGTCGGTGGTGGTGGCGGGCGACCAGCCGAGGGAGCGGGCGGCGCCGCGCCAGGTGAGGAACGACTCGTAGAGCCCGTCGTAGTGGGCGCCGCGCTCGGGGTCGGGCTCCCAGCCGGTGCGCATGCGGACGTACTTGGCGGCGGCGTCCCGCATGCTGCTCTCGGCTCCGCTGAGGACGAGCCCGGTCAGGAACGCTCCCTTGGCGCCGAGTTCGGTGTCCGCGCTGCGGGCCGTGGGGACACCGGTGACGTCGGCGATCAGCCGGCACCACCGGTCGCTGGCGGAACCGCCGCCGCACAGGCGCAGTTCGTGGACGTCGGTGCCGGACGCCCGCAGGCAGTCGCGGACGACGAGCGACAGGCCCTCGAAGACGGCGCGGGCGATGTGGCCGCGCGAGTGGTCGAGGGACAGGCCCCAGAACGTGCCGCGGGCGTGCGGGTCGAGGAAGGGCGCGCGTTCCCCGGCGGGCGAGAGGTACGGCAGGAACGCCGGCCCGCCGGAGGCGGGTTCGGTGCCGAACGCCAGCTCGCCGAGGGCGGCGGGCCCGTCGACACCGAGGAGGCGGGACGCCCAGTCGAGGACCTCGGTGCCGGACAGGGTGGGGAAGGCGCGGAGGATGCGGTCCCGGCTCCCGTAGGCGATGTTGATGCCGCACGGCTCGCCGCTCGTGTCCACCTGGCGGGTGACGATCTCGGTGCACAGGGTGGTGCCGAGGATGGCGCACGCCTGGCCGGGGTCGACGACGCCGGCGCCACGGGCGGTGGCGGCGATGTCGTAGGGGGCCATCACGACGGGCAGTCCGGCCGGGAGGCCCAGTTCGCCAGCGGTGTGGTGGGTGATCTCGGCGATGCGCTCGCCCTCGCCGAGGACGCGCGGCAGCAGCCCGGTGTGAGGGCCGAGCCCGAACAGGT
The DNA here is from genome assembly GCF_040674455.1 of Streptomyces sp. NPDC049837. Lineage (NCBI taxonomy): Bacteria > Bacillati > Actinomycetota > Actinomycetes > Kitasatosporales > Streptomycetaceae > Streptomyces > Streptomyces sp. NPDC049837. Next base: position 545,985 of record NZ_JBFAMP010000002.1, on the reverse strand, counting down.
CGATGATCGCCGGGTCGTAGCCGCCGGTGGTGTGGTCGAGGAAGGGGGCGGACGCGTCGGACTGGTCGATGGCGGTGACCCCGGTGAGCTTCAGGAACAGCCAGCCGGCCGCCGTCAGGGCCGTACGGGAGCGCTCCAGGCGTACGGGGTCGTGTTCGGCGAGCCAACTGATCACCGCGTTCGGCATGCCGCTGCACGTCAGGGAGCCGTTGCGGCGGTAGGCCTCCTCCAGGACGCCGTCGGCGGACCAGCGGGTGAGCAGGTCGCCGGCGCGCCCGTCGGACCAGAGGACGGCGGGGCCGGTGGGGCGGCCCTCGGCGTCGACCAGCCAGCAGCCGTCACCCTGGGCCGTGAAGCTGACCAGCCACACCGGGTCGTGGCCGGGGCCGAGCTGGGAGAGCGCGCTGCGCACGGTGAAGACCACGCCGTTCCACACCGCGTCCATGTCCTGCTCCGCCCAGCCGGGGTGCGGGCGCAGTACCTCGGTGCCGATCCGGGAAAGCGCCATTTCCCGCCCCTGGTCGTCGAAGACGACGGATTTGATGACGGACGTGCCGACGTCGATGGTGAGAACCGACATGACTGGAATACCTGCCCCTTCACTCGCGGACGCCAGGTAAACGTGCGGCCGGGCGGAGCGTCAATCAGCCCCGGAATTATCCCGTGACCGGCCGCTGCCGCCGTGTGAGATCGCGGCCGGGCACCGCTTCGCCGGGCGGCGGCGCGATGCTGTCGTGTTAAGTTCACGTGAGGTTCGCACCACGCGCAAGGAGCCGTCACGCCATGACCCGTATGGACGCCCAGGAGGAGCGGCGGCGCAGACTGCGCGACCTGGTGACCGCGCAGGGCTTCGCGCGGACGAACGACCTGGCCGACGAGTTCGGCGTGAGTGTGATGACGATCCACCGCGACCTGGACGCGTTGCAGGCGCAGGGCTGGCTGCGCAAGGTGCGGGGCGGGGCGAGCTGCCTGCCGTCCACGCAGTTCCACGGCAGCGTGAGCGAACGCATGACGACGATGGCGCAGACCAAGCACCGGTTGGCGCGGGCCGCCGCGGAGCTGCTCGCGCCGGGGCAGATCGTGATGCTGGACGACTCGACGACCTGCCTGAGCCTGGCCCGGCAGATGGCCGACCACACGCCGCTCACAGTGATCACCAACTCGCTGCCGGCCGTCACCGCGCTGTCCAAGGAGCCGGGGGTCTCGCTGATCGCCCTCGGCGGCACGTACTTCCCGGCGTACGACGCCTTCATGGGGCTGCACACGGCGCAGAGCGTCGAGTCGTTCCGCGCGGACGTGCTGTTCATGTCGACGACGGCGGTGACCGGGGGCCGCTGCTACCACATGTCGCCCGAGACGGTGCAGGTCAAGCGGGCGATGATGGCGTCGGCCGCGCGCCGGGTGCTGCTGATCGACCACACCAAGTTCGCCAACCAGGGGCTGTACGCGCTGGCGCCGCTCACCGACTTCGACCTGGTGCTGGTCGACGACGCGGCACCGGCGGCCGAGGTGCGGCGGCTGCGGGACATAGGCGTGGACGTCCGGACGGTCGACACCTCGCGCTGAGGGCGGCGCAGATCACACACTCCACGTGAAGGTAACACCGACTTAACCCGGCCGCCGGCTCGGCGCCATGCCGGTCTCCCGCCTGTGAGCTGCGGTGATGGCCGCCGTACGGCAGCCGGGGAAACCGCTCCTTCATCGTTTTCACGCCACGGCCGGGCTCTGTCGCGGTGGCTTTTCTCCCGCTCATTGACGCCCTTCTCACACGGCCGTTTCATCGTGACGCCTCGGCGCACCGCTCTCCGCGCTTTCCCCGACTTTTCGAAAAAGGTGGTTCTCGTGGCCGTCGTTCTGGACCCGTCGTCTTCCGCCGAAGAGACACCCGAAAGGCATTGGCTGGACAGGATCGGCATTCCCAAGGCGCTCGCCTGGGGCTTTCTGGGTGTGCTGATCTTCATGATCGGCGATGGGGTCGAGTCCGGTTATCTGTCCCCCTACCTCTTGGACGAGGGCATGTCCAAGGAGCGGGTGGCGCTGCTGTTCAGCGTCTACGGCGTCACCGCGAGCGTCGCCGCCTGGTTCTCCGGGGCCCTGTCCGACCTGTGGGGGCCGCGCCGGGTGATGATGCTCGGCCTCGGCATCTGGGGCGTGTTCCAGGTGGTCTTCCTGGTCTTCGCCGTACCGACCGTCAACTTCTGGATGCTGCTGCTGAGTTATGGGCTGCGGGGATTCGGCTATCCGCTCTTCGCGTACGGCTTCCTCATCTGGGTCACGGCGGTGACGCCGAAGCGCCGGCTGGGCTCGGCGGTGGGCTGGTTCTGGTTCGCCTTCACCGGCGGGCTGCCGACGCTCGGCTCGCTGGTCGCGAGCTTCGCCGTGCCGTGGATCGGCGCGTACAGCACGCTGTGGCTGTCGCTCGGGCTGGTGGTGGCCGGTGGCCTGATCGCCCTGCTGATGGTGCGTGAGCCGACCGGCAGAAGCCGGCTCGCCCCGGCCGGGGAGCGGCCGGTCGCCACCCTGATCGGTTCGCTCGCCATCATCTGGCGCAACCCGAGGATCGGTACGGGAGCGGTCGTGCGGGCCATCAACACGGCGCCGCAGTTCGGGTTCCTGGTCTTCCTGCCGGTGTTCTTCACCGACACGCTCGGTTTCACCCTCAGCGAGTGGCTCCAGCTCCTGTCCGCGATGTTCGCCACGAACATCTTCTTCAACCTGATCTTCGGGGTCGTCGGCGACCGCATCGGCTGGCAGCGCACCGTCGCCTGGTTCGGTGGCGTCGGCTGCGCGGTGACCACGCTGCTGCTGTACTACGGCACGGTGTCGGCCGGTGACCACTACGCCCTGGCGATGGTGCTGGTGAGCCTGTTCGGCGCGACGCTCGCCGGTTACGTGCCGCTCTCGGCGCTCATGCCGTCGCTGGACCCGGCCCACAAGGGCCAGGCGATGTCGGCGCTGAACCTGGGCGCCGGGGCCAGCACCTTCCTCGGCCCGGCCCTGGTGGGCCTCTTCCTCGGGCCGCTGGGCGTCCAGGGCGTGATGTGGATCTTCGCGCTGCTGTACCTGGCCAGCGCGTTCATGACCCTGTTCCTGAAGCTGCCGGAGCCGGTAGCGGCCGGGGCGCCGGGGTACTCGTCCCGCCCCGGCCCGGCTTCCCGGGCACGGAACGAGTCGCCGGAGGCGTAGCCATGAGTGATGCGTGGGACTACCCGACCCCCTCCCAGGCGGAGGGTGAGCGGGAGCCGGGTGTGGACGAGCACCCCGACGTGGCCCGTTCGACCCCGTCACAGGCGGAGGGCGAGCGCCTCGCCAACGAGGAGGAGCAGGCCGAGCCCGGCAAGGAGCAGGGCACGGAACCCGGCACGAGATGAGGCCGTGAGCGGTCAGGGGTGAGGGGCGGACGCGGATGCGTCCGCCCCTCACCACGTCAGTGGCCCACTCGGGCAGCCGGTGAATGGCCCATGTCATGGGCCAGTGGCGGGTCTAGGTTGAGGGCGGATCTTCCCCCCTCCCCGGCCCGCCGGCCCCTGCCCGAGGATGCCCATGTCTCTGCGGTCCCTTGCCAGCAGTCTGCTTCCCGCCCCCGGTCCCGCCCGGGGACTCGCGCTCGCCCAGTTGGTCAACTCCGTGGGCGACGGTGCCTTCTACGTCTGTTCCGCGCTGTACTTCTCCCGGGTCGTGGGTCTGTCGGGTGCGCAGATCGGGCTCGGGCTGACCCTCGCCTGGGCGGTCGGCGCGGTCGCCGGCGTACCGCTCGGTCATCTCGCCGACCGCCGGGGGGCACGGGGCGCGGCCGTGCTGCTGGCGGGGGCGACCGCGCTGTCGGTGGCGGCGCTGCTACTGGTGCGGTCGTACGCCTGGTTCCTGCCGGTCGCCTGCGCCTACGCCACCGCTCAGTGCGGGCTCGCGGCGGCGCGTCAGTCGCTGCTGGCGGGGCTGGTGGAGCGCGAGGCGCGGACGGGGGCGCTGGCGCACCTCCAGTCGGCGGCCAACGCCGGGCTGGCGGTGGGGGCGGCGCTGGGCGCGGTGGCCCTCGCCGCCGGGACGCCCGCCGCCTACCTGACCGTGCTGGGCGTGGACGCGGCGGCCTTCGCCGGGTGCGGGCTGCTGCTGTGGCGGCTGCCGGCGCCCGTGCGTGACGCCGTGCCCGCCCCCGGCCGGGGCGGCGGCCTGTCGGTGCTGCGGGACCGGCCGTACGCGCTGGTCACCTTCCTCAACATGGTGATGCTGCTGCGGATGCCGCTGATCAGCCTCGCCCTGCCGCTGTGGATCGCGGAGCGCACGGCGGCCCCCGGCTGGACGGTCTCGGTGCTGCTGGTGCTGAACACGGGCGCCGTGATGCTGTTCCAGGTGCGTACGGCGGCGGCGGTCACCGGTCTGGTGAGCGCGGTGCGCACGGTGTGGTCCGGTGGCGCGCTGATGCTGGCCTCGTGTGCGGTGTTCGCCCTGTCGGGGGCGGTCCGGGGCGCGGTGTGGGGAGCCGTGGCGCTGCTGGTGGGGTCGGTGCTGCTGGTGTGGGGCGAGATGCGGCAGTCGGCGGGCGCCTGGCAGATCGCGTTCGACCTGGCCCCGGCCGGGCGGCAGGGCCAGTACCAGGGATTCTTCGGGACCGGTGTCCCGGTGGCGCGGATGGTCGGGCCGGTGCTGCTGACCGCGCTTGTGCTCGGCGGAGGCGTGGCGGGCTGGCTCGTACTGGGCGGGTTGTTCCTGGTGGCGGGGGTGGCCATGAGGCCGGCGGTGCGGTGGGCGGAGGAGCGCGGGCGCGTGGCCGGGAACGCTCCGCGATCAGTGGCAGGGGATGCCCGGCGATCAGTGGCCAGGAATGCCCGGCGATCAACGGGGCACTCGGCGGGACGGAGCGGGCTGCTGCGCGGCTGACATGGCGGCAGGGTGAGGGGCCCGCTCCCCGTCTTCGAGGAGTTGTGGTGACTGATTCATATGGGGTTGAGGAGGACTCTGAGGTCCCGGCTGTGCCGGGGGGTGCCGTATGTGCGGCCTGAGCGGCGAGATCCGCTTCGACGACCGGCGGCCCGATGTGGCCGCCGTGGAACGCATGACCGACCGGCTGGCGGCCCGGGGGCCCGACGGCCGGGGCATCTGGTCGCAGGGGCCGGTGGCCCTGGGCCACCGCCGCTTGAAGATCATCGATCTGTCGGAGCGCGGCGCCCAGCCGATGACGGACACCGAGGCCCGGCTCACCGGGGTGTTCAACGGTTGCGTGTACAACTACCAGGCGGTGCGCGCCGAGCTGCGCGCCCTGGGGCACCGGTTCTTCTCCACCTCGGACACCGAGGTGATCCTGAAGGCCTACAGACAGTGGGGCACGGACTGCGTCGACCACTTCGTCGGCATGTTCGTGTTCGTCATCGTCGAGAACGACACCGGCCGGGTGGTGCTGGCCAGGGACCGGTTGGGCATCAAGCCCCTGTACCTGGCGCACGGCTCCGGCCGGCTCCGGTTCGCCTCGACACTGCCGGCCCTGCTCGCGGGTGGCGGCGTCGACACGTCGCTCGACCCCGTCGCGCTGCACCAGTACCTGAGCTGGCACGCCACGGTGGCGGCGCCGCGCACGGTGCTCGCCGGGGTGCGCAAGCTGCCGCCCGCGACGGTACGGGTGGTGGAGCCGGACGGCTCGTACACCGACCACCGCTACTGGCAGCCGTCGTACACGCGCCGCCCCGAGTTCGCAGGGCTCGACGCCGGTGACTGGCGGGACGCGGTGCTGGAGACGCTGCGCACCGCGGTGCGCCGCCGGATGGTGGCCGACGTGCCGGTCGGCGTTCTGCTGTCGGGCGGGCTCGACTCGTCCCTGATCGTGGCGCTGCTCGCCGAGGAGGGCCAGGAGGACCTGGCGACGTTCAGCGTGGGGTTCGAGGCGGAGGGCGGCGAGGAGGGCGACGAGTTCGCGTACTCGGATCTGATCGCACGCCGGTACGGCACCGACCACCACCAGCTCATGGTGCCCTCCGACCGGGTGTCGACCGCCCTCGACGGCGCCATCGCGGCGATGAGCGAGCCGATGATCAGCCATGACGTGGTCGCTTTCCACCTGCTCTCGGAGCTGGTGTCCAAGGAGGTGAGCGTCGTCCAGTGCGGCCAGGGCGCCGACGAGGTGTTCGCCGGCTACCGCTGGTACCCGGAGATGGCCGCCGTGCCGCGCGAGCGGGAGCCGGAGAAGTACGCGGAGGTGTACTTCGACCGGCCGCACGCCGACCTCGCCCGGGTGCTCCAGCCGGACATGCTCACCGACCACGACGCCTCGGGCCGGTTCGTGCGCGAGCACATGGCCGCGCCCGGCGCCGAGACGGCCCTGGACGCGGCGCTGCGGCTGGACACGCACGTGATGCTGGTCGACGACCCGGTCAAGCGGGTCGACAACATGACGATGGACTGGGGACTGGAGGCGCGGGTTCCGTTCCTCGACCACGAGCTGGTGGAGCTGGCGGCGGCCTGCCCGCCCGAGCTGAAGCTGGCGCAGGGCGGCAAGGGCGTGCTCAAGGACGCCGGGCGCACGCTGCTGCCGCGCGAGGTCGTCGACCGGCCCAAGGGCTACTTCCCGGTGCCGGCGATCCGCCACATGGCCGGGCCCGTGCTGGAACGGGTCCGCCAGGCGCTGTCCGCGCCCGAGGCCCGCTCCCGGGGCGTCTTCCGGGACGAGTACGTCGCCGAGCTCCTCGCCGCCCCCGACGACCACCGTACGAAGCGCGGGGCGAACGCCCTGTGGCAGATCGCGTTGCTGGAGACATGGCTGCAGACGCACAGGATCTGACCGGAAGCCAGGAACTGACCGGGAACACGTCGGCGGCACCGCTGCCGGTGCCGCTCGCCGACGCGGCCGGTCTGCGGGACGTCCCCCAGCCGCTGGTCTCGCACGGCTGCTGGTACCCGTCGGCCGACCCCACGGGCGAGCGCGTGGCGTTCATCTGCGACCGGACGGGCGTGCCGCAACTGTGGACCGGGCCGGCCGGCGCGGTCGACGGGGGTGACATCCACCTGCTCGACTCCGACCCCGACCCCGTAACGGAGGTGGCCTGGTCGCCCGACGGGCGCTGGATCGCCTACACGGTGGCCCCCGGCGGCGGCGAGCACACCCGGGTGCTGTGCGTACGCCCGGACGGCACCGGCCGCCGGATCGTGGCGGGCGCCGACTCCGGCAGCTCGGCGTACCTGGGGTGCTGGACGCGTGACGGCTCGGCCGTGGGCGTGACGGTCGCCGAACCCCCGCCGTCGCCGGCCCGGCCCGTCCGGGCGGACGTCGCCGGGGAGGACGCCGTGCCGGTCGACCTGCCGGCGGGCTGGGCGGAACGGGACGGCCACGCCGCCCTGCTGGGCGGCCCGCACTACGGGGACGTGGGGCCGGAGGCGGAGGGGGCCGCACCGGACGGGGAGGTTCGGGACCGGCTCGGTGCCTATCTGGTCGACCCCGACGGGGTCCGCTCCCCCGTGCTGGTGGCCGCCGAGAGCGGGGCGGCGACGCTGCGCGTGTGCGACGTCAGCGAGGACGGGCGCCTCGCGCTGGTGCGCCGGGGCCCGCGCGGGCGGCGGGAGGCCGTGGTGGTGCGCACCGAGGACCTGGGCACGGGGTCCGTGCTGCGGGTCGCGGACGGCGACCCCTGGATCGGCCGGTTCTCGCCGGACGGCCGCACGGTGTGGCTGCGCAGCGACCACGAGCGGGAGTTCGCGGCGCTGCTGGCGGCCGGGCTGGACGACGAGGGCCGGCGGACCGGTCTGTCGGTGCCGGCCGAGCGGGAGGGCTGCGACCTCGAACTGCTGGCGTTCGCCGAGGACGGCCGGACCGCCGCGCTCGCCTGGAACGTGCGGGGCGCCAGCGAGCTCCAGACGCTGGGCCTGCCCGCGGCCGGGCCCGCCGCGCCCGCGCCCGGCGGCGGCGCCACCGGCACGGCGCCGCCGCACGACGTCGCCCTGCCGCACCAGGTGGTCACCCGGATCAGCAGGGCCGGGTCGGGCGGGATGGTGCTGGCGCTGTCGGGTTCGCAGCGCAAGCCGGGCGTGTGGTGGGTGCCGGGGACGGCGTCGCCCGCGCGCACGCCCTGGTCCTCGCGGGACGAGGACGCCGTGCCGGCGGGGCGGCCGCCGGTGCGTCCGGCACCGCTGCGGCCCACCGCGCGCGACGGGCTGGTGCTGGGCGGCTGGTACTACCGGGCGCCGGGGCGCGCGGGGAGTCGTCCCGCGCCGTGTGTGATCCACCTGCACGGCGGCCCCGAGGAGCAGGAACGGCCGGTGTTCGAGCCGCTGTACCACGAGCTGACGGGGCGCGGACTGGACGTCTTCGCGCCGGACGTGCGCGGCTCCTCCGGCTACGGGCGGTCCTTCGTGGACGCCGACCTGGGTACGGGCAGGTTCGCGGCGATCGAGGACGTCGCCGACTGCGCGGCACACGTGATCCTGACCGGACGGGCGGACCCGACGCGGCTGGCCGTGATGGGCCGCTCGTACGGCGGTTACCTCACCCTCGCCTCGCTGGTGTGGCACCCGGAGCTGTTCCGCACGGGCGTCGCGGTGTGCGGGATGTCGGACTTCGCGACGTTCTTCGCCGGGACCGAGCCGTGGATCGCGGAGTCGGCGGCCCACAAGTACGGCCACCCGGTGCGCGACCGGGAGCTGTTGCGCGCCCTGTCCCCCATGAGCCGGATCGACGAGTTGCGCGTACCGCTGCTGGCGGTGCACGGCGAGCACGACACGAACGTGCCGCCGGGCGAGTCCGAGCAGGTCGTGCGGGCGGCCCGGGAACGCGGCCTGCCGGCCGAGCTGCTGACCCTCCACGAGGAGGGTCACGAGTTCCGGCGGGCGGACAACCGGCGGCTGTTCCGCCGTACCGCCGCCGACTGGATGGAACGGCATCTGACCGGCTGAGTCCCATCTGACCGGCCGAGCCCGTGCGGTACATCCCACATGTGCATAAAGTGACCGAACATGGGCATTCCGTACGTCGCTCCGGAAACCGACCCAGGATGTGGAGGCGCAGACGCATGATCCCCTCGCTCGCCTCGTACGCCGTGGTCGTCCCCACGATCGGACGGCCCTGCCTCGCCGACTGCCTCGACGCCCTCGCCTCCTGCGAGGGGCCCGAACCGAGCCGGATCGTGCTGGTCGACGACCGGCCCGGCCCGCCGGGCGACCCACTGCCGCTGGAGGCGCTGGGCGCGCTCGCGGACCGCGCCCTCGTCCTGCGCACCGGCGGGCTGGGCCCCGCGGCGGCCCGTAACGCGGGCGTGCGCGCCGTGGAGGAGCCGTGGACGGTGCTCCTCGACGACGACGTACGGGTCAGCGCGTACTGGCGCGAGCAGCTCGCCCGGGACCTGGCGGAGGCCTCGCCCGACACGGGCGGCGTGCAGGGCGTGGTACGGGTGCCGCTGCCCGCCGACCGCCGCCCCACCGACTGGGAACGCAACACGGCGGGCCTCCAGGGCGCCCTGTGGGTGACCGCCGACATGGCGTACCGCACCGAGGTGCTCAAGGTGGTCGGCGGTTTCGACGAGCGGTTCCCGCGCGCCTTCCGCGAGGACGCCGACCTGGCGCTGCGGGTCATCGACGCGGGCTGGCGGATCGTGCGCGGCGAGCGGCGCACCGAGCATCCGGTGCGGCCCGCCGACCGGTGGGTGTCGGTGCGGCTCCAGAAGGGCAACGCCGACGACGCCCTGATGAAACGGCTGCACGGCCCCGACTGGTGGGAACGGGCGGCGGCGCCGCGCGGGCGCATCCGGCGGCACGCGGCGGTCACGGCGGCGGGCCTCGGCGCGGCGCTGCTGGCAGCCACCGGGCGGCGCCGGGCGGCGGTGCTCGCGGCTGCGGGCTGGCTGCTGGGGACGGCGGAGTTCGCCCGGGCCCGGATCGCGCCGGGGCCCCGGACCGTGGACGAGATCGTGACGATGACCGTGACGAGCGCGCTGATCCCCGCCGTCGCGACCTGGCACCGGCTGTCCGGCGAGCTGCGTCACCGGTCGGCGGAGAGCTGGGACGGCGTCCTGTGAGGCGCCCGGCGGCGGTGTTGTTCGACCGGGACGACACGCTCGTCGAGGACGTCCCGTACAACGGCGACCCGGAGAAGGTCCGGCCCATGCCGGGGGCGCGTGAGGCGCTGCGGCTGCTGCGGGAGAGCGGGATACGGCTCGCGGTGGTGTCCAACCAGTCGGGCATCGGGCGCGGCCTGCTGACCGATGCGGAGGTACGGGCCGTCAACGCGCGCGTGGAGGCGTTGTTGGGCCCTTTTGACGCGTGGGTGCACTGTCCGCACGTACCGCAGGACGGGTGCGGCTGCCGCAAGCCGGCGCCGGGCCTGGTGCTGGAGGCGGCGCGGCTGCTGGGGGTACGGCCCGGGGAGTGCGTGGTGATCGGCGACATCGGCTCGGACATGGGCGCGGCGCTGGCGGCGGGCGCGCGCGGGGTGCTGGTCCCGACGGCCCGGACGTTGCCGGAGGAGGTGGCGGCCGCGCCGCACGTGTGCCGTGACCTGCTGAGCGCGGTACGGCATGTGCTGCGGAAGGACCCACGCCGGGCGGGCGGCGGACCGGCGCCGGCGGACGGCCCGGTGGCGGGCGGACCGGTCGAGGGTGCGGCGGGGGCGGACGGCCCGGCGGGGTCCGGGAGGCGGTCATGAGGGCGCTCGTCGTGCGGCTCGACAGCTTCGGGGACGTCCTGCTGGCCGGGCCCGCCGTGCGGGCGGTGGCCCACCGGGCGGACCGGGTCACCCTGCTGTGCGGGCCGCGCGGGGCGCCGGCCGCGCGGCTGCTGCCGGGCGTGGACGAGGTGCTGGTGTGGGACGCGCCCTGGGTGGGCCTCGACCCGCCGCCGGTACGGCGCGCCGACGTCGACCGGGTGATCAACCGCATCGCCGCCGCGCGGGCGGACACCGCGCTGGTGCTCACCTCGTTCCACCAGAGCCCGCTGCCCGCCGCGCTGTTGCTGCGCATGGCCGGGGTGGGGCACATCGCCGCCGACAGCGTGGACTTCCCCGGTTCGCTGCTGGACGTACGCCACCGGCGGGCGCCGCGCGCCCATGAGGCCGAGGCGGCGCTGGACCTCGCCGAGGCGGCGGGCTTCCCGCGCCCGCCGGGCGACGACGGGCGGCTGCGGGTGCGGCACGCGCCGGGGGCGCCGGAGCTGACCGGGCCCGGGCCGTACGTGGTGGTCCACCCGGGCGCGAGCGTGGCGGCCCGGCGGTGGAGCCCTGAGCGGTGCGCGCACGCGGTACGGCTGCTGGCCGGGGCGGGCCACCGGGTCGTCGTCACCGGCGGGCCGGACGAGCGGGAGCTGACCGCGCTGGTCGCCGGGCGGGACGGGCTGGACCTGGGCGGCCGGACACAGCCGCCGCAGCTCGCGGCGGTGCTGGCCGCGGCCGGTGCGGTGGTGACCGGCAACACCGGCCCGGCGCACCTGGCGGCGGCCGTCGGCACCCCGATCGTCTCGCTGTTCTCGCCGGTGGTCCCCGCCGAACGCTGGGGCCCCTACGGCGTCCCGCACGTCCTGCTGGGCGACCAGTCCGCGCCCTGCGCGGACAGCAGGGCCCGGGAGTGCCCGGTGCCCGGTCATCCGTGCCTGGACGGGGTGACGGCCGAGGACGTGCTGGCGGCGGTGGAGAAGCTGCTGGAGGGCGACGACCTCCTGGAGGACGGCGCGTGAGGCCGCGCGTGCTCGTCCTGCGGGCGCTCGGGCTCGGCGACCTGCTCGCGGGGGTCCCCGCGCTGCGGGCGCTGCGGCGGGCCTTTCCGGGGTACGAGATCGTCCTCGCCGCACCGGAGCAGCTCGCCGCGCCGGCGGCCGCGTCCGGGGCGGTGGACCGGCTGCTCCCGGCGTCGGCGCCCGGCCGGGCCGTGCCTGTGCGGCTCGACTGGGAGGGGCCGCCGCCGGAGGTGGCCGCCGACCTGCACGGCAAGGGACCCTCCAGCCACCGGCTGCTCCAACGGCTGCGCCCCGGGCGGCTGCTGGCGTTCGCGCACCCCGGGACGCCGGAGATCGCGGGGCCCGAGTGGACGGCCGACGAGCACGAGCGCGCCCGCTGGTGCCGCCTGCTGGAGTGGTACGGCATCCCGGCGGACCCGGGCGACCTGCGGCTCCCGGCGCCGGACGTGCCCTCCCCCGCGCCCGGCGCGGTCGTCGTCCACCCGGGCGCCGACTCCGAGTCCCGGCGCTGGCCGGCGGAGCGGTACGCGGCGGTCGTAGGCGGGCTGCGGCGGCGCGGGCACCGGGTGGCGCTGACCGGCGGGCCGGGCGAGGACGCGCTGCTGGACCGGGTCCACACCGGGGCGGCGGACCCCGGCGTGGCCGTGTTCCCCGGCGGGCTGCCGTTCGACCGGCTGGGCGCGCTGCTGGCGGGGGCCGCGGCCGTGGTGAGCGGGGACACCGGGATCGCTCACCTGGCGGTGGCGTACGGCACCCCGTCCGTCACCCTGTTCGGCCCGGTCCCGCCCCGATTGTGGGGACCGCCGCCGGGTACGCGGCACGTGGCGCTGTGGCACCCGGGGCCTCCCGGTGACCCGCACGGGCGGGAGCCGGACCCACGGCTGCTGCGCATCCGGCCCGAGGACGTCCTCAAGGCCCTGTTCGACCACCCGGAGGTACCGCGCCCGTGACCGCCGACACCCGCACCACCGTCGTCGTGATCACCCACAACCGGCGCGACCAGCTCCTGGCGACGCTGGACCGCCTCGCCGCACTGCCCGAGCGGCCACCGGTGATCGTCGTCGACAACGCCTCCACCGACGGCACACCGCAGGCCGTCGCCGAGCGCCACCCCGGGGCCACGGTGCTGACCCCGGGCCGCAACCTCGGGGCGCCCGGCCGCACCATCGGCGTACGGCACGCCCGTACGCCGTACGTGGCGTTCAGCGACGACGACTCGTGGTGGGAGCCCGGGGCGCTGGCGCGCGCGGCGGACCTGCTGGACCGCCACCCGAGGGTGGGGCTGCTCGCCGCCCGCGTCCGGGTCGGCCCCGACGGGGAGCCGGACCCGCTGAACGACCGGCTCGCCGACTCCCCGCTGGACCGCGCGGCCGATCTGCCGGGGACGCCGGTGCTGGGGTTCCTGGCCTGCGCCGCCGTCGCCCGGCGGGAGGCCTACCTGGAGGCGGGCGGCTACCACCCGATCCTCTTCCTGGGCGGCGAGGAGACGCTGCTGGCGTACGACCTGGCGGCGCACGGCTGGGGCGTGTGCCACTGCCCCGACGTGGTGGCCGTGCACAGCCCGGTCGGCGGGGTGCGGCCCGGCCGGCCCGCCGTCCAGCTCCGCAACGCGGCGCTCACCGCGTGGCTGCGCCGCCCGCTGGCCGTGGCGCTGCGGCACACGCGCGGCATCGCCGTACGGGCGCGGCGGGACCCGGAGGCCCGGGAGGCGCTGCGCGACCTGCTGGGCCGGCTGCCGGCCGCGCTGCGGGAGCGCCGGCCGCTCCCGGCGGCCGTGGAGGCGGCGGCGCGGCGCCTGGACGTCCAGGGGGCCGTGGAAGGAGCCGTGCCGTGACGGACCCCCGTACGACCGTCGTCGTGATCACGCACAACCGGCGCGACGAGCTCCTGCGCACCCTCGGCCGGCTGGCCGCGCTGCCGGAACGCCCGCCCGTGATCGTCACCGACAACGGCTCGACGGACGGCACCGCCGAGGCCGTCGCCCGGCTCCACCCGGAGGTCACGCTGCTGACGCCGGGCCGGAACCTGGGCGCGGTGGGCCGCAACCTCGCGGCGCGCCGGGTCCGTACGCCGTACATGGCCTTCTGCGACGACGACTCCTGGTGGGAGCCGGGGTCGCCGGCCTACGGGGCGGACCTGCTGGACCGGTACGAGCGGCTGGTGGCGGTCACTGCGCGGATCGTCGTCGAGCCGGACGGGCGGGAGGACCCGATCGTGGCGGAGCTGCGGCACTCGCCGGTCCGGGGCCCGGACTGGCTGCCGGGTCCGGCGCTGGGCTCGTTCCTGGCGGCGGCGACCGTACTGCGGACCGACGCGTTCCTGGCGGCGGGCGGGTTCAGCGAGCGGCTGTGGCTGGGCGGCGAGGAGGAGCTGCTGGCCACGGACCTGGCGACCCAGGGCTGGTGGCTGGCGTACGTGGAGGACATGACCGTCCACCACGCGCCCTCGCCGGCGCGGGACCCGACGCTGCGGCGCGTGCACGGACTGCGCAACACGCTGTGGTTCTGCTGGCTGCGGCGGCCGGTGCTGCCCGCGCTGCGGCGGACGTGGGAGCTGGCGCGCACGGTCCCGCGCGACCGGGCGTCGCTGCGGGCGTTCGGGCTGGCGCTCGCGGGCCTGCCGTGGGTGCTGCGCGAGCGCCGCGTGGTGCCGCCGGCCGTGGAGGCCCGGCTGGGGGCGCTGGCGGAGGCGCAGCGCACCTCGACGGCGCGCCGCTACGTGGGCTGATCGGGGGACCCCGCGATGACGGATTCAGCAGATCGTTCGAAGGGTACCCGGGGCGACATGATCACCATTGGGGTCGAGGAAGAGTACTTGCTGCTCGATCCGGACTCGTGTCTGCCGGTCCCCCTCGCGGACACCGTGCGCGCGGCGGCCGGTCTCGAGCCGATCGTCGAGGACGCCGAGGTCCAGTCGGAACTGCTCCAGGCACAGGTGGAGGTCGCCACGCCGGTGTGCACCGACCTGGAGGAGGTCGGCGGCCACCTGCTGCGGCTGCGCCACGCGCTCGGCACGGCGGCGGAGAAGAACGGCTGCCGGATCGCCGCCTGCGCGACGGCCCCGTACCGGGAGCTCGCGCCGGTGCCGGTGACCCAGAAGGCCCGCTACCTGGCGATGCGCTCGCAGGCCCCGCAGCTCGTGGCCGAACAGCTCGTCAACGGGATGCACGTGCACGCGGCCGTGCCGGACCGCGAGATGGGCGTCGCCGTCCTGAGCCGGATCCGGGTCTGGCTGCCGGTCCTGGTCGCCATGTCGGCCAACTCGCCCCTGTGGGACGGCAAGGACACGGGTTTCGCGAGCTGGCGCACGGTGATCTTCGGCCGCTGGCCGGTCAGCGGGCCGCCGCCGTGCTTCTCCTCGCTCGGGGACCACGAAAGACGCGTACAGACGCTGCTCGACACCGGGATCATCACCGACACGGGTCAGCTCTACTGGCAGGCCCGGCTGTCCGACAAGTACCCGACGGTCGAGGTGCGCTGCGCGGACGTGCAGTTGCGCGCCGACGCGGCGGTGATGTTCGCCGGGCTCATCCGGGGGCTGATCGCCACGGCCATCCGGGAGGAGAAGGCCGGCCTGCCGCTGCCCGAGTGCCCGCCGGAGCTGCTCCAGGCGTCGAACTGGCACGCCGCCCGGCACGGTCTGAGCGGCCTGCTGGTCGACCCCGGGGGCAGGGCGCGCCGGGCCGGCGACGTGCTGTGCATGCTGCTCGACCACGTCACTCCCGCGCTGGACGAGGCCGGGGACAGCCGTGAGGTGGCCTCGCTGGTCCACCGGCTGCTCCAGCAGGGCACCTCGGCGGACCAGCAGCGCCGGGCCCTCGCGGAGGGCGGGCTGCGGGCCCTGGCGGAGCTGATCACCAGCGAGACCGTCGCGCCCTGAACCCCTTGTGACCACGGCCCGCACCCGGCGTCCGGCCGGGTGCGGGCCGTGCAGGGCTCCCTTCACCGGCACCCAAGGCCGCCGGCCTCGAGGAGGCGAGCCCGGAGGGGCCCCGCCCCCACCCACCGGCGGTATCCGCACCGCCCCGCGTGGGCACCGGGAACAGGCACCGCCCCAGTCCCGTTGTGCCCACCCGTCCCTCCCCCGAGGACTTCGTCCAGGGGGGACCCCGGCGGGACGACTGCCCACAACGGGGGGCGAAGCCGAACACCCCTCGAACCGCACCCGAAGCGCACGCCGAACGCCCTCGGCGGAG
The DNA here is from genome assembly GCF_040674455.1 of Streptomyces sp. NPDC049837. Classification (NCBI taxonomy): domain Bacteria; kingdom Bacillati; phylum Actinomycetota; class Actinomycetes; order Kitasatosporales; family Streptomycetaceae; genus Streptomyces; species Streptomyces sp. NPDC049837. The sequence goes on along the minus strand of NZ_JBFAMP010000002.1, from coordinate 530,150 downwards.
CCGTCGTCACCATCCGTGACCACTCCAATGGCGCACACCACCGCGCCCCCCGCCCCCGTCCGGCCGAGCCTGGTCGCAGGTGCGGGGGGCACTGGATCGTCGTCCGCGTTCCGCACTCGTACGGATGGAGACCGAATGAACACCGCCTTCTCACGCAGTTGGGAGCACGCCGTCGTCACCGGCGGCGCCGGCTTCGTCGGTTCGCACCTGTGCCACGCGCTGCTGGACGCGGGCACGGCCGTCACCTGCGTCGACGACTTCAGCACCGGGCGGCCGGAGAACATATCCGAGCTGCGCGGCCGCCCCGGTTTCACGCTCGTGGAGGCGAACGTCTCCGAGCCGTTCTCCGTCGAGCGCCCACCGGACCTGGTGCTGCACTTCGCGTCGCCCGCGTCGCCCGCCGACTATCTGCGCCTGCCGCTGCACACGCTGGACGCCGGCAGCCTGGGCACCCGCCACGCACTCGACCTGGCCCACCGCTGCGAGGCCCGCTTCCTGCTCGCCTCCACCTCAGAGGTGTACGGCGACCCGCAGCAGCACCCGCAGAACGAGCGGTACTGGGGCAACGTGAACCCGGTCGGCCCGCGCAGCGTGTACGACGAGGCCAAGCGGTTCGGTGAGGCGCTCACCACCGCCGAGGCGGAGGTGCACGGCACGGACGCCGGCATCGTCCGGCTCTTCAACACCTACGGGCCGCGGATGCGCGGCCACGACGGCCGGGCCGTCCCCACCTTCGTACGCCAGGCGCTGGCCGGCGAGCCCCTCACGGTCACCGGCGACGGGTTGCAGACCCGGTCCCTGTGCTACATCGACGACACCGTGCGCGGCATCCTCGCCGCGGCGGCCCACGGGCTGCGCGGCCCGGTGAACATCGGCAACCCCACCGAGATCACCATGCTGGAACTGGCCCGGCTCGTCATCGAACTGACCGGCTCCGACTCGGAGATCCGCTTCATCGAACGGCCGACGGACGACCCGGCCGTGCGCTGCCCCGACATCACCCTGGCCCGCGACAAGCTCCAGTGGGAGCCGCTCGTCAGTGCCGAAGAGGGTCTGCGGCGCACCATCGCCTGGTTCCGCGCCCACGCGGACTCCGACTCCTGACGCCCGTCCGTCTCCCCCGACTCGCCGAAAGGCCTGGGACCCCATGCGCATTCTCGGAATCAACGCACTCTTCCACGATCCCGCCGCCGCGCTGGTCATCGACGGCCGGACCGTCGCCGCCGCGGAGGAGGAGCGGTTCTCCCGCCGCAAGCACGGGAAGCGGCCGGTGCCGTTCTCCGCCTGGGAACTGCCCGAGAAGGCCGCCGCCTGGTGCCTGAAGCGGGCGGGGCTGCGCCCCCAGGACCTGGACGCGGTGGCGTACTCCTTCGACCCGGAACTGGCCCGGCCCGCCGATGAGATGGGCCTGGACGACCCGTGGGACCACCTGCGCCTGACGTACGCGCGTGAGGCGCCCGGCTTCCTCAAGGCGACGCTGCCGGGCCTGGACCCGGGCATCGTCCGCTTCGTCCCGCACCACATGGCGCACGCCGCCTCCGGTGCCTTCGCCGCCGAGGGCGCCGGCACCTCCTCGGTGCTGGTCCTCGACGGGCGCGGCGAGCGGGCCTCGCACCTGGCGGCGCGCCGCGTCCACGACCGGCTGGAGGCGCTGTACGCACAGGAGCTGCCGCACTCGCTGGGGCTGGTCTACGAGGAGCTCACCGACCACCTCGGGTTCCTGCGCTCCTCCGACGAGTTCAAGGTGATGGCGCTCGCCTCGCACGGCCGGCCCCGGATGCTGCCCGAGCTGCGCCGGTACGTGTACCCCACCGGTGACGGCGGGTTCCACGCGACCGGGGTGCCGTGGGCGGAGCTCGCCCCGCGCCGCCGCCCCGACGAGGCGTGGACCCAGGACCACGCCGACATCGCCGCCAGCGCGCAGGCCGTGCTGGAGGAGACGCTGCTGGACCTGGTGCGCTGGCTGCACGGCCAGACCCACGACAGCGTCCTCACCCTCGCCGGGGGCGTCGCCCTCAACTGCGTGGCCAACTCGCGGATCGCGCGCGAGGGGCCGTTCGACCGGGTGTGGGTGCAGCCCGCGGCCGGTGACGCCGGTACGGCGCTGGGCGGGGCGCTGCTGCTGGCGGCGGGCGGCGGGGACGACCCCACGCCGATGCCGGGCGCCGATCTGGGCCGGGACTGGTCCGACGCGGAGCTGGGTGCCTGGCTGAAGACGGCCGCCGTGCCCTTCGACCGGCCGGCGGACATCGCGGAGACCGTGGCCGAGGCGCTGGCGGACAACGCGATCGTGGCCTGGTTCCAGGGGCGTTCGGAGTTCGGGCCGAGGGCGCTCGGGCACCGCTCGCTGCTGGCCCACCCGGGGCACGCGGGCAACCTGGAGCGGCTCAACGACGTCAAGGGGCGTGAGCAGTTCCGGCCGGTGGCGCCGATGGTGCTCGCCGACCGGGCGGCGGAGATCTTCGACGGCGTGCTGCCGAGCCCGTACATGCTGTTCGTGCACGACGTGGCGCCCGAGTGGCGGGAGCGCATCCCGGCCGTGGTGCACGTCGACGGGACGGCGCGCATCCAGACCGTGGACCGGCAGGCGGAGCCGCTGGTGGCGCGGATGCTGACCGAGTTCGAGCGGCGCACCGGGCTGCCCGTGGTGGTCAACACCAGCCTGAACACGGCCGGCCGGCCGATGGTGGACGACCCGCGCGACGCCCTGGAGTGCTTCGGCTCGTCGCCCGTCGACCTGCTGGCCATCGGCCCGTACGCGGTCCGGCGCGGGGACTTCTTCCGCTCCGACGACACCGACGACGCGTCGCGGTGACGGGAGGAGAGCGCTCATGAACATCCTGCTGTGGCATGTGCACGGGTCCTGGACGACGGCGTTCGTCCAGGGACCCCACACCTACCTGGTGCCCGTCACCCCGGACCGGGGCCCCGACGGGCTGGGCCGGGCGCGCACCTTCACCTGGCCGGACTCGGTACGGGAGGTGACCCCCAAGGAGCTGCGGGACGCGCAGGTGGACCTGGTGGTCCTCCAGCGGCCGCACGAGTTCGAACTGGCCGAGCGCTGGCTGGGCGGGCGCCGTCCGGGCCGGGACGTCCCGGCGGTGTACCTGGAGCACAACGCGCCCGAGGGCAGCGTCCCCGACACCCGTCATCCCTGCGCGGACCGCGACGACCTGACGCTGGTCCACGTCACGCACTTCAACAGGCTGTTCTGGGACAACGGTGCGGTACGGACCGAGGTGATCGAGCACGGCATCGTCGACCCGGGGCACCTGTACACCGGGCGGCTCGCACGGGCGGCGGTCGTGGTCAACGAACCGGTCCGGCGCGGCCGTCACACCGGTACGGACCTGTTGCCCGCGCTGTGCGAGGCGGCGCCGCTGGACGTGTTCGGCATGCGTACCGAGGGGCTCGCCGCACACCTGGGCGTACCCGAGGAGCGGTGCCGGAGCACCGACCTGCCGCAGCGGGAGCTGCACGCGGCGATGGCGGAGCGCCGGCTCTACCTGCACCCCATCCGCTGGACCTCGCTGGGGCTGTCCCTGCTGGAGGCCATGCACCTGGGCATGCCGGTCGTGGCGCTGGCGACGACGGAGGCCATCGAGGCGGTGCCGGCGGGCGCCGGGACGCTGTCGACGCGGCCCGAGGTGCTGGCACGGGCCGCCCGGACCTACCTGAACGAGCCGGAGGCGGCGGCCGAGGACGGCGCGCGCGCCCGGCAGGCGGCGCTCGAACGGTACGGGCTCAAACGCTTCCTGAACGACTGGGAGCGCGTGATGACGGAGGTGCGGTCATGACATCCCTCGACCCCATGGACACCGGTCCCCGGAACAACGGCCGTGGCCGCCGCCAGGTGGACGCGAACGCCGACGCGTTCCCCGACATCGACGCGCCGGGCGTCGACGCACCGGGCATCGATGGATCGGACGCCCGAGCGCCGGACGTCCGAGCGCCGGACACGAGGGCTCTGGACGCCGACGCCCTGAGCATCGACACGCTGGACGCGGCCGCGCTGGAGGCGGAGGTGGAGGCGCTCGGTGGCGGCGACCGCACCGGTCGCGGCCGTGGCCACGGGCTGTCCATCGCGCTCGTCTCGGAGCACGCGAGCCCGCTCGCCGTGCTGGGCGGTGTCGACGCGGGCGGCCAGAACGTGCACGTCGCACGTCTCGCGAGCGCCCTCGCCGACCGGGGCCACCGCATCACCGTCTTCACCCGCCGCGACTCCCCCGACCTGCCGGACCGGGTGATGCTGCGGCCCGGTGTCGAGGTGCACCACGTGCCCGCCGGGCCGCCGGAGCCCATCCCCAAGGACGAACTCCTTCCGTACATGGCGGCGTTCGGCCGCTGGATGGCCCGTGAGTGGCGGACCCGGCCGCCCGACCTGGTGCACTCGCACTTCTGGATGTCCGGCGTGGCCTCACTGCGGGCCACCCGGGAGGCGCGGCTGCCGATGCTGCACACGTACCACGCGCTGGGAACGGTGAAGCGGCGCCACCAGAAGCAGGCCGACACGAGCCCGCCGGAGCGCGTCGACCGCGAGCGGGAAGTGGGCCTGGGCTGCGACCGGGTGATCGCCACCTGCCACGACGAGGTCTTCGAGCTGAGCCGGATGCGCATACCGACCGACAAGGTGGGCGTCGTGCCGTGCGGCGTGGACACCGAGCAGTTCTGCCCGGACGGCCCGGCCGCAGAGCGGGACGGCGGCCACCGTCACCGGCTGCTCCAACTCGGCCGCCTGGTCCCGCGCAAGGGCGCCGCCGTGTCCATCACGGCGCTGACCCGGCTGCCGGACACCGAACTCCTCATCGTCGGCGGCCCGCCGGCCGACCGGCTCGACGCCGACCCGGAGGTGCGCCGGCTGCGGGAGATCGCCCGGCTCGCCGGGGTCGCGGACCGGGTCCGGTTCACCGGGGGCGTACCGCCCGAAGACGTGGCGCCGCTGCTGCGCAGCGCCGACGTGGTGCTGTGCCCGGCGGACTACGAGCCGTTCGGCATCGTGCCGCTGGAGGCCATGGCATGCGGGCGGCCGGTCGTCGCCAGCGCGGTGGGCGGGCAGCTCGACACCGTCGCCGACCCGGCCACCGGCCGGCTGGTGCCGCCCCGGGACCCCGACGCGCTGGCGCGCGCGGTGGGCGAACTGCTCGCCGACCCCGCGCAGCGGGCGGCGTGCGGGGCGGCCGGCCGCCGCCGGGTGCTGAGCCGGTACGGCTGGGCGAGGGTCGCCGCGGCCACCGAGAAGGAGTACGCCACGGTGCTCGCCGCCCGGCCCGCCGTGACGGGCGTGGCCTGACCCGGTCCACCGGTACGACGAAGTCCGAAGGAGGTGTGGGCCCGCCGCCGTTCCGCCGGAACGCGGACGCGGTACGCCCGAACGCCATGACCGATCCCCTCGCTTCCTCCACTCTTGAAGCGGCGCACGAGCACTGCCAGGCGCTCCAGGACGCGCTCGGCCGGTTCCGGCGCCGGAATCTGGACCGGATCGCGCAGTGGGGCGGCCATCTCGCGGCCGTCCTCCCGGTGGGCGGCCGGCTGCTGGCCGCCGGCAACGGCGGCAGCGCCGCGCAGGCCCAGCACCTGACGGCCGAGCTGGTGGGCCGCTACCAGCGGGAACGGCCCGCCTTCTCGGCCATCTCGCTGCACGCCGAGACGTCCAGCGTCACGGCCATCGGCAACGACTACGGGTTCGACCAGGTGTACGCCCGGCAGGTCGCCGCCCACGGCCGTCCGGGTGACGTCCTCATGCTGCTGTCCACCTCGGGCCGCAGCGCCAACCTGATCGCGGCGGCCGTGACGGCGCGCCAGGCCGGGCTGCGGGTCTGGGCGCTCACCGGCCCGCGCCCCAACCCGCTGGCCGAGGCGGCCGACGAGTCCTGCTGCGTCGAGGCCGGCTCGACGGCGACCGTCCAGGAGACCCACCTGGTGGCCGTGCACCTGCTGTGCGAGTACTTCGACGCGGCGGTCGAGGCGGGGCCGCCCACGCGTGCGGCGGGCGCGGCGGCGCCCGTCGCGGCCCGGCGGAGGATGTCATGAGTGCGTACAAGCCCCTGGTGGTCGTGGGAGACGTCCTGCTGGACGAGGACATCGAGGGCGTCTCCACCCGGCTCGCCCCGGACGCCCCCGCCCCGGTCGTCGACGTCACCGGCGACCAGCGCCGCCCCGGCGGTGCCGGGCTGGCCGCCGCCCTCGCCACCCGTGGCGGGCGGGACGTCGTCCTGGTGACCGCGCTGGGCGACGACCCGGCCAGCGAGGCCGTGCGCCGCACGCTTCGGGGCCGCGTCCGGCTGGTGGAACTGCCGCTGAAGGGCACCCTGCCGGTGAAGACCCGGGTGCTGGCGTCCGGCCGGCCGCTGGTGCGGATCGACCGCGGCGGCGGCGACCCCGGCGAGCCGGACGGGGCCGTGCGGGACACGCTCGCGCAGGCCCACGCCGTGCTCGTCGCCGACTACGGGCGGCACACCGCGAGCGCGGTACGGGAGCACCTGGCGGCCGTCGCGCCCAAGGTCCCCGTGGTGTGGGACCCGCACCTCAAGGGCGACGCGCCGGTGCCCGGCTCGCGGATCGTCACGCCGAACGCCGCCGAGACGATGGCGCTGTGCCGCGGTGACGGCGACTCGCTGCGCGCGTTCGCGGAGCGCGGCGCCGACCTGGCGGAGCGGTGGCGGGTGGCGGCGGTGGCCGTGACGCTCGGCGAGCGCGGCGTGCTGCTCACCCGGCCGGGCGCCACGACGCCGATGCTGGTGCCGGCGCCGTACCGGGCGGAGGGCGACGCGTGCGGTGCGGGCGACTGCTTCGCCGCCGCGACGGCCGCCGCCCTGGCGGACGGCGCCCTGCCGGAGGAGGCGGTGCAGCGGGCGGTTGCCGAGGCGGCCGCGTTCGTCGCGGCGGGCGGCGCGGGCAACCCCTCGCTGTGGCGTACGCCGCCCCCGGCCGGGCCCCGCGAGGCACCGGAAACCGATCCGTTCGTGCTCGCGGAGCAGGTGCGGGCGCGGGGCGGGACGGTGGTCGCGACGGGCGGCTGCTTCGACCTGCTGCACGCGGGCCACGTGGGCCTGCTGGAGAGCGCCCGGCGGATCGGCGACTGCCTCATCGTGTGCGTGAACTCCGACGAGTCGGTCGGGCGCCTGAAGGGCCCGGGCCGGCCACTGAACCCGCTCCCCGACCGGGTACGGGTCCTCGCGGGCCTGGGCAGCGTCGACGCGGTCGCCGTCTTCGACGGGGACACGCCCGCGGAGCTGCTGAGCCGGCTGCGGCCGGACGTGTGGGTGAAGGGCGGCGACTACTCCGCCGAGGACCTCCCGGAGGCGGAGGTCCTGCGCGCCTGGGGCGGCCAGGCGGTGGTCCTCCCCTACCTCAACGGCCGCTCCACCACCCTCCTGGCCCGCCGCGCCGCCCAAGCGGCGACCCCCATCCGCCCCCCGGGCCGGTAACCGTCCCCCCGTTGTGGGCAATCGTCCCGCTGGGGCGGGACGGGTGGGCACAACGGGACAGGGGCGGTGCCCGTTCCCGGTGACCCCGTGGGCGGTGCCTGCCCGGTGGGTGGGGGGCGGGGCCCCTCCGGGCTCACCTCCTCGAGGCCGGCGGCCTTGGGTCTCTCACAAGGGAGCCCCTGCTTTGCCGCCGGCCTCTGCGGGGGCGACCCTGCACGGCCCCACCCCGGCCGGACGCCGGGTGCGGACCGTGGGCGTCAGGCCGCCGTGGAGAGGGCCGGGCGCTTCGTGGGCACCGGGCTCACGACCGGCCGCAGCGCGCGGCGGCGCCGCAGCAGGTGCCCCGCGCCGATCGCGCCGGCGATGAGGAGGCCGCCCGCGACCAGGGCCCCGCGCGCGCCGGCAAGTTCCATGAGGAGGCCGAGGGCCGGCGGGCCGGCCAGGGACCACATGGTGCGGATGCTGTTCCAGACGCCGAGGACACGGCCGCGCATGTGGGCGGGCGGGTCGGTCTGGAGGACGGTCGTGCCGGCCGTGTCGGAGACGGACTCGACGACGGCCATCGGCAGGACGAGGACCAGCAGGACGGCGAGGGACGGGGAGAGCCCGGCCACCACCTGGAGCAGCGCCCCGGCGGCGGCGAGGGTGCCCACGAGGCGTACGGACGGCTTGCGCAGCCGTGCGCCGAGGACGGCGCCGACGATGCCGCCGACGGCCAGGACGGTGGAGACCGTACCGAAGGCGCCGGCGCCGCCGGCCAGCGGTCCGGTGACCAGCACGGCGAGGGTGAGCCCGTAGTTCCGGCCGAAGATCGCGCTGATGCCGCTGATGCCGGCGAGGGCGACGAGCCGGGGGCGGCGGGCGAAGAAGGCCAGGCCCTCCCGGACGGTCATGTCGTCCTCGCGCGGCGCCGTCGGCGCGGCCTTGGTGACGGCGGTCGCGACCGGGCGGAGGAAGGGGATGACGGCCGCGACGAAGAGGAACGACACGCCGTTCGCGGCGTACGCGGCGGCCGTGCCGAAGACACCGACGGCGAGGCCCGCCAGTCCGGCGCCCGCGAGTCGCCCCGCGTTGCTGACGAGCGACCCGACGCCGATGGCGGAGGGGACGTCCTCGGCGCGGACCAGGTCGTTGCCGAGCAGCGCGCAGGCGGGCCCGTCGATGGTGGCGATGAGGCCGGTGACCGCGGCGAGCGCCATCAGGACGCCCAGGTTGAGCTGGTCGAACGCGACGAGCAGGGCCGTGGTGAAGGCGACCGCGCCGAGCAGCGCCTGGCTGACGGCGGCGGTGAGCTTGCGGGGCCAGCGGTCCACGGCGGCACCGCCCGCGACGCTCACCAGGAGCCCGGGCGCGGCCTGCACGGACAGGGACAGGCCGGTCGCGGCGGCGGAGCCGGTGATCTGGAGCACCAGCAGGTTCTGCACGGTGAGCTGCATCCACGTACCGGCGTTGGACACCAGGTTCGCGAGGGACCACCAGCGCATGCTGCGGTACTTGAGGGAGCGCCACGGCGAGTGGTCGACGCGCGTAGGGGCGGGGGCGGAGGGCGTGGAGGAAGAAGGCACGGTGAGTTACGGGGGTGACGAGCCGGTGGACTCGGATGGCGGAATCGGCGGAAGTGGGGCCATCTGCTGCGTCGCACGGCCGGTCCACCGGATCTGTCTGCTGCTGCGCGCCTCGTCGGAGGCGGTCCGGCAGCGTCGACCATGGTGGCAGAAGGGCGGGTGCCGCGAACGGGAGAAGTGGCCTGGTCAGCGGCCCGCCGGGGTGCGTTTTCGGGTCTGACCTGGGCTTTCGGCACTTCTGGTGTGCTTGCTCACAGTGATCGTCCGGGGTGCCGTGCGTAGTGGCGCAGGCCACAGTGGGAGTCAGCAACCGGCAGTGGAGGAGGCAGGCATGGGCGGCGATCTTCGGGGCAGGCAGGCGCTGGTGACCGGCGGGGCGCGTGGACTGGGCGCCTCGATCACCCGGCGGCTGGCGGGCGCGGGCGCGTCCGTCCTGGTGGCGGACGTGCGCAAGGAGCAGGCGCGGGAGCTGTGCGAGGAGCTGGCCCAGGACGGGCGGGACGCGCGTTTCGTGGAGCTGGACGTGCGGGACGCGCGGGCCGTGGCGGAGGTGTTCCGGGAGCTGGACGGGGACGGCCAGGCGGTGGACGTGCTGGTCAACAACGCGGCCGTGGACGTCTCCAAGCCGATCGAGCACCTCACGGCGGAGGAGGTGACCCGGGTCGTCACCACGAACCTGCTGGGGCCGATGTACCTGTGCCTGGAGTCCTACCGCCGCATGGTCGCCCGGGGCGGCGGCCACATCGTGAACATCCTGTCGACGGCGTCGAACCGGACGTGGACGGAGGCCGGTCCGTACTCGGCGGGCAAGTCGGGGCTGCGGGCCTTCACGCACACGCTGTTCAAGGAGGCCCAGCGGGACTGCCCGGGCATCGGGGTGACGGGGATCATCGCGGGCGGCATGGAGACGCCGTTCATCCTGGAGCGGTTCCCGGACGCCGACGTGTCGCTGCTCCAGAGCCCGGACATCGTGGCCGACACGGTGCTGTACGCGCTGTCGGTGCCGGCGGGCAGCGCGGTGTCGGAGCTGGTGGTGGTGCCCCGCAAGGAGCCGTCCTGGCCGTGATCAGGGGGCGGGCGGGCGTCCGGTGCGCAGCATGTGCAGGACGGCCCGTTCGGCGGGGCCCTGGGTTGCGGGGATGCCGTAGGCGCCCTCGGTGCCGAGGCGGGGCAGGGTCGCGGCGACGGTGATGCCCTCCTCGTACAGTTCGATCACGCGCGGGTTGATGTAGGAGGCGCGGCAGACGGCCGGGGTGTTGCCGAGGTATTCGGCGACTTCGCGGGCCGCCCGGGCGATGGCTCGGCGGCGCGCGGTCTCGCTGCGGGCGACGGACTGGGAGACGGCGAGGGCGACGGCGGCCATGACGGTGGCGTGCCAGGTGCGGAAGTCCTTGGCGGTGATGTCGAGGCCGGCCAGGTCCTTGAGGTACGCGTTGACGTCGGCGCTGCTCAGGTCGTGCCAGGCGGGGCTCTCCCAGTAGGCGAAGAGCCGCTCGCCGCCGCCGCGCCGGCGCAGCAGCGCGGTGAGGGTGCGGCAGGTCGGGGGGTCGGCGACGGTCTGGATGAGCTCCCTGCCGTGCTTGGCGGGGTAGGTGAAGACGACCGCGCCGGCCTGGCAGCGGGAGTGTTCGCGCAGCAGGGTGGTCAGGCCGTAGCTGTTGTTCTCGTCGGTGTAGCGGTCGCTGCCGATGCGGAAGAAGCCGAGGTCGAGCAGGCGTACGGCGGTGGCGAGGACGCGCTGGCGGGTGAGTCCCCGGTCGCCCAGGTGCGCCTCGACGGCCTCCCGTACGGCGGGCAGCCGCTCGGCGACGTCGAGGACGTGGTCGTGCTTGGCCTGCTCCTGCTCGGCGCGGAACTGCGGGTGGTAGAGGTACTGGCGGCGCCCGGCGGCGTCGGTGCCGACGGCCTGGAGGTGCCCGTTGGCGCGGGTGCAGATCCAGACGTCCCGCCAGGCCGGCGGGATGACCAGGGCCTTGATGCGGGCGAGTTCCGCCGGGTCGCGCAGCGGGCGCCCGGAGGGGTCGAGGTAGCTGAAGCCGCGCCCGTGGCGCTTGCGGCGGTAGCCGGGGTCGGTGGGGCGGCTGTGGTACAGGCGCAACGGATCCTCCTCGTGGGGGCGCTATGGCCGGGGGAGAATCCGTGTGGCCGGTGTCAGGCCGGCTTGAGCGGGTCGTGGCCGATGTCCATCAGGCCGTGACGCCAGTCGGTGCCCCCGGCTGTGGGGTCGAGTGACGGGTCGCGCTGCGAGCGGACGATCTCGCAGACGCGCTGCATGACGCCGACGTCGTCCTCGGTGAGGTCGGTGCGGCGCTTGCCGAGGATTCCGAGGACGCGCCGGCCCAGGGGCTTCCCGGAGCGGTCGGGGACCTCTTCGGTCTCCTCGCCGGCCGATTCGACGTTCAGCCATTCCTGGAGTTCGCGCGAGGTCATGTTGACGACGGTGTGGAATTCGTCCCACAGGGCGTCGCTGATCTGTTCGGACACTGCCATGGCGTGCCTCCTGTGCGTTCGGACCATGCCCGGGTTTCCGGGCCGGAGCCCCGGCAAACACGGGGGACGTCACGGCGGGATCGGCTGCTCGGCCCAGATCGTCTTGCCGGTGGGGGTGTAGCGGGTGCCCCACTGCTGGGTCATCTGCGCGATGAGGAACAGGCCTCGGCCGCCTTCGTCCTCGCTGCCGGCGCGCCGCAGGTGCGGTGAGGTGTGGCCGGTGTCGGACACCTCGCAGATCAGGTTCCGGTCGCGGATGAGCCGGAGCTGGATGGGGCCGGAGGCGTAGCGGATGGCGTTGGTGACGAGTTCGCTGACCACCAGTTCGGTGGTGAAGGACAGCTCTCCGTCGAGCCCCCAGGCGTCGACCTGACCGGTGGCCAGGGCGCGGGCCCGGCCGACCACTTCGGGGTCGTCGGCCAGGTCCCAGGCGGCCACCTCGTGGCTGTCGAGGGTGCGGGTGCGTACGAGGAGGAGCGCGGCGTCGTCGTCGACGGGGCCGGGCAGCAGCGTGGCGACGATCCGGTCGCACAGGTCGTCCAGGGGCCGCTCGTGGTCGGCGAGGACGGTGTGCAGCGCGTCGAGTTCGGCGTCGCGGTCCCGGTCGCGGCCCTGGACGAGCCCGTCGGTGAACAGCGCCATGAGGCTGCCTTCGGGGAGGTCGAACTCGGCGCTCTCGAACGGCAGGCCGCCGAGCCCCAGCGGCGGTCCGGCGGGGACGTCGGGGTGGCTGACGGCTCCGGTGGCGGGGTCGACGACGGATGGCAGGGGGCTTCCGGCGCGGGCCATGCTACACCGGCCGGCGACCGGGTCGTAGACGGCGTACAGGCAGGTCACGCCGAGCGCCGGGTCGTCGGCCTCGGTCGCGGAGCCGGGGGCGTGGACGGCGGCCTGTTCGTGGGCGTCCTGGGTGACGAGTTCGTCGAGGCGGGTGAGGAGTTCGTCGGGCGGGAGGTCGAGCCGGGCGAACGCGCGCACGCTGGTGCGGAGGCGGCCCATGGTGGCGGCGGCGCGCACCCCGTGGCCGACCACGTCGCCGACGACGAGGCCGACGCGGGTGCCGGACAGGGCGATCACGTCGTACCAGTCGCCGCCCACCCCGGCCCTGCTGTCGGCCGGCAGGTAGCGGTGGGCGACGTCGACGCCGGTCAGCTTCGGCAGGCGCCGGGGCAGCAGGCTGCGCTGGAGGGTGAGGGCGGCGGCGTGCTCGCGGGTGAAGCGGCGGGCGTTGTCGATGCTGACGGCGGCGCGGGCGACGAGTTCGTCGGCCACCAGGAGGTCGCCGGACTCGAACGGGTCGGGGTGGCGGTCGCGGCAGAACGTCACGACGCCGAGGGAGGCGCCTTCGGTGCGCAGCGGCACGGCGAGCCGCGAGTGGACGGGGCCCGTGCCGGTGTCGAGGACGGGGCGCCCGGCGGCCAGGCAGCGCGCCTGGAGGGAGTCGGCCGGGTGGTCGACGGGCCGGCGCCGGGCGGGGTGGGCGTCGCGGTCTGCGGACGCGGGGCCTTCCCACACGCGTACGACGCGCCGGGCGGTCGCCGTTCCGGGGGTCGGCTGCTCGCCCTCCAGGACGACGTCGATGAGGTCGACGGTGATGCCGTCGGCGAACTGCGGGACGGCGACGGCCGAGAGCTCCTGCGCCGTGCGGGTCATGTCCAGGGACGTGCCGACCCGGGCGCCGGCCCGTACGAGGAGGTCCAGGCGCTGCTGGGCGAGGTAGCGGTCGGTGATGTCCACCGTCTCCTCGCAGACGCCCAGGGGACGGCCGTCGGCGTCCTGGAGGCGGTAGTACGAGCAGGACCAGACGTGGTCGTGCTCGGGGTCGGCGGGCGGGCGGCCGCTGTAGTGGAGTTCGATGACGGGCTCGCCGGTGGCGATCACCTGGCGCATGGCCTCCTCGAGCGTGCCCGGGTAGCCGTCGGAGAGGATCTCGCCGTGGGCGACCATCTCGTCGGGGCCGAGCCCGGCGTACTGGAAGGTGCCCATCTCCTGGTAGAGGGCGTGGTTGGTCCACACGATCCGCAGATCGGTGTCGTAGATGGCGAGGCCGACGGGCGACTGGGTGGCCAGGCCCCGGAGCATCGACTGGAGGGCCTCCCAGCGCTCCGTCTCGTCGGCGTCGGCCACCGCGAGCAGCTTGGCGGGCCCGGTGCCGCCGTGGGAGAGCGGGAGGCTCGCGGTCGCCACGCGGATGATGTGGCCGTCCCGGTGGCGCATGTGGAGCACCTGGCGGCGGGCCTGTGCCGCGCCGGGGAGGGGTGTGGCCAGGTGGTATTCGCCGGGGCGGTCGACGATGAACGTGCCGATGGGGCGGCCCACCGCCTCCTGCGGGGGGTAGCCCAGCAGGGCGTGGGCCGCCGGGTTCCAGCCGACGACCGTGCCGTCGGCGTCCAGGACGGCCGTCGCCGCTTTCGTGACGTCGAGGGGGCCGCGGAAGTCGGCACCCTCGGCCGCGTACACCGCGCTCATGGCACCTGCCTTCTTACGTCTCCCCATGGTCGGTCGGCGCTCCGCCGGGCACAACCGCGGTCATGCCGGACGGCTCCGGCCGGGGTCGCCGTCGGGGCGGCGGGCGGCGAGGAGCAGGGCGATGTCGTCGGGCCGGTCGCCCGCGGACGTGGCCTCGCGGATGAGCCGCTCGGCGGTGTCGCCGAGCGGGGACGCGCCGACTCCGGCGAGGGCGCGGCGAAGCCGCTCGATGCCCAGGTCGATGTCGATCCCGGGCTGTTCGACGAGTCCGTCCGTGTACAGGGCGAGGACCCCGCCCGGCGCGAGCCGCGCTTCGGTGACCGGGTAGGACGCCTCGGGGTCGACGCCGAGGACGACGCCGCCGGGCAGGTCGAGGACCTCCGTTGTGCCGTCCGGGTGACGCAGCAGGGGCTGGAGGTGGCCGGCGCGCACGGCCCGCATGGCGCCGGTCGCCGCGTCGAGGACGACGTAGCAGCAGGTGGCGAACTGTCCGGCGTCGAGGTCGATGAGCAGCCGGTTCGTCCCGCTCATCACCTCCTCGGGGTCGTGGCCGCTGAGGGCGAAGGCGCGTACGGCGCTGCGCAACTGGCCCATGGTGGCGGCGGCGGAGACACCGTGTCCCTGGACGTCGCCGATGACGAGGGCGATGCCCTGGCCGGTTTCCACGACGTCGTACCAGTCGCCGCCGACCTCCATGCCCTGGGTGCCGGGGAGGTAGCGGCCGGCGGTGTCGACGTCCCGGAGGCTGGGCAGCCGGTGCGGCAGCAGGGCGTCCTGGAGGCCACGGGCGAGGGCGGCCTCGGAGTCGTAGCGCCGGGCGCGTTCGAGGGCCTGGGCGATCAGTCCGGCGAGGGCGGTGAGGACGGTGCGTTCCTCGGGGCTGAAGCCACGGGGCTGGTCGAAGCCGAGGATGCAGGAGCCGACGGGGCGGCCGGAGGCGATGAGGGGCAGGAAGGCGCGGGCGCCGACGTTGGCGTCCAGGGGGATGCCGGGGTAGGCGGCGGCGAGCCGCTGCATGGACTCGAAGAAGATGGGGCGGCCGGTGGTGAGGGTTTCGACGCCGGGCAGCCGGGCGTCGAGCCCGACGCCGTCGAAGCGGTCGAGGAAGCCCTGCGGGAAGCCGGTCTCCCAGGCGAGGCGGAGCTGGCGCTCGTCCAGGAGGTAGATCGCGAGCTGGCGGCCGCCGAACGCGGGGAGCAGTTCCTCGGTGACGACGGCGGACACCTGCCGGGCGGTGACGGCCTCGGTGAGCGCGATGGCGAGGGCGACGGGGCGGTACAGCATGGACGCGCGGTCGGCCGGGGAGCCGAGCCCGGCGCCGGGCGCGACGACCGATCCGGGTGTGTAGGCGGGCTGTTCGGCGGTGGCGAGGGTCATGGTCAGGCCCTCGTGGCCGGGGTGGAGGGAGACCGAAAGCCAGGTCTCGCCGTCGCGGTGGGCCAGGAAGTGGACGGGCTCGTCGGAGAGCAGGGCGGAGCGGAAGCTGTCCTCGTAGGCGGGCTTCCCGAGCCAGGGCAGCGCCTCCCACAACGGGCGCCCGACCAGTTCGGGCCGGCCGCGGCCGAGGAGGGTCTCGGCGGTGCGGCTGACGAACGTGATCCGCCCGAGCCGGTCCAGCGAGCACACCCCGCCCGGCAACCGGTCGGCCGCCGCGGCGACGACGGGCCCGGTCCCGGGGTCGACGAGGGTTCCGCGAAGCCGCCGGTCGTGCCCGGTCAGCTCCAGGAGGCAGGGGCGGCCGTCGAGGGCGTGCAGCCAGATGCGGCGGATGCGGGGCCGGCCGGGGTCGCCGAGCTGGTGGGCGACGGTCCACAGGCCGTACGTGTCCTCGGGGGCGAGCAGCGCGGCGAGGGCGTCGATGGTGGACGTGGGGGTGTCCGGGGCGGCGCCCAGCATCGTACGGAAGTCCTCGTCCGTGGTGACGGCCCCGGTCGCGGTGTCCCAGTCCAGGTGGCCGGTCCGTACGGGCGGGGTGGCACGGGCGGGGAGCTGGACGTTGACGGGCGGGCCGTCCCAGGACGCGGGGGTGCCCCGGGCGGCGAGGCCGGCGAGGCGCGTGCCGAGGTCCTGGGCGGCCTGCCGCATCCGGCGCCGGTCGCCGGGGTCGACGGGCCGGCCGGGGGTGGCGGCGCGGAGCACCACGAGTACGCCGAACGTCTCGCGGCCGTGCGCGACCGGTTCGTACAGCGATCCGAAGGGGAACGGCAGGCCCGCCATGAGCTGGGGGTACCGGCGCATGGCGTCCTCGGCGTCGGCGAGGTGGACCGCCATGCCGGAGCGGTAGGCCTCGGCCACCGGGAAGGGCCGGTTGATGTGCATGCGCCACCAGGGGTGGAACAGCGTCGCGGGCAGCCCGGCGAGTACGGCCAGCCGCAGCAGCCCCGGGGTGCCGGTACGGAGGTAGACCCCACCCGCGAACCCCCCGGTGGCCTCGACGGCGCCGACCGTGGCCCGCGCCAGCTCCAGCGCGGGCCCGCCCGGCAGGCCGGTCGCGGCCTTGGTCCGGGTGCCGGTGCCGGCGCCCGTGCCGGTCCCGTTGCCGTTGCCGTTGCCGTTGCCGTTGCCGTTGCTGTGCGGTTTCCCTGGCATGTCGCAGCCTTACTCAGCGGGCGGTTCCCGGCGGCGCCGTACGCGCTGCGGCGGGACGCGCACGAGTGCGGAACGCGCGTGTGCGGGACGCGCAGGCGGGGGCGGCGCGGTGCCGGGGCACACAGCCAGCATGCTCCCGAGCGGCCGCGTCACGCACATCGGTGGGCCCGGGAGCGGCCGGGGCGGTTGAGCTATGTTGAGCGGGATCGGGACACGAAGGAGGCACACCGGTGCCATCAGGGCAGCAGGCACGCGCGCAGGCGGCCGCGATCACGCCGGGCAAGCCGTCCCCCGCGGCGGAGGCGGCCCCGGCCGTTCCCATGGACCGGGTCATGGCGCTCTTCGGCGGTCACCGGCTGTCGCCCGCCCAACGCCGCATCGCCCAGTACATCATCGACCACCTCACCGAGGCCGCGTTCCTGTCGATCACCGACCTCGCGGAGCGCGTGGGCGTCAGCCAGCCGTCGGTGACGCGGTTCGCGACGTCCCTGGGGTACAGCGGGTTCCCCGCGCTCCGGGAGGCGTTGCAGCCGATCGCGCTCAGCGCGGTGGCCGGCGCGCCGGACACCCGTGAGGAGATCCGCCGCAACGAGCTCCAGGCCGCCATCGACGCGGAGATCGAGAACCTGGAGCATCTGCGCCGCCTGCTGGGCGACCCGGGCCAGATCCTCGACGTCGGTCGCGAGCTGGCCACTTCGGTGCCCTTGACGATCCTGGGCCTGCGCATCTCGGTGTCGCTCGCGGAGTACTTCGCGTACGCGGCGCGCCGCATCCACCCCGATGTGCGGCTGGTGACCCGTGGCGGCAGCGTCGCCTACGACGCGCTGTTGCAGTCCCGGGAGGCGGGCGGGACGTGGGTGCTGGCCTTCGCGATGCCGAGGCACGCCCACGAGACCCTGGCCGCGATGCGGGCGGCGCGCCGGACGGGCCTGCGCATCGCGCTGATCACGGACCTGACGCTCGGGCCGCTGGTGGACGAGGCGGATGTGACGCTGACGGCCGGGACGGGGTCACGGCTGGTATTCGACTCGTACGCGGCGCCCGGCGTCCTCGCGGCCTCCGTGCTCCAGGCGATGGCGGACGCGAACCCGGAGCGGACGCAGTTGCGGCTGGAGGGGTACGAGCAGGCCGCCGAGCAGCACAACTTCTTCCTCGACGACTGAACCGCACCGGCCGATCCCGCTCACGGGCCCTGCCGCAAGGGCGTTTTCCGCCGTTTTCACGCGTCACCAAGGCATGAAATTTTTCATGCGCTTGCTTACTGGACGGTAAATATATTTACTGCTCGGACACCCCGGTGACACACGCCCCGGGGAACGGGACAGAACACCGGCGACGACGCTCCCTCCTCGCGTCGCCCCTGGTGTTCCGACCGGGCGCTCCGCACTCCCCGCGGACACCCGTGGCGGCCCCGGTCAACCCCTGGGCCGGGGCCGCCGAAAGTTCTCCCCGCGTCAGGTGGCGGTGCCCGCCGCCGCCGGTGCCGCGCCGGCCGCGGCTGTGACCGTGGCCGCGGCCGTGGCGGTGACCGCGGCCGTGGCCGCCAGCCTCGCCCGCGCGGCGGCCAGCGCTTGGTCCAGGTGCCGCGTCCCGGTGGTCACGCACAGCGTGTACGTGACATCGTCGAGCCGTCGTTTCAGGTCGGGCGCGAGGGCCAGCTCCTGGGAGGCGGTGCACAGGGATTCGTAACGGGCTACGAGCTCACGAAGCACTGCGGGATGCGCCAACAGCATGAACGTACCTGCCTTTCCCACGCCACGAAGCAAGGAGAGAGGGACGCCGGCGCCTGCTCCAGGCCGGTCGCCCCGAGGCCGGGCGATGCGCCGGCCCCCGAACCGGGTCGCCCTCCCGCACATGGATGTGCCCGCACTCTCCGGCTCTCACACGACATTGTGATGCAACCGTGACGGATTCGCGCTGCGTGGGGAAAAAGGTGCTTGTGCTCCATTGTCGTGACATGGACTTTGGTCCCGGTATCCGGTTCGCGCGCGGGGGTACCCCTCGACCATGGCTGTGAACCCCATCGAAATGCAGAAGGCCCTCGGCGGCGTCAACTACCCGGCTTCCAAGAAGGAGATCGTCGACCAAGCACAGAAGCACAAGGCCGACAAGAAGGTCATGGACGCCCTGAAGTCCCTCCCCGAGAAGGAGTACGACTCGCCGGCCGCCGTCAACAAGGAGGTCGGGAAGGGCTAGTCCTGATCCAGGACCCGCCCCGCCCGGCGCCACACGCCCACCCATATCCGCCCCGTCCCCGCAAGCCCGGGTGACGGGGCGGACGCACGCGTGCGTGGACACGGACCGTCACGCACTCACCCGAGTGGACGGCGTGGGGCTGTGGAGGCGCCGCCGCCGCGCTCCACTGGCTGCACGGGTGCCGCAGCGGGCGAAGTCCATCGCCCGGTGCAGGCAACCCCGGTGGCCCCATGGCCATCCTCCCTATGCGGCGGCCCCGAACTCCCGGCCGCCGTCCCGCACACCAGTGCATGGAGTGAGCAGCCCATGGTCCATATGTCGGTCGTCGTCCCGTGCTTCGACGAGAGCGAGGTGATCGACGCCTTCCACACCGCCCTCATAGCCGCTCTCGAACCGACCGGCGTGACCTTCGAGGTGTGTTACGTCGACGACGGCAGCGGCGACCGGACCGTGGACCGGCTGCGGGACCTGGCGGCGGCCGACGGGCGCGTGCGCTACACCTCCTTCAGCCGCAACTTCGGCAAGGAGTCCGCACTGCTCGCCGGTATGCGCATGTCCCGGGGCGAGGTGGTCGTGCTCATGGACGCCGACCTCCAGCACCCTCCCGCGCTCCTCCCCCGCATGCTGGAGCTGCACCGGCACGGCTACGACCAGGTGATCGCCCAGCGCGACCGGTCCGGCGAGGGTACCGTCCGGACCGCGCTGAGCCGCGCCTACTACCGTCTCGTGCGCCGCTTCATGGACGTCGAAGTCATCGACGGGGCGGGCGACTTCCGGCTCCTGTCGCGCCGCGCGGTCGACTCGCTGCTCTCCCTGCCGGAGAGCAACCGGTTCTCCAAGGGCCTGTTCTCCTGGATCGGGTTCGACACCGTCAGCTTCACCTACGAGAACGTCGAGCGGGCCGCCGGCCGGTCCAAGTGGGGCGGCCGGCGGCTGCTCAACTACGGCATCGACGGGCTGCTGTCGTTCAACAGCCGGCCGCTGCGCCTGGCCATCCACACCGGCCTGTGGCTGTTCCTGTCCGCGCTCGTCTACGCGCTCTGGATCGTCGCCAACGTGATACTCGACGGCGTCGACACGCCCGGTTACGCGACGCTCATCACCGCCATCGTCGCCCTCAGCGGCATCCAGCTCGCCACGCTCGGCGTCATCGGCGAATACGTGGGCCGGATCTACCACGAGGCCAAGCGCCGCCCGCACTACGTGGTGCGGGAGACGGACAGCTCCGCGGCCCGCCCCCGCCGCCGGGACACGCGCGAGACGCCCCTGGAGCCGGCGGGACGGGCCCGGCCGAAGCCGTGAAGCCCGCCGTCCTCGGACAGTTCGTCTCCTTCTGCCTCATCGGGCTGGCCAACACCGCCGTCTACTTCGGCGTGTACGCCACGCTCAACGTCTGGCTGCCGTACCTCGCCGCCCACGTCATCGGGTACGCGGTGAGCGTCGTCGGCTCGTTCCTGCTCAACTCGTACGTCACCGTCCGCACCAGGCCCACGTGGCGGGCCTTCGCCCGCTATCCGCTGTCGGGCGCGGCCAACGTGGTGGGCAGCGGCATCCTGCTCCACCTCGCGGTGAGCCGGCTGGGGATGGACGAGAACCTGGCGGCCATCGCCGCCGGGCTCCTGGTCACCCCGCTCTCCTTCGTCCTCGCCCGCTGGGCCATCACCTCCGGGGCGGCCGCCACCCGCCGTTCCGCGTCGCGGCAGCCGCCCGGGGAGGAGCGGGTCAGGGAAGGCGCGTCCCGCGAGTGACCTTGTCCAGGTGGTAGTAGTCGGCGACGCACTGGGCGGGCCAGATCCTGGTGCCGTTGGCGCTGAACGGCTCCAGCATCCCGCTCACCGACACCGGCTTGTACGGCAGCACCTTCGCGCCCTCGGCCGCCCGCTCCCGCAGCCACCGGTCCTGGCGGTCCCACTTCTGCGCCCGTACCCGCATGTCGTGGCCCAGCTCGTACAGCGGGGCGGCGAGCCCCAGGACGGTCACCGCGCAGACCGCCGCGGCGAGGCCGGTGACCGCTCCGGTGCGGACCCCGCGCAGCCGCAGCGCCCGCCCCAGGAAGGCACCGGCGGCCACCAGCAGCAGCACGTACAGCAGCAGGTAGTCGTTCCAGGTGCGCTCCGCGCTCACCACGCGGGGGCCGAAGACCGGGTACGTGATGACGGTGCACAGGTAGCCGGAGACGAGGAACGCCAGCGCGCCGAGGCCGGCCAGCAGCAGCGGCCGGCACGGCAGCAGGACCCGCCGCTCCCGGCGGGCGGTGCCGCGCGCCAGCAGGCCGAGCAGCACACCGGCGGCGACGGCACCCGCGTACTGCCATGTCGTCAGGATGGTCTCCAGGATGCGGACGTACGCCCGCAGCGAGGCGAGCAGCGATTCGGGGGCGATCATGGAGACGGTCTCGGCGTCGTACCGCTCGCGCCGGTTGCGCGAACCGGGGGACGTCACGAGCACGACCGTGCCGATGGCGACACCGGCCATGCCGAGGAGGGACCAGGCCCGGGCGAAGGCCCTGACCCGTTCGGTGAAGATCCACCCGGCGAACAGGACGACGCCCGAGAGCACCACCAGGGCCACCACGGACGCCTCTTCGGAGAGCGTGCCCATGAACACGCCCGCGAGCAGCACGACGACGAGCGCGGCGATCCGCCCGCCCCGGCCGCGGGCCCGCAGCAGCGGGATGGCGGCCGCGCAGGCGAGGACCGGGGCGAGGGTATGCGAGACGGAGGCGGCGGGCCAGAAGAACGTCTTGTACGTGTTCTGGGTGGCGAAGAGGAACACCGCCGTGATCATGGACGCGACGAGCAGGGGCACCCCGCGCGGCACGCTCTGCCCGGCGCGGCGCAGCACGTGCGTGGTGAGCGCCCACAGCAGCCCGAGCATGAGGACGCCGCTGACGAGGGCGTACCACTGGTGCCCGGCGACCGGGAACTTGGCGTACAGCCCGACGAGCAGCCCATTGCCGACGCGCCCGTTGTCGGTGACGTAGAACTTCCCGACCAGGCGGGAGATGCCGCCGTCGCGCACGACGGGCAGGAAGCACCACTCGTCGGCGCTGGGACGGACGTACCGGCCGAGGTACGACGCGGCGGCGAGCAGGCCGAGCGGCAGCGCGGCCAGGAGGGCCGCCCACGGGACGGCCCGTGACGCGCGCGGGTCGCCGCCGCCCCGCTCACGCCCGCGTCCGGGGCCGTCCCCCGGCTCCGGTGGGACGGTGACACTCGATGCGCCGACGGCCATGTCTTCTTCACTGCCTCTCGGGAAACCACTGGTACGACACCGAAGAGGTGAAACGGGCCGGTGCCGTTGTCCGCGCGCCGCAGCGGATTCGGCGCGTCGCGGACCGGTTTCCCACTGGACAAGCTGTTCAGGTCCTCCGCAACCGGCCGCCGCCCATGTGGCTCACGGCCGAAGGGCGGTCACCAGGCGGCACCGGGGAGCCCCGCCGGGCTGCCGGCCGAACTCCTCCAGCGGGGACAGCTCCACCGTGAAGCCGGTGCGGGTCAGTTCCGCGACCACGTCGGTGAGGCGGAAGGTGCGGTAGTACATGATGAAGCGCGGCCGCCACAGCAGGTTGCGCACCCGCATGGCGGTGTCGAACGCCCACAGCTCCCAGTAGGGGGGCGAGCCGACCGGGGGCGGGGCCGGGATGGGGAAGACGAACCGGCCGCCGGGCCGCAGCGCCCGGTGCACCCCGGCGAACAGGGCGGGCCGTTCTGCCGGCAGGAAGTGCCCGAACGCCCCGAAGCTCACGGCCAGGTCGAAGGACGGGACGAACGGCAGGGCGCGGGCGTCGGCGCGCACCCAGTGGAGCTCAGGTGATGAGCCGCCGGGTGCGTGGGCGGCACGGGCCCGGTCGAGCATGCCGGCGCTGAAGTCGACGCCCGTCACGCGCTCCCGGCACAGCTCGCGCAGCACCCCGACCCCCGCTCCGGTGCCGCAGCACACGTCGAGGCCCGCCCGGAACGGTCCGAGCGGCCGCAGGGCGCCGGCGACCGCGTCCAGCACCCGGTCGGAGGTGCGGTACGGGGTGTGGTCGAACTTCGGGGCCAGCAGGTCGTAGCCGCGTTGGGTGGAGGAGAGCGCCTGGGTGGCGAGTTCGCGCAACGTCGGGCCGTGCGGGGTGAACATGGTCGCCTCTTAGATCAGGCCGGCGTTGAGGACGTCGAACGGCAGGGTCCCGCTGCCGTCCCCCGGTGTGGAGCCGGCGCCGGGGAGCGGGAGTTCCGCCCAGATGACCTTGCCCTGGGCGGTGTACCGGGTGCCCCAGCGTTCGGCGAGCTGGGCGACGAGGAAGAGGCCGCGGCCGCCCTCGTCGGTGGTGGCGGCGTACCGCAGGTGGGGCGAGGTGCTGTTGTGGTCGGCGACCTCGCAGGTCAGGCCGCGGTCGTGGATCAGGCGTACGCGGACGGGGGCGGCGCCGTAGCGGATGGCGTTGGTGATCAGCTCGCTGAGGATCAGCTCGGCGGCGAAGGACAGGTCGTCCAGGCCCCACTCGGTGACCTTGCGCACGGCGGCGGAGCGGATGCCGCCGACGGCACCGGGGTGGAACGGCACGTCCCAGTCGGCGACGCGGTCGCCGCCGAGCGCGCGGGTGCGGGCGACGAGCAGGGCCACGTCGTCCTTGGGGTGGGCGGGCAGCAGTTCGTCGAGCACGAGCCGGCAGCGTTCCTCGGGGGTGGCGGCGGGCCGGCCGAGGGCCTTGCGGAGCAGTTCGATGCCGACGTCGATGTCGCGGGTGCGGTCCTCGATCAGCCCGTCGGTGTAGAAGACGATCTGGCTGTCCTCGGCGAGGTCCAGTTCGGCGGTCTCGAAGGGTATGCCGCCCAGGCCGAGCGGCGGACCGGCCGGGAGGTCGGGGAACTCGACGTCGCCGCCGGGGTGGATCAGGGCGGGCAGCGGGTGTCCCGCGCGGGCCATGGAGCAGCGCCGGGTGACGGGGTCGTACACGGCGTACAGGCAGGTCGCGCCGGTCATTCCGGCGGCGCCGGTGTCGTCCTCGTCCTCGTCCTGGTCGATGCGGCCGACGAGGTCGTCGAGGCGGCCGAGGAGTTCGTCGGGGGGCAGGTCGAGGGTGGAGAAGTTGTGCACGGCGGTGCGCAGCCGGCCCATGGTGGCGGCGGCGTGCAGGCCGTGTCCGACGACGTCGCCGACGACGAGGGCGACCCGGCTGCCAGGGAGGGGGATGACGTCGAACCAGTCGCCGCCGACGCCGGACTGGGCTGGCAGGTAGCGGTGGGCGACCTCCAGGGCGCTCTGCTCGGGCAGGGCGCGGGGCAGCAGGCTGCGCTGGAGGGTGACGGCCATGGCGTGTTCGCGGGTGTAGCGGCGGGCGTTGTCGATGCAGACGGCGGCGCGGGCGACGAGCTCCTCGGCGAGCGCGAGGTCCTCGTCCTCGAAGGGTTCGGGCTTCTCGGAGCGCCAGAAGTTGGCGACGCCGAGGACGACGCCGCGGGCCTTGAGGGGGACGGCGATGAGCGAGTGGATGCCGTACTCGACGATCCGGGCGGCCCGCTCGGGATCCTGGGCCTGCCAGCCGGGCGCCTTGGACAGGTCGGGCACCAGTTCCGCCCGGCCGGTGCCGTAGCCGCGTGCCTGGGGCGTGGAGGGGACGAAGCCGATCATCTTGCCGCGCGGGTAGAGGGGGTGGTCGTCGCGGATGCCGGCGACGGCGGTGCGGCGCATGTCGGCGGCGGTGCCGCTGGGCTCCTCGCCGCGCAGCACGGGGTCGGCCAGGTCGACGGTGACGAAGTCGGCGAAGCGCTGGACGGTGACCTGGGCGAGTTCCTCGGCGGTGCGGACGACGTCGAGGGTGGTGCCGATGCCGACTCCGGCGTCGTACAGCAGGTTGAGCCGTCTGCGGGCGCCCTCGGCGCGGCCGGTGAGGGCGCGCAGCTCGGTGGTGTCGCGGATGGTGGCGACGGTCCCGGCGGGGCCGCCGTGCCGGTCGGTGTGGCGCTGGTTGACGGCGAGCAGCCGGTCGGCGGCGGGGACGACCTCGTCGGTGGCGACGCGGCCGGAGCAGAGCAGTTCGGCCATGCCGGGGTCGAGGCCGGGCAGGTCCTTGACGCTGCGGCCCTCGGCGTCGGGGGGCAGCCCGAGCAGCCGTTCGGCCTCGTCGTTGGCGAGCAGGAGCCGGCCGTCGCCGCCGACGATGACGACGCCCTCGCGCACGGAGTGCAGCACGGCGTCGTGGTGTTCGTACACCCGGGTCATCTCGGTGGGACCGAGCCCGTGGGTCTGGCGGCGCAGCCGCCGGGCCACCAGGGCGGTGCCGGCGGTGGCGACGGCGAGGCCGGCGGCGCTGGTGGCGAGGATGACGGGCAACTGCCGGTTGACGACGCCGGTGACGTTGCGGACCTCCAGGCCGGCCGAGACGAGGGCGATGACGTCCCCGTTCGAGCCCCTGACGGGCACGATGGCCTGGACCTCCTCGCCGAGGGGTCCGTCGACGCTCTCGGTGTGGACGCGGCCCGCGAGGGAGGGCTCTATGGTGCCGACGAACCGTCCGCCGATCCGCTCGGGCTGGGGGTGGGTGTAGCGGATTCCGTCGGTGTTCATCACGACGATGAAGTCGACCCCGGCCCTCTCGCGGGCGGTTTCGGTGAGCGGCTGGAGGACGCTCGACGGGTCGGGGTGGGTCTTCAGGACGTTTTCGAGGCCCGGGGAGTGCGCGAAGGATTCGGCGACCGCGATGGAGCGGTTGCGGGCTTCCCGGTCGCTGTCGCTGCGCGACTGGAGGAGCAGTGCCAGGACCGCGCCGAGCACCAGCAGCACGACGAGCGCCACCTGGAGGACGAAGACCTGTCCCGCGACGCTCCGTGGGCGCCTCTCGGCCAGTGACCGAACCGAGGCACCACGGAATCGGTCGAAAAAGTGGACCACGCTCCCCTTTCTAACACCGCTTGGCCCATGGCGACCATGAGTGACCGCCGGTCGCCGTCCGACCACGCGTGGCGTGCGGGCCGGAGCCGCGTGGTCGGGGGGAATCCATCGTTCGCCCAAAGTACGGCCATACGTCGGCCATAGGCGGCTCAACAGGTGATCAAACTCGAACAATCGGCGAACAGGCGGACGTACGTTCCATGACGTGACAACGCATCCGGACGACAGACCCGTGACCCTGTCCCTTCCCGCTCCCCGTGGCCGCCGCGCGCTGCTGCGGGCGGCGCTCGCCTCCACCGCGGCCCTCGGTGCGGGGGTCGCCACCGGCTCCGCCCCCGCCGTGGCGGCGCCTCGTACCGGCGGGCCGCGCCCCCGCACCCCTCAGGAGGCGCTGCGCGCGCTGGTCCACGGCAACCGGCGCTGGCACGCGCGGCACCAGGTCCATCCGCACGAGGGCGAGGCGGACCGGGTGGCGGCCGTCTCGGGACAGCGTCCCTTCGCCCTGGTGCTGGGCTGCATAGACTCCCGCGTCCCGCCCGAGCTGATATTCGACCAGGGCCTCGGCGACCTGATGACGGTCCGTTCGGCGGGCGAGGTGCTGGACGAGGCGGTGCTCGGCAGCATCGCGTACGGCGTCATCGAACTGGGCATCCCGCTCGTCATGGTGCTGGGCCACCAGTCGTGCGGGGCCGTGGCGGCGGCGGTGCGCGCGGACGAGACCGGCGAGCGGCCGCCCGCCCACATCGACTACGTCGCCGAGCGGATCCGGCCCGCCATCGACCGCGGCCAGACGGGGGACGCGCGGATCGACGCGACGATCACCGCGAACGTACGCCTCGTACGCGGGCTGCTGCGCGCCGAACCGGACATCGCCACCCGGGTGGAGGCGGGCCGACTGGCCGTCGTCGGAGCGCGCTACGAGCTGGGCACCCAGCTCGTGCACCTGGTGCGCTAGGCCTCGCCCCTCAGCCGACGTTCCGGGGCCGGAACTGGACGCTGATCCGGGGGCCGACCCCCTTTGCGGTCTTGGGGACGGCGTGTTCCCAGGTCCGCTGGCACGAGCCGCCCATCACGATCAGGTCGCCGTGGCCGAGCGGCACCCGCCGGGACGGCCCGCCCCGGCGGGGGCGGAGCGCCAGGTCGCGGGGCTCGCCGACCGACAGGATGGCGACCATCGTGTCCTCGCGCGATCCGCGCCCGATCCGGTCGCCGTGCCAGGCGACGCTGTCCCGGCCGTCCCGGTAGTAGCAGAGCCCGGCCGTGGTGAACGGCTCGCCCAGTTCGGCGGCGTAGTGCGCGGACAGGGCGGCGCGGGCCTCGTCGAGCACCGGGTGCGGCAGCGGGGCCCCTTCGCCGTAGTAGGCCAGCAGCCGGGGTACGGCGACCTCGTGGTCGTACATCGTGCGCCGCTCCGCGCGCCACGGGACGCTCTCGGCGAGCGTCTCGAACAGGGCGCCGGCGCCGTGCAGCCAGCCCGGCAGCAGGTCGATCCACGCCCCGTCGCCCAGCACGGTCCGCCGGAGGCCGGACAGCGGTCCCAGGCGGATGTCGTCGGTCTGGTCGAAGAGGGAGCCCTGCACGTGCGCGGTCATGCTCTCAGCGTACGAGTAAATCGAATGTATGAGCTATTCGATCAGGCCGTGGTCCACGAGGGGCCCCACCTGGAGGCCCCGCCGCCGGCAGTCCTCGACGAGCCCCGGCAGCGCGCCCAGCGCGGACCGCCACGCCCCCGGCGCGCTGACCACGTCGGAGTCGTGCAGCAGCACCGTCGCGCCGCCCCGCAGCGTCCTCGCCACCTCCGCGTGCACGCTCCGCGCCGTCGCCCCGGCCGTCCAGTCGCGCCCCCACGCCGACCACAGCACCGTGCGCAGCCCGGCGGCCCGGGCGGCGGCCCACCGGCCACCGGTGAGGACGCCGTACGCGGGCCGGTACCACAGGGGCCGCCGCCCGGCCGCCTCGGCGACCAGGTCCGCCGTCCGCGCCAGGTCGCGGGCGTCCCGCAGCGGGTGGGGCCACCAGGGCCGGTCGTGGCGCCAGCCGTGGACGGCCAGTTCATGGCCCTCCGCCGCGATCAGCCGCCCGAGCGCGGGGCGGCGGGCCAGCCGCCCGCCCAGCACGAAGAACGTGGCCCGTACGGACAGGGCGTCCAGTGCGCGCAGGAACTGGGGCGTGCTCTCCGGATCGGGGCCGTCGTCGAACGTGAGCGCCACGTGCGACGGGTCGCCGCGCCCGTCGAGCCCCGGCCACAGCGCGGCACGGGCGCCGGGCAGCCAGGTCGCGGCGGGCCCGATGTGCCAGGCCGCGACGGCGCCCGCCACCCCCAGGGGCAGCCGTGCGTTCACCACCGCCGCTCCTGGCCCTCGGTGTCGTCCGTGACGAGCGGGGACCTGGCGAGCTGGACGCACCCGGCCACCAGCACCGCGAGCGCCAGCGCCTCGAACCCCACCCGCCAGCCCAGGTGGACCCGTTCCGCGAACAGCGTCACCCCCAGCACCACGCTCAGCAGGGCGTCCCCCAGGGTCAGCGCGGGCTGCGAGGCCACCAGGGAACCCGCCCGAAGCGTCACCTGGAGCAGCACGAAGCTCGCCAGGCCCACGCCCACGGCGGCGTACGGCTGCCACGTCGTGAGCACCTCGTCGACCCCGTCCGGGAGCCGGCCCAGCGCGTCCTTGAGCAGCGCCGCCGTGCACGCGAACCCGGTCGCGGTCGCCGTGCCCAGCACCGCCGCCCGCGACGACGACGGCAGCCGCAGCGCGACCACCCCGAGGACGGCCACGAACGCGCCCGCGCCCAGGGCCGTCCACACCCAGTCGGCCAGGGGCACCGTGGCCCGGCCGCCGGACGGGTCGGCCAGTGCCAGGAACACGGCCAGGCCCAGCGCCATGGCGGCGAACGCCCACCGGGTGCGGGTGTCCGGGCTGCGCCGGAACACGAAGCCTCCGACCACCAGCGTGAACATCAGCTCCGTGCTCATCACCGGCTGGACCACGGACAACGGGCCGGTGGCCAGCGCGAGCGCCTGGAGGATGCCCGACACCGCGAGCAGCGCCGCGCCCCACACCCACACCCGCCGGTGCACCAGTCCCGCCATCCACGAGCCCCGCCGCGCCGAGGCCGGTTCGGGGCCGGTGGCGGCCGCGCCCTGCCGCTGGAGCACGGAGGCCCCGGCGTTGCCGAGAGCGGCCAGCAACGCCAGGCAGATCGACAGTGCCAGCACCGGACTCAGCCGAACCGCTTGGCCAGGGCCCGGAAGAAGCCGGGCACGGCACCGTGCACCCGGGCGGGCATCGCCAGCCAGCCCGGTACGAACACGTCGTCCCGGCCGCGTACGACCGCACGCCACACCACCTCGGCCACCCGTTCGGGCGGCACCGGGCGCGGGTGGTCACGGTGGTACGGGACGCCCCGCGTGGTGAAGAACGGGGTGTCCACCGCGCCCGGCAGGACCACCGTCACCCCGACGCGGGTGCCGGCGAGCTCGTAGCGCAGGCTGTCGGCGAAGGCCAGCAGCCCGCCCTTGGTGGCGGCGTACACCGCCTCGTTGGCCACCCCCACACGCCCGGCCATGGAGCCGATCATCACCAGGTGTCCCACGCCCCGCTCGGCCATCCCGGGCAACAGCAGGCGGACAAGGTGCACGACCGACGTGAGGTTGAGGCCGATCAGCCGGTCGACGGCGTCGGCGGGCATGCTCGTGAACGGCCCCGCCCAGCCGATGCCCGCGGCCGCCACCAGCGCGTCCACCCGGCCCTCCCGCGCCAGGGCGTCGGCGGCCAGCCGCTCCACCCCGGCCCGCTCCCCCAGGTCCGCCCGCACCGCGCCGCCGCCCGTCCGCCGCGCCACCGCCGCGAGCCGCTCCTCGTCCCGGCCGCCGAGCAGCAGCCGCCAGCGGCCGTCGGCGGCGAACCGGTCGGCGACCGCCGCGCCGATTCCCGAGGACGCGCCCGTGACGAGCACGACGGGCCGTGCCCTTCCTGGTTCGGCCTCGCGACGGGGCGTGGGGGGCATGGCGGATCCTCCGGACTGTCGTGGACCGTGCCCTCCCAGCCTCCCGGTTTCCCGCCGGTTCGCCTCCCGGCAACCCGCCAGCGCGCCCTCCGATCCACCCGAACAGTCCGATTCGGACCCCCGCCGGGCCGCGCCGGAGAGCCGGACGGCACACGATGGAACGGCACGGAACGGAGGGCTCCCATGGGGCGGCGATGCTTGGTGCTCAGCGCGAGCATGGGCGCGGGCCACGACGCGGTCGCCGGCGAACTGGCACGCCGGCTGCGCGCGGACGGCCACGACGTCCTCGTGCGGGACGTGCTGACGCTGCTGCCCCCGGGCGTGGGTCCGGCGGTGCGCGGCTTCTACCGGTTCGTGGTGCGCCGCCTGCCTCCGGTGTACGAGGCGATCTACGCGCTGTTCCTGGCGCCCCGGCCCCCTTCGCGCGAAGGGCGGCCCCGCCGGGTGCCGGACGTGGCGCCGATGGCCGCGCTCGCCGAGCGGCGGCTGGGCGCGCTCGTGGCCGGGTGGCGGCCCGACGTGATCGTCTCCACCTTCCACCTCGCGGGCCAGATCACCGGCCGGATGCGCGGCCGGGGCGCGCTGCGCGTGCCGTGCGCGGTGTTCGTCACCGACTTCGCCGTGCACCGCGCCTGGCTGGACCCGGGCAACGACCTGTACCTGTGCGTCACCGAGACCGCCGCCCGCGCGGCCCGGGAGGGCACGGGGCGGACGGCGGTCGCCACCGGGCCGGTCGTGCCGCCGGAGTTCCACAAGACCGCGGCCCCCGCACCGGACGTGGCCGGGCGGCCGGTGGTGCTGCTGTCCGCCGGGGCGTGGGGCGTGGGGCCGGGGCTGCTGCGTACCGCCGGGGCGCTCGCCCGGCACGGTGCGCGGCCGGTGCTGCTGTGCGGGCGGGACGAGCGGCTGCGGCGGCGCGCGGCCCGACTGCCGGGGGTGCGGGCGCTCGGCTGGACGGACGACATGCCGGGGCTCATGGCGTCGGCGCGGGTCCTGGTGGACAACGCGGCGGGCCAGACCGCGGTGCAGGCCCTCGCCGCCGGGCTGCCGGTGATCGGCCACCGGCCCATCCCCGGGCACGGCGCCGTGGGGGTGCGGGAGATGGCGGCGGAGGGCCTGACCACGTACGCCGCCGACCTCCGTCACCTGCTGGCGGCGGTCGACGAGCTGGCCCGCCCGGGCCCCGCGAGGGACCGGCGGACGGCGGCCGGCTCGGCGGTGTTCCGGGCGGACGCCGCGCGCCTGGTCGCCGGCCTGGCGCGGTGAGTGCCGCTATCCCCGGGCGGCCAGCCACTCCTCGTGGGCGCGCGTGACCCGCTCCCAGAGCGTGGCCCGGTCGTCCGCGTCGAGACCGTCCAGGTCGCGGCCGAACACGTCCGCGAGAGAGGCGAACAGCTCCCCCGCCGTGTCCAGCGTCCGCTCGGTGCGCCCGGCCGCGTCGATGCGCGTGAGGAGGCGGCCCCGCAGGAGGTCGAGCCCCTTCGCGTCACGGCGCAGGGCGACGAACGTCGTCCGGAACGGCGAGTCCGGCGCGGTGGACAGCCGCAGGTGCTCGTCGGCGAAGTCCGCCATGGTGGCGGGCCGGGCGGCGAACTCCATGACGGGGAAGGGGCCGGCCGGGTTGTGGAACGTCCAGCCGCCCGGTTCGGTGACCGACGGTTCCATCCGGTACGTGAAGGGGCCCTGCTGGTACGTGCCCGGGCGCAGCGGGAGCGGTTCATGGGGGCCGTCGCCGAGCCCGGCGTCGACGAACCAGGCCTCGCCGTCGACGCGGACGGTCAGCGCCAGGTGGTTGCCGTTGGCGCCGCGCCCCTCGGGCTCGTGGTGGACGCCGCCGACATGGCGGGTGACGTCGTAGCCGAGGGCCTCCAGCAGCGCGGCGAAGCCGCCGTTCAGGTGGAAGCAGTAACCACCGTGTCCGGCGGCGAACCGGCGCGCCGACAGCTCCGGTTCGATGCCGGGCGGTCTGCCGAGCTGGATGTCGATGTTCTCGTACGGGACACGTTCCAGATGGGCCCGTTGCAGCGCGCTCAGCGCCTCCGCGGAGGGCTCACCGGGGTCGGTGACGCCCAGGCGGGCCAGGTAACCATCAAAAGCCTTGACGTTCATGGCCGTTCACCCTAACGAGCGCCCTCAGCGCAGGCCGAGGCAGGGCAGCCAGTCGCGGCCCCCGCCACGGGCGGTGAGCAGGGCACTCAGGGCTCCCGGGGCGCCGGTCAGCAGCCCGGCCTGCCACGGGGTGTCCAGCGCGTCGGGCAGCCGGCCCTCCAGGTGGGCGGCGAGGCGGGCGCCCAGGACGGCGGCGGGCAGTTGGGCGTGACGGCCGAAGGCGTCGGCCACGGCCAGCACGCCCGCCGCGCCGTGGCACAGCCCGAGGACGTCGGCCGGTCCGTCGCCGAACAGGTGGAAGTCCTCGTCGTACCGCTCGGCGAGCGTACGGAACGCCGTCAGCGCCCAGCCGGCCGCCTCCCTGTCGTCCAGCGCGTCGGCCGCGTCCCACAGCGCCCAGGCGACGCCCGGTGTCCCGTAGCACCACGCCTGGCGCGGGTGCGCGTCCGCCGGGGGCGCCGCCCCGTCGAGCCCGGCGCCCGGCCAGGTGCGGATGCCGCGCTCGTCGACGTAGGACCGGGCGGCCAGCCAGCCGGTGGCGCGGCGCAGCGCTTGGGCCGTTTTGGGGTCGCCGGTGCGGCGGAGGGCGGCGGTGAGGGCGGTGACGACACCGGCCACGCCGTGGCCCATACCGGTGTTGACGCGACGGTTCGTCCAGGAGAGGTACGGGTGCCGTTCGTACTGGCCGGTGCGGAGCCGGGGCAGGTCGTCGCGGTCGCAGAGGGACACCAAGTGGTGTACGGAGCGTCGCAGTTGGGGTTCCGTCGGTTCGGCGCCGGCGCACAGGGCCAGCAGGATGCCGGCGGGTCCGCTGATCAGGTCGTAGTCGGGGAAGGCGACGTCCGCCGTGCGCCAGGCCGCGGCGATGGTGTCACCGGTCAGGTGGTCCCGCAGCCGGTCGGCCGCCCGGTGCAGTGCCGGGTGGAGCCGGGCGCCCAGCCGCAGCCCGACGAGCGTGCCGGCCAGTCCGCCGTCGTACAGGGCGGGGTGACCGGGCCCGCGCCCCGCCGTCCTGGCCCAGACGGCGACCGCGCGGGCCGCCGTGGCCGTGGCCCCGGGGTCCCCGGTCGCCGCCACGAGGTGGGCGAGGACGGGGATGCCGGGGTCGGAGGTCAATTGGGTGTCGGGGGCGGCGGTCCACTTCTCCAGGTACGTCAGGGCGAGGCCGGCGACCGGGTCGTGGAGGGTGTCCATCGGGCTCCTGTTTTCGTGGGGTGGGCGGAGCCGCCCGGATGCACCGGGCGGCTCCTGTGGGCCGCGAAGGCGCCCCGCGGGCGCGCTCGCGGTCAGCAGATGACGACGGTCCCGCAGATGACGATGGTGCACAGACCGCTGCATCCCTCGGTGTACGCCTCCACCGTGGGCAGTTCGCTGTCGGTGATGCGCTCGTCGAGGTCGTCGATGAGGGCGTCGAGGTCGGTGAGCTCGACGGTTCCGGGCATGATGGGTCCCTTCTCGCGCTGGTGAGCGATGTCCGCCCCGCGGGCGCGGAGCCGCCCGGTCGTACCGTGCGGCTCCTGGGCGAGCCGGGCGCGCCGGCTCAGGCGCAGATGACCACGGTCGCGCAGACGACGATGGTGCACAGGCCGCTGCAGCCTGCCGTCGTCGGGTGGCCCTGGGTCAGTTCGGTGTCGGTGATGCGCTCGTCGAGGTCGTCGATGAGGGCGTCGAGGTCGGTGAGTTCGATTCCGGGCATGGTGGTTTCCCTTCTCGCGCTAGTGAGCGATGGCCGCCCCGGCCGTCCGTCCGCCGGCTGCGGGCGGACCGTCGGGGACGTCTTGGGGGCCGGCGCCGTGCGACAGGGCGTCGGCGGCGCGGGCGGCGAGCTGTTCGAGGGCGTCGCCGCCGGAGTCGTACGGCAGTCTCAGCAGTACCTGGGCGGCGACGGCCGCGCCGCCGTGGAGCGGGTCGCGCACCACCAGGTCCGCGGGGGCGGGGAGCATTTCCTCGACGAGCAGTTCCGCGCCGGGCCGCTGGGCGCACAGCCGGTCGATGACCTGAAGTGCCGTCAGCGCGTCGAGGTCCACGGGGACGGGCTTGGCGCCCGCCGCCGTGCGGACGAAGGCGTGCCGGGGCAGGCCGTGTTCGCGCCGCAGGAGCGCCAGCGTGCGGACCTTGCCCAGGGCGTCGTCGCCGGGCCGCCACAACCGTGCGCGGTCCAGCCGCCAGGTCGCCGGGGAGAGGACCAGCTCGCCGGCGGCGGTCACCCGGGGCAGCCTGCGGTGTCCGGGCAGGGCGCCGTCCAGGCCGTCCAGGCGCAGGAGGGTGGACGCGGCGGGGTGACCGGCGGCGAGCAGGACCCGCAGGAGCAGGTCGTAGGGCGGGACGGGGGTGCGGGTGGCGTGGTGGACGGGGATCACGCGGTGGCCGTCCGCCTCGGCGACGATCCGCCCGCCTCTGCGGCGCAGGGTGATCCGGTCCAGCGGAAGGTAGCGCGCGCCGCCACCGGAAGGCCCGTAGTACGGCGTGGGGTCGGGGTCGCCGGTCCACCAGCCGGTGGCGACGGGGCGGCGTACGGCGTTGGCGGCGCGCTCGGCGAGCGGCGGGACGAGCAGTTCGACGAACCGTACGCCGCTGTGCCGTTCGACGGCCGCGAGGAAGGCGCGGTGGGCGTCGGCGTTGCCGTGGCCGCCGTACAGGGCGCGCAGGCCGTCGGCGAACCGGGCGTCCAGCACGCCGGCGGCGGACGCGGTCTCCAGCACGGCGACGGGGCCCGGCGCCGGCCCGGCGAGCGGCCGCAGCAGGCAGTCCAGTGGCCAGGGCGGCAGGGCGTCCTCGGCGGGCGGGGCGCCGAGCGCGTCCAGCAGCGCGTCGTCCACGTGGGACGGGCCGGGCCCGGTGTGGGCGGCGAGGCGGGCGAGCAGCCGTGCGTAGCCGGAGCCGGGGTCGGTGGGCGCGGGCCACCCCTCGTACCGGTGCCGGACCGCTGTCGCGGGGCGGTGGTCGCCGGGGGTGGTGGGGAGCAGGGTGGCGAGGATCTCGCTGACGGGGCGCGGCTGTTGGGTGATCGCGGCGAGCTCGGGCGCCTCCCGCGCGGTGGCCCGGGCGTCGGCGTCGCGCAGGGCGGCGATCCGGGCGGCGACGCGCAGCCCGCGCCGGACGCGTTCGGCGGCCGCGGCGGGCACCGGGGCGGCCGGGGTGCGGTACGAGTCCAGGAACCAGCCGCCGGGTTCACCGTCGGTGGGGGTGAGCGGCCGGGGCAGGGTGCCGGGTGCCGTGACCTGCTCGGGCGGCGTCCAGGCGGTGTGGCGCAGCCGGGGGGCCGTGCACACCTGGAGGAGGCCCATGGTGTGGAGGTGCTGGAGGAAGCCGCGCAACACGGCGGGGTCCGGGGCCGTCGGGCCGTCCGGGGCCGTCGGGCCGTCCGGGACCTTGGTGGCGTCCGGGGCCGTCGCCATGCCGAGCAGCGTCTTCTCGACCTCGCCCAGCGGGCACGGCCCGTCGGCGAACACACCCAGCACGGTGTCCAGGGCGCGGGTGCGGCGCAGGGTGACGTGGCGCAGCGTGCCGGGTTGGCGCGGGTCGACGACGTACGCCCGTACGGAGGCGGGCGGTTCGGTGAAGTGCAGGGGCGCGGGCGCCAGCAGGGTGCCCGGGTCGGCGGTGCGCAGGTCGGGCGGGCCGGGGGGCCGGGAGCGGACGAGGTGGACGTTCTCCGTGCCGGTGGCGGCGAGGGCGCCGAGCGTGGTGCCGGGGGCGATGAGGAGGGCGCCGGGTGCTTCCGCCCGGAGGGGGGCGGTGGCGAGCTGGCCGGCCCAGCCCCTGGGGGTGGTCTTGACCGCCGCCCGGCCCAGGACGCGCCAGAGGTAGGCCGCGCGCTTGCGCAGGCGTTTGCCGCTCCAGGACTCGCCGCCCGCCAGGCGCTGTTCGACGTCCGCGAGGAGCCCGGGGGCCGCGCTGTCCACGAGGTCCCGCATCACGGGGTGGCTACGCGCGAGGTCCCAGACCCGCTCGGCCACCTGTTCCTGACCCTCGGTCACCAGCCGTTCCAGCTCCGCCCGTTCGGTGTCGTCCCGCCCGGCCTGGTCGGCCAGTGCCCGGGCGTTGCGGGCCAGGCCGGCCGCCGCCACGTGCCCGGGCAGCCGGTCCAGGAGGGCCAGGTCCGCCGGGCGCGGGGCGCTTCCCGCGTGCAGGCGCCTCCGCAGCGCCAGTACGGCCCCGCGGTCGGTGCCGGCCAGGTCCGGGTGCGGCACGACGCTCGTGCCGAGCCGTTCGGCGAGTTCCCGCGCGCGGGCGGAGCGCTGTTCACCGGCGCGGGCGTGGCGCGCGACCCGGTCGAACAGGGCGGGGTCGGCCGCCGAGGTCCATGCCTCGCACGGCATGCCCGCGATCCGCAGCAGTGCCGTGGCGCCCGTGATCCGGTCCTCGCCCACGTCAGCAGGCCCCTTCGTCGCAGGCGGCAGCGGGGTCGTCGTGGCCGTCGGAGGCGAGCGCCTCGGTCAGCAGGCTCTGGCGGGCGGTCGAGAACCGGCCCCGGTTCCAGTGGAAGATGACGTAGTGGGCGGCGGCCCGGCGGGGGCCGACGACCGCGTCACCGGCCTCGAAGTAGCCGGTCCGCCAGCGCGACGCGGCCCGCCGCAGGGCGTCCTGGTGGTCGCGCAGGCCGCCCCGCCAGGTCTTGGGGAGTGCGTCGAGCTGTTCCTCGCAGGTCAGGTTCCAGTACGCGCGGATGCCGGCGGCCGCCCGCCGGCGGGACGCGTCGTGCAGGCCGCCGACGAGGCGGCGCCCGGTCTCCTCCCGTACGACCTGCCAGACCCCCCGGTGCTCCCAGCCCACGACGCCCAGGCCGTCGAGGACGGCGCGCAGCAGGGTGAGGGAGACCCGCCAGTCGGCGGGGGCCTCCTTGTCCGGTGCGGCGTGGTGGTCGAGCCACGCCAGCGAGTCGGCGGTGAACAGGGCGTGCACCAGGGGCATGGCGCGCGGGCCGCCGAACAGGTAGGTCTCGGGCTCGTACACGCCCTCCGCGGGGCTGGTCCACGCGCCGTCCTGGCGGTCGAAGCGGCGGAGGAGTTCGGCGCGCAGGGCGGCCACGCCGGCCGGGCGGGGGGCGTGGAAGCGGATGCGCAGGCCGGGCGGCTTGTGCATGAAGAAGAAGTCGTTCGCCCAGCCGCAGCCGGTGAGTTCGTGGCCGGCCTCGGCGAGCCGCCGGTACAGGGCGGGCCAGGCGTCCGGCCACGGGGCGAGGCCGAGCTGGACCCAGCCGGTCTCCGGCACGTCGTCGCGCAGGGCCCGCAGCCCGGCGGTCAGGAAGGTGCGTCGGGCCGCGGCGTACGCGGCGCCCTCGGCGGCGAGCGGCAGGGTACCGAGGGGTGCGCTACGCGCGTCCTGGAGGCAGTCGGCCAGCAGTCGCTCGACGTCCACCATGCGGCTC
Source organism: Streptomyces sp. NPDC049837 (assembly GCF_040674455.1). NCBI lineage: Bacteria > Bacillati > Actinomycetota > Actinomycetes > Kitasatosporales > Streptomycetaceae > Streptomyces > Streptomyces sp. NPDC049837. The sequence continues at coordinate 493,047 of NZ_JBFAMP010000002.1, read as the reverse complement.
CTCCGGGAGTGTGTCGCGTCCTGTGTCGCTTCCTCCCAGTGGATGTCCGGGCCGCCGTCGTCCGAAAGCACGACAAAAGCTAGTCATACTATCAACTGAGGTGCGCGGGCGCGGTGTTGAGCGACCCGCACCTACCGGCGCACACGCCAGCGGGCACCGCGACGCCCGGCGGGCGCGGAGCCCACGGGATGCCCCCGATCGCCGGGTGGCACGCCCACGCCCTGCATGGTGAGCATGCCGGAGGCGTGCAACCCCAGGGCGTGACCGGCCAGTTCGCCGGGCGGTCGGTGCTGTACTGCCGCTCGGACGCGCCGGCGAGGCGCTGGTGCGGGCGCAGCGGCCGGGTGTCAGGCCGTGGACGGGTCGCCCTTGATGAGGGCGAAGGTGGCGCCCGCGGGGTCCTTGAGCATGGCGAGGCGTCCGACGCCCGGCAGGTCGGTCGGCGGGACCAGGGCCGTGGCGCCGTGGCCGGTGGCGGTGTCGAAGGTGGCGTCGCAGTCGGCCGTGCCGAAGTACGGGTACCACGCGGAGCCGGGGGCGGCCGCGGGGCCTTCCTCGGGCCGCCGCATGATGCCGCCCTGCCCGGGGTCGCCGGCCTTGCCGCCGCCGGGCGAGGAGACGACGGAGTAGACCATGCCGCCGCCCATGTCCATGTCCTGGTACTCCCAGGAGAAGACCGAGCGGTAGAAGTCCTTCGCGGCCGGCACGTCGGTGCTCTGGAGTTCGGTCCAGCACAGTGTGCCGGGCTCCATGACCGTCTCCAGTCCCTTGGTGTCGCCCGGCTGCCACACGGCGAAGCCGGCGCCGGTGGGGTCGGTGAAGGCGGCCATCCGCCCGGCGGTGAAGACGTCCATCGGCGGGACGCGTACGGTACCGCCCGCCTGCCCGACGGCCTTGGCGGTGGCGTCGGCGTCGCGGGTGTGGAAGTACGGCGTCCACGCGGGGCTCGCGCCCTCCTCGGTGAGCGGCCCGAGAGCGGCGACCGTGCCGCCGTCGCGCTGGAAGAACCCGTAGCCGCCGGCGTCGGGGCCGGCGGACTGGAACGTCCAGCCGAACACGGCGGAGTAGAACGCGACGGCGGCATCGGTGTCGGGGGCGCCGAGGTCGATCCAGTTGGGGGTGCCGGGCGCGAAGTCGGTCGTCAGCATGGGTGGTCCTCCGATGTGCCGGGCGATGGGCCGGGCGATGAGCTGAGCAGCGCGTAGGCGGTCGGGACGAGGGCGTCCTCGCGACGGTAGCGGCGGGTGGAGAGGGCGACGAGCGCCGTGCCCGTGTCGGGGCGAAACCCGAGGAAGGCCACCTGCCCGCTGGTCGCCCCGATGTGGAAGTACATGGTCGCGCCGCCGTCGGCCGGGTGCTGGAACCAGGCCAGCGTGTGCGTGTGCGCGTGTCCGATGCCGCGGCGCAGCAGCGGGCGGCGCACCTCGCGCAGGGCGGCCGTGAGCGGGGAGCCGTCCGGGCGCCGGGGCGCCTCCAGGTGCGCCTCGAGGAAGGTGAGCAGGTCGTGCGGGGTGGCGCGGAGGGCGCCGGCCGCCTGGAAGCCGCCGATGCGCAGGGGCGGGACGGGGGTGGTGCCGTCGGTGCGGTGGCCGGTGGCGTCGGTGCCGGGGACGGCGGGGCCGGGGGCGGCGGGGCCGGGGGCGGCGGGACGCAGTGCGGTGTCGTGGAGCCCGAGGGGGCCGAGGACCCGGTCGGTCAGGAGCCGTTCCCAGGGGGTGGCGGTGGCGGCTGCGAGGGCGTGCCCGAGGACGGCGACCGCGAAGTTGGAGTAGCGCCACCGGGTGCCGGGCCGGTGGCGGAGGCGGGCTCGGAAGAAGGCGCGGACGACCCGTTCGGGCGGGTAGTGGGCGTAGGGGTTGGTGAACCAGCGGGGCAGGGCCTGGGGGTAGAAGTCGGCGGGCAGCGGGGGCAGTCCGGAGGTGTGGGTCATCAGGTGCCTCACGGTGGCGGGGTGCCGGCCGGGCGGCCTGCCCGGGTCCAGGAGGGAGGCGGCCGGGTCGTTGCCGGACAGCACGCCGCCCTGGATCAGGTCGGCCAGCAGCAGGCCGGTGAACGTCTTGGACGCCGACCCGATCTCGTACCGCAGCCGGTCACGCGGGACGGGCGGGGGCGGTGCGGTGCCGCCGCAGCGGACGGTGCGGCGGCCGTGCCGGGAGAGGGCGAAGACGACGTCGGGTGCGTCGACCGCGCGTACGGCTTCGTCGAGGCTCCCGGCGTCGGTCATGCGGGCGCCTCGGCGGTGAGCTGCCCCAGGGCGCGCGACATCGCCAGTACGGAGGCGAAGGCGGCGACCAGCGTGGAGTGGTACACGATGTCGAAGACGTCCTCGGGGTCGCCGTCGGGCATGGCTCCCAGGGCGGGCACGGCACCGTCGGGCTGCTGGGCGGCGGCGAGGCCCTCCCAGGCGGCCGCGTCCAGCGTGGGGCGGGGCAGGCAGGCGTCGACGACGAGCAGCTCGCCGAGCAGGTCCCAGCGTTCCAGGTCCAGCCAGTCGTCCAGCCAGACGGGCAGCCACAGGGCCAGGTGGTCCGCGATGGGGAGCGGCAGACCGCCGGGGTTCTCGCCCCAGTCGGTGAGGTGGAAGACGGTGTGGGTGATGTCGTACCCGATACGGGTGTCGACCGTCCACGGTTCGGGTGTGCGGGCGAGCCAGGTCCTGCTGAAGGCCTCGTCCTCCGGGAGGCTCGGCGGCAGTCCGAAACGGCGCTCGAACGTGCTGAGGCAGAGCCTCCGGACGGGCAGCACCTCCAGGCCCGCCCAGGAGGCGAGCCGGTGGTTGAGGCGGACCGCCCGCTCCAGCTCCGGCTGGCTGTAGCCGAGTTCGCGGAAGGGGACGTACACCTCGAAGGGGATCGGGGAGATCGGTTCCACGCGCTGGCCGCGTACCAGCATCCGGCCGCCGTCCAGGACCTCGCGCCAGGCGTGGTCGAGCAGCTTGCGGGCGAGGTCGGCCTGGCGGGAGCCGGCCACTCCTTCGCGGAAGAGCACCGTGCAGATCACGGCGAGCTCTCCGACCGGTTTGAACCGCTCCAGGAAGCCGGTCTCCGGGTCGGCGTCCGGTTCCAGCCGGAATCCGTCGCGGTGCTCGTAGAGCCACTCGATGGCGCCCACACCGACCGTGTGGACGAGTCGGGTGTCGGCGGCGGTCGTTTCGGCGGTCATTCCGGCGCTCCTGGGCGGGGTGTCACGTCGGTGTTCCGGTCGCCACGGCTACGGTCGTCACGGCTCGGGTCGTCACGGCCCCGGTCCTCGGGGCGCCGGGCGGCGGTCAGGGTGGCGGCGAACGCGGCGACCAGAGTGGAGTGGTAGCAGTTGCGGAAGATTCTGGGGACCTCCTCGCCCTGCGGTCCGTGTCCCACCTCCGTGAGCGCGCCCGTGGCGTCCTGGGCCCCGGCCACCGCCCGCCAGGCGTCCTCGGTGAGCTCCGGTGACGGAGGCTCGGGCAGGGCGGCCGCGACGGCGAGCAACTCGCAGCACAGGTCCCAGTGCTGGGCCTCCACGCAACTGTCGAGCCAGGCGGGGAGCCACGTCTCCAGGTACGCCGCGATGTCCGCCGGTACGCCGTGCACGTCGTGGCCCCAGTCCGTGAGGTGGAAGACCACGTGGGTGAGCGTGTACCCGGCGGCCTGCTCGAACATCCACGGCTCGGGCAGGCCGCCCAGCCAGGTGGTGCGCAGGACGGTGGAGAGCGGCCGGTGGGGGGTGAGTCCCGTGCGGCGCTCGGAGTTGAGGATGCTGAGCAGCCGGTTGGGCAGCAGTTCCGCCGTCCGCCAGCTGCGAGTGCGCACGACACCGGCGGCGAACTCCTCGTACGCCGGGTGTCGCAGACCGCCGGAGGCGAACGCGGCGTACACCTCGAGCGGGTACGGGGCACAGGGTTCGAGCCGTTGCAGGTCTAGGAAGAGCGCCCCGTCGCCGGTCTCGCGCCAGGCGTGGTGGAGCAGGTCGGTGGCGGTGTCGTGCAGGAAGGTCCCGGGGCGGGTGTGGCTGCGGACGCAGACGCACATCTGCGCGAGTTCGCCCAAGGGCTTCCAGGACCGGTTGACGTCGCCCCCCGCGCCCAGGGCGTCGTCCCCCAGCCGGAAGCCGGCGCGGTTGTCGGACAGCCAGCCCAGGGCGGCCTCGGCCAGCCGCCGTACGTCCGTGAGCCCGGCCGGTGCCGCCGGTGCCGTCACAGCGGCCCCGTCCCGGCGGCGGCGCGCAGCAGGCGCGCAGCGTGCAGCTGGAGCGCCACGCGGGGGTTGTCGGCGACCATCTGGGCGACGAAGTCCAGCCCGGCGTCCAGCCCCAGTGTGTCGGGTACGCCGTCGAGCACGGCCAGCCAGCGACCGGCGCCCGCCGCCTGGAGCCAGCCCCGGCGCCGTACGGCCCGGACGAAGCCACGGGCGACGTCCACGGTGCGGCGCTCGGCGACGCGTGCGACGGCGGTGTCGGCGGAGGGGACGGCGAGGGCGGCCAGGAGGGCCAGGTGGTGAGTCAGCGCCTGCCAGGGCAGGTCCTCCAGCCAGGTGGTGTCCGGCTCCGCGCCGTCGGGCCACCCGCCGGCGGCCGGGGCGCCCAGGTCGGCGAGGGTGCGGGTCATGGCCCAGTGGCTCCAGCGGGATCCGGCCGAGGCGTCGGGCCCGGGAGGGTAGGCGAGGACCGCCTTCTCGCACACCGCGAGGTCGACGGCGGCGGGAGGGACGCGGTGCAGGACGCTCGGCAGCAGGACGTCCGCGCCCACGACGCGTACGGCCGCGAGGCCGAGGTCGTCGTCCCCGATGGTGACCGCCGTGCCGGCGGAGACCGGAGAATGGCCCCCGCTCGCCAGAGCGGAGACCAGTTGGGCGGAGAGGTCCCGCACAGCGCCCGCCAGTGGGGTCGAAGTGCCGTTCTCCTCCATGCAGTTGCTCCTCAGCCCTTCTTGGGGCGTGGCGCCGGAGGGGCCAGCAGGAGCTGGACCTTTCCGCCCTGGAGGGCCAGAGCCGCGCATTCACGGGTGTCGCGGTAGAAGCCTTCGGCCTCGCCCGGGTTGAGGGCCTCTTCGATGTCGTTGTCCAGGACCCTGGTCCGGTCCCGGAGCTCTTGGTCGGTCGACGTCATGCCACCATCCCTGGATATGGAGAGGAAAATTTGATTCCACTTCTAGTGGAACCCGGTGCCGCGGGGGACGCAAAAGATCCGCGGCCTCCTTCGGGGGACCCGCCTGGCGCGGGTGCGACAAGCGGGCGGGCCCCCGACCGCCGAGCGAAAGCTCGCGCGAGCGGAGGCCACTGCCCGTTCAACCCTTCTTCGGCCGCGGCGTCGGAGGCGCCAGGAGCAACTGCGCCTTCCCGCCCTGGAGGGCGAGGAGCCCGCATTCGCGGGTGTCGCGGTAGAAGCCTTCGGCCTCGCCCGGGTTGAGGGCCGCTTCGATGTCGGTGGCCAGCACCTTCGTCCGGTCCTGGACCACGTGCTCGCGTGACGTCATGCCACCATCCCCTTATGCGGAAAGGAATGCTTTCTTCCACTTCCAGTGGAACGCAGTCCGGCACGACGTGCAAACTGCGAAAGCGCAACCATTCCGTACACGCTTCAACCTCCGGAACCCGGGCGGGTACTCCGTCCGCCCTTCCCGGATGGCGCAATTGACCGGCTTGCCCATTAGATGGAGCAAACCCGCTGCGCCCGAGCGGCGCACGACGACCGACACGGTGTGTGCCTCACCGGAGTCCGGCGAACGGAGCCACGCCATGACAACCGACGACACCACAACTCCCGCCTCGGCGGGGGCCCCTGACCGGGCGAAGCCACCCGACCCGCCCCACCCGTCGCGTGACGCGCGCGACCCGCGAGAGGCCGCGACCGGGCCCGTGGACGCCGCCTACGCGGACGCCGTACGCCTCGGCGCCGCGTCATCCGCCGGCGAAGCGCCGGCCGGGACGGCGGCCCCGGCCGCCCCCCACGCCGGGGCCGCCCAGGCCGGGACGACGCACACGAACGGCACGTACGGCACGCACACCAACGGCACGTACCCGGATGCCGTACGCCCCGGGACGGCGCCCCTGACGGGCGCGACACCCACGTCGCCCGCGTCGCCCGCGTCGTCCGCCGCGGTGCCGCCGCGCCCCGAGACCGCGCCGTTCGAGACCGTGCCGTTCGAGCCGCCACGCCCCCAGACGGCGCCTCCCGCCGAGCCCGATCCGGCCCCCCGGGCGGCGGCGCCGGTCCTGGACGCGCCCCCGCCGGACGCGCCCCCGTCGGACACGCCCCCCTCGGACGCGCCCCCGCCGGCCCCCGCCACGGAGGCCGCCGCACGCGCCGACGACGCCCCCGGCGCCCCTGCCGAAGGCACCCCAGCCGAGGCCGTGCGCGCCGGTGCGGGGCCGGTGGACGCCGCGCTGGTGGACGCCGTTCTGGCCGGTGCGAAGAGCGCGGCCGAGAACGGCGACGACAGCGACGAGCCCATAAGGACGCTGCTCTGGACGGCGGCCACCTACCGGCCGCTGGAGGAGGTCGCCGCGCTGGTGGCCCTGCTCAAGAGCACCGGAGCGGTATCCAGCCCCGCGGACGAGGCGCTGCGCGCGGCCGCTGTGGTGCGGCCCCTGGACGAGGTGCGGCAGTTGGTCGCGATGCTCAACGAGGCCGGGCACCCGCTCGACGAGGCCGATACGGCGCTGCGTGCGGCGGCCGTCGGCAGGCCGATCGAGGACGTCGCCGAGCTGGTGAGCATCCTCGGCACCGGTGACGCCGACGCCCGGCCGAGGCCGGCGCCCGGGCCCGCCGTGGGACAGAAGGCGGGCGACGGCAGCATCACCGTGCCCGAGAACCCCAACGTCCGGCCGCCCCGGTCCGCTTCGGTGACCGCGTCCGGCCAGCCGGCGCCGTCGCTGGAGAAGCCGGTCACCGTGGCGGACCTGGCCGGTGAGACCTCACCGGCCCTGCGCTCCGGCCTTCGCTGGCCGGCGGCGGCCGCCCTGCTCGCCTGCGGTGTCATCCACCTGCCGACGGACTTCGCGGGGCTGCGGTCCGGCGGGAACACGGACACGGTGGCCCTCGCCGTGACCCTGCTGTGCCTGGTGCTCGGCCTGTGGCTGGGTGCGCGGGACACCGTGCGGGTCTGGGCGGCCGCGGGCGCGACGGCCGTCGGGGTCGTCGCCCTGCACGCGGTGTCGGGCGGCAGCGCCTTCGAGCTGCTGGAGAGCAGTGTGGGCCGCTCGTTCGGCTGGGCGAGCGCCGTCGCCGTGATGTGCGCCGCGCTCACCGCGGCCATGGCCGGTTCGGCCCTGCTGCGCCGGCAGAGACAGCCCGACGCGACCAACGGAACATGACGGGCGACGCCCTTCAGCGGGCCGCCCTCACACGGGAGCCGCTCCCCGCGCGGCTCCCGTCGCCGTTCCCGTTCCCGTTCCCGCCGCCGCCGTCGCCGTTCCGGCCGCCGTGGCTGCCGTGGCCGTCGCGGCTCGTCGCGCGGGTGCCGTGCAGGGCGAACGCCGTGTTGACCAGAGCGACATGGCTGAACGCCTGCGGCAGGTTGCCGAGCTGGCGGCGGGAGACGGGGTCCCACTCCTCCGACAGCAGCCCGACGTCGTTGCGTACGTCCAGGACGCGTTCGAACAGCTCGCGGCCCTCGTCCCGGCGGCCGGTCATGGCCAGCGAGTCCGCGAACCAGAGCGAGCAGGCCAGGAACGTGCCCTCACCGCCGTGCAGTCCGTCCACCTCGTTCACCCGGCCCTCATCGCCCGTTTCGGCGTACCGGCGCAGGAAGCCGTGGTGGTCCAGCCGCCGGGCCGCCTCCAGCGTGCCGCGCAGCTTGCGGTCGTCGGGCGGGAGGAAGCCGAGCCGGGGCATCAGCAGCGCCGCGGCGTCGACCCGCCGCGAGCCGTAGTACTGCACGAAGCAGCCCTGTTCGTCGTCCCAGCCGTGGCGCAGGACGTCCTTGCGGATGTCCTGCCGCATCGCGCGCCAGCGCTCGGCCGATCCGCGCAGGCCGGCGACCCTCGCCATACGCAGCGCGCGGTCGGCGGCGACCCACGACATGACCTTGGAGTGGACGAAGTGGCGTCGCGGGCCCCGCACTTCCCACAGCCCCGCGTCCGGCTCCCGCCAGTGCTTCTCCAGGTACTCCATGAACGAAGCGATCAGGCGCCACACCTGGATGTCGATGGTGACCCCGGCGCGGAGCGCGGAGTAGATGGTGTTGAGCACCTCGCCGTAGACGTCGAGCTGGAGCTGGTCGACCGCGGCGTTCCCGAACCGTACGGGGCGCGAGTCCTCGTAACCGGACAGCCAGGGAGCGGTGGCCTCGACGAGCCGCCGCTGTCCGGCGAGTCCGTACAGCGGCTGGAGGTCGGACGGTTCGCCCGCGATGGCGCGCACCAGCCAGTCCTTCCAGGCGACGGCCTCCTCGCGGTATCCGGAGCGCAGCAGGCACGAGAGCGTGAAGGTGGAGTCGCGCAGCCAGCAGAAGCGGTAGTCCCAATTTCGTTCGCCGCCCAGGAATTCCGGGAGGGAGGAGGTGACGGCCGCGACGATTCCGCCGGTGGGTTCGTAGGTGAGCGCTTTCAGGGTGATGAGGGAACGGACGACTTCGTCGCGCCACGGACCCTGGTACAGGCATTTCGCGGCCCAATTGCGCCAGAATTCCAGGGTGCCGTCCAGTGCCGCCTCGGGGTCCGCGAGGACGAGTGCGGGAAGGTGCGAAGGGCTCCAGCCGAGGACGAAGGTGACCCGCTCCCCCGCCGAAACCGAGAACGCGCACGAGGTACGGGATTTGGTGACGGACATGTCCACCGGGGCGTCGGTCTTGAGCAGCGTCGAGTCGGGGCCCGCCACCGCGGCCACCGTCCGGCCGTCGACCGTGCGGGTCCAGGGGACGATGCGTCCGTTGTCGAAGCGCAGGCTCATGTCCCCGCGCATGTCCACCCGTCCGGACACGCCCTCCACTCGCCGCACGACCTGCGGAAGCCCGCCCCGGGGCGGCATGAAGTCGGTGACCTTCACGGTCCCGCCGGCGGTCTCCCAGACGGTTTCGAGGACGAGCGTGTCGGGGAGGTACGAGCGCCGGCTGCACGTCTCCCGCCCGGCGGGGGCGATACGCCAGTGGCCGTTGTCCTCGGTGCCGAGGAGCGCGGCGAAGCAGGCGGGGGAATCGAAACGTGGCACGCACAGCCAGTCGATCGCCCCGTCCTTGCCGACGAGGGCCGCCGTTTCAAGGTCTCCGATGAGGGCGTAGTCCTCGATTCGCCCGGCCATGACAGGAATTCTAGTCCCGGTCCCCCCGGGCGGCGGGAAGCATCCCGCAACCGCATGACTTGCCAGCCCTCTCCATGGTTTTCCACTCCTGAATTGACGGGCCCTGGGGGGTGTGCTACGGATGGAAAAAGCAGGCCAGTTCCTGGCAGGCACGTCGCAGGAAGAGGTCCCTCGTGTCCTCCGTCCAGGCGCGCCGGAATCCGGCGCCTTATGCTCCGCACCCGCTGCGACGGGTGACGGACTGGCCTGTCGCCGCGGCCCCTGTCTCCGACCAGGCCGGCGCCCATCCCGCACGCCGGGTCTCCGACCGTCTGGCGCTCGCCGCCACCGCACGGTGCGCGGCCGTGCGCAGGCCGCGTTCCGCGCCACGTCGCCGCCGCAGCCGCGCCGTCGCCTCGCACGCCACGGCACGGCGTCGCGACGACGATTGCGACGGCGATCCGGAAGGCGGCCGCGACGGCGGTACAGCCCCCGGGGCCCGTCCCGGCGCGGCACGTCCTGGCGCGGCACGTCCTGGCGCGGCACGTCCCGGCGCGGCACGTCCCGGCGCGGCACGTCCCGGCGCGGCACGTTTCCGCGCGGCACGTCCCGGCGCGGCACGTTTCCGCGCGGCACAAGGGGCACAGGCTCCAGGGGCGCATTCCACCGCGGCCGGTGACGTCGCGGCTCTTCGGTACCGGGCGCTGCTCACGGGCAGGTTCGCCCTCCTTCGCGTGCTCGCCGTCGCCCTCTCCACCGGCGTGGGGTACGGGCCCGGGCACGTGACCACGATCCATGTCAGGTGGCCGCAGGTTCGCGGGCGGATGCGGACGCTCCGCGCTGCGGCCGCCATCCCCGGGGAAGCGATGCCGAGACCGGCCGCCGGCCGGCCGCGGGCGTACGCGCTGGTGCCTCGCGACGCCCGCTCGCCGACGGCCTTCGGCATCGCGGCGCCGCTGTTCCCGGTCCGGTGCTGGTCCCACCGGACCGGGAACGCCGTCGCCCCCGGGCCCCTCACGCTCCGACGGCCGGCCCGGCCATGACCGCCGGGGCGCGCCGCGCGCGCGTGCTGCTGCTCACCAGCGGCCCCCTCGACCGCCGGAACGGGGCCGACACCGAGCTCGCCACGGCCGTCGCGGAGGCGGTGGCGGACGTGGACTTCACCTGGTTCGCCCGGTGGCCACGGCGGCGCGGCCAACGGCCCGTCGCGCGCGGCCGGCCGGTGCCCCTGCCCGTCCCGGACGTCCTGCCGCAGGGCCTGAAGCGGCTCCAGACGGCCGCCGCCGGAGTGGTGCTGGCCCGCCGGGTCGACCTCGTCCATGTGGTGCTGGCCATCGACGACGCCTTTCCGCTGTTCTCCCGGCTGTGGCCGCCGTTGCTGCGCGGCACGCCGGTGCTGCACACCGTGCCCGGCGTGCATGACCCGCGGCTGCCGCGCCGGTCGCGTCCGCTCGGCCAGACGGTGGCGCTGTCCTCGGCCACCGCGAGGGAGCTGAGCGCAGCCGGCTTCGGCCACGTGCTGGTGGTGCCGCCGGTGGTCCGGCTGGACCGGTGGCCGTACATGCCGCGCCCGTCGGGGCCCACGCCCAGGGTGCTGGTCGTCGGCCACCACGGCCCGCACGGTGGCGCCGAGGAGGCCGTGCGGGCGGCCGGGGTGGCCGCCAGGGCCGGGGCGCGGTTCCGGCTGACGCTGGCGCTGCGCCCCCGCCCCGGTCACCACGTCCGGGCGTACGGCGCCTCGGTACTGGCCCTGGCGGAGCGGGAGGGGCTGCGGGACGTGGAAGTCCTCGGGTACGTACCGGACATGCGGGAACTGGTCGCGTCGGCGGACGTGCTGTTGTTCGTGCCGCGCGTGCTGGGCGTCAAGTCGGACGTCCCGCTGACCGTGCTGGAGGCGCTGAGCACCGGCCGTCCGGTGATCGTGGGCGACCACCCGCAGTTCGCCGCGCTCGGTGACACCGTGCTGCGGGCGCCGGTCGGCGACGCGCGCCGCACCGGCCATCTGCTGCGCCAGTTGCTGGACCGGCCGCACTGGTGGCAGGTGCTCTCGGAGCAGGGCCGGGCCACGGTGGAGGAGCGCTTCGGGCCCGAGCGGTTCGCGGCGCGGTACACCGGCCTCTACCGGGAGTTGCTGGACCGCTGAGGTCACGCCGCTACTCGTCGTCGTCGGCCGGTATCCGCGCCGCCTGGAGCAGCACCATCCCCGTGTCGCCGTAGTCCGGCAGCGTGGGGTCCTTGTCGACGCGGGTGACCTGGAGCCGCTCGGTGTGCGGGGCGAAGACGTGCCGTACCGCGGCCGTGTCCACGGGGAAGGCGGGCCAGGTCAGGCCGGCGCCGATGTGGTAGCTCGGCATGTTCTCCATGAACGCGGCGACGAGGTGCCCTCCGGGGCGTACGGCGTGGATGAAGATGCCGCACAGTCCGGCGAATTCGTCCGCGTCCTCGGTGACGCTCTCGGCGACGAAGTTCATCGACGCCAGGTCGTAGGCGCCGGCCGGGACGGCGGTCGCGTCGGCGTGCAGCACCCGGACCCGGGAGAGGGCGTCGGTGAGGTTCGCGGGCAGTCGTGGGTCGAGTTCGCGGCACAGCGCGTAGAACTGGTCCCAGCTCGGGTCGGGGTGGTCGAGCTGGCCGGCGAGGTAGGCGACGTTGGCGGCGCTGGGTTCCAGGGCGTCGATCCGGCGGGCGACCGCGGCGGCGGGCATCAGCGGGTACAGATTGGGGCCGGCGCCGAACTCCAGGGAGCGGGCGACGCCGTCGGCGGGGAACTGGCGGTAGAAGGCCGAGTGGTGGCGGATGACGGCCGCGTCGGAGGCGTGCATGCGCCGGTAGTTCTCGGCCAGGTAGGCGGTGACGGGCCACTGGTCCCAGTCCGCGTCGGCGTTGAAGCGGTGGCGGCGGGGCGGCAGGCCGTCGTCGTAGCGGGGGTCGGTCACGGCGACCACCCCTCGGGCGGTGTGGTCGCGGACAGGTGCTGCTGGAGCGGGAAGCGGTCGGCCAGTTCGGTGAGCGTGTGGTTGAGCTGCTCGATGTGCTCGTCGGTGTTGAGCGCGGTGACCTGGATGCGGAAGCCGACCTGCTTGCGCGGTACGAGCGGGTAGCCGGCGAGCGTGACGTAGATGCCGTGGTCCCACAGGAAGTCGCCGACCGCGTCGAGGTCCCAGCTATCGGCGAGCGGGATCTCGATGATGGGCAGTCCGTCGGTGTTCGGCGTGGCGACGCCGAGGCTCCGCACGTGGTCCAGGATGCGCTGCGTCTTGCGGTGCAGGTCGGCGCGGATGGCGTCGCCGCGCCGGGCGTTGACGTCGAGCCCGGCGAGGACGGTCGCGAGCGATGCCGTCGGTGAGGGGCCGGAGTACAGGTAGGGCCCGGCCGCGACCTTGAGGTGCGCCTTGAGGTCGGGGGGCGCGGTGACGAACGCCAGGAGCGAGGAGTACGACTTGGAGAACCCGGCGACCAGGATGATGCCGTCGTACGACTCGGCCATGTGGCGCACGATGCTGTTGCCCTGGGAGCCGTACGGCGAGGTCTCGCCTGGGCCGCGTTCGCCGATGATGCCGAAGCCGTGGGCGTCGTCGACGTACAGCAGGGCCTCGTGGGCCCGGCAGATGCGGGCCAGTTCGGGCAGGTCGGGGAGGTTCCCGGTCATGCTGTTGACGCCGTCGATGCAGACGAGGCGGGCCACGCCGGGCGGGGCGGAGGCGAGCAACTGCTCGAGCTCGTCGGGGCGGTCGCCGTGGAAGCGCCGTACCGACGCGCCCTGTCCCCGGGCGACCATGCAGCCGTCGTACATGGTGCGGTGGGCGCGGGCCTCCACGCACACCTGGCCGCCCGCCGCGAGGACGGGGATCACGGAGGAGTGGATGAGGGTGATGGTCGGCAGCAGGAGGGTGTCCGGGGCGCGCAGCAGGCCAGCGAGCCGTTCCTCGATGTCGGTGTAGAGGCGCGGGTTGCCGATGAGCCGGGACCAGCTCGGGTGGGTGCCCCAGCGGCGTACGTAGGGCGCGATGGCGTCCATGATCTCGGGGTCGAAGTCGAACCCGAGGTAGTTGCAGGAGGCGAAGTCGGCCAGCCACTGGTCGCCGCAGCGGATGCGCCGGCCGTGGACCTCGTCGATGACCGCGTCGCACATGCGGCTGGACTTCTGGAGGCGCGACAGGTCGCCGACGCGCTGCTCGCCTCGGGCCACCGGGTGGGTCACGGTCCGCCGCTCGCCGCGCCTGCCGACGAGGGAGGACGCCTGGCTCTCGCCGGACACGGACAGGAAGCGCCGGGACTCGTCGGCGGTCATCGGCCGGGCGAAGAGGTAGCCCTGGCCGAAGCTGCACCCCATGGCACCGAGCAGGTCGCGCTGGCCGGCGTTCTCGATGCCTTCGGCGATCACCTGGAGGCCGAGGACGTCGGCGATGCGGACGATGCCCTCGACGAGCGCGACCTGCTGGCCGTCGGTGACGATGTCGTCGATGAACGACTTGTCGACCTTCAGGACGTCGATGGGGAACTCGCGCAGGTAGCTGAGCGAGGAGAACCCCGTACCGAAGTCGTCGATCGCGATGGAGACGCCGAGGCGCTTGAGCGTCCGCATGGCCATGCGGATCTGCTCGTCGCGGCGCATCAGGACGGACTCGGTGATCTCCAGGACGAGGGAACCGGGCGCGAGCCCGGATGTGTCGACGACCCGTCGCACGTCCTCGACGAAGCCCGGGTCGATGAACTGGCGTGCGGAGACGTTGACGTTGAGGCACAGGGGCGGGGTGCGGGGGTGGTCGCGCTGCCAGCGGGCGACGTCGCCCGCGGCGCGTTCGAGCACCCAGGCGCCGAGCGGCATGATGTGCCCGGTCTCCTCGGCGAGGGTGATGAACTGGTCGGGCGGCACGAGGCCGCGCCGGCGGGGCCAGCGGATCAGCGCCTCGAAGCCGGCGACCGCGCCGCCGTTGATCTCGACGATCGGCTGGTAGCGGACGGCGAAGGCCTCTTCGTTGATGGCGCTGTCCAGGCCGGCCTGGAGCTCGTGCCGCTCGACCATGCCGGCGTGCAGGTCGGGCCGGTAGCGCTGCCACTGGCCCTTCCCGGCGGTCTTCGCGGCGTACAGGGCGAGGTCGGCGTGGCCGAGGAGCTCCTCCGCCTCGTCGCTGTCGCGGGCCGTGGCCACGCCCACGCACGCGGAGACGCTGGTCGAGCCGGTGGTGAGGCGGAACGGCTCGTCGAGGGCGTCGACGACCTGTGCGGCGAGCCTCTCGGCGTCCTCGGGGCCCCTGGCGCCCTCCATCAGGATGGCGAACTCGTCGCCGCCCAGGCGGGCCGCGGTGTCGGTGCGCCGCAGTGCGGCGGTCAGCCGCCGGGCGACGGCGACGAGGAGCTCGTCGCCGACGGAGTGGCCCATCATGTCGTTGACGATCTTGAAGTCGTCGAGGTCGACGAAGAGGACGCAGCTGAGCGTCCCGTCACGGCGGCCGCGCAGCAGGGCGCGTTCGATGCGCTCCAGCAGCAGGACCCGGTTGGGCAGGCCGGTCAGCGAGTCGTGGAAGGCGCGGTGGGTCAGCTCGCGCTCCAGCTCACGCTGCTCGGTGACGTCCCGGAGGGTCAGCACGATGCCGTGGACGGTCTGTTCGTGGCGCAGGTTGCTGCACCGGACCTCGACGTCCAGCCGCTGGCCGTCGGGGCGCAGCACGCGCCAGTCGTCGTGGAGGTCCCGGGCGTCGCCGGACCGTACCCGCCGCAGCGTGCGGCCGGCCCGCTCGCGGTCCTGTCCGTCGACGAGCCGGGCCAGCGGGGTGCCGCTGAGCAGGGCGCCGCCGAACATTCCCTGGGCGGAGGGGCTGGCGTAGCGGACGGTGTCGTCGTCGTCGACGATCAGGATCACGTCGGAGGCGTTGTGCACGAGGGTGCGGAAGTACGCCTCGCTCCGGCGGCGGTTGATCTCCTCGCTGAGCCCGACGCGTTCGAGGGCCAGGGCGGCCTGCGAGGCGAGGGACTCGACCGACACGCCGAGCTGCTCCAGCCGGCGGCGCGGGCCCGCCACCAGGAGGGCGCCCATCAGGGGGTTGACCGCCTGGGGCGCCTCCAGCGTCAGGGGGCTGAGCATCACCCGCGTGGCCGGCGCCAGCGCCGCGGCCGCCTCCGGCCCGAGCGCGGCCACCTCCACGAGCCGCGTCCCGTCGACGAGCCGCCCCGGCGCGCCGGCCGCCTCGTGCCCGGCGGCGGCGGGTTGCCCGGCGGCGGCCGGTTGCCCGGCGGGCGCCGTCACCGGCCCGGCGGGGGGCAGGGGGCCGGCTGCGTGCCCCGCGCGGGGGACCTCTCCGGCGCGGCCCGGCGACCTGACCGGGGACGGCGCTCCGGCGAGGGGCCGGGGTTCGCGGGCGGGGCCGGGCCGTGTCCTGGGCGAGGGCGGGCCCGCGCCCAGGGGTGTGCGCGGCGGGGGCCCCAGGTCGGCGACAGGCCCCGGGCCGGGCCCGGCCCCCGGCTCAGCCGCCGGTCCGGCCGCCGGTCCCGGCTCAGGCGGGGCCTCGGGGGCCAGGGACGTGTCGGTGGCGGCAGGGGCGGAGGTGCCGACGGTGCCGAGGGCGTCGGCGGGGATGTCCAGGCTCCGGGTCCAGGGCCGTCCGGCGGTGGTCACGGGCCGCAGCCGCCGGTCGGCGTCCACGGCGAGCAGCACGGCCTGGTGCTGGACGTCGGCGCCGAACAGGGTGGCGGCGGCCGTCTCGACGCAGCGTGCGACGTCCCGGGGCGTGACCGCGCCGACGAGCGACGCGGCGGCCACGCGGAGGCTCCGCTCCCGGGTGACGGCCCGGCGGTGCTGCGAGACGAGCTCCCACAGCCGGGCCATGACCAGCAGGAACATCACGGCGGAGAACACGGCGATGATGGCGGCGTCCCGCACCGTACCGAGCAGTGCCTCGACCAGCAGCATGACGGGCGCGATGAGCGACGCCCCGGCGAGGACGGCGAGCCGGCGCTTGGCAAGCCCGGGCCCGGGCTGGGGCACCCGGTCGGTGAGCCGCACCATGGACGGATGCAGGGCGGCCAGGCCCCAGGCGGTGAAGAACACCACCCAGCCCAGGTCCATGTACGTGCCGACCCGCCAGGTGCCCTGGAGTTGCAGCAGCCCGTACAGGACGTCCGAGGTGAGGATGCCGCACGTACCGAGGGCGAGGAGCTGGACGGACCGCTCCCGTGTGCCGCCGAGGGTGAGCAGCCGGACCATCATGGCCAGGATCAGTACGTCGCCGAGCGGATAGGCGAGCGCGACCGCCTGCTGGATCCAGGTCTCGCCCCCGGCCATGGTGAGCGGGTTGATCAGGTGCACCCAGGACAGCAGGGCGAGCCCGGACGTGAGGATCAGGGCGTCGAGGAGGCTGGCGATGTCGCGGGACTCGGTGCGGTAGCGCATGAACCCGAAGAACCCGGCGGCGAACAGCGGATAGGTGGAGAGGTAGAAGACGTCCGCGATCGACGGGAACGGGTTGGTCTGGCCGAAGACCGATTCCAGGATGTTGTACGTGGTGTCCCCGGCGGTGAACGTCAGGTTCGCCGCGGCGAGCATCAGCCACGGCCAGCGTCTCGCGGGGCGGTGGACGCGGATGCCGATGAGGATCGCCGCGACCCCGGCCAGCCCGATCACGGCCCACATGCTCGTGTGCCGTTCCGGGACCGTCAGGTAGACGACGGTGAACGGGATCACGAAGAGGACGTAGAGCACCATCAGGCGGGGCGCGGAGACCGGTGACTGCTTCCGCCCGGTGACCGGGCCGGGCCCTCGGTCGGGCGCCTGCCTGCCGTTCGGCCGGAGCCACTGTCCCAGACGTGTGATCGGCTCCACGGTGACCTGCCGGTGGGTCTAGATTCGCCCGAACGGGTATATTTACGGCGTATATGTACACCTTGCTCCGCTACGTGACGAGGGTCAAGGGATGCCCGAGCAGGAAGCTTCCGGGCGGCGAAAAAGCCGGCGCGGCCGGCTGAGCCGGGAGCTCGTGCTGGCCACGGCGCTCGCGCTGGTCGACCGGGAGGGCCTGTCCGCCCTGAGCATGCGGCGGCTGGCGGCGGAGCTGGGCGTGGAGGCGATGGCCCTGTACCGGTACGCGGCGGGGAAGGACGCGCTGCTCGACGGGCTGGTCGAGGCGGTGTTCACCGAGCTCCTGGACACCTTGGCGGCGCCTTCGGACGCGGCACCCTCGGATACGGATACGGCACCCTCGGACGCGGCACCTTCGCACACCGACTGGCGCGGCGAACTCCACCACACGGTCCGCGAGATGCACCGCGTCGCGCTGCGCCACCCGCACGTGGTCCCACTGCTCGCCACCCGGATGCTCGCCGTGCCGCTGGCCCGCCGCCCACGGGCGGTGCTGCGCGTCCAGGAACGGATCCTGGCGCCGCTCTTCCACGCGGGGCTGGACGACCACCGTACGCAGCTCGCCTACCGGGCCGTGATCGCGTGGGCCCTCGGTTACGTCTTCGTGGAGCTGACCGCCGTGGTGGACGACCCCGACGAACCGGAACCGGCGATCCGGCTGGGTCTGCACCGGATGCCCGTGCACGAGCTGCCCCATCTGCGCGCCACCGTGCCCGCCCTCGCCGAGCGCGCGGGTGAGGAGGTCCTCGCGGTCGGCCTGGACGCGCTGCTGGACCGTTTCCTCGGTGGGGAGGGCAGGGAAACGATGACGTAGCCGCAGACGCCGGAAGGGGCACCGCATGACGACCTCCGTGCACGGCCCCGCCGACGAGTCGGACTCATCGGACCGGCCCACCGGGCCTTCCGGGCCACCGCGCTCGCGCAAGGCGCTGGTGGCGGGCTCGGTGGGCAACTTCATCGAGTGGTACGAGTTCGGCGTCTACGGCTACTTCGCCACCGTCATCGCCGCCAACTTCTTCACCCCCGAGGGCGGCGGCGACGCCGAGGCGCTGATCCGGACGTACGCGTCGTTCGCGCTGGCCTTCTTCTTCCGGCCGGTGGGCGCGGCGCTCTTCGGCCGCGTCGGCGACCGCATCGGGCGGCGCCCCACGCTGATCCTGGTCGTGCTGCTGATGACGGCCGCCACGACGATGATCGGCCTGCTGCCCACGTACGCCACGATCGGCGCCGCCGCGCCCTGGCTGCTGACGCTGCTGCGGATCGTCCAGGGCCTGTCCGCCGGAGGGGAGTTCGGTGGCGCGGTGTCCCTGATGACGGAGTTCGCCCCGCCGGGCAGGCGTGGCCTGTACGGGGCGTGGCAGTCCTTCACCGTGGCGCTCGGCCTGCTCGGGGGCGCCGGGGCGGCGGCCCTGCTCGCCACCGTACTGACGGAGGCTCAGCTCGGGTCGTGGGGCTGGCGGCTGCCGTTCCTGCTGACGCTGCCGATGGGGCTGGCCGCCCTGTGGCTGCGGCTGAGGCTGGAGGAAACGCCGTCCTTCCGGCGGCGGGGGCGGGCGGAACCGGCCGCCGCCCCCGCACGGGAGACGGTGCGGGCCATCGCGCTGGGCGCGGGCCGGCTGATGGGCTGGTCGGCGGCCGGGTACACCTTCCTGGTCGTCATGCCGTCGTACCTCCAGAGCGTCCTGGACGCGACGTTCCGGCAGGCGCTGCTCGCCACCGTTCTCGCCAACGCGGGCTTCGCGGCGGCGATCCTGCCGGCGGGCGCGCTGAGCGACCGGGTGGGGCGGCGCGCGGTGATGGTGACGGGTGCGGCGGTGGCCGCACTGGCCGCGTTCCCGCTGCTGGACCTGTTGCAGGATCCGGCCGCCCCGACGGCCGCCAAGGGCCTCGCCGTGTGCGCCGCCGGTGCGGTCGTCGGCCTGATGGCGGGGCCGGGGCCGGCGATGCTCGCCGAGATGTTCCCCACCCGGGTCCGGTACACCGGCCTGGGGCTGGCGTACGCGCTGTCCAACGCGGTCTTCTCCGGCTGCGCGGGCCTCATCATCACCGAGACGATCAAGCGCACCGGCAGTGCCGACATCCCCGCGTACTACGTGGCCGCCACCTGCGCCGTCAGCGCCCTCGCCCTGGCGACGCTGCGCGGCGACGACCACCGCCGCGCGCTGCGCGACTGAGGAGGGTCATGCGGGTCATCGGGCTGATGTCGGGTACGTCGTACGACGCCGTCGACGCCGCGGCCGCCGATCTGTCGCTGGACGGCGACGCCCTCGTCCTGGCGCCCCTGGGCATGGTGAGCGCCCCCTACCCCGGCGAGCTGCGTTCGGCCCTGGCGGCGGCCCTGCCCCCGGCGGCCACCACCATGCGGGAGGTGTGCCGGCTCGACACCCGGATCGGCCAGGCCTTCGCGTCCCTCGCCGTACGCGCCGACGAGGAGCTGTGCGGCGGCCGGGCCGACCTCGTCGTCTCCCATGGCCAGACGGTCTACCACTGGGCCGGGGACGGCACCGTGCACGGCACGCTCCAGCTCGGCGAGCCGGCCTGGATCGCCGAGGCGACCGGCCGCCCGGTCGTGTCCGGCCTCCGCACCCGGGACGTCGCCGCCGGCGGCCAGGGCGCACCGCTCGTCAGCATCGTGGACGTGCTGTGGCTGCGCGGGCGGCCCGGCGTGCCCGTCGCCCTCAACCTGGGCGGCATCGCCAACATCACCGCGGCCGCCGGGACAGGGCCCCCGGTCGCCTTCGACACCGGGCCCGCGAACGCCCTGATCGACGCGGCCGTGCGGCACTTCACCGGCGGCGGGCTCGGGTACGACGAGGACGGCGCCCTGGCCGCCCGCGGCCGGGTCGACGAGGCGCTGCTGCGGAAGCTGCTGGACGATCCGTACTACGCGCAGCCGCCGCCCAGGACGACGGGCAAGGAGCGGTTCCACCTGCCGTACCTGCGGGCCGCCCTTGCCGGGTACGAGTCGCTCCCGGTGGAGGACGTCGTGGCCACCCTCACCCGGCTCACCGCGCGGACCGTGGCCGGCGCCGTCAGGTCCGTGGGGGCGACCGAGGTCCTCGCCTCGGGCGGCGGCACCCGCAACCCGGTGCTGATGGCCGTGCTGGGCAAGGAACTTGACGGCATCCCCCTGCGCCGCTCGGACGAGCTGGGGCTGCCGTCGGCCGCCAAGGAGGCGTACGCGTTCGCGGTGCTCGGGTTCCTCACCGTCCACGGGCTCGCCGGGACGGTCCCGGCGTGCACCGGCGCGCGGCACCCGAGCGTCCTCGGCTCGCTCACGCCCGGCCGCCACGGGCTGCGCCTGCCGGAGCCGGCGGCCACCGCGCCCGTACGGCTGCGCGTCACACAAGCCTGATTCATCCCGCGTCGATCTGTTTCAGTCCCTCCCCCAGCGGCGACCCGGAAAGACGAACCATTCGACGGACTGGGAGAGTTCCATGACTGACTGGCGCCAGCGGGCCGTGTGCCGCGACGAGGACCCCGACCTCTTCTTCCCGATCGGCAACACGGGCCCGGCGCTCCTCCAGGCGGAGGACGCGAAGTCCGTGTGCCGCCGCTGCCCCGTGCGGGAACCCTGCCTGGAGTGGGCGCTGGAGTCCGGCCAGGAGGCGGGCGTCTGGGGCGCCACGACCGAGGACGAGCGCCGCGCCCTCAAGCGCCGCCGCGCCACCCGCCGCACGGCCCCGGCCACCCCACCACGCCGGTGACCGTGCGCATGGGGTCCATCGCGCAGCGTCGATGGGGCTATCCAGGGAACAGGTGTCCGGTTTACGTTGGTGTGACCGTCCCGTCCCCGGCCCCCCTCCGGAGCCCCATGCTGAAGGTCCGCACCGCTTCCGCCGCGCTCACGAGCGCCATCATCGTCGCGCTCGTCGGTTGTGCCGCAGGCGGCAGCGGCGCCGCCGAGCGCACCGCGCCCACCGCCCCGGCCTCCGCGGCGGCCGTCGTGGACCCGGCGCCCGCAAAACCCGCGAAACCCGCGAAGCCCGCGCCACCCGAGGCGCCCAAGGCGCCCGCCGCCCCTGCCGTCCCCGTCGCGCCCTCCCCCGAGCCGTCGCCGGATGAGACGGCGCGCACCCGGACCGCCGTGCTGGCCATCCCCGCCATCGGCGTCGAGGAGCTGCGGGTCGTGCCGTACCAGGGGACGACCGACGACTGGCCGGGCACCAGGATCCAGGACCGTGGCGTGGCCGCCAGCCCGTACGGGCCGCGTGGCGGTGTGGGGCCCGGCGAGGTCGGCAACTACCTCGTCACGGCACACCGCCTCTCCGCCGGCGGCCCGCTGCGCGACCTGCCGGCTCTGAAGGTGGGCGAGTCGGTCTTCGTCACCGCGGGCGGCACCGTCCACGAGTACCGGATCACCGAGACCCGTAAGACGTCCTTCCGCTCCGAGCGGTCCCTCGCCGAGCAGCGGGCCCCGGTCCCGGGCAAGCCGGGCGAGCGGCCGGTGAAGGCGATGATCACCGTGTCGACGTGCGCGACGCCCGAGGACGACGCGGCGGGCAACTTCTGGCGGGACGCCAAGGGCAACCCCGAGCACCGCATCGACAAGGTCGGCGTGCTGGTCTCATCCAAGAAGGCGTAGGGGCAGCGACTTCAGGCCGTTGATGAAGTTGGAGACCAGGCGCCGGGGCGGGGCCGCCGGTTCGTAGGGCGGCAGCACGCGCAGCGCCTCCTCGTGCAGGACCCGCAGTTGGAGCCGGGCGAAGTGGGCGCCCAGGCAGACGTGCGGGCCGTCGCCGAACGACACGTGCGGATTGGGCGAGCGGGCGAGGTCCAGGCGGTGCGGGTCGGGGAACACCCGTTCGTCGTGGTTGGCGGAGGCGTGGAAGACGACCACCTTGTCGCCCCGGCGCACCCGCCGGCCGTGCAGGACGCACTCCTCGGCCGCCGTGCGGCGGATGTGCAGCACGGGCGGGTGCACCCGCAGCAGCTCCTCGACGGCGGTCCCGACGGCGAACCGCCCTGCCCGCAGCCCTCGTTGCGCCTCGGGCTGCGCGGCGAGCGCGAGCATCCCGCCGGGGGCGGCGCTGCGCACGGTGTCGTTCCCGGCGACGGTGAGCAGGAAGAAGAACATCTCCAGCTCGCCGTCGGACAGGTCCGCGTGGGCGAGCGACGTCATGACGTCGTCGCCGGGGTGGTCGCGCTTGTACGCCGCGAGGCCCTGGGCGTAGTCGAACATCTCCTTCAGCATGGCGGGCGAGCGGGGGTTGACGGGGGTGCCGTCGGGTCCGAGTACCGGCGGCTCGTCCGGGTCCTGGTAGGCGATGACGCGCTCGGTCCAGGTGAGCAGCAGCCCGCGGTCGCTCCTCGGCACGCCGAGCAGGTCGGTGAGGTTGAGCAGGGCGTACTCGTCGGTGACGGGGTGGACCACGTCCACGGTGCCGTCCCCGTCGCGGGCGGTGGCGTACGCGGCGGTGAGCAGGTCGCGGGCCCGCCGCCGGGCGGTGGCCTCGAAGCGGTCGATCCGGCCGGGGGTGAAGGCGCGGCTGACCAGACGCCGCAGCCGGCCGTGGGCGGGCGGGTCCTGATTGAGCATCATGCGGCGGATGAACGGCAGGTCGGCCGGGTCCGGGTCGCGGAGCTGCGTGGCGCCCAGGTGCGAGGAGAAGGTGCGGGCGTCCTTGAGGACCCGTACGACGTCGCTGTGGCGCGTCACCGCCCAGAAGCCGGGCCCGGCGGGCCAGCCCAGCACCTCGTACTCGTCCTGCCAGGCCACCGGGGCGCGGTCGCGCAGCTCCCGGTAGGCGTCGTGCGGGATGCCGCGCCCGTACAGCCGGGGGTCGAAGACATCGGGCGGCACGGGGACGCTCACGCGGGGCCGTCCGCGCGCAGGAAGTCCTCGACGACGCGGATGAGTTCCAGCGGTGTCTCGTCCATGGCGTAGTGGCCGGCGCGGGGCAGTTCGGTGACACGGCCCTTGGGGTAGCAGCGCAGCCAGGTGCGGCGCATCAGCTCGGCGCCGAGCGCCGGGTCGAGCGCGCCCACCACGGCGAGGGCGGGTACGTCGCTGCCCGCCACCTCGGCGTGGAAGTCCTCGCGGGCCCAGGAGTCGAGCCAGGCGCGGAACGCCGTGGGGTCGCTGCGTTCCAGGGAGCGGCGCACCATGCGGTCGAGCCAGGCGGCGGGGCGGTTGCCGCCGGTGGTGGCGTCGATGATGGCGCGGCGGTTGCCCGGGTTTTCGGCGGCCCCGGTGAACAGCTCCCACTGCTCGGGCGGCATCAGCAGCCCGGCCGCCGGGACCGGGGAGATGCCAACGAGCCGGCGGACCCGGCCGGGCGCGGCGGCCAGGACGCGCTGGGCGACGCTGCCGCCCATGGAGTGCCCGACGACCGAGAACCGGTCCCAGCCGAGCCGGTCGGCGAGGGCCAGCAGGTCAGCCGCCGCCTCGGCGGTGGAGTACGGGCCGGGGGCGTCCTTGGCCTCGCCGTAGCCGCGCAGGTCGACGAGGGCGTAGCTGAAGGCGGTGCGGTCGAGGTCGGCGAGTACGGGCGCGTATGCGGTGCGGTCGGCGAACCAGCCGTGCACGGCGAGGACCGGGTGGGGTCCGTCGCCGGTCCGCTGGTGGGGCAGGGGGTAGGGGGCCACGGTCGCTCCGATCGGGAGGGGACGGCCGGATGGGTTCACCCTGGCGGCTGCCCGGCCGTGCCACAAGAGCGCCACCGGGCCGGGGCCGATGGCGCGCGGGGCGCCTGGGACGGGGCGTGCTGTATCCCCGGCCCCCGGCGTGCCTCCAGCAAGAAATCTGACAAAAGGGGCAGAAATGGTTCACGTAGCTGCCCTGTGCCGCCGTCGGCTGGAGACTGAGATGCGCGTGATGCTGGTTCACCCGAGTGCCCTGATGTACTCGGAGATCTTCTTGCGGCTGGAGCCACTGGGCCTGGAACGGGTGGCCGCGGCGGCACGCGACGCCGGTCACGAGGTACGGGTGGTGGACCTCCAGGTGCTCTCGCGCTCCCTGCTCGACCGCGAGCTGGAGTCGTTCGCGCCCGAGGCGGTGGGCATCTCGCTGAACTACCTGGCCAACATCCCCGAGGCGATCGAGATCGCCCACCACGCCAAGGCCGCCTCCCCCGGCTGCTTCGTCTTCCTGGGCGGCCACAGCGTCTCGTTCATCGCCGAGCACGTGCTGGAGCAGGCCGAGGGCGCGGTCGACGCGATCGTACGCGGCGAGGGCGAGCCGGCCGTCGAGCCGCTGCTGGCGGCGGCGCGCGACGGCGGGCTGAAGGACGTCCCGGGCGTCGTCTGCGCGGAGGGGCGCGGCCCCGCCCCGAAGCTGCTCGACAGCCTGGACACCCCCCGGCCCGCCCGCGACCTGATG
The DNA here is from genome assembly GCF_040674455.1 of Streptomyces sp. NPDC049837. Taxonomy (NCBI): domain Bacteria; kingdom Bacillati; phylum Actinomycetota; class Actinomycetes; order Kitasatosporales; family Streptomycetaceae; genus Streptomyces; species Streptomyces sp. NPDC049837. The sequence goes on along the minus strand of NZ_JBFAMP010000002.1, from coordinate 468,679 downwards.
CGCAAGCGCAACCGCTACTTCATCGGGGAACTGGACCCGTGCGCGTCGATCGAGTTCACCCGGGGCTGCCCCTGGGACTGCTCCTTCTGCTCGGCGTGGACGTTCTACGGACGCAGCTACCGCAAGGCGTCCCCCGAGGGCGCGGCCGACGAGATGGCGTCGATCAGGGAGCCGAACGTCTTCATCGTGGACGACGTGGCCTTCATCCGGCCGGAGCACGGCGACGGCATCGCCGCCGAGCTGGAGCGGCGGCGCATCCGCAAGCAGTACTACCTGGAGACGCGCAGCGACGTCCTGCTGCGCAACGAGGAGGTCTTCGCCCGCTGGACGCGGCTCGGCCTGCGGTACATGTTCCTCGGCATGGAGGCGCTGGACGCCGAGGGGCTGGACCTCTACCGCAAGCGGGTGAGCCCGGACGACAACTTCAAGGCCCTGGAGACGGCCCGCCGACTGGGCATCATGGTGGCCATCAACCTGATCGTCGACCCGGCCTGGGACGCCGAACGCTTCCGTCTCGTGCGGGAGTTCGCGCTGTCCGTCCCCGAGATCGTGCACCTGACGGTGATGACGCCGTACCCGGGCACCGAGATCTGGCACACCGAGTCCCGCCAGTTGACGACCCGTGACTACCGGCTCTTCGACATCCAGCACGCCGTCGTGCCCACCACCCTGTCCCTGGAGGAGTTCTACCGGGAGCTCGTGCGCACGCAGGCCGTGCTCAACCGCAAGCACCTGGGGCTGAGCAACGCCATCGGCGCCCTGGGTGTGCTGGGCCGCAACCTCGCCCGGGGCCAGACGAACTTCGCGCGGATGCTGTGGAAGTTCGGCAGCGTCTACAACGTACGGCGCCAACTGGCGGACCACGAGCGGCAGGTGCGGTACGAGCTGCCGCTGCCCAAGCACAGCGCCACACCGCCCGGCCGGCAGGACCTGTTCATCCACACCCGGGCCGTGTCGCACGCGCGTCCGCAGGCCGATCCGGAGCCCGACGGGGTCTGATGCCCCGTTTCCCCCGTCCGAGTACACCCGCCGGGTCGCGCCGAGCGTCCCGGTGGGCCGTGTGGGAGGTTGAGGAGTCCCAGTCCAGGCTCCCAGTCCAGGCGAGGAGACACATGTGCGGTCCGGGATGGTGAAACGGCGCCTGAGCCTCCTGCCCGCCGACCCGCTGGGCTCCCTCGCCGAACTGGTACTGCGCTTCCCCGTCCGTACGCTGGTGCTGACCGGCTGCGCGCTGCTGCTCGCGGCCGTGGCGGCCGTGGGTGTGGGCGAGAACCTCTACCACGGCGGTACGACGGCGCCGGGCGCCGAGTCGGCGCGGGCCGAGCACACGCTGTCCACGGCGTTCCGCAGCGGGAGCCCGAGCGTGACGCTGGTGGCCACGACAGGCGGGTCGGTGGACGACGCGGCGGCGGTGCGCGCCGGGACGCGGCTCGCGGAGCGGGCGCGGCGACTGCCGAAGGTGGTGGAGGTCCGCTCGTACTGGCCGCACCGTCCCGCCTCGTTGCGCGGCCGTGACGGGCGCGCGGCGCTGGTGCTGCTGCGGGTGGCGAGCAGTGAGGCGACGGCGCACAAGGACGTGGAGCCGCTACTGCGGGAGCTGACGGGCCGTCACGGTCCGCTGGCGGTCTCGGCGACGGGGGCCACCCCGGTGGGGCTGGCGATCGAGCGGCAGAGCCGGCTGGATCTCCGGCGCACCGAGCTGCTGGCGGCGCCGCTGACGGCGGCCGTGCTCGTGGTGGTCTTCGGGGGCGTCGTCGCGGCGGGCCTGGCGCTGCTGGTCGGACTGTGCGCGGTGGTGGGCGCGGCCGCGTTCCTGAGCGGGCTGTCCGGTCTGACGACGGTGTCGGTGATCGCGCTGAACCTGACCACGGCGCTCGGGTTCGCGCTGGCGGTCGACTTCAGCCTGTTCATGCTGGCCCGCTACCGGGAGGAGCGGGCGCGGTACCGGGAAGAGGGCGACCGGTCGGAGGCCGCGCACCAGGCGCTGGTGGCCACCGTGTGCACCACCGGTCGTACGGTGGTGTGCTCCGCGCTGACGGTGATCGGCAGCCTGGGCGCGCTGCTGCTGTTCCCGCTCGGCATGCTGCGTTCGGTGGCGTACGGCGGCATCACCGTGGTGGCGCTGAGCGCCCTGCTCGCGATCACCGCGCTGCCCGCCGCGCTGTTCCTGCTGGGCCCGCGGATCGACGCGCTGTCGGTGCGCGGCAGGCGGTCCTGGGCGGCCCCGGACGGCGGCCGCTGGTACCGCCTCGCGTACGGGGTGATGCGCCGCCCGGTGCCGGTGGTCCTGGTGCTGGGCGTGCTGCTGACCGCGCTGGTCCTGCCGTTCGCGGGCGCCCGGTTCGGCACGTTCGACGACCGGGCCCTGCCCGCCGCTTCGGCGACCCGGCAGGCGACGGAGACGGTGCGCCGGGACTTCGACCACCAGGCGCTCAGCCCGGTGCAGGTGGTGCTGCCCGGGCTGGACGCCCGCGCGGGCGCCGTCGCGCTGGACGGTTACGCCAGGCGGCTGGCCCGGCTGGAGCACGTGGCGCGGGTGGAGACGGCGACGGGGACGTACCGGGAGGGCCGGCGGGTGAGGCCGGCCGAGCCGGGGCACGGTTACGCGTCGGCGGCGGGGGCGTGGGCGGCGGTCGTGACCGACGTGGGTCCGGAGACGGCCGCGGGCGCGGAGGTGGTACGGGCGGTGCGGGCCGTCTCCTCGCCGGTGCCCGCGCTGGTGGGCGGTACGCAGGCGTGGCTGGCGGACCTGGGCGACACCATCCGGGCCGGGGTGGTTCCGGCGCTGTCGCTGATCGCCGTGGTGACGCTGCTGTTGCTGGGGTGGTGCACGCGCAGTGTGGTGCTGCCGCTGAAGGCGCTCGTCCTCAATGTCCTGAGCCTGAGCGCCACCTTCGGCGTGATGGTCTGGGTGTTCCAGGAGGGGCACCTGAGTGGCTGGCTCGGCGGTTTCACGGCGACGGGGGTGACCGACACGGTCGTCCCCGTGCTGGTGCTGTGCGTGGCGTTCGGACTGTCGATGGACTACGAGGTACTGCTGCTGTCGCGGACGGTGGAGGAGCACGAGGCGGGCGCCTCGACGCGGCAGGCGGTGGCGCGGGCGGTGCAGCACACGGCCGGTCTGTTCACGGCGTCCGCGCTGGTCGTCATCGTCGTCATGGCGGCGCTGGCGGCATCGGGGCTGCTGCTGCTGAAGGTCGTGGGCGTGGGTCTGGCCGTGGCGGTGTTCGTGGACGCCACGGTGATCCGGCTGCTGCTGGCACCGGCCCTGATGGCGCTGCTCGGCCGGGCCAACTGGTGGCTGCCCGCCGCCCGGCCCGCCCTTCAGTCCTTGGTGCCGGTGAAGAGGTAGTACGGCACACGGGCCGGGAGGTACGGGACCGGGGCGAGAGCTTCGCGTACGTGGCCGGTGGTGAACCGGGCGCGGAGGTAGGGGAGGTGGTCCGGGGACAGGAAGACGTTGTTGTGGCTGAACCAGGCGGGCCACAGGTGGCGCCGCCACGCGGCGTGCCGCGCTCCCCCGCCGGGGTGCTTGCGCGAGACGTAGAAGTCGCAGACGGCGATGGTCCCGCCGGGCCGGAGGATGGCACGGGCGTGGTCCACGGCCGCGAACCAGTCGGGCATCATCGTCAGCGCGTAGGAGAACATCACGACGTCGGCCGGGCCGTCATCCGGCCGGTAGTCGGTGGCGCTCGCGAGGACGGTCTCCACGTTGTCCCAGCCGGACCGTTCGACGCGCCGGCGCGCCACGTCCAGCATCGAGGCCGAGACGTCCACGAGGGTGATCCGCCGGCACTCCTTGCGGCGCCGCTCGTCGAGGTGGCCGATGTTGCTGCCGGTACCCGCCCCCATGTCGACCAGATGGGCTCCCGGAGCGGTGGGGAGCAGGCCCATCAGCTCGCGGCGGCCGTGCAGCATGCGCTCGCGGAAGGCGTCGTACTCGTGGGCCGTGGAGCGGTAGTACGACTCCATGCGCTCGGCGGGCGTCGTGCCCGAGACGCGGGGGAAGGCCATGTGACGGATGGTGCGCAGGTCGGACCGGAGTCCCATGCGGGTCCCTTCAGGGCAGGTCGGCGATGTGGAAGCTGCCGTAGGTGTGCACCCGGTCCCGCTCGTGCAGCCGGGCGGCCAGCTCCGGGTGGCGGTGGAGCAGGTCGGTCAGCTTGCGGGTACGGCCCTCGTGCGTGACGCGTACGGGGTCGAGGTAGCGGGTGCGCAGTCCGGCGCTGCGGTAGATCACCCGGGCGCCGGGGCGGGCCGCGTCGAGGATGGCCTGCCACTCCTGGGCCAGGGCCGGCTGGTCGCGCCAGCCCATCCAGTCCATGTGGTCCAGCAGCACGAACTTGGAGATCCCCGCCCGGGGCCGGTCCTCCGACAGGAACCCGGTGACGGACGCGGTGCGCACGTCCAGGCGCGGCAGGGCGTCCCGGAGGCGGGCGAAGTTCGCGGCCTTCAGGTACTCGGGGCAGCAGGTCGCGGTGTAGGAGCCGGTGATGTAGGCGCGCCAGAAGTAGTTGTCGGCGATGGGCAGCCTGCCGAAGATCGCGTCGAACCCGTCGTGAACGAGCTGGACGGTGCCGCCCGCGTACTCCTCGGCGATCTCCCGGCGCTGCTCGGGCGGGACCCCGGCGAGGTTGAGGGCGAGGGGCTGTGCGGCCAGCTTCGCCGGCGCCCAGAGCTTGTCGCGCAGCCGGGACTCGTAGATGTGCCGCTGCCGCTCCAGGGTGGGGGCGGCCAGCAGTTCCTCCAGGTGCGGGCCGAGGCCCTGGAAGCGGCGGAGGAAGAGCATCAGGCCCTTGGCCAGGAAGCCGGAGGTGCCACGGTAGTAGAAGGAGTTGCGCCAGCCCCGGCCGGCGAAGGCGTCGATGTAGCCGTCCCAGTACCGCCGCGCGAAGGGCGACAAGTCGGGTCGCAGTGTGTCCCGGTACATCTCGCGGGCCCGTAGGGAGCGCCCGGCGCCGAAGAGTTCGAAGAACTCGGCGTGCGACAGGCGCCGGATGCCGGCCGCCTTCAGTTCCAGCAGGGCGTTCTGGCGCGGGTTGACGTCGACGGCGGTGACCTTGCCGGCTCCGGCGAGCAGGTAGTCCAGCGCGTTGCAGCCGCCGCTGGTGATGACCAGGACGTGGTCGTCGGGCCCGAGGGCGAGGGCCGCGCGGTCGAGGGCCGGGTCCTCCCAGCACGCGTTGTAGACCAGCTTCCGGTCGTGCAGGGCGGTGAACACCCGCCCGGCCAGCGGGGTGCCCATGCGGGGTCCCGGCAGCGCCGGGGAGTGGGGGGCGACCGGCGTCACGTCGGCGGATGGGTACGAGGACATGCCTCTCACCTTGCTGGATCGGCCGCCCCGGCCGGTGCGGAGACACCCGGATTCCCCCGGCCGGCCGAATCCCGGGCGGTGACGCACTAGGCCGGGCGAGCGGCTTGTGGCCCCGCCCGGGCCCGTGCGGCTGCCGCGGGGGCCCCGGCGGGGGACGCTGTCCGGTGGACCGAGCGAGGGAGGACCACGATGGGACGACCCACGATGGGGCGACAGCGACGGCCGGTGACGCCCATGGGCCTGGCCGGCACCGCGGTCACGATGGCCGCGCTGACCCTGATGGTGCGCGGCCGCCGCGGCCCCCGCCCCGCCCCTTCCGGGCCGGACGCCCCCCGGAAGCGGTGGATGCCCCTGCTGCTCATCCCGTCCGCGTAGCCCCCGGCCCTCGTGCGCCGGGGGCATGCCCGGGCGTCAGCCGTCGCCGATGCGGGCGCCGACCGCGGCGAGGGCGGTCGTCACGGGCTGGAAGAAGGTCTCACCGCCCACGTCGCAGTTTCCGCTGCCGCCCGACGTGAGGCCGATCGCCTCTCCCTGCCGGGTGAACAGGGAGCCGCCGCTGTCGCCGGGCTCGGCGCACACGTCGGTCTGGATCAGTCCGGTGACGGTGCCCTCCGGGTAGTTCACGGTGGCGTTCAGGCCGGTGACCTGTCCGTCCCGCAGCCCGGTGGTGCTGCCCATCCGGAAGACCTGCTGCCCGACCGCCGCCTCGGCGGCCTGTGTGATCTCCAGCTTCCGGCCGCCGCCCACGTCCACGGCGCTCGGGGCCTCGGTGCCCGCGTCGTCGTACGTGACGAGGCCGAAGTCGCCCTCGCCGGGGAAGACGCTCTGCTGCACCGTACCGAGCGGCGTGCCGTTCTCGTCCGCCCACTCCTGGGACGCGGCGGTGCAGTGCCCGGCGGTGAGGAACCCGCTCTGCCCGTCCTGGGTGGTGACGTTGAACCCGAGCGAGCAGCGCGAGCCGCCGCCGAAGATGGCGTCGCCGCCGTCGACGAACGGCTTGAACTCGCCCTTGGACTTCTGGATCCGGGCCATGCCCTTCCCCAGGGACGCGACCGCCGACTCCAGCGTGTCCCAGCGTTCGCCGGTGACCGTGCGGTCGGCGGTGACGAGGACCTGGTTCGTTCTGGGGTCGAGCGCCCACGCCGTTCCGGGGATGCCCGCCTCGCGTGACAGCGTCCGGGTGGCCGCCGTCAGCTCGCCGGTGCTGTTCTGTACGGGCCGGGCGACCGCCCCGGCCTGCTCGACCCGGCGGTTCTCCGCGTCGTCGCCGTCCGCCACGTTGACGACGAGCTGCCGCTTGGCGGCGTCGTAGTACGCCCCGCCGTAGGAGTCGCCGAGGGACTGGCCCAGTTGCCGGGCCACCTGTGCGGCGGACGCGGCACTCATGGTCTTGGCGGTGACCTGGCCCGGTTCGGGGCCGGACTGGGAAGCATTGGCGTTGGGCAGCAGGATCGCCGCCGCGGCAATGCCGACCGCCCCCGCTCCCGCGAGGACGGCTTTTCGCTTGGGTATGCGCCTGTGACTCAACTCCGCTGCTCCTGCTGGTCGTTCGGACTCCGGCTGCCGTCGGCGACCGGGGGACGCGTCCGCCCGTTGGTACGCGCGCCGCGCCCGATGTGTTCACCGGGGCGGGGAACACCTCCGGCGGGTGCCGGCGGCCACGAGCGCCTCGGGGTGACGCCCCGCGCCGCCACGACGGGCCGCTGTGGGTCGCTCCGGGCGAGGATGCAGTGCTAGAAATGGGGCATGAGCGGACGTCTCGGACGGACCAGGCGGGCGTCGGGCCGCCCGTCCCCGGAACGCGTGCCGGGCGCTCCGCAGCGGCTCCTCCCCGGGAAGGCACGGCGCCCGCCGCACGAAGGTGTGCGGTCCCTGCTGGGCGTGCGTACCGTCGCCGGTCAGGTGCTGGTCCTCCAGATCCTGGTCGCGGTGCTGCTGATCACCGCGGCGGTGATAGGGCTGGCGTTCCAGGCGCGGTACGACAGCGAGCAGGACGCCCAGAACCGGTCCCTCGCCGCCGCCGAGTCCTTCGCGGACGCCCCGGGCACCGTGGCGGCGCTGAGGGCCCCCGACCCGACCGCCGCGCTCCAGACGTCGGTGACGAGGGCCCGGGACGGCTCCGGACTGGACTTCATCGCGGTGATGACGCCCGACGGGACCCGCGTCGCCGACAACGACCCGTCCCTGATCGGCAGCCGCGCCGAGGACGTCGAGCGGGCGGCGGCGGGGACGGCGTTCACGGAGATCTTCGAGGGAGCCCCGAACGACGCGGCCCGCGCCGTCGTGCCCGTCACCGCCGCGGACGGCTCGGTCGTCGGCCTGGTGAGCGCGGGCGTCTCGATCGAGAACGTCGGCGACGCGGTCAACCGCCACCTGCCGGTGCTCCTCGGCTCCGCCGGTGGCGCGCTGGCGCTGGCGGTCGGCAGCTCGGCGCTGGTGAGCCGGCGGCTGCGCCGCCAGACGCACGGCCTCGGCCCCACCGAGATGACCCGGATGTACGAACACCACGACGCGGTGCTGCACGCGGCGCGCGAAGGCGTGCTGATCATCGGGGACGACGGGCGCCTCACGCTGGCCAACGACGAGGCGCGCCGGCTGCTGGAGCTGCCGCCGGACGCGGAGGGCCGCCCCGTCACGGGACTCGGCCTGGACGCCGGCACGGCCGAGCTGCTGGCCTCGGGCCGTACCGTGACCGACGAGGTGCACCTGGCGGGGGACCGTCTGCTGGCCGTCAACACCCGGCCCACGGCGCCCTACGGCGGGGCGTCCGGCACGGTGGCCACGCTCCGGGACACCACCGAGCTGCGGGCGGTGTCCGGGATGGCGGAGGTGGCCCGGGAGCGGCTGAAGCTGCTGTACGAGGCGGGGGTGCGGATCGGGACGACGCTGGACGTGGTGCGGACGGCGGAGGAGCTGTCGGAGGTGACGGTTCCCGGGTTCGCGGACTTCGTCACGGTGGAGCTGCTGGACCCCGTGCTGCGCGGCGAGGAGCCGACGGGCACGCACACCGAGATGCGGCGCACGGCGGTGAGCGGCATCCGTGCCGACCACCCGCTCCAGCCGGTGGGCGACCTCATCAGGTTCGCCGTCCCCACCACGCCGATGGCGGCCGCCCTGGCCAGCGGGCACGCGGTGCTGGAGGCCGATCTGAACGTCGCCCACGGCTGGCGGGCGCAAGACCCCTCCGGGGCGGACCAGGCGCTCGCGTACGGGATCCACTCGCTGATCACGGTGCCGTTGCAGGCGCGTGGGGTGGTGCTGGGGATGGCCAATTTCTGGCGTTCGCAGCGTGCGGAGCGGTTCGAGGAGGAGGACCTGGCCTTCGCGGAGGAGCTGGCCGCCCGTGCCGCCGTCGCCATCGACAACGCGCGCCGCTTCACCCGCGAGCACGCCATGGCCGTCACCCTCCAGCGGAGCCTGCTGCCCCGGGTCCTGCCCGAGCAGGGCGCGCTGGACATCGCGTACCGCTATCTGCCGGCGCAGGCCGGGGTGGGCGGCGACTGGTTCGACGTCATCCCGCTGCCCGGGGCCCGGGTCGCCCTGGTCGTGGGGGACGTGGTGGGGCACGGCCTGCACGCCGCCGCCACGATGGGCCGGCTGCGGACGGCGGTCCACAACTTCTCCGCGCTGGACCTGCCGCCGGACGAGTTGCTGGGCCACCTCGACGAGCTGGTGTCCCGGATCGACCAGGAGGAGGGCGCCGACGGTGACGGCGAGGCCATCACGGGCGCCACCTGCCTGTACGCCATCTACGACCCGGTGGCCGGCCGGTGCAGCGTGGCGACCGCCGGGCACTTCGCGCCCGCCCTCGTCCTGCCGGACGGCACCGTGGACTGCCCCGAGGTGCCCGTCTTCCCGCCGCTGGGCCTGGGCGGCCTGCCGTTCGAGACGGCGGAGCTGGACCTGCGCGAGGGCACCCAGCTCGTCCTCTACACGGACGGACTGATCGAGTACCGCGACCGAGACGTGGACACCGGCCTCCGCGTGCTGCGCGACACGCTGTCCGGGCACCCGGACCGGACGCCGGAGGAGACGTGCCAGGCCGTGTTCAGCGCCATGCTGCCGCCGCACCGCCGGGACGACATCGCGCTGCTGGTGGCGCGCACCAACCTGCTGGACCGCACGCGTGTCGCCGACTGGGACGTGCCCCCGGACCCGGCGGCCGTCGCGCGTGTCCGGGCCGCGTGCGGACGCCAGTTGGAGCAGTGGGGGCTGGAGGACCTCGGGTTCACCACCGAGCTGATGCTCAGTGAGCTGATCACCAACGCCATCCGTTACGGCTCGGAGCCGATCCATGTGCGGATGCTGTACGAGCGCTGCCTGATCTGCGAGGTCTCCGACGGCAGCAGCACCTCCCCGCACCTCCGGCGGGCGGCCACGACCGACGAGGGCGGGCGGGGACTGTTCCTGGTGTCCCAGTTCGCCGAGCGGTGGGGCACCCGGTACACGCCGACCGGCAAGGTGATGTGGACGGAGCAGTCCCCGGCCGCCGGGCCCCGGCAGCCGGTCGAACTGATGCTGGACGACGTGTCCTGGTGACGTCCTGCTGAAGTCCCGGTGCCGTCCCGGTGGCCGTTCCCGGAAACGGCAACTTTCTTTGCCGTTCGGGGGACGGTGGGGATTAATGGGCGGCGTGGAAGAACGGGAAGAACACTCGGCCGCCATCGCCCGCACCCTCTCCGAGGTGGGCCCGCGCCTCAGGGGCATCCGGACACGGCGCGGCGTCACCCTGACCGCGCTCGCGGAGGCCACCGGCATCTCCAAGAGCACCCTGTCCCGCCTGGAGTCCGGCCGGCGCCGCCCCAGCCTGGAGCTCCTGCTGCCCATCGCCCAGGCCCACCAGGTCCCGCTGGACGAACTCGTCGGCGCGCCCGAGGTGGGCGACCCGCGCGTCCGCCTCACGCCCCGGACCGTGCACGGCAACACCACCGTGCTGCCGCTGACCCGGCAGCCGGGCCCGCAGCAGGCGTTCAAAATGATCCTGCCGCCCGACCGGAGCACCCCGCAGCCGTGCACCCACGAGGGGTACGAGTGGCTGTACGTGCTGTCCGGGCGGCTGCGCCTGGTGCTGGCCGACCACGACCTGGTGCTGGGCGCGGGCGAGGCCGCCGAGTTCGACACCCGGCTGCCGCACTGGTTCGGCAGCACGGGGGACGGCGCCGTGGAGGTGCTCAGCCTGTTCGGGCGTCAGGGCGAGCGGATGCATGTACGGGCGCGGCCACGGCAGGCCGATCCGTCCGGGTCGCGGTGATCATCCGGTGCAGGAGGTCGGCGGCGGCACGGCCGAAGGCCGGGTCGTTGAGGTGCGTGTCGGCCTCGACCACCTCCACGGCGCTCCCCCGCAGGCCGTCGCGGAGCGGGCCGAACAGCGCCTCGTCGGTGTCCGGGTCGTGGTAGGGCCCGCCGGGCGCGCCCAGGGTGGACAGCCCGCGCAGGGGCAGGCACAGGGCGGTCGGGCCGGTGGCGGCGCGCAGCTTGGCCGCGACCAGGCGGCCGAGTTCGGCGCACTCCTGTGGCGTCGTACGGACCACCGTGATGGAGGGGTTGTGCACGCGTACGTCGCGGTCGCGCACCCGCGCGGGCACGGTGTCGGCCGGGCCGAACTTGACCATGTCGAGCGCGCCCGGGCCGACCACCTGGGGTATCCCGTGGCGCCCGGCGGCGGCGAGCCGGTCCGGGCCCGCGGTGAGGATGCCGCCGCAGTGCTCGTCGGCGAGCTCGCAGAGGGTCAGGTCCAGGACGCCGGCGAACAGCTTCTGCCCGGCCAGGGACTCCAGGGTGCGGCCGCCGGCCCCGCTGGCGTGGAAGACCAGCACCTCGTACCCGAGTTCGGTCATCCGCTCGCGGGCCGCGTCGACGCCCGGCGTCGTCACGCCCGCCATGCTCGCCGCTATCAGCGGCCGCTCGCCGGGGCCGGGGCCGGCCGCGGGCTCCCGGGAGGCGAAGCCCTCGGCCATGCCGGCGACGGCGTCGGCGGCGTTCGCCAGGACGGGCGCGGACACGCGGTTGATCCCGGCGATGTCGACGACGCTGTACATCATGGTGATGTCGGCGGAGCCGACGTACGCGGAGACGTCACCGGCGGCCATCGAGGACACCATCACCTTCGGCACCCCGAGCGGCAGTCCGCGCATGGCCCGGGTCGCGATGGACGTGCCTCCGCTGCCGCCGATGGCCAGGACCCCGTGCAGGCGGCCCTCCTCGTGCAGCCGCCGCACGGTCTCGGCGGCGCCCCGGGCCATCACGGTCACGGCGGCGCCCCGGTCCCCCTCGGCCCGTAGCCGCTCCAGGTCGGCGCCCGCCGCCCGGGCCACCTCGGCGCGCGGGACGTCGGCGGGTATCCGTGGTTCGCCGATGACGCCCGCGTCGACGACGAGGACGCCGACTCCCCGGCGCAGCAGCCGGTCGCGCAGCCAGCCGTACTCCAGGCCTTTGGTGTCGAGGGTTCCGAGCAGCACAACGATCGCCATGCATGTACTGTCCGGCGGAATCGACTGATCGACAAGAGGGTGACTTCCGGCCGCTTTCCGTCGTCCGCCGGTCTCCCAACGGCCATGTGGGCATGGTTGGTTGGCATCATGAGAACTCTCGGAACAGTGCGCCGCGCATGGCGCCGCCCGGCCGTCCTCGCGCTCAGTGCCGCGCTCACCGCCGGGCTCCTCCTGATACCCGCTCCGGCGTCGGCCTCGGGCCGCGCCACCGCCGACGAGGTCCGCGTGCTCGCGTGGAACATCTTCCACGGCGGCAGGAACGACGGCCTCGGCGGTGCCGAGAACCTGCCCCGGGTCGTGGACCAGGTGGTGGCCATCGCCCCGGACGTGTTCTTCTCCGTCGAGACGTACGGGTCGGCGGACGTCATCCGCGAGGGGCTGACCCAGCGGGCCGGGAAGGGGGCGTACAGCGCGACCCGTATCACCGCCGGCCGCAGCGACAACCTGTGGATCTTCACGCGCTATCCGGTCACGAAGGTCTACCCGAAGCCGTCCGGGGGGGTGGTGGGCGACTTCCACTTCGGCGGCGTGCGGGTCGAGCTGCCCAGCGGCCGGCAGGTCAGCCTCTTCGACATGTGGCTGGGGTACACCAACCCCTGGATCGGCGACATGGTCGACGCGAACGCGGTGGCGGTACGGGCGGGCCGGCCGGTCCCGTACTCGCCCGCCGAGGTGCGTGACGCCGAGTCGGGCGCGCAACTGCCACAGGTGACGGACATCATCCGCGAGCAGTTGCCCGCCATGCTGGCCGGCAACACCGATCCGGTGATCCTCGCCGGAGACCTCAACACCCTGCCGGCCGCCGACTGGACGTCCCGGTACGCCGGGTGCCCGGACCACTTCGGCCTGCGTTACGCGCTGCGTGCCACCAAGGTGGTGACCGACGCCGGGTTCACCGACACCTACCGGGCCGCGAACCCGGACGTCTGCGCGGCCGCCGGCCGGACGTGGAGTCCGCTGCCCGAGTACGACTACATGATCACGCCGGACCGGATCGACTTCGTGTTCGCGCGGGGAGCGGGCGTCTCGGTGGCCGGGTCCCACACGGTCGACACCCGCCTTCCGCAGCACGGACCTGGCCCCTTCTACTCGGACCACGCCGCCGTCGTCACCTCGTTGCGCATAGACGCCGGGGCGGGGGTGTCCGACTACCGGCCGGCAGCTTCCGGCTAACGGACAGCCACCCTTCGATCAGGGAGAGGATTGGACCGTTCATCCGCCCTTTACACCCCATAAAGCGGAGTACACCTTGCGATCGAAGGGAAATCTGGGCATTCGCACGAGTCGGCCATCTGTTAATCTGCCCGCTCCTGGATGTTCATCCACCGGTCCCCTCTCCCCCAAGCGCCCTACGCTCGCCGGGTGCAGCGAGGTGTTTCATTCGTGTACAGCACTCCGTTCTCCCCCGCGGAGGCCAGAGCGGCGCGGGCCCGCATGGGCCTGAGCACCGTTCAGGTCGCCCATTCCATGGCCGCGTGCGGCGTCCCGGTCCACCCCGACCTGGTCGCCGCCTGGGAGCAGGGCTCCCACGTCCCGTCGGAGCCCCAGCTCTTCGCCCTCGCCGATGTGCTGTGGTGCTCGTCCACCACGCTGATGGGCGTCGAGCCGCGCACGCTGGCCGAGCACCGACTGGCCCGGCAACTGAGCGCGGAGCGGCTGGCCTACCGGATCGGGATGGACCCGGCCGAGTACCGGAAGGCGGAGGCGGCGCAGCAGTGGGACGGCGACCTGCGGCAGACCAGGGCGCTGGTGGACGCCCTCGGTCTGTCGCTGCGCAAGCTGGTCGGCATCATGGGCCGCGGCGAGGAACTGGCCGGGCACCTGCGCTCGGCCATCGACGGCCGCTGGAAGGTCCACGTGGCGCCCGTGGCCGAGATCGTGGTGGTCAACGAGACGCTGGTGGGCGACGCGCTGCGCACGATGCACGCGGAGTTCGCGGAGTTCTCCGAGCGCTACATGGGCCATCTGGTCGCTCGCAACGACGACTCCCGCCTCAAGGAGGTCGCCGCCGAGCGCTCGGCCTACCTGCACCGGCTGGTCGACCACTTCTGGGAGCTGATCGGCGACGTGGGCGAGGAGCCCCCGTTCGACGCGACGGGCCGCTGAGCCCGCCCGTGCGGTCCACCCGCTGTGCCCGCCCCATGCGGACCGCCCGCTGCGCTGAGCCCGCCCGCGCGGTCCACCCGCTCTGCCCGCCCCGTGCGGTCCACCCGCTCTGCCCGCCCCATGCGGACCGCCCGCTGTGCCCGCCCCATGCGGACCGCCCGGTGCGGACGCCCGCCCGGGCCGGAGTCGGCGGCCGGCCCGGCGGGCGGAGGCTCGGGGCGGCACGGGACGGCCCACCGGGGTCAGAGCCTGGCGGCGCCGACCGGCGGTGGCGGCGTGCCGTCGTCCTCGTAGTCCTCCCAGTCGATCTCCATCGCCCTGCGGCGCGAGAACGCGTTGAAGAACAGGTTCAGCACGATCGCCGTGAGGCCACCCAGGGTGATACCGCTGTCGAGGACGGCACGCACGTCGTCCGGCATGCGGTCGAAGAACGGCGCGACCGCCGTGGGGAGCAGGGCGGCGCCCAGGCTGACGGCGAGGATGAGGGCGTTGCGCTCCTCGCGCAGGTCGACCTTGCCCAGGATCTGGATGCCGACCGTGGCGACCATGCCGAACATCGCGATGGCCGCGCCGCCGAGCACGGGGTGCGGCACCGCGGCGACCAGGCTTCCGGCCTTCGGCAGGAGCCCCAGCGCGATCATGAAGATACCGGCCGCGACCACCACGAAACGACTCATCACCTTTGACATCCGGACAAGTCCGATGTTCTCGGCGAAGGCCACATACGGGAACGAATTCAGTACGCCACCGAGAACGGTCGCCACACCGTCGGCGCGCAGCGCGCGCGTGACGGTGTCGCTGTCGACCTTCTTACGGGTGATCTCGCCGATCGCGTACACATCACCGGTCGTCTCGACCATCGTGATCAGCATGACCACGACCATGGCGATGATGGGCAGCAGTTCGAACTTCGGCATGCCGTAGTGGAAGGGCGTGCTGACGCCGAACCAGTCGGCGTCCTTCACGGCGCCGAAGTGCGCGTCGCCGAGCAGCCAGGCGACGGCGGTGCCGGCGACGAGCCCGATGAGGACGGCGAGGCTGCTGAGGAACGGCTTTCCGACGCGGACCACGGCGAGGATGAGCAGCAGGGTGCCGAGGGCGTACGCCAGGTTCTTCCCGGAGCCGTATTCGGGCTCCCCCATGAGGTGCGCGCCGCCGGCCGCGTCCTGGAGCCCCACGGGTATCAGGGTCATGCCGATGATGGTGAGGATCGTGCCGATGACGATCGGCGGGAAGTACTTCACCAACTTCCCGAAAAAGGGCGCGAAAAGGAATGTCGCGATACCGGCGGTGATGACCGCGCCGTAGACCACCAGCAGACCGGCCGTACCGCCACCCGCGCCGATGCCGATGGCGACCATGGGTGAGACGGCGGTGAAGGTGACGCCCTGGACCAGGGGCAGCCTGGCGCCGACCTTCCAGACGCCGAGCGCCTGGATGATCGAGGCGATACCACAGGTCAGCAGGTCCGCGTTGATCAGGTAGACCAGCTCTTCCCGGGACAGCCCCAGGGCGTTGCCGAGGAGTACGGGGACGATGACCGCCGCCGCGTAGAACGCGAGGATGTGCTGGAAGCCGTAGAGGGTGAGTTTGGGGAGGGGAAGCAGCTCGTCGACGGGATGCGTCTGCTTGCCGGAGTGCTGTCGGGAGACTCGTGCCATCTCTGCCTTGCCTTCGCGAGGTAGGTGAATGAGAGAAGGGCCAACACCTCGAGTCCCGGGTGACAGGACGAGGGCTCGTCGGCCCGTACGGAGCCGACGTCTGGCGGAGTTGCCGACATCACGTCGCCCTGCACTGCAATGTGCGTCCTGGTTGACAGGACATCCTTCGATCGACCTGGCCAGGACCGTTTTGTCCTGGGATCCACAGGGGAGCCGATCGGGGCGCTCACCTTAGTTCACGCCTGGTGTTCCTCGCGAGTAACCGGCGGCGCCACCCACTCCCGGGCACCTTCCGCCCCATTTTCTCCCTTATAGGCGTTTCATGACTAAAGCCGACACCGCCCATATTGCGTAGAACATAAGCGACTTGTCACCCCACATTGCCGCGCGTGACAAGAATCACCGCCCCGCACCGGTGCCTCGGCGTTCCCGGGGCCTTGTTTCGGCTTTTCAGCAGCAAAGTTGACGGCCCGCCAGGTGCGCGGAGAAGGGCCCGGGCATTCAATTCCAGCCTTGTTCCCCGCGACCCCTCTCGCTTACGGTCACCCTCAATCCGGATGGACCGCCGAATCCTGCCGCCGTCCGGAAACCGCACCCACCACTCACGTACGTACGGCAGGAGCGGGGGACCCAGGTAAGCCGCCGGTCCGGGGAACACCGGAACGGCTCGGGGTGAAGCCGCGCTGACACCGCGGCCGGGCATCTCCAGTCCGAACCCGACAGCTCACCTCGCAGGCGACGGAGAGGAACGCCCCATGCCCGCAAAGGGTAAGCACCGCCGTCCCAAGAACAGTCCGCTCACCCGCCGATTCGTCGCCGCGGGAACGGGTGGCGCCGCACTCGCGCTCCCCATGATCGGTGCCACCACCGCCGCGGCCGCGCCGACCAGCGCCGCGCACTCGGTGACCGCCGGCATCACGGCCGCCGCTCCGGCCGCCGCGCCCGCCGCCGCCAAGAAGGCCGCCGCCCCCCGAACGCACACCGTCGTCGCCGGCGAGTCCCTCTCCAAGATCGCGAGGGACCACGGGGTGAGCGGTGGCTGGAAGAAGCTCTACGAGGACAACCGGAAGGCCGTCGGCGCCGACCCGTCCCTGATCCGCCCCGGCCTCAAGCTGACCATCGGCGCCAAGGCCCCGGCCCAGCGCTCCTCGGCGCCCGAGCGGGCCGACCGGTCCGCCGAGCGCAAGGCCGCTCCGGTCGCCGCCAAGGCCGCCTCCTACCCGGACAACCTCGACGGCTGGATCCGGGAGGCGCTGGACATCATGGCGCAGCACGGTATCCCCGGTACGTACGAGGGGATCCACCGCAACATCATGCGCGAGTCCTCGGGCAACCCCCTCGCCATCAACAACTGGGACATCAACGCCATCAACGGCACGCCCTCCAAGGGCCTCCTCCAGGTCATCGCGCCGACCTTCGAGGCCTACCACGTGCCGGGCACGGCGAACGACGCCTACGACCCGGTCGCCAACATCGTCGCCGCCTGCAACTACGCGGCGGACCGGTACGGCTCCATCGACAACGTCAACGGTCCGTACTGACCGACCCGCTTCTCCCCGCCGGGGCCGGCCGCGACGCACGCGGCCGGCCCCGGCGGCGTTCCGGCACGATTCCGTGTCAACCGGACACAAGGCGGCGCGCCGGGCGGATTGCCATTCGGCCGGTTTCCCACCCCGGCGCGGATTTTCCTGTGAAGCGTTGGTGAATTGGGTCTTCATATCCCTCCGGCGATATCCCGCTGACCTTGCCGAACCGCCTCCACGTAACTCCACACACGGTGATCGCCGGTTGACCGAAAGGGTCCCTTGACCATGGTGCGGGCGGCGAACCAGACTCACACGGGCACTCAGGCATCAGGAGCCATCAGCAGGCGCGCATGCCAATGGCCCTGCGAGACCGATATCGCACGGGGTGTGTGACGGGGGAAAGACCGAAGAGCGCGCACGCGTATCCATGACCCGCGTGCGCGGTGCTCTCCTCCCCTCCTCATCTCTTGGTGCGCGAAGGGAATGGAGGGGGAATGCCGACGCATATGGGCTATCCCGGCGTATACATCGAAGAACTTCCCAGCAGCGTCCGTACCATCGCCTCGGTCACCACCTCGGTGACCGCGTTCGTGGGGCACACCCGCCGGGGTCCGCTCAACCAGCCGGTGCGGATCACCAGTTTCGCGGACTTCGAGCGCCGCTTCGGCGGACTCACCTCCCGCAGCGCCGTCAGCTACGCCGTGCACCAGTTCTTCGGCAACGGCGGCTCGGTCGCGGTGATCGTCCGCGTGGCCAAGGCCGGCACGGGTGAAGAGGCCCGCGTCACGCTCGACTCCACCGAGGGCCACAGCGAGTGCCCGGTGCTGGAGGTCCACGCCAAGGAGCCCGGCGTCTGGGGCTCCGGCCTGCGGGTCGCCGTCGACCACGACACCCCCACCCCCGACAGGACGTTCAACCTCCACGTCCTCGACGCGCGCGGCGCGGCCCGCGAGACGTTCACCGGGCTGTCGATGAGCCCCGGCCACGGCCGGTTCGTCGAGACGGTCGTCAACGCCGGCTCCGCGCTCGTCCGCGTCAAGGCGCTGGACGAGGACCGGCCCGACCCCTCCGGCACGGTCTCCAAGCCCTTCGCGGCCGAACTGCCGAACCTCGAAGTGGAGCTGAAGGTCAAGATCGGCGACGTGGAGCGCGAGTTCACGCTCTACGAGCCCGACCACGACGGCGAACCGCCGGCCGACGTCACCGAGCTCGCCCTGCTCCTGGAGCGCAAGCTGCGGGCCCTGCCGGACGCCCCGGGCAAGCACTCCTTCGCCGGGGCGGAGGTCACCGCCTTCGGGCGGCGGCTCCAGGTGGTCGCCGGGTCCCTCGACCCCGACGACGTGGTCCGCTTCATCGGCGAGTGCGCCAACGACCTCGGGCTGGAGGCCTCGGTCAACCCGCCCGTCTTCGCGCTGGCGGGCGGCAAGGACGGCGACGCACCCGGGCCGCGCGACCTCATCGGCAGCGAGGCCCGCAAGACCGGCCTCCAGGCGCTGCGCGACGTCGACGACGTCAACCTGCTGTCGCTGCCGGAGCTCGCGGCGTACGACTCCACCGAGGACATGGTCACCGTGCTGTCGGCGGCCGAGCAGCTCTGCCGGGAGCGGCGGATCTTCCTGCTGGTGGACGCGCCGTCGACGTGGGGCAGCGTGGACGCCGCCCGGGCCGGGACGGGCGCCTTCGACCCCGTACGCAGCGACCACGCGGCCCTGTACTTCCCGCACACGCAGCTCACCGACCCGCTGACCGGCCGGCTGCGGGCCTTCCCGCCCTCGGGCGCGATCGCCGGCGTCATCGCCCGTACGGACGGTGAGCGCGGCGTGTGGAAGGCGCCGGCGGGGACCGAGGCCAAGCTGGCCGGGGTGCGCTCGCTGACGGTGAAGCTCACCGACCGGGAGAACGGGCTGCTGAACCCGCTGGGGATCAACTGCCTGCGGACGTTCCCGGTGGTGGGCCCGCTGGTGTGGGGCGCGCGGACGCTGGACGGCGCGGACGCGCAGAGCAGCGAGTGGAAGTACGTCCCGGTGCGCCGGCTGGCCCTGCATGTCGAGGAGAGCCTGTACCGGGGTCTCCAGTGGGTGGTCTTCGAGCCCAACAACGAGCAGCTCTGGCAGCAGATCCGGCTGAACGCGTCGGCGTACCTCAACGACCTTTTCCGTCAGGGCGCCTTCAAGGGCGGCACGCCGCGTGAGGCGTACTTCGTCAAGTGCGACAAGGACACCACCACCGATGCCGACATCGCGCGGGGCGTGGTCAACGTCCTGGTCGGCATCGCGCCGGTCAAGCCCGCGGAGTTCGTCATCGTGAGGATCCAGCAGGTCGCCGGGCAGTTCGACCTCTCGTAACACTCGTCGCCCCCTCGTCGCCAAGGAAAAGGATCACGAAGGAATCCGATGGCTGAGTTCCGGATAAACGCCCATCGCTTCGACCCGTACAAGAATTTCAAGTTCCTGGTCCTCTGGGACGGTCGGACGGTCGCGGGCATCAGCAAGATCAGTCCTCTGAAGCGGACCACCGAAGTGGTCAAACACCGCCACGGCGGCGATCCCAGCTCGCCGCGCAAATCGCCGGGCCGTTCCGAATTCGAGGGCGTGACCCTGGAGCGCGGTGTCACCCACGACCCGGAATTCGACCGCTGGGCCAACAAGGTGTGGCAGGTCGGTGCCGGCCTCGGCTCTGAGGTCTCGCTGCGGGACTTCCGCAAGGACATCATCATCCAGGTCCTCAACGAGGCCGGGCAGGTGGCCGTCTCGCACAAGCTGTACCGGGCGTGGGTGAGCGAGTACCAGGTGCTCGGCGAGCTCGACGCCAACGCGAACGCCGTCGCCATCCAGAGCGTCAAGCTCGAATGCGAGGGCTGGGAGCGGGACTACGAGGTGGAGGAACCGGTCGAGCCCTCGTTCACCCATCCGGCCTGAACGGAACCGGCGCACCGGAGGGCTGAGGGATGACGCGTGCGGCTGGGCCGGCGGCAGCCGGGATGCCAACGAGAGCCGGGGTGCCGGCGGGAGCCGGGGTGCCGGCGGGGCCCGCCGAGCTGCTCGCCACCTGGGAGGCCGGACTGGCGCAGCCCGCCTGGGGACGTTCCCTGCTGCTGCACCGGGCGGCCCGCCCCGGGGCCGGCACCGACGAGTTGCTGTCGATGCCGGTCGGCGAGCGGGAGGCGGACCTGTACGCCTTGCGCCGGGCCCTGTTCGGCGAGCGCATGCAGGTGCGCGTCGAGTGCGCGTCGTGCGGCGAGGCGATGGAGTTCGAGCTCGACGCGACGGCGCTCGGCGCACGGGCGTCGCGCTCGGCGGCGGGCGGGCCGCTGCGGGTGGAGGAGGGCGAGTGGGTGGTCGAGTTCCGGCTGCCCACCGTCGCCGACCTCGCGGCGGCGGGCGGAGCTCCCGATCCCGCTCACGCGCGCCGTGCGCTGCTGGCGCGGTGCACGGTGTCGGCGGAACGGGGCGGCCGGGCCGTCGCCCCGGAGCGGCTCGGCGAACTGCTGCCCCCGCACGTGGAGCGGCGGCTCGCCGAGGCGGCCGGGGAAGCCGACCCGGTGGCCGACGTCACGCTGGACGTGGCGTGCCCCGAGTGCGGCGAGGCCACCCCGGCCGAGCTGGACATCACCTCCTACCTGTGGGCCGAACTCGACAACTGGGCGCGGGACCTGCTGCTCGACGTCCATCTGCTCGCCACCGCCTACGGGTGGAGCGAGCCGGAGATCCTGGCGCTCAGCCCGCTGCGGCGCCGTTACTACCTGGAGCTGTGCGCGGATGCCTGAGCCCGACTACTTCGACCGGCTGCTCGCCCGGTACACACCGGTGCCCGGGGCGGAGGGCCGTGCCGGGGGCGTGGCGCGGGTGCGGCCCCGGCTGCCGGGACCGTTCGAACGGGCCGAGGCGCTGCGTACGGCTCCGCCCGAGCCGGACGAGCCCGCGCCGCTGCTGCCGTCGGCGCCCGGACCGGCCTTCGGGCCGGCGGAGCTGATCCGCCACGAGCGCGAGGTGGTGCGCGACCGGCACACCGTGGTGCGGGAAACGGCCCGGCCAGGCGGCGAGCAGGACCGGTCCGCTGCTCACCGGGTGTCCGGCACCGGCCCGCTGCTGCGGCCCGCGGCGGACACCGGGCCGGTGCCGCGCCCGGTGGCGGCCGGCGCGCCGCGGGTGCCGCGCACGGCACGGCGTACGGGGCCGGCGCCCGGCCCGCACGGCGCGCCCCGGGCGATGGCCCCCGGCGCGGCCGCACCCACCGTGGCGCCCGCGCCCCCGGCCGGGGCGGTGGCGCCCGCGCGGCCGCGCGACACCGACACGGCGGCGGCCCGGGGCGCGGGTCTGGGCGGCGTCGGGCGGCGCGCGCCCCGGGCGGCGGAGCGCGTCGTCCACGTACAGATCGGCCGCCTCGAAGTGAGCGCGGCCCCGCCACCCGGCGCGCCCCGCCCGGGTGGCGACCGCCCCGGTCCCACGGGACGGCGCGCGCCCGCGCTCACCCTGGACGACTACCTGACGCGCGGCGAGAAGAGGAACTGAGGTCATGAGCAACGCACTTGCCGTCGCGACGGTCACCCAGGCCCTGGCGCTGCTGATCGGGAACAACCTCTCGCCCGAGATGGACATCGCGGTGAAGGTCGAGACCCGTAAGCCCCCGGCCGAGCCGCCCGTCGAGCCGACCATCAACGTCTTCCTCTACCAGGTCACCCCGAACGCCTCGATGCGCCACTACGACCTGCCCACGCGCTCCTCGGACGGCACGCTGATCAAGCGCCCGGCGGCGGCGCTGGACCTGCACTACCTGATCAGCGCGTACGGGGAGGAGGCCGAGCTGGTCGGCCAGCGGCTGATCGGCTGCGTGGTGCGGACCCTGCACGAGATACCGGTGCTGCCCAAGGAGCTCATCGAACTCGCCGCGCAGCGCCCGTACCTGGCCGGCAGCGACCTTGTGCGGTCGGAGCAGAAGGTGCGGTTCACGCCGACCGTGATGGACGTCGACGAGACGTCCAAGCTGTGGGGGATGCTCCACCAGACGCCGTACACCCTGTCGGTGGCGTACCAGGCGTCGCTGGTGCTGATCGACGGCCGCGAGGTTCCGGTCCCGGCGAAGCCGGTGGAGCAGCGGACGGTACGGGTGCTGCCGTTCGGCGCGCCGGGTGCGCCGGTGCCGCCGGGTGCGGAGGTGCCGGAGGCCGGTGCTCCTTCGAACGACGCCCCTTCGAACGACGCTCCTTCGGAGGACCCCGCAGCGCCTGCCGCGCCCGCCGCTCCCGCCAAGAAGCGGGCCGCCACCAAGCGTTCCGCTCCGGCGCGTTCCCGTAAAGCCCCGACCAAGGAGGGCTGAGGCACGGTGCGCGACACGGGGGCGGGTGAGGGCATGGGCAGCACGTACGGCGAAGGCACGGGCGCGGACGGCCGGGCGCTGGCGGCGGCCGTCGCAGCGGTCCTCGCCCGGGTGGACGCTCACGCGGCACGTGCGCGGCACGCGGGACGCGGCGCACCGGAATCCGGTGACCGGAGCTCCGGCGCGGCGGGCGGTCCCGTTGACCGCCGTACCGGCGCGGCGCCCGGGGGTGACGCGGCCGGGAAGCGTCCCGCGCGCCGGGAGCCGGCCGGGCAGGTCACGACCGCGGCGGCCCCCGCCCCCGGGCCCGGCACGCTCGACGCGCTGGTGACGTGCTTCGGGCTCACGCCGTTCGAGCGGGACGTCGTCCTGCTGACCGCCGCCGCCGAGCTGGACCCCACCGCCGGGAGCCGGTGCGCCGCCGCCTGTGGTGATCCCGAGCGGGCGCATCCGACCTTCGCGCTCGCCCTCGCCGCGCTCGCCGAGCCGCACTGGAGCGCGCTGACGCCCGTCGGGCCGCTGCGCCGGTGGCGGCTCGTCGAACTGGACGACGAGACCCGGCTGACCACGTCCCGGCTGCGGCTCGACGAACGCATCCTGCACTTCCTGGCGGGCGCGCCCTATCTGGACGCCCGGCTGCACGGGCTGCTGCGGCGGGCGGCCGTGCCGGAGTCGCTGCCCGCCTCGTACGACGTGGCGGCGGACCGGGTCGCGGCCGCCTGGGGTGACCCGGCCGGGCAGGACGCACCGCTCCGCGTCGAACTGGTCGGCGGCGACCCCCGGTCGCGCGCCGACATCGCCGCCGCGGCCGCCCGGCGTTCCGGGCTCGGCCTGTACGCGATGGCCGCCGACGACATCCCCACCGACCCGGCCGAGCGCGACCGGCTGGCCCGGCTGTGGCAGCGCGAGGCGATCCTGCTGCCCGCCGCGCTGCTGGTGGAGGTCGGGGACCTGGACCGGGACCAGGCCGCCGCGACGGACGCGTTCATCGAGAGCGCCGCCGTGCCCCTCGTCGTGTCCAGTGCCGATCCCCGGCCGACCGCGCGGTCACGCGGCGAACGGGTGGGCGTACCGGCGCTCGACACCGACGAGCGGCTCGGTCTGTGGGCGGACGCCCTCCGCGACGTACCGGAGGTGTCCGAGGAGGACCTGCGGGATCTCGTCGAGCAGTTCGCGCTGCCGCCGCACCTGATCCGCTCGGCGGGCGCGGCGGTGGTACGGGACCTGCCCGGCGAGGACGAGCTGGACGCGCGCGAGCTGGCCTGGCGGGCCGGGCTCACCGAGGCGCGGCTTGGCATGGACGAGCTGGGCCGGCGGATCGAGCCGCAGGCGGGCTGGGGCGACCTGGTGCTGCCGGAGCGTCAGGTGCGGGTGCTGCGCGAGATCGTCGCCCATGTGCGGCAGCGCCCCACGGTGTACCAGGAGTGGGGCTTCGCGGCCACGCTGCGCCGCGGGCTCGGCGTCACGGCGCTCTTCGCGGGCGGCTCGGGCACGGGCAAGACCCTGGCCGCCGAGGTGATGGCGAGGGAGCTGGGGCTGGATCTGTTCGTCATCGACCTGTCCCAGGTGGTCAGCAAGTACATCGGCGAGACCGAGAAGAACCTGCGCAAGGTCTTCGACGCCGCCGAACGCGGCGGCGCGCTCCTGCTGTTCGACGAGGCGGACGCGCTGTTCGGCAAGCGCAGCGAGGTCAAGGACAGCCACGACCGGTACGCGAACCTCGAAGTCAGCTACCTGCTGATGCGGATGGAGGCGTACCGGGGCCTCGCGGTCCTCACCACCAACATGAAGCAGGCGCTGGACACGGCCTTCATGCGCCGTATCCGGTTCGTCGTCGACTTCCCCTTCCCCGGCGAGGGCGAACGCGCCGAGATCTGGCGGCGGGTGCTGCCGTCGCGCGCCCCGATGAAGGACATCGACCCGGCGCTGCTGGCCCGGCTGACCGTGGCGGGCGGCTCGATCCGCAACATCGCGCTGTCGGGCGCGTTCCTCGCCGCCGAGGAGGGCGAGCGGCTGGGGATGCGGCACATGCTGGAGGCGGCGCGTACCGAATATCTGAAGCTGGACCGCTCCTTGACGCCGTCGGAGGTCCACGGATGGGTCTGAACGAGTCACCGCGCACGGTACGCGTCGACATCGGCGAGCTGGTGCTCGACGGTTTCGGGCGGCTTGACCCGGACCGGGTGTCGGCCGCGTTCCAGGCGGAGCTGGCCCGGCTCGTACGGGAGCGGGGCGTGCCGCTCGCGGCGGACGGCGGCCGGGCGCTGGACGCCCTGTCCGGGCTGCCGCCGCTGCCCGCGACGACGTCGCCGGGGCGGCTGGGCGAGGCGCTGGCGCGTGCGGTGCACGCGGGGCTGTCGGGGCGGGGTGAGCCGCGATGAGCACCTCTCGCGCGGAGGACACCAGGGCGGCGGCGCAGAAGGAACGGCGCCGCAAGCGCAAGGAGCGGGCCACTTCCCGCGTGCCGGAGCCGAAGAACATCGTCAGCGGGGCCGGTCAGCCGCTGGACCTGGGCGTGCGTCGGGAGCTGGAGGAGCGGCTCGGGTACGACTTCGGCCAGGTCCGGCTGCACACCGACCGGGACGCGGACGCGCTGACGGACATGCTGGGCGCGGACGCGGTCGCGGTCGGCCGGGACATCTTCTTCCGGGAGGGCGCCTACCGGCCGGGGACGGCGGACGGTCAGCGGCTGCTGGCGCACGAGCTGCTGCACACGGTGCAGAGCCCGCACGGGCTGGGAGCGTTACGCGCGGGGCGCGACCCGGGCGCGGTGAGCCTGCCGCAGCAGGCGGTGGAGCGCGAGGCGGAGTCGGCGGCCCAGGACCTCGTACGAGAGGGCCACGCGCCGGACGTCGAGCCGGGCCAGGAGACCCCGGGCTGGCTGCGGTACGCCACCGTGGACGCCGACCGCCGGCGCATGGAGGAGCTGGACCCGGCGACCCTGGTGGACCGGCTCGCGAACGGCGTGCTGCGCTCACTGCGCGGCGACCCGGCCGACCTGTCGGGACGGGTCCGGCTGCAACTGGCGCGGATGTCACCGGGCTTGCAGGACTCGGTGCTCGACCGGCTGGAAGTGCGGCTGCTGTCGAACGAGTACGACCGGCTGCTGGACCTCGCCGAGGAGTCGGCGGTCGGGCCGGTCGAGCTCGGCCCCGCCGAGGTGCCCGGCCCGGAGATCGACCTGTTCGAGGAGCTGGGTGTCGAGCGCGCCCGGTGGCGGCGCGCGGAGGAGGGCGACCGGGCGTCCGGTGACAAGCGGGCCGAGGACGCCCGCGAGGAGCGGCGGGACGCCAGGGCGCGGGACGAACGGCAGGGCGGCGAGCGGAGCAGGGCGCGCGCCGACGCGGCGGCCGAGGACCAGGAGGCGGCCCGGCGCGAGGAGCAGGAGGACGAGCGCGCGCGGTCCAGGGAGCGGGCGGAGCAGGAGCAGCGGCAGGAGCAGGAGAAGCAGGACCAGGACCGGCAGCGCGTCGACGAGGCCGCCGACGAGCGGGCGGAGCAGCGCCAGGAGGGCGCCGAGCAGGCCAAGGAGGAACGCAGGGCCCAGCGGGACCGTGAGGAGCGGGACCCCGAACAGGCCAACGCCCCCGGAGCGGACAAGCGCAAGCGCAAGGACGACGCGACGAAGCCCGCGAACGGCGCCAAGCGTGAGGACGTCGACCCCAAGGCGAAGGCTCAGCCCGGTCCCGTACGCCCGGAAAAGGTCGACGAGCGGGCGGAACAGCGGGACAGCGCGCTGTCCGAGCACGGCCTGCACGAGAAGGACGAGGACGAGGGCGAGCCGCTGGAGGCGGAGAAGCCGCTCGGCCTGGAGCCGGGCGCGGACAGGGAGATCGGCGGCGAGGACGCGGCCCGTACGCCGGGGGCGGGCGGGGCCGAGGCCGAGCTGAAGCCCGAGGACCACCTGCCGGCGACCGACCTGGACGTGTCGTCCGTGCCGACCGCGGACAACCCGGACGCCGCCATGCCCACCTTCCCCGCTCCCCCGCCGACCAAGGCCGAACAGGTCCAGCAGCAGCGGGAGAACGACGCGGAGGAGGAAGAGGACGAGGACGCCCCGGAGGCGGAGGCCAAGCCTCCGGGCGCGGAGGTGGGGCCGGTCGAGGGCGAGGCCCCGCAGCCGGAGGGCGGGCCCGCGGCCGAGGCCGGGGACCGGGCCGAGAAGGACCTCCAGCCGGAGAAGCCGGTGGAGCAGGAGGTCGGTCCCGACCCGGAGACGGACGGGCGGCAGCAGCCGGAACCGGAGGCGGAACAGCGCGATCCGGAGCAGGAGCAGGAGGCGGCGCAGCGCGGCCCGGAGGACGGGCGCGAGGGTGCGGACGCGGACGACGATTCCCCGGACGCGCGTGGGGCGGCGGACCAGGAGCAGGAGCGCAAGGAGCGGCAGGAACGCCAGGAGCAGCAGGCGGCGAAGGGGCTGCCGCAGGGGGCGGCGGCGGACAAGCCGGCGGGGGCGGCGGGCTCGGACCCCGGGTCGTCGCCGGTCGCGCCGCCGGCGGGTGCGCGGGGCGAGCGCAGCTCGGTCGAGGACCGCCGCCCCTCCCCCGCCGCGCGGCGGGTCGCCGACTCGGAGCGGGGCGACCACGAGGGGTCCGCGCCCCGGAGCCAGGTCCCCAGGGAGAGCGGTCCTGGCGCCGCGCCGAGCGGCGTGGTCGGCGGCAGCGGCGGTACGTCGGGACCGAGCGCCGCGACCGGTCCGGGCGGGGCGCCCTCGGTGACGCGGGCGGCGGTGAGCCCGGCCGCCGAACAGGCGGACGCGCCGGGGCGGTTGGGCGCTCCCGCACCGGAGGGTGCCAAGGCGCGGCCGGACGCGTCGCTGGAGAAGGACGGCGGCGGCTGTGCGCCGCCGGAGCCCGCGGCGGAGAAGGACGAGGGCGGCGGGAGCTGCGGCGGTGGCGGTGGCGGCGAGGCGGCCCCGGAGGAGAAGCAGCAGGAGCCGCCGGACGTCTCGGGGCAGGACCCGAAGGCCGCCATCGGTACGGTCAGCAAACTGGCGCCGGATCAGGCGGCGGCCGCGATGCCCGGGGTGGACCGGGCGGCGGACCGCAAGGTGGGCGAGGAGCAGCGGCGGCTGGACGCCAGTCCGCCGAAGCGGGAGCGTCCTTCGGGCGCCCCGCGCACCATGTCGGGTCCGCCCGAGGCGGCGCCGCCGGCGGCACAGGTGACGGGCAAGGTCGAGCGGATCGGACCCGAGGAGCAGGGCGAGAAGCAGCGGGCGAAGGGCAGCGAGAAGGCGCAGGGGCAGAAGCCCACGGACAGCACTCCGCCGCCTCCGGTGCCGGCGGCGGGCAAGGAGCTGAGCCCCGAGGACGCCAAGAGCGTCGACGCGGCCGCCGACGCGGTGCCGACGGTCGACCCTGAGCTGCGCAACAAGACGGTCGGCCCGGCGCCCAAGATCCGGCTGGAGGGCGCGAGCGATCCGAAGCGTACGGACGACCAGGCCAGGGCGCTGAAGGAGAAGCAGTCCGAGCTCCAGGACACCGGGCGTCAGGACGCGGCGAAGCCGCTGGGCGAGGACCAGATCTTCCCCGACGCGCCGCGCGAGCAGCTCGTCGGCAGGGCGGCGGGCCGCGCGGGCGGCAAGGGCGGCGCCCTGGCGAGGTCGGCGGCGCCCAAGCCCGGCGTCGGGGCCGTCGCCAAACAGGAGCGCGGCGGCGAGATCCAGGGTGCGGCGGGGCAGGCGCAGGGCGATCTGGCCGCCAAGGAGAAGGAGCACCAGCAGGGCGAGCAGCAGGCCAAGCGGGAGAAGCAGACCGAGATCGACCGCGAGGTCGCCCAGAACGCGGCGAAGCAGACCTCGGAGCGGGGCCGGGCCGCCGAGGAGGCGCGGCGCGAGCGCGAGAACTGGCGTGCCGAGCAGGACACGAAGATCGAGGAGGCGGACAAGAACTCCGAGAAGGAGCACACCGCCAAGAACAAGGAGATCGTCAAGGCCCGCGACGACAAGGACAAGGAGGTCGAGGACCGCAAGAACAAGGACAACGAGCGGATCGACTCCGAGCGGGAGAAGGCGGAGAAGGAGGCCGAGAAGAAGAAGGAGGAGAACAAGCCTTCGGGCGGCTTCCTCGGCTGGGTCGCCGACAAGGTGAAGAGCGCCTTCAACGCGATCCTGGACGCGGTCACCAAGGTCTTCGACGCCGCGCGCAAGGCGGTCAACTCGATCATCGACACGTTCAAGGAGTGGGCCAACAAGGCCATCGACTTCGTACGTGACCTCGCCATCAAGGCGATCAATGTGCTGGCGGACGCGCTGATCGCGATCGGTGACGTACTGCTGGCGGCCTTCCCGGAGCTGCGGGACAAGTTCCGCAAGGCGATCGAGGGGCTGCGCGACAAGGCGATCGCGGCGGTCAACCGACTGGCGGACGGCCTGAAGAAGGCCGTGAACGCGCTGCTGGACGCGCTGGCGGCGGGCCTGAACAAGCTGCTCGACGTCCTGGAAGCGGGCCTGAAGGCCGTCATCAAGGCGTACCAGGCGGTGATCCTGGGCGCGATCAAGTTCGCGCAGGCGGCGATCGAGGCGCTGGGCAAGTTCGCGGCGCTGGTGGCGGACATCGCGCCGGACCCGGGCGGCTGGCTGGGCAAGGCGGGCAGTTCGGCGAAGACCGGTATCCAGGACCACCTGTGGGGCGCGATCAAGACGGGCGTCAAGCGGTGGTTCGACACGAAGGTCGAGGGCATCCTCGGGCTTGGCAAGGCCGTGATCGACGTCCTGGTGAAGGGCTGCGTCTCGGTCAAGCAGATCGGGAAGATGGCGTGGGACGCGATCATCGCGTCGCTGCCGATGATGATCGCGTCGATCGTGATCGAGAAGGTCGTCTCGATGCTGGTGCCGGCGGCGGGCGCGATCCTGACGATCGTTCAGGGCCTGATGGCGGCGTGGCAGAGCCTCAGCTCCATCCTGTCGGCCTTCAGCAAGTTCTGGGCCTACCTCAAGGCGGTCAAGGCGGGCCCGGCGGCGTGCCTCTTCGCGGAGGCGGTCGCGGCGGGGATCGTGGCGCTGCTGGACTTCATCGCCAACTTCCTGATGATCCGCCTCACGGGTGCGACCAAGGGCGTGGGCAAGCGCCTCAAGGCGATGGCCGAGAAGATCATGAGGGGCCTGAAGAAGACCGGCAAGGGCGCGAAGGAGGCGGCGGGCGACGCGGTCAACAAGGCGCGCGGCGCGGTACGCAGCGCCCAGGAGGCCCTGCGCCGGCCCCCGCTCCCGGCCAAGCCGAGGGGCCCCCGGGTCCCCAAGAACCGCTCCACGCCGACGGACCGGGGGCCCTCCGCGAACCGGCCCTCCAAGGACACGGTCACCGACCGCCCGACGAGCCGCACCCCGGACCGGGAACGGGACCGTCGCCGCGAGGAATCGGAGGCCCAGCGCGACCGCCAACGCCCCGAGTCCCGCCCGGAGTCCCGCCCCGACCGGGCCCCCGACCTCCGCAAGGACAAGTCCCCCGACCCGGCGCCGAAGAAGAAGAAAGAGGTCGAGGCCCCCAAACGCCAGAAGCCGCGCAAGCCCAAGTCCCCACTGGGCAAGGCCCTCGACAAGATCAAGGGCAAGGTCAAGTCGGCCCTGAAGAAGATCCGCAACGCGGGCAAGACGCTCGGGAAGAAGCTGCGCAAGAGCAAGGTCGGGCAGGCGCTGAAGAAGAGCGGCAAGAAGATCCGGGACTTCTTCAAGAAGAAGCGCGACCGTATGCGCGACGACAAGAAGCGGCGCATGGATCTCAAGCAGAGGCAGCAGAATCTACGCACGAAGAAGGAGAAGTCCAAGGATTCAAAGGCGGACCGGCTCGCCAAGATCGTGGCGCGTATTCGCCCGCTGCTCCGAGGCCGGCTGGCGAAGGGCCTTTCGCGCCCCGTTCATCAGCGCATGCTCGCCACGATGCAACGCTGGTACCGGCTCACCGCACTGGAGAGGCAGGGCTACCCGGACTTCAGGGTCGTGGCCAGTCTCAACCCGCAGGCCACAGCGACGCCGGGCTACACGGAAGCCGCGGACGAGGCCAGCGTCGAGCAGACGGACTACCTGGAGAACCAACCGGATCCCGACCTGCCGGCCCCTCGCGTACCGAATTTTGCAGATAACCGGCTCGCCGGGAACTTCAAGGCCGAGTACCTGAACAGGTTGTATGCCGAAGCAAGGGGAGAGAAGTCGCACAAGGCGCAGTTGCAGGAGCCCATAGGGTTCCGGCACCTCAACAAGTACGACCTGAACACTGTTGCCAGCACCCGGTGGGTGCGCATGCACCTGCTCACCGAGAAGCTGGGGGGTCCGGCTCGCGGATCCAACCTCGTGCCGGCGAGAAACACGGTCAACAACCCCACGTTCAAGCATGGGATCGAGGTCTTCCCCGAAAAGGAGATGCGGCGGAATGACCCTTCCAGGGCCGACGGGCTGAGGATGGTTTGGTACAAGATCGACCTCACCTATCACACGGGACCCGTGAAGGGCTTTCCCAACACCATCTCCGCCGAGTGGGGCACGTACAAGCACGATCGCCAGTCGAACAAGTGGAACGAGAAGGTGCCTGTGGGTCGTGGCCGTCTCGCCTTCTCCGTGGGTCCTCTGGAAAAACCGCCGCAGCCCAGGGGACGCACGAGCAAGGTCTTCGTGAACCGCGACAGTCAGCGCCGCCTGGTGAGAATGCTCAACATCAGCCCGTCGTTCGCCGACGCCATCATCGACGCGCGCACGAAGGAGGGCGACGGGAGCCCGGCGGCCGCTCCGCCCAAGAACACCGTGGAACTGGCAAAGCGCCTTCACGACTTGCCGGACAAACGAAAGAACAGGATCTCGGACTTCACCGCCGGGATGATCGCCCTGAGCGTCGCGGAACAAGAGCAGCACCTTGAGTACTGACCATCACGGGCCGAGCGGAGAACCACAGGCATGCGTCAACCTACGGAGATCGAAGAGCAGCTCCTCCGAGCACAGCAGGAGGTCATGGAGACTCCGCACCTCTCGGTGGACCGGGCAAAGACGGGCGACCTGGGGGAAATCTTCGAGGAGCCGCCAGCCCTTTTCAGTTACCTCCCGGACTGGCAGGGTGTCGTTCTCGACCGCGCCCTCTGCCGGAACACTCCGCGGATCTCGGAATTGGCCAACCGATGGCGCACGGATGGGTCGTCGGGATTGCCTGAACTGCACGGGGAGTTCCGCATCACGGATCTCTTCACAGCGGTCCTCCAGAGCCCTCCGGAGCTGGCCTGGCCAGGTTCGAGCGATGCGGAGCGTCAGCTCTTCGCCGAGTTCCGCGTCATCGATGACACCCCTATCGCCGCGACCGGCCAGCTGGCAGCAATTCGCATCCAGCCCCACGTCGAACCGCTGGAGATTTGGTACTACGACATGGACCTGAACCGGGCAGAGGGATGGGACAAGCAGTACGTGCGCCTTGATCTCACCTATCCGCAGTACGTTCGACAAGTCGCGCTGACGAAAGGCGTCCTCGGCTGGCAGTACCTGTTCACCGATGAGGTGTCCTTGCGACACCCCGACTTCGCCGATGTGCGGAACCGGCTGACAAGCATGCTGGACGTATTTCCCGACCTCTTTCCCGATTGGGACTACACCGACCTGCTTCAGCGACTGGAGGCCCGCCTGTGACCCGCTACGCCGACATACCCAAGCCCATCCGCTCCGGCATCGTCGTCGTCGACCCCGAGCGCGGCACACCCCAGCGGGTGATCGTGCTGCAGTTCAACCCCGACACCCTGGAGCGGTCCCTCGCCCCGCAGGCCGCCGGAGGGTCCGGGGACGCCGGCGGAGGCGGTAGTGGAGGGGACCGGAACGAGGCGCTGCGGCTGAAGGGGCCCGCCGAGGAGACGTGGAAGTTCACGGCGGAGATCGACGCGACCGATCAGTTCGAGGTGGCCGCGCCCGAGGGGATCCATCCGCAGTTGGCGACGCTGGAGATGCTGGTGCACCCCACCACCGCGCAGTTGCGGGAGGCGTCGCGGCTGACGAAGAAGGGGGCCATCGAGATCAGCCCGATCGAGGTGCCGCTGACGCTGTTCACCTGGGGCAGCAAGCGCGTGATGCCCGTGCGGCTCACCGAGTTGTCGATCAATGAGTCGGCGTTCGACGTCGATCTCAATCCGATCAGGGCGAGCCTCGGCATCGGCATGAAGGTGCTCAGCGTCAGCGATCTGCCGGCCGGGCATCGCGGGGCCGACCTGTATCTGGCGCATCTGGCGCAGAAGGAGCGGCTGGCCGCCGCCGCGCGCGGTGGGCGGCTGGCCGAACTGGGACTTGGACGGGGGTTGTAGGCGTGAGCGAGCCCTACGAGAGCGAGCTGGACGCGATTCCCGGGTCGCACCCCTACTCCCGCACCAGCCGGTACCACGACGCGGAGATCGGGGTGCACCACATGCCCGACGGGACCGAGGTGCGGTACACCAAGCGGCGGTTACTGCCGCCGCTGCCGGCCGACGAGGAAGGCGGGGACACCGCGCCGCACACCGTCAGCAGCGGTGAGCGCCCGGACCACCTCGGGCAGCGGTACTTCGGCGATCCGGGGCAGTGGTGGCAGATCGCCGACGCCAATCCCGTACTCGATCCGCGGGAGCTGACCGGGGAGCCGGGACGGGAGATCCGGATACCCCGGGCGGGCGGGTTCCATGGCTGATGAGACGCCCGTCGGGGGCGGGCCGGTCCGGCTGACCCTGCACATGGGCCCCAGGCTCACCCGGCCCGTCCCCGCCGAGGTCGCGGAGGCTCTGCTGTCCGCGCAGATCACCATGACCGCCGGGGAACGGAGCGGGTTCCAGTTGGCGTTCGACCTCACCAAACGAGGGCTGATCACCGACCGGCTGCTGCCCGAGGGGTTCTTCGACCCCCGGACCCGGGTCATCGTCACGACCTCGATCAAGGGGACGTCGACCGTGATCCTCGACGGGCTCATCGTGCGGCAGGAGGTGGGGGTGAGCAACGTCCCCGGCCAGACCACCCTCACCGTCACCGGCGAGGACCTGACCCTCCTCATGGATCTGGAGGAGCGGACCGATCGCTACCCGAACCTGCCTCCCTCCGAACGGGTGAGAAGGATCATCGGCAGGTACGCGGACTACGGCATCCGTCCGCGCGTCGTTCCGGAGCACGTCCATCAGCCACCACGCGAGCAACTCCGCGTCGAATACCAGACCGGGACCGATCTCCAGTACGTGACCGATCTCGCCCGGGCGAACGGCTACACCTTCTACCTGGAGCCCGGACCCGGGCACGAGGAGTCCTTCGCCTACTGGGGGCCCGAGCGCCGGCTGGGCCGGCGGCAGCACGCGCTCAACGTCAACATGGACGTCAACTCCACCGTCGACCAACTGACGTTCGCCTACGACGGGACGGCACGCGAGGAGCCACAGGCGCGCTGGCAGGACCCCCGGACACGGGACTCCCGGTTGCTGCCGCAGCCCGACATCAATCCCCTGCGCCCGCCGCTCGGCAAGCGCCCCACGCCCGCCCTCAAGCGGAAGACGCTGTCCGGTACCGCGAAGAGGGCCCCGGAGCAGGCCCAGGCCGAGCTGCTGGCCCGGGCCGCGACGTCCGCCGACGCGGTCTCCGGATCGGGGTCACTGGACGTCAACCGGCACGGATACGTGCTCCAGCCGCGTGAGCTCGTCGGAGTGCGCGGCGCCGGCCGGGCGTACGACGGCGACTACTACGTCAAGTCCGTCACCCACAACATCAGGCCCGGCTCGTACCAGCAGAACTTCACGCTCTCACGTGAGGGACTGATCGCCCGCAGCGCCACCGTGCGACCGTAAGGACCAGGAGAACTCTGCATGGCTGCAGGACCGAACAACCGGTTTCTCGGCAAGTTCCGGGGCCAGGTGGTGAGCAACCGGGATCCGCTCAGGATCGGCCGCGTCACCGTCAAAGTGCCGGACGTGCTGGGTGACGAGCCGTCCACATGGGCCTTGCCCTGCCTGCCGTTCACCGGGCGCCAGTCCGGGCAGTACGCGGTTCCGGCCGAGGGCGCCGGCGTGTGGGTGGAGTTCGAGCAGGGGGACCCCAGCTACCCCATCTGGACGGGGTGCTGGTACGGGCACGAGTCGGAGCTGCCCCCGGACGCGCTGGCGGGCCCGCCGGCGCACCAGAACGTGGTGATCCAGACGTCCGACCAGCACAAATTGGTGATGGGAGACGTGCCCGGCGGCACCGGGATCCGCCTCCAGGCCGCCACGGGGGCGTACGTGCAGATCGACGAGAAGGGCGTGACCGTCGCCAATGGCCAGGGCGCGTCGATCGTGCTGACCGGCAGCGAAGTCAACATCAACGAGGGCCGGTTGATCGTGCCCAAGAAGCCATAGTCAGGAAACGGGGAGAATCGTGTTGTCCGGGAATCTTGTGAACGGCGGCTCGGCGATCGGCTGCCCGCACGGCGGCCGGGTCGTCCCGGCCGCCGCGTCCCCGTCGTCCGCGGTGCGGATCGACGGCCATCCCGTGCCCACCGCCGCCGACGTCTTCACCGTCAGCGGCTGCCCGCACACCGTCGACGGCGTGCCGCACCCATGTGCCACGGTCCGCTGGACGCCTGCCGGCGACGGGGTGCTGATCGACGGTTCGCCGGTGCTGCTCGACACCACGAGCGCGCTGTGCTTCAGCGCCGCGCTCGTCCCGCAGGGGCCGCCGGTCGTCACCCCGGCGGGCCGGGGGGTGTCGTCGCGATGAGGAGCGTACGTACCGACATCGCCTTCCCCTTCCGGGTCGACGCCCGGGGCCGGACGGCGCACGCGGAGTACGACGAGCATGTGCGGGACCTCGTCGAGCAGTTGCTGTTCACCAGCCCCGGGGAGCGCGTGATGCGGCCCGACTTCGGCTGCGGGCTGCTGGACCTGGTGTTCACGCCGAACAGCCCGGAGCTTGCCTCCGCCCTGGAGCTGTCGGTGCAGGCCTCGCTCCAGCGCTGGCTGGGCGACCTGATCGAGGTGGAGGACCTGGCCGTGGTGAGCGAGGACAACGTGGTCCGGGTGTACCTGCGCTATGTGGTGCGCTCCACCGGGAGCCGGCGCGACGAGGTGTTCGAGGGGAGGGGCGCCGTATGAGCGGAACGGTCGCACACGACAGGCGCGCCCGGGTGCGCGCCGCGCGGCTGGGTGGCGTGGACGCGGTCGAGGTCGGCGACGACGGGCTGACCCTGACGGTGACGTTCCTCGGCAAGGCCCCCGAGGGACTCTGCCCGGAGAACATCCGCGTCGACGGCGGTCGCCGGATCACCGGCATCGAGGCCGTCGAGGTGTGCGTCGAACGCGAGGAGGACCCGGAGCTCGACGACCGGCTGCTCGTCACGCTCGACCGGACCGGCGACCTCTCCCGCTACCGCCTGTCGGTCGTGGACACCGATCCGTACGGGCGTCCGGGCACCGAGCCGTTCCCGGGCTTCGACCAGCGGTACCACTCGGCCGAGTTCACCTTCCGTGCCGACTGCCCGGCGCCCTTCGACTGCGTGGACGAGCAGCCGGGCCGGCCGCCCGTGTTCCCCACCGCGCCCGTCATCGACTACACGGCACGCGACTACGACACGATCCGCACGCTGATCCTGGACCGGCTGGCGCTGACGGCCCCCGACTGGGTGGAACGCAACGCCGCCGACCTGGGCACGACGCTGGTCGAGCTGCTCGCCCACACCGCCGACCGGATCGGCTACCAGCAGGACGCGGTGGCCACCGAGGCGTACCTCGACACCGCCCGCCGCCGGGTGTCCGTACGCCGGCACGTGCGGCTCATCGACTACCCGATGCACGACGGCGTCAACGCCCGCGCGTTCGTCACCGTCGAAACGGTACGGGAGCTGACGCTGCCGCCCGGCACGTTCCGGTTCGCCGCCGTGGACGTGCGGCGGCTCGGGCCGCGCGACCGGCCGGAGATGGGCACCGTCATCGACGACCGGGACCTCGCGGTGCTGGAGGAACGCGGCTCGGTGGAGGTGTTCGAACCGGTCGTGGCGCACGAGCCGCTGGTGCTGCGCCCCGCGCACAACACCATCCGCTTCTGGACCTGGGGCGGCGAGGTGTGCGCGCTGCCCAAGGGGGCCACGTCCGCGACGCTGCGGGACGGGTGGACGGACGAGGAGTGCTCGCGGCGGGCCCTGGCGCTGGAGCCGGGCGACCTGCTGCTGATCGAGGAGGTGCGGGGCGCCCGGTCCGGGACGCCCGGCGACGCCGACCCGGCGCACCGGCAGGCCGTACGCCTCACCTCCGTCACCCCGGCCGTGGACCGGTTGTGCGACCAGCCGGTGCTGGAGGTGACGTGGGCGGCGGAGGACGCGCTCGCCTTCCCGGTCTGCCTCACCACCCGGGGCGGCCCGGACTGCGAGCCCGTCGAGGACGTGAGCGTGGCGCGCGGCAACGTCGTCCTGGTCGACCACGGCCGCTCGCTCACCTTCTGCGGCGGTACGGCCGACACGGTCACCGTGCCGCCCGCGCCGGCCGTCCTCGGGTCGTGCGACCCGTCGGGCTTCGGCTGCTGGGACCCCGACAACGGCAACGCCACGGCCGCCCTGATCACCGCTCGGCTCCGGCAGACGCGTGGCGGGCGGCTGCTGACCGCCGATCAGGTGCGGGAGCTGTTCACCGTGGTCGGTGAGGACGCGACCGGCCGTGCCGGCATCGGTCTGGAGCTGGCCGGGCGGCGCCGCGCGAAGGTCGTCCCCGGCACGGCGTACGCGCAGGCCGAGGCGCTCGAGACGCTGCTGGCGCAGGTGGTCCACCCGGGCATCGAGCCCCGCTTCCGGCCGGTGCTGCCCCGCTCCCCCGTCGTCCAGTCGGTGCCGTTCCCGGAGCCCGGCCACGTCTCGGCCGGGCAGGCGGACCGGCTGGCCGCGATCCCGGGCGCGGTGCGGGCGCGGCTGGTCGAGCTGTGGCGCAGCGCCCGCGACTGCGACGGGCTGGCCGAGCCCGAGATCGCCGAGCTGACCGTGCTGTTCGGGCTGCGGGTGCTGGAGCGCCTCGAGCTGCGCCGGCACCCGGTGCGGGCGCTGCGCGAGCTGCTGCACCGCAGCGAACGGCTGCTCGCCGCCAAGGTGCGCCGCCTGGAGGTGCTGACCGCCCGGGCGCGTGCCGGGGCGGTGCTGGACGGGTCGATCGCCTGGGAGGTCGCCCACACGTGGGGCCCCCGGTACGCGGCCGGGCTGCACCCGGACGAGCCGGTGCTGCGGGGGCCCGCCGCCGCGCTCGTCCAGGACCCGCGGGCCGCGCTGCCCGCCGTGACCCTCGCGGAAGGCCAGGAGGGCGACGAGGTCTGGACGCCGAGGCGCGACCTGCTGGGCAGCGGCCCGCGTGACCGGCACGTCGTCGGTGAGCTGGAGGACGACGGGCGGATCGCGCTGCGCTTCGGCGACGGACGGCACGGTGCCCGGCCCCGTCCCGGGGCGCGGCTGGAGCTGCGTTACCGGCTCGGTGGCGGGACGGCCGGCAACGTCGGCGCGGAGGCCATCAACCACCTCGTCCTGTGCCGCGATCCGGAGGACTCCGACACCGGGGCGCCGATGCCGGTGGCGGGCGTGCGCAACCCGCTGCCCGCCGTCGGCGGCACGGAGCCCGAACCGGTCGAGCAGGTACGTCAGTTGGCGCCGCTCGACCTGAGGCGCACGCGCCTGCGCGCCGTCACGGCCGAGGACTACGCGGCGCTGGCCGCCCAGGTGCCCGGCGTGCAGCGGGCGGCCGCCGAGATCCGCTGGACGGGCAGTGTGCGGGAGGCGCACGTGGCCGTCGACGCGCTGGGCAGCGGCGACCCGTCGCCCGAGCTGCTGGACTCCGTGGCGTACGCCCTGGAGCGCTACCGCCGGATCGGTCACGACCTGGTCGTCGGCCCGGCCCGGCACGTGCCGCTGGACGTCGCGCTGACGGTGTGCGCGGCGCCGGGCCACCAGCACGGGCAGATCCTGGCCGAGCTGTACCGGGTCCTGGGCAGCCGCCGGCTGGCCGGTGGGCGGCTCGGGCTCTTCCACCCCGACGCGCTGACCTTCGGCGAACCGGTGCGGCTGAGCCGGCTGGTGGCCGTGGCGGCGGCCGTCCAGGGCGTGCGGAGCGTCCGGGTGACCCGGCTGGCCCGGCTTTTCCACGAACCGGACGACACGGCACTGGAGGCAGGCGTGCTGCGGCTCGGCCCGCTGGAGATCGCGCGTTGCGACAACGACCCCGACCGGCCCGAGCTGGGCCGACTGTCGATCGAGCTGGGCGGAGGTGCCCGATGAGCGGCTCCCGGCACTGCGGCTGCGGCTGCGGTGGGCACGACGAGCGCCATGCGCCGAAGGCCCTGTACAACCCGCCGGGGCGCACGGCCCTGGACTACCGGGTCGGTGAGTACGGCTCGTTCCTGGCGGCCATGCTGGACCGGCTCGCCTCGCCCGCCTACCCGGCGCTACGGGGGCTGACCGTCCGTACGCCCGACGACCCGGCGATCGCGCTGCTGGACGCCTGGGCGGTGGTGGGCGACCTGCTCACCTTCCACTCCGAGCGGATCGCCGACGAGGGGTACCTGCGCACGGCGAACGAGCACCGGTCGCTGGCTCTGCTGGGGCGGCTCGTGGGGCACCGGGCACGGCCCGGTGTCGCGGCCGACACGCACCTGGCGTACACCCTGGACCGTGATCCGCGGGACGGGGACACGGAGGTGCTGATCCCACGCGGGTCGCGCAGCAACAGCGTGCCCGCGTCCGCCGGCGAGGAGTCGCAGACCTTCGAGACGAGCGAGGACCTGACGGCCCGCTGGGCGTGGAACGAGCTGGCCGTGCGCCGGCGGCGGCCGGGCCTGCTCACGCCGGAGGACCTGCGCGAGCGGTCGGAGATATACGTGTCCGGTACGGGCACGTCGCTGCGGACCGGTGACAGGCTGCTGTTCGTCTTCGCCGGTGCGGAGCCTGTGCTGCTGCCGGTGGCCCGCGTCCGGGTCGACCGGGACGAGGACGTGACGGCGATCGGGCTGCCGCGGTCGGCACCGCCGTCGCTGACCGAGCTGGTGGCCGAACTGCGCCGGTGGATCACGGAGGACCCGTTCGACGTGGAGGACGGGGAGCCGACCCCGGACAACCCCAATCCGCGTCCCGTCAGCATGCTCATCGAGACGTTCGACGAGCAGGTGCTGGCGCCGCTGCGCGCCGACCTGGAGGGCATCACGAGCCCGGCGCGGTTCGCCCGGCGCCTCGCGGACCCGCACGAGCGGCTGGCCGAGGCGCAGGCGATCGCCGCGCCGTACGAGGAGGTCGCGGCCTGGTTCGAGCGGTTGGAGGCCGTGGTCGGCGAGCTGCGCGAGCGGGCGGCGGACCTGGAGCCCTCGCAGCCGGTGCCCGAGCCGGAAGGAACTCCTGGTCACGCGGCCATGCGGGCCCTCGGGGCCGTTCTGCCGGCGCTGCGCACCCGCGAGGTGAAACCCCCGGCGAGGGCCCAGGCGCCCACGGCGCAGCGGTTGTTCGCACCCGGATCGGACCTGGGCGCGCAGGTGCTGTCCGCGCTCGATCCGCGCGTGGCGGAGGGGCTGTACGCGGCGTGGCGCCATGCCGCTCCGGTGACGGCCCCGCTGCTGCGTGAGCTCCAGGCGATGCGCGTGACGGCGGCGCCGTTCGGTGCGACGGCGCCGCTCAAGCCGGTGCAGGACGAGCGCGGGAGGGTGATCCGGCAGACGGACTGGCCGCTCGGCGGTTCGGCCCTGACGACGATGCGGGTGGTGTTCGACACGGCGGGCCGGGTGCCGGTGCGGGCCGAGTTCCAGCACGTCGAGACCGGTTCGTCCGTCCAGACGTCGGAGAACCTGCCCGCCGAGAAGACGTTCCCGCTGGGGCCCGGCCAGGTGTGGTTGCAGACCCGGGTGGGGCCGGACCACGACCTGAGCTGGCTGACCCGCCGCCCCGCCGACTCCCAGGAGCCGGGCGTGACCGCCCAGTTCATGGACGGCCTGCCGGACCGGCAACTGTTCGTCTCCCGCCCCGCCGAGGACGGCCGCGTCCATGTGGTCGTGCACAACGGCGAACCGCTGAGCTGGCTGCTGCGCCCCGGTGAGCACCGGCAGGTCACGCACGGCGGGCTGGAGGTGACCGTGCGGTACACGGCCGGCAGCGAGCCGACGAACGTGGAGATCGGCCTCGCGACCGTGCCGGAGCGGGCCGACCGCCACGTCCTGCCGCTGGACTCGGTGCACGAGGGGATCACGGTCGGGAGCTGGGTCGCGATCGAGCGCCCCCGCAAGGGCGTCGAGGTCTCCCAGGGAGGCATCCCGGGCGACCGGAAGCTCGCGTTCGTGACGACGCGGGTGACGGCCGTGCGTACGGCCGCGTACACCAACTTCGGCATCACCGGCCGTGGCACCGAGCTGACGCTCGCCGATCCGTGGCTGGACGAGCACGACGTGCTGCTGTCCACCATCCGCGACGCCACCGTGCACGCGGGCGGGGAGGCGCTGCGCCCGGCCGACGAGCCACTGGGCGAGGACGTGCACGGCAACGACATCGAACTGGCCGAGCTGTACGACGGGTTGCGGCCGGGCCGCCATCTGATCGTGTCGGGCGAGCGCACCGACGTTCCCGGCACGTCCGGGGTGCGCGGCACGGAACTCGCCGTGATCGCGGCCGTGGAGCAGCACCGCGACCCGCACCTGCCGGGCGACCACGTCCACACCAGACTGACGCTCACCGCCGACCTGGCCCACCGCTACCGGCGTGACACCGTGCGCGTCCAGGGCAATGTCGTCCCGGCGACGCACGGTGAGAGCCGCGACGAGCCGATCGGCAGCGGTGACGCGAGCCGTACCCATCAGACGTTCACGCTCTGGCAGTCACCGCTGACCTGGCTGCCCGCCGACAACCCCCTGGGCGCCACGCCCACGCTGGAGGTACGGGTCGACGGGCTGCTGTGGCACGAGGTGGACAGCCTGGCCGGGCGCGGGCCCACCGAGCGCGTGTACGTCACGGGGACGGCCGGGGACGGGCGTACGACCGTGACGTTCGGCGACGGCGTGCACGGCTCCCGGCTGCCCACCGGCCACGAGAACGTCCGCGCCCGGTACCGCTTCGGCACCGGGCGGGCCGCCAACGTCGCGGCGGACCGCATCACCCAGGCGGTCTCCCGGCCGCTGGGTGTCA
Organism: Streptomyces sp. NPDC049837; assembly: GCF_040674455.1. Lineage (NCBI taxonomy): Bacteria > Bacillati > Actinomycetota > Actinomycetes > Kitasatosporales > Streptomycetaceae > Streptomyces > Streptomyces sp. NPDC049837. The sequence goes on along the minus strand of NZ_JBFAMP010000002.1, from coordinate 427,198 downwards.
CCGCCGTGACGAACCCGCAGCCCGCGACGGGCGGGGCGGACGCGGACGGCCCCGGGCTGACGCGGCGCACCATCCCGCTCGCCGTCTCGGCGCTCGACCGGCTGGTGTCGGTGAAGGACTACGAGGACTTCGCGCGCTCGCGGGCGGGCATCGGCCGGGCGGCGGCGCGCGAGGTGTTCGACGGGCGGCGCCGGGTGCTGCACGTGACGGTCGCGGGCGTGGACGACATCGCGATCGGCCCCGGCTCGGAGGTGCTGCGCGCGCTGCGGTCCTCGCTCGCCCAGTACGGCGACTCCCGCCTGCCGGTGCGGGTGGACGTGCGGGAGCTGGTGCTGTTGCTGCTGTCGGCGCGGGTGAAGGTGGCGCGCGACCACACCTGGCGGGTCGTGGAGCCCCGGCTGCGGCGGACGCTGCTGCGCCACTTCGGCGCGGGACAGCGGGAGTTGGGGGCGCCGGCCCGGCTCTCGGAGGTGCTGGCGGCGGCGCACACGGTGCCGGGCGTGGAGTACGTGGACGTGGACGTGTTCACCGGGGTGCCCGCGTCGGTCACGCCGGAGGAACTGGCGGGGCTCGCCGGGTCGCTCGCCGAGCCGCGCACCACGGTCCCGGCGAGGCTCGCCCGGTACGACGAGGACGTGCACCGCGTCACCGCCGAGGACGGGGAGACCCTCACGTCCGTCGCCGCCCGGTACGGCCTGCCACTGGCGGGACTGCTGCGGCTGAACCCGGACATCACCGATACCCGGCGACTGGAGAAGGGGCGGTCGGTGTGCGTGTTCCGCGGCATCCGCCCGGCCCAGCTCGCCCTGCTGTCCCCGCACGTCGCGGACACGCTGATCCTGACGGAGGTCACCGCATGAGCCCGAGCAACAGGGAACCGGACGGGCTGATGGAGCTGCTCCCGCAGTGGCACCGGCTGCGCGACGCCGAGGCCGGCGAACCGCTGCGCGCACTGCTCGCGGTGATCGCCGAGCAGGTCGACCTGGTGCGCGAGGGGGTCGCGCAGAACTACGAGGACTGGTTCGTGGAGACGGCGGCCCCGTGGGTGCTGCCGTACCTGGGCGACCTCGTCGGCTACACCCCGCTGCCCGGGTACGAGCGGGTCCAGGCGCGGGGGCTGGCGGGCAAGGACGGCGACTCGCGCGCCCGGCTGGCGGAGGCCCTGGCCCCGCGCCGGGACGTGGCCGCCACGGTCGCCAACCGGCGGCGCAAGGGCAGCCTGGCGCTGCTGGAGGAGCTGGCCGGGTCGGTGGCCGGGTGGCCGTCGCGGGCGGTGGAGTTCTCCAGGCTGCTCGCCGCCCACCAGCCGGTGAAGCTGTACGGGCCGGGCACACCGGCCGGGAACGCGCGGCGCCTGGAGCGCGGCCGGCTCGCCGATGTGCGCGAGGGTGCGGCGCTGGACCTGGCGGGCGGGCCGTTCGGCGCGGTCGCGCGGTCGGTGGACGTGCGGCGGGCCGGGTCGGCCCGGAGGCAGGGCGGGTACTCCCCGGCCGGGGTGGGGCTGTTCGTGTGGCGGCTCAAGCCGTACCACGTGACCCGGGCGCCCGCGTACTGCGTCGACCGGGCCCGCAGCCTGTACACGTTCTCGATCCTGGGCAACGACAGCCCGCTAGTGACGAAGCCGGTGCCGGAGCCGTCCGCCACGCTCCCCCTACCTCCGGTGGGGGGACCCCCAGCCACCATCGACACCGTACCGGCGTACATCAGCCGCAGGCAGCTCGCCGACCGGCTCGCGGACTACTACGGGCCGGGCAAGTCGTTCACCGTCTGGCGCGACGGGCAGGACGAGCCGGTGCCCATGTCGGACCTGGTGGTGGCGGACCTGTCGGACTGGCGCTACCGCCCCAAGCGCGGGCAGGTGGCGGTCGATCCGGTGCTCGGCCGGATCGCGTTCGGGTCGCGCACCGCGCCGCGGCAGGGCGTGTGGGTCACCTACCACTACGCGTTCTCCGACGACATGGGCGGTGGCGAGTACCCGCGCGAGCGGGAGACGCCGGCGGGCGCGAAGGTCTACCGGGTCGGTCCCGGACAGGCGTACCAGCGGATCATGGACGCGTACGGGGACTGGCGCGGTGACCGGCGGGCGGGGCGCTGCGGCCCGGACGGGGTCATCGAGATCACGCACAGCGGCGCCTACCAGGAGCAGTTGGACTTCGACCTGGACCCGGGCGACCGGCTCCAGTTGCGGGCGGCGGAGGGCACGCGGCCGGTGATCCGGCTGCTCGACTGGTACAGCAACCGGCCCGACGCGCTCAACATCCGGGCGCAGGAGGAATGCGCCGGTGACGCGCCCCGGATCGTGCTGGACGGGCTGCTGATCACCGGGCGCGGGCTGAATGTCACCGGTCCGGTGGGCGCGGTGGTGCTGCGGCACTGCACGCTGGTGCCGGGCTGGTCGCTGGAGCCGGAGTGCGACCCGCACTCCCCGGAGGAGGCGAGCCTGGTGCTCGACCGGACCACGGCGTGCGTCGCGATCGAGCGGAGCGTCCTGGGCACGATCGAGGTGATCGGCGACGAGGTGGGCCACGACCCGCTGGACATCCACATCCGTGACAGCGTCCTGGACGCCACCGGCCACGAGCGGGCCGCCCTGTCCGCCCCGGACTGCCGCCACGCGCACGCCGTCCTGCACGCGCACCGCACCACCGTGATCGGAGAGGTCCACACCCACGCGGTGGAGATCGCCGAGAACAGCGTCTTCACCGGGCGGATGCACGTGGCCCGCCGGGGCGTCGGCTGCCTGCGGTTCTCGTACGTGCCGCCCGGCTCGCGCACCCCGCGCCGGTACCGCTGCCAGCCGGACCTCGCGGGCCGCGAGCACGCGCCGCTGGTGCGCCCGCTGTTCACCGGCGAGCGGTACGGCACCCCGGCCTACGCGCAACTGGCCGGCAACTGCCCGGAGGAGATCGGGCGGGGCGCGGAGGACGGCTCGGAGATGGGCGCCTTCCACGACCTGTACCAGCCGCAGCGCCTGGACAGCCTGCGGGCGCGGCTGGCCGAGTACACGCCGGCCGGCACGGACGCCGGGGTCATCACCGTGACCTGACCACCCCGCACACCCATACGACTTCGGAACCACGGACTTCTAGGGGGACCCCTTCCCATGCACGCAGACCTCTCCCGCGTCACCTTCCGGCCGGACCGGCACTACTCGGCGGTGATAGCCCAGCAGGGCCGGGTCCAGCTCGACGCGGACGCCAATGAGCAGGCCGCGATCCAGTTGGCCCAGGCCCGTACCATCGCCGCCGACCTCATCGGCCGGTACGGCGGCCCGCTCGGAGCGACCGGTTTCAAGATCGACTTCAAGGGCCGTGGCCAGGAGCTGGACGAGCTGACCATCGGGCCCGGCCGCTATTACGTGGACGGCATCGCCCTGGACGCGACGCGCCCCCGGCCCGGCACGCCGGTCGACGACGACGGGCAGGCGGCCGCGGACGAGGGCGACAAGGGCGACCAGGCCCCGGCGACCCCGGCGCCGCCGGACACCTGGACGTACTGGGACCAGCCCGACGGGTACCGGGACCCCGAGCGGCCCGGCGACCGGCTGCCCGCACAGTTCCCGTACCTGGCGTACCTGAAGGTGTGGGAGCGGTCGGTCACCGCGGCCGAGGACCCGCTGCTGCGCGAGGTGGCGCTGGGTTCCGCGATGCCGGACACGGCGGCCCGCCTGAAGGTCGTCTGGCAGGTGCTGGCGCTGCCGGGTGACCGGCTGGAGGTGGCGGACCAGCGGGACAAGGACCAGATCCGCGAGGCCTTCGCCGCCTGGGCGGCCGCGCAGACCCCCACCTCACGGCTGGCGGCCCGCAGCCGGCGCCCCGACCGCGCGGACGAGGACCCGTGCCTGGTCCGGCCGGACGCCCGTTACCGGGGCCCGGAGAACCAGCTCTACCGGGTGGAGGTCCACGAGGGCGGGACGGCGGAGAGCGCCACGTTCAAGTGGTCCCGGGAGAACGGCTCGCTGACCTTCGCGGTCGACGGGCTCGACGGTACGTGGGCGGAGCTGGCCTCGCTGGGCAGTGACGACAAGCTCGACCTGAACGTCGGCGACTGGGTCGAGTTCACCGACACCGCCTACGTCAGCCGTGGTGAGCCGCTGCCGCTGCTGCGGGTCGAGGAGGTCGACCTGCCGGGGCGGCGGGTGCGGCTGTCGGCGGAGCCCGACCCGTCGGTGGGGCGCCGCCCCGAACTCCACCCGTTCCTGCGGCGCTGGGACCACCGCGCCCCGGGCGGCCGTCCGCACCAGGGCGCGCCGAAGCCCCGGGGCGGGGCGCTGCGGATCGAGGAGGGCCGCTGGCTGCCGCTGGAGGACGGCGTCGAGGTGTACTTCGAGCCGGGCCGGACCTACCGCTCGGGCGACTTCTGGACCGTCGCCGCGCGGACGGCGACGGGTGACGTGGAGTGGCCCACGGACGCGGCCCGCCGGCCGCTGCTCCAGGCCCCGGGCGGCATCCAGGTCCACTACGCGCCGCTCGCCTGGGTGTTCGGCGAGGGCTCGATATCCGATCTGCGCCTGGCGTTCGGGCCGCTCTCCGTTCCGGTCCCGCCGGCGAAGGAGGAGGAACTGGCGGCGGAGGCCGAGGCCGAGGCGCAGGCCAGGGCCGCCGAGACGGCCGATTCATCCCAACAGGCCGAGAACTGACGCACATCAACTGATGGCGCGTCCGAACCGGGAAAAGGAGCACCACGATGGCAACTCCGCTGTCCGCCTCCCAACTGCTCAAGGTCCTTCGTGACGAGGGCCTTGAGGTCGTTGAGCACCGCAACTGGCGGACCCACAACCGCAACCACAAGGGCCCGTGGGGACCGGTGCACGGGGTGATGATCCACCACACCGTCACCTCGGGCACCCAGAACTCCGTGAACATCTGCTACAACGGCCACTCCAGCCTGCCCGGGCCGCTGTGCCACGGGGTGATCGCCAAGGACGGCTCGGTCCACCTGGTCGGCAACGGCCGGGCCAACCACGCGGGGCTCGGCGACGACGAGGTCCTCCGCGCGGTGATCGACGAGCGTGCGCCGCTGCCCGCCGACAACGAGGCCAACACCGACGGCAACCGGTACTTCTACGGCTTCGAGTGCGTCAACCTCGGCAACGGCAGCGACCCCTGGCCGGCCGCCCAACTGGAGGCGATCGAGAAGGCGGCGGCCGCGATCTGCCGGGCGCACGGCTGGTCGGACCGCTCGGTGATCGGGCACAAGGAGTGGCAGCCGGGGAAGATCGACCCGCGCGGGTTCACCATGGACTCGATGCGGGGCCGGATCAGACAGCGGCTCGGCGGGAAGCCGGACGGCCCGGCGAAGCCGCCCGCGCCGAAGCCCCCGGCGTCCTACGAGCCGTTCCCCGGCGCCGCGTACTTCGCGCCGGGCCGGCGCAGCCCGGTCATCACGGCCATGGGCAAGCGGCTGGTGGCGGAGGGCTGCGGACGGTACGAGGTCGGCCCCGGGCCCGAGTGGAGCGAGGCGGACCGCAAGTCGTACGCCGCCTGGCAGCGCAAGCTCGGCTACACGGGCAGCGACGCCGACGGCATCCCGGGCAAGGCGAGCTGGGACAAGCTGAAGGTGCCCAACGTCTGACCCGCGTCCCCGGCACCCACGAGCTCAGGTACGGCGGCCGTGGGTGCCGGGGGTGTGGCCGAAGGCGCGGCGGAAGACGTCGATGAAGGCGCTGGTGGAGGACCAGCCGCAGCGGTGGGCGACGGTGGTCACCGCCTCGCCGTCGGCCAGCATGCGCAAGGCGTGGTACAGGCGCAGTTGGGTGCGCCACTGCGGGAAGGTCATGCCCAGCTCCTGGCGGAACAGGCGGCTGAGGGTGCGTTCACCGGCTCCGGTGGCGGCGCCCAGCGACGCCAGGGTGCGGGCGTCGGCCGGGTCGCGGTGCAGCAGCTCGCACACGGCCCTGAGGCGGGGGTCGGCCGGGGTGGGCAGGTGGACGGGCTGCTGGGGCGAGGCGCGCAGTTGGTCCAGGAGGACCGCGCGCAGCCGCCGCCGCTCGGGGGTGTCTTCGTGGGGGCCCCGGGTGAGGGCGAGGATCAGTTCGCGCAGCAGGGGGCTGACGGCGAGGACGGTCGGGGCGGACAGGCCGAGGGGGTTGGTGCCGGCGGGCAGGCCCAGCAGGTGCAGGTCGAGGTGGCCGTGGGCGCGGTGGGCGTGGACGCATCCGGCGGGCACCCAGATGGCGCGGGTGCCGGGGGCGAACCAGGTGCCGGCGTCGGTGGTGACGGCGAGGACGCCGGAGCCCGCGTAGACGATCTGGTGGTCGTCGTGGTGGTGAGCGTCGATGCGCTCTCCCGGCGCGAGCGCCTGGCTGCGGGTGGGGGCCTCGGGGGTGTGGCGGATTTCCGGCATGGATTGGCAATTTATCGGAAGCGCGCCATGCGGTGCCGTGGCGACGATGGCCGGGTGCCGATCACCAGGACCTCTCGCTCCCGCCCCGTCACGCTGCTGGCCCTCGGGCATGCCTGCGTGGACGTCTACCAGGGCTCCGTCGCCGCGCTCGTGCCGTTCTTCGTCGCCGAGCGCGCCTACACCTACGCCGCCGCGTCCGGTGTCGTCCTGGCCGCCTCGCTGCTGTCGTCGGTGGTGCAGCCGCTGTTCGGGGCGCTCACCGACCGGTGGGCCATGCGCCCGCTGCTGCCGGTGAGCGCCCTGGTCAGCGGGGTCGGCGTCGCCCTGGCCGGGGTCACCGGCTCGTACGCCCCGACGCTGGCGCTGGTCGCGCTGTCGGGGATCGGTGTCGCCGCGTTCCACCCGGAGGCCGCGCGGGTGGCGAGGGCGGCCGGTCGCGGCAGCCACACCGCGATGGGCTGGTTCTCCCTCGGCGGCAACCTCGGGTTCGCCACCGCGCCGCTGCTGGTCTCCGCCGTCGTCGCCACGGGGGGCCTGCGCGCCTCGCCGCTGCTGGTCGTCCCGGGGCTGGCCGGCGCGGCGCTGTGCGTGGCCGCGCTGCGGTCGATGCCGCCGCGCGGGACCGGGACGGCGGCCGCCTCCGGCTCGGGCCCGGCGGGAGGCGGCCGGGACGACTGGGCCTCGTTCGCCGGGCTCTCCGGGGCCGTCGTGTGCCGCTCGGTCGTCTTCGTCGGCCTGAGCGCGTTCGTCTCGCTGTACGCGGCCCGGCGCACCGGCGGCGGGGACTTGGCCGGCACGGTCGCGCTGTTCGTCCTGTACGTCGGCGGCGCGGTCGGCGCCGTGGTGGGCGGGCACCTCGCCACCCGGTTCGGCCGCCTTCCCGTCGTCCGGTGGTCCTACGCCCTGACCGTCCCGGCCGTGGCCGGCGTCGTCCTGGTCCCCGGCCCGGTGCTGTACGTGTTCGTCGCCCTGACGTCGGTCGGCCTGTACGTGCCGTTCTCCTTGCAGGTCACCCTCGGCCAGGACTACCTGCCCCGGCACGTCGGCACCGCCGGTGGCGTCACGCTGGGGCTGACGGTCAGCGTCGGCGGGGTGGCGAGCCCGCTGATCGGCGCGGTCGCCGACGCGACGTCCTTGCAGGTGGCCCTCGCCCCGCTGATCCTGCTGCCGGGGGTGGGCTGGTTCCTTCTGCGGGGGCTGCGCGAACCCGTTGCATATTCATGCAAGCGATGACATATTGGTCATACCGCGCATTACGAGGAGTTCCACCGAATGGCCCACGAAGCCGACCCGACCACTCCCACCCCGGCACCCCACATCGACCTCACCCGCGCCCGCGACTGCCACGTCTGCGGCGAGTGGGGCACCGTGGTCGACGCCCACGGCCATGACGAACCGTGCCCGACCTGCCAGCGGCCCGGCGGGACGTGATCCGCGCATCCTCAGCGAACCGTGGCCTTGTCCGTGAGCCCGTAGCCACCCTTGATCACCTTCGAGTCGGCGGCCGGCGCCATGCACCTGCTCAGCAACGGCTCGTTCTCCTCGGTGCCTCCCGAGATACCGATACGGCTGGGACCGCCCCCCTTGCCGTCCCCCACGTAGAAGCTGACGCCCATGCGGATGCGCCGCTTCAGATAGTCGTCCCAGCCGCCGACGTTGCCCCCGGTGCGCACGATGCGCCCGGTCACGGTAGCGGTGGGGCCGCCGGTGGTCAGGCAGTCGACCTCGAAGTCGCCCCAGTTGACCTTCTCGGGCTCGCCCGCGGCGGCGCGCTCCCGGTGGAGGATGCGGAAGGTGCCCCAGGCCTTGTCGGGCTGGGACCAGCCCACGCCCTTGAAGGTGGCACGGGCGTCGACGGTGACCTGGATGTCATGGCCGGGCACGGGGTAGTCCATGCGGCCCCAGCCCCTGAGGCTGGAGGTGAGGGCCCCGGAGGGCGGGGTGGCCCGCGCGGCCTCGTCGACCCGGGACGGGGGTGCCGTAGACGCGGAGGCGATCCCCGCAGTGGCCGCCACCATGGCGGTCGCGGCGAGGAACGTGACGGCACGGTCGGGCAGGGTGAATCGGGACACGGTGGAACTCCATTCCGGATCGAGGAACATTCGGATCGAACCGAAGCGCCGGAGGGGAAGGGCCTCCCTCCGCCACGCCCGATCCTGCTCAACTCCCGCCCCGAGCACGTCAGTCGCCGGTCGCGACCTGCTTCCGCCGCGCGACGGAGCCCGCCGGTCCGGGCGGTCCACCCCATGACGTACCCGAGCCGTCCACCGTGCGCTGACGCCCAACTCCCGCTCCAATGCCCGCACTTCGGCCGACCAACGGGCATCTCCGGTGCGGGGGCGGGGTGTTGCAGAGGGACCTGTTCCTGTCACGGCCCAGCCGTGCGTTATTCACGCCCATCGGGTGACACGGGGTGGTGTTCCCGGGAGCGCAACTCTGCAATCGTCGCTGCTGAGGCGGTGCCACAGCGGCATCGGCACGGACCGTTCAGGGGCCGACGAGGTCCCCGGGACGGGAGGAACAGGTGGACAAGCGCTACGAGGCCTACTGCCTGATGGACGCGGACTTCTACGACACACCGGACCGCGCCCGTGGCGGTGACACCGCGTTCGCGCAGGCCGAGTGTCCGGCTCCCGACACCTGGCGGCGCTCCGAGGTCGACGACTGGGTCGTCCTCCGCCCCGACGACGTGCGCCTCCCCCTCCAGGGCTGGAAGATCCACGTGTCCGCGTGCCTCGACGACGCGGCGCAGATCCTCACCGACGTCTGGGACTACTGCGTCCCGCGCGGGATCGCCTTCAAGTTCCTGCCCAGCAAGGACATACTCCTGCTCGCCAACGCCAAGTACGCGCACCGCGGGTCGAGCGGGAAGTTCGTGACGATCTACCCGGCCGACGAGGCCGCGCTGGAGCGCGTGCTCACCGAACTGGGCCCGGTACTCGCCGGTCGCCACGGGCCGTACATCCTCAGCGATCTGCGCTGGGGCGAAGGGCCGCTGTACGTCCGGTACGGCGCCTTCGGCGAGCGGTACTGCGTCTCCCCCGACGGAGAGGTGGAGCTCGCGATCGAGGACGGCGAGGGCCGGCTGGTACCGGACGTCCGGGGACCGACCTTCCAGGTGCCCGACTGGGTCGAGCTGCCCGCCTTCCTGGCCCCGCACCTGGCGGCGCGGGGCGGCGACGGGGCCGCGCTCGCCGACCTGCCGTACCGCTTCGACAGCGCCTTGCACTTCTCGAACGGCGGCGGCCTCTACGCCGGCGAGGACCTGCGCACCGGACAGCGCGTGGTACTGAAGGAGGCCCGGCCGTACGCGGGTTTGACGGCCGACGGCCGTGACGCGGTCGCCAGGCTGATCAACGAGAAGGAGACCCTGGAGCGGCTTCGCGGCCTCGACTGCGTACCGGCCCTGCACGACCACTTCGTACGGGCCGGACACCACTTCCTGGTCGAGGAGTACGTCGACGGCATGGAGCTGGAGCACCTGTTCGTCGACCGGTACCCCCTCGTCGGGCGTCGGGCCGGGGAGACGGCGCTGGCCGAGCACGCCGCCTGGGCGACGGGCCTGTGCGAGCGGGTGGAGCGGGCCGTCGCCGCGATCCATGACCGTGGCGTGGTCGTCGGAGACCTCCAGCCGTCGAACATCCTGGTCCGCCCCGACGGGCGCGTGGTGCTGATCGACTTCGAGGGCGCGACGGACGCGGCGGAGGCACGGCGCCAGGTTCTCGGCGCCGATGGCTTCATCGCACCGCGTGAACGGCGCGGCCCCGCCATCGACGACTACGCCCTCGCCTGCCTCAAACTCTTCCTCTTCATGCCGCTGACCGGCCTGTTCCCACTGGATCCCGGCAAGGCGGGACAGCTCGCGGCCGAAGCGGCGCGCACCTTCCCGGTCCCCCGCGCCTACTTCGACGACGCGGTGCGCACCCTCACGGGTGACGCCGGGGTTCCGGCCGGCCCGGAGCCGCGACTGCGGCCGGACCGCGACGGCTGGGCGGAGGCCCGTGCGTCGCTGGCCGGGGCCATCCTCGCGGCCGCCACGCCCGAGCGGGACGACCGGCTCTTCCCCGGCGACATCGAGCAGTTCGAGACGCCGGGCGGCGGGCTGGGCGTGGCATACGGTGCGGCCGGGGTGCTGTACGCGCTCGACGTGACCGGCGCCGGCCGCCGGCCCGCGCACGAGGAGTGGCTGATCCGTCGGGCCCTGCGCCCCGAGCCGGGCATCCGGCTCGGGTTCTACGACGGCTTGCACGGCGTCGCGTACGTACTCGACCACCTCGGTCACCGGCACGAGGCGCTGAAAGTGCTCGACATCTGCGCGGGCGAACGCTGGCAGGAACTGGGCCTCGACCTCAAGGGCGGCCTCTCGGGCATCGGCCTGAACCTGCTCCACTTCGCGTCGGCCACCGGCGACCCGGCCCTGCACGACGCGGCCGTGCAGGCGGTGGACGCCGTGGCGTCCCGGCTCGGCGAGGTGGACTCCGTACCGGAGATCAGCGGCGGGGACGGGCCCTACGCCGGCCTGCTGCGCGGCTCGGCGGGGCCCGCGCTGCTCTTCCTCCGCTGGTACGACCGCACCGGTGAGCCGGTGCTGCTCGACCTCGCCGCGACGGCCCTCCGGCAGGACCTGCGCCGGTGCCTCCAGCGCGAGGAGGGCGAGCTTGAGGTCAACGAGGGCTGGCGGACGATGCCGTACCTCGCCGACGGCAGCGTGGGCATCGGCCTCGTCCTCGACGACTACCTCGCCCGCCGCCACGACGACGCCTTCGCCGAGGCTTCGGCCGCGATCCGGCGGGCGGCCGAGGGCGGCTTCTACATGGAGCCGGGCCTCTTCGACGGCCTGGCCGGCATGATCCTCCACCTCAGCCGCGCCCACCCGCCCGGCACGGCCGCCGGACGCGACCCGGTCGTCGCCGACCAGATACGCCGACTGGCGCGGTACGCGGTCGAGCGCCGCGGCCGGCTGATGTTCCCGGGCGAGCAGTTGCTGCGGCTCTCCCTGGACCTGGCCACCGGCAGCGCCGGGGTGCTGCTCGCGCTCGGCGCCGCGCTCCACGACGACCCCGTGCACCTGCCGTTCCTTGAGCGGCCCCAAAGCCATGAAAGTCCCCGTCCCCACGGAGTAGCAGAACGGAGGTGAGACAACATGACGATCCTCGACCTGCAGGGCATGGAAACCAGCCACTACGGCAAGCCCAGGAGGAGCGGCGCCAGCAAGCACTGCGGCGGCGGCAGCAGCAGGCTCAGTCTGTTGCTTTGCTGAACCACCACCGGGGCGAGGACGCCCTCGGCGTCCCCGCCCCACTCATGTGTGTACGCGCGTGCAACGGGAGACGCCCATGGACCGACGCGGCGCGGACCGCCTGCTGCTGAGGGCAGCGCGGCGGGGAGGGCCCTGGGTCGCCGTCATGCTGGCGACAGCGCTGCTGCTCGCCGGTGTCTACACGGTGCTCCCGGCCCTCATGGGGCGGGCGCTCGACGCCGTGCTCAGCGGCGGCGACACCGCTCTGTGGCTGTCGCTGAGCATCGCGGCGATCGCCCTGCTCATGGTGTGCGACATCGCCGACGACCTCGCGGGCAAGCTTGCCGAGGCCCGGTCCGTGGCCTGGCTGCGCCACACGCTGCTGCGCGACGTCCTGGGCCTGGGCGCCCGTGCCACGCGCCGTTTCACGCCCGGGGACCTGGTGAGCCGGCTGGTCGGCAACACGGCCCGGACCGGGCAGGTGGCATCGACCCTCGTCTGGGCGGTCATGGACCTGGTGCCCCCGCTCGGCGCGGTCGTCGCGCTGGCGCTGATCGACCCCTGGCTGTGCCTCACCTTCGTGGTGGGGCTGCCCGTCGTACTGTCCCTGGTGCGCACCTTCGTCCGTGACGCCTCCGACATCAACGAGCGCTACTTCGACGCGCAGGGCCGGGTGGCCGCCCGGCTCGTCGACGCCCTGGCCGGTATCCGCACCATCACCGCGGCCGGCACCGTGGACCGCGAGGTGCGGCGCGTGCTCGGTCCGCTGCCGGAGCTGAGCCGGCACGGGACGGGGATGTGGCGGGCCCTCGCGCGGGTCTCGTCGCGGGAGGCGCTGGCCATCCCTCTGCTGGAGGTCGCCGTGCTCGCGGTCGCGGGCCTGGAGCTGGCGCGCGGGCGGATCACCCCGGGCCAGGTCCTGGCGGCCGGCGAGTACGTGGCCCTGGCCACCGGCATCGGCGCCCTGGTGACGTCGGCGAGCCGGCTGGCCCTCGCCCGGGCGACCGCGAGCCGCGTCTGCGAGGTGCTTACCGAGCCCCCGGTGCCGTACGGGCGCGAGAGCGTGCCGGACGGGCCGGGGCGACTGGAGTTCCGGGCCGTCACGGTACGCGGGGCGGGCGGGGAGGCCGTCCTGGAGGACGTGTGGCTGACCGTTCCCGGCGGGGCGCTGGTCGCGGTCGCCGGGCGCTCCGGATCGGGCAAGTCCGTGCTGGCCGCGCTGGCGGGGCGGCTCGCCGACCCGGACGAGGGCGAGGTGCTGCTGGACGGCGTGCCGCTGCGGCGGCTCGACCGGCCGGCGCTGCGGCGGGCGGTGGCGTACGGCTTCGAACGGCCCGTGCTGCTGGGTGAGACGTTCGGGGACGCCATCGCTTTCGGGGCCAGGGGCGCCGGTGCGGAGGAGGTGGCCCGGCAGGCGGCGGCGGCGCGGGCGGACGCGTTCATCCGGCGGATGCCCCAGGGCTACGGGACCCGGCTCGCCGACGCCCCGGTCTCCGGTGGCGAGGTGCAGCGGGTGGGGCTGGCGCGGGCGTTCCTCCAGGCGGGGCGGGTGCTGGTGCTGGACGACGTGGCCGCGAGCCTGGACACCGTGACGGAGCACCACATCAGCCGGGTGCTGACCGGCACGGGCGCCCTGGCGGGCCGCACCCGCCTGGTGGTCACGCACCGGGCCTCCACGGCCGCCCGGGCGGACCTCGTCGTCTGGCTCGACGGGGGCGGCGTACGCGGGCTGGGCACGCACGACGAGCTGTGGGCCGACCCGGCGTACCGGGCCGCGTTCCAGCCGCCGGTGGCGGACGCGGGCGCCGGGGGGCGGCGTGCGGGGGCCGGTGCGGCGGCCGGGGGCGGGACGTGACCGGCCGGGCTGGCGGGCTGCTGCTGGCGTCGCTGCGCAGGCGGCGCGGGGCGTTCGTACGGCTCACCGGGTGGTCGCTGGTCCAGGGCGTGCCCGCCTTCCTCTCCGGCTGGGCGGTCGCCCGCGCCGTGGACGACGGCTTCCTCGCCGGCCGGACCGGGACCGGGCTGGCCTGGCTGGGGGTGCTGGCGGCGGCCATCGTGCTGGGCGCGTGGGCGACCCATCACGCCACGCTCGGGCTGTGCGCCGTCGTCGAGCCGCTCCGCGACGAGCTGGTCACGCTCGTGGCCTCGGGCACGCTGCACGGCTCCGCCCGGGTGGGGCGGCCGGCCGATACCGCCGGGGTGGCGCGGCTGACCGAGCACGTGGAGATCGCCCGGGAGGCGTACGGCGCGGTCGTCATGTTCGTGCAGGGGTTCGTGGTCACGGCGGTGGGCGTGCTGCTGGGCCTGGCCACGCTGGACCCCGCGCTGCTGTTGTTCGTGCTGCCGCCGCTGCTCGCGGGCCTCGGGCTGTTCGCCGCGGCGCTGCGGGCGCTGGCCGCGCGCCAGCGGGCGGTGGTGCTGGCCGACGAGCGCATGGCCGAGAGCGTCGGCTCGGTGACCGGCGGGCTGCGGGACGTGGTGGCGTGCGGTGCCGAGGATCTCGTACGGGAGCGGACGGGTGAGCGGATCGACGCGACGGCCCGGGCCACCCGGGCGCTGGCCCGGGCGACGGCGCTGCGCACCGCGTCGCTGGGCGTCGGCGGCTGGCTGCCCCTGGTCCTGCTCCTGGCCGGGGCGCCATGGCTGGTGCAGCGCGGCGTGACCACGGGCGCGGTGCTGGGCGCGGTGACGTATGTGACGCAGGGCCTCCAGCCCGCGTTGCAGGGCCTCGTCCAGGGCGTCGGCGGCAGCGGGCTGTGGCTGCTGGTCACCGTCGGCCGCATCGCGGAGGTGAGCGGGGCCGCCGCACCACCCGGGCCGGAGGCGCCCGAGGCGCCGGAGCGCTCGACGGCCGCCGCCGCGCCGCACGGCTCCGGCGTGGGGGTGGGCGTGGAGCTGGACGGGGTGACGTTCGGGTACGCCCGGTCCGCCGAGCCGGTGATCGACCGGCTGGACCTGGTGCTGCGGCCGGGCGAGCACCTGGCCGTCGTGGGGCCCAGCGGGGCGGGGAAGTCGACGTTCGCCGCGCTGGTGGCGGGCGTGCTGGAACCGGCCGCCGGGCAGGTCCGGCTGGGCGGCGTACCGGCCATGAGCCTGGCCGGTGACGGGCTCGCGCGGCACCGGGTGCTGATCCCGCAGGAGGCGTACGTGTTCGCCGGGACGCTCTGGGAGAACCTCACGTACCTGGAGCCCGGTGCCGCCCGGGCGGCGGTGGACGCGGCGGTGGACGCGGTGGGCGCCCGGCCGCTGGTGGAGCGCCTGGGCGGGTACGACGCGCCCGCCGAGCCGCAGGAGCTGTCGGCCGGTGAGCGGCAGCTCGTCGCCCTGGTGCGCGCCTATCTGCCGGCCGCCGGGCTGGTCCTGCTGGACGAGGCGACGTGCCATCTCGACCCGGCGGCCGAGGCGCGCGCGGAGGAGGCGTTCGCGCGGCGTCCGGGGACGCTGGTCGTGTGCGCGCACCGGATCAGTTCGGCGCTGCGGGCGGACCGTGTCCTGGTGCTGGACGGTGCGCGGGCCTCCCTGGGTACGCACGAGGAGCTGATGGCGGGCTCGGCGCTCTACCGTGACCTGGTCGGGCACTGGGAGGTCACAGCCAGCCCGACTCCCGGGCGATCCGGATCGCGTCGATCCGGTTCCGCGCTCCGATCTTGCGGGTGATCGCCGACAGGTGGTTGCGCACCGTGCCCACGGACAGCGACAGCCGGTCGGCGATCTCCGTGCCCGGGGTGCCCTCTGCCGCGAGCCGCAGGACCTCCCGCTCACGCGGCGTCAGGGGGTTCTCGACGGCGTCGAGCACTTGCAGGGCCAGGTCCGGGTCGATGTAGCGCTGTCCCCCGACCACCTTGCGGATGCCCTCGACGAGCCGGTCCGGTGGGCCGTCCTTCCCGATGAGGCCGGGCGGCCGCAGGGACAGCACCCGGCGCAGTCGCTCCAGGGTCGGTGCCCCCGCCACCAGCAGCGTCCGGCACTCGGGCAGCCGCTCGCACAGTTCACCCGCCGTGGCCAGCGCCTGGTCCTGGTGCGCGTCGACGTCGATGACGACCACGTCGGGGCGGTACGAGAGCGCTCTGGCGAGGATGTGCCCGTTCCCGCCGGACTCCGCGACGACCTCCATGTCGTCCTCGTGGGTCAGGACGGCGGCGAGCGCCCCGCGCAGCAGCCCGTTTTCCTCGACGAGAAGAACACGGATCACTGGCACTCCCTGCGGTAGGACCTGCCCTACGACGGATTATCCCCGCATGTGCCGTGACGTGCCCGGTCAGTAGTTCTGCCATTCGTGGCGGGTGTACTCCAGGACGGCCGGGTCCAGCAGCGTGCTCGCGCGTACGTCCTGCGGGCGCCGGTCGACCGGGAAGACGGTGGCGGCGGCGAGGACGTCGTCGTCGAGGAAGCGCAGCGGCGGGGCGTCGGCCGCCAGCCGCAGCGCGGGCGGCGGGCCGTCGGCGCCGGGGGTGGCGAGGATGAAGCCCCAGTTGCCGAAGCTGGGGACGTCGATCTGGTACGGGGTGGTCGCGTAACCGGCCTCGCGGATCGTGGCGGCGATGGACCAGTACGACTTGGGCGCGAAGAAGGGCGAACCGCCCTGCACCATTACGCGGCTGTCGGGGGTCAGGACCCGGCCGAGCAGGTGGTAGAACTCCACGCTGTAGAGCTTGGCCAGAGCGGCGGTGTCGGGGTCCGGGAAGTCGATGAGGACCGTGTCATAGCGCCGGGTGGCGTCCCGCAGCCAGGTGAAGGCGTCGGCGTGGACGACGGTGACCCGGGGGTCGGACAGCGCGTGGTCGTTGAGGTCGAGCAGCGGGGCGAAGGTGCGGGCCAGCCGGGTCATCGCCGGGTCGAGGTCGACCAGGGTCACCTCGTCGACGTCGTCGTAGCGCAGCACCTCCCGGAGGGCCAGCGCGTCGCCGCCGCCCAGGATCAGGACGGAGGAGCGCTTCCCCGACAGGGCGGGGTGGACGAGCGCCTCGTGGTAGCGGTACTCGTCGACGGAGGAGAACTGGAGGTCGCCGTTGAGGAACAGCCGGGTGTCGGGCTGCCCGGTGAAGGCCGTGGAGCGGGTGACGACGATGTCCTGGTACGGGGTGGTCTCGGCGTGGACGATCGGGTCGCGGTAGAGCTGCTGACGGGCCGTGACCTCGATGTCGTCGGCCAGGACGTACACCGTGGCCAGTACGGCGAGGGTGGCGGCCGCGCCGGCCAGCAGCGCGTTCCGCACGACCGGGCGGGTCTCGCGGCGGAAGATCCACAGGACGACGACGACCCCGGCCACGGCGTTGACCGCGCCCACCACCAGGGCGCCCTTGAGCTGGCCGAAGGCGGGCAGGAGCAGCAGCGGGAAGCACAGGCCGCCGACCAGCGCGCCGACGTAGTCCGCGGCGAACATGTCGGCCACGGCGCTGCCGGCCTCCTGCCGCCGGATCCGCTGAAGCAGCGTCATCAGCAGCGGAATCTCGGCTCCGACGAGGAGGCCGACGACGAACGAGACCACCACCATGGCCGGCATGTAGAGGCGCAGCCAGGCGAACGCCACGTACAGGATGAGCACCGACAGGCCGCCAACGAGCGCGAGCAGGATCTCGACGAGGGCGAAGGAACCGACCGCGCGCCGTTGCAGGGGCTTGGCGGCCAGGGAACCGATGCCCATGGCGAAGACCATGACGGAGATGACCACGGAGGTCTGCATCACGGAGTTGCCGATGAGGTAACTGCCCAGCGCCGTCAGCGCCAGTTCGTAGACCAGGCCGCAGGCCGCGCAGACGAACACCGCGAGCAGCAGCAGGAAGCGTGTTCCGCGTGCGTATGTCCTCGGCGGCCGGGTGGCGGCGGCCGGAGCGGTGCGGTCCTGGAGGGTGGTGCTCATGGTGGGTGGTTCAGGAGACCGCGGCGCCGACCATGAAGGCCGTGCCGAGGTACATGGCCGCCTGGACCCAGGCGGCGGGGTGGGGGCTGGTGCCGTTGTCGTCGAGCACGGCGTGGCCCAGGCGGCCGGGGGTCAGCAGGCCGACGATGACGGAGATCAGCGTCATCACGGCGACGCCGGCGAGGCCGTACAGCAGGGTGCTGAAGAGGCCCTGGGAGAGGCCCTGCTCGGATTCGCTGGCCCGGATGGACTGCTCGATGACCAGGCCGATGGCGATGGTCTGGCCGGCGAGGAGGACGGCGGCGCCCCGGTTGCGCTCGGTCCACACGACATGGACGAGCTTGCCGGGGGTGACGAGGTCGAGTGCGATGAAGCCGACCGCCATCACGACGAAGCCGACGAGGCCGTAGAGCAGGGCGGTGCCTGCCGACTCGAAGATCTCTGCCACGGTGTGCCTTTCGGGGACGTCGTCGAGGAGTTCGGAAGGGGAGAACGAAGGGGGGAATCAGGGGGTGCGGGCCCGGCCGGTCACTTCCCGGAACCGGGGCCGCCGCCGCGGAACGAGGCGCTGTCCGGGTCCGGCCACGAGGAGCCCAGGTGGGTGCGCCAGCGGTGGTACCCGCTGCGGTAGTCGTCGATCTCGATCAGGCTGCCCCTGCCGCTGCTGTGCGGGCTGATCGCGACGATGTCGTCGCGGTAGCGGAGGAACTCCTTGTCGCCGTCGCTGAGGCGGTCGACGGCCGAGGTGTTGCCGTCGATCTCCTCGGCGACCTTCGACGCCGGGTCGGTCCTGTCGATGTAGTTCAAGCCGCTGGAGGAGTACTCGCCGCGGATCCAGGCGGACGGTACGTCGTTGCCGTCGTCGTCCGGTTCGCTGGAACAGGCGGCGAGCGCCACCGTGGCGAGGAGCATCGCGCTGATGCGTCGAGCGGTCTTCATCGGGCCTCCAGCCGGGTGTGCGTCGCCACGATCTGGCGGCTCTGCGGGTAGGTGTGCCAGGTGCGCCAGCTCAGACCGGCGCTCTCCCGCTCGACGATCAGTGCGGTGACCGCTTCCGGGGAGCCGGGGAAGACCCCGTACAGCGCCCGGGGGTGGTCCTCGGACCGGTCGCGTATGCGCGCCACCCGTGCGCTGAACTCCTGGGCGCCGAAGCGCTCGACGTGGGCGCCGAAGCGGTAGTGCCAGCCGTCGAAGTCCTGGGCCGCCGTGTCCGGCAGGCCGCCCTCGACGCCCGGCAGGCAGGCGACGGTCTCCCGGACCGGACCGGCGAAGACCTGGTGGGAGGCGCCCAGGAGCCTGAGCTGCACATCGAGCCCGCCGACCGTCAGGTCGCGGACGGCGAGCGCGTCGCGGGCGGGGCGTCCGAGCACGAACGACAGTTGGTCCGCGTCGGTGTCCAGGTACGGGGTCGTCAGCGCTATGCCATTCATCCGGCGCCGCCCGGGCCTGTGACCAGCAACATGCCGAGGACGGCAAGCTCGAATCTCAACGATGATCCCCCGACTGCGAAAGTGCTTGGAGCGCGGCTGAGTATGGCACAAGCCGAAATCGCGCCACGTCCGGGGTGTCAGCCGTCCTGGGCGGGCCCGTGCCGCCCCCCGTCGCGGTCGGAACCGGGCCATACGTAGGGCAGGTCCGCCGGGACGTCGGTGAAGCGGTCCGCGTAGAAGCCCGGGTCCTTGCGCAGCAGGGCCGACCGGTGGCTGCGGTGGAAGTCCGCGTCGCCCAGCCAGGGCGGCAGCTCACCGTCCTCGGCCAGCTCCTCCTGCCGGCGCACGGGCGCTGAGGGCCGGAGGGCGTGGAACCCGGCGAGCAGGGAGGCGGCGCAGGTGTCGCGGTGCCCCTTCGCGGTCCACACCCCGCAGACCTCCAGCCCGTAGCGGACCAGCGCCTCCTCGTACCCGGTCCACATCCGTACGGCCGGATGCCGCCGCCACGCGTAGCCCGGCACGGTCAGCCCGCGCAGCACCTGGAGCGCCTCGACCCGCTGTTTGCCCAGGCGGCGCGGGTCGAGCACCTCGGCGCTCTCGGCGAACCACGGGAACGGCAGGAACGTCTGCACAGGCACGTGTCTACCGTCTCCGGTACGGCCCCGCACGTCCTGAGGTCCTGGGGTTCACCCCGCCATGGAGACGATCTCGGCCATGGCGCGTTCGGCGAGGGCGGCGATGGTGAGGGAGGGGTTCGCGCCGCCGGCGTTGCCGGGGATCAGTGATCCGTCGAGGACGTAGAGGCCCCTGACGCCGTGGACCCGGCCTGCGACGTCGGTGGTGCTGCCGATGACGCAGCCGCCCAGGGGGTGCCCGGTGAAGGGGTGCGTCTTGACGGTGACGGGGAGCATGCCGGGGTTGGCCGCGATGACGCGGTCGCTGAGCTCCAGTGCCGACCTCGCCGCCGCCGCGGACTTCCCGGCCGTCCAGTCGGCCAGCGACACCCGGCGGCTGCGCGGGTCGTAGCGGAAGGTTCCGCGGTTGTCGGTGTCGACGGTCACGCTGAAGGTGACGGAGGCCGGGAGCGCGTGGTAGGCGGGCAGGACCCAGCTCTCCGCCAGCAGCGGCAGGTCGAACTCGTCGGGGAAGAAGGCGCCGGACGCGCAGGGTGAGCCCTGGGAGCCGCCGTGGAAGCGCAGCGGCTGGGAGCGTGCGGTGGCCTGGTCGCCGTTGTCGCCGAAGCCGGTGCCCAGCGACTCGGGCAGGTCGGCGAGGTCGCCGCGGTCGCGCGCCGCCACCAGGAGCCGGTTGGTGTTCAGCGTGCCGGCGGCGACGAACAGCATGCCGCACGTGAACTCGGTGGTGCCGAGCACGGCCCCACCGGTCGTGAGCCGCCGGACCTCCACCGAGAACCGCCCGTCGGGCCGCCGGCCGATGGACCGCACCTCGTGCAGGGGCCGGAGCTGTACGTTGCCGGTGGCGAGGGCGGCGGGGAGGTAACTGCGGGTCAGTGACCTCTTGGCGCCGTTGCCGCAGCCGAAGTCGGACTCGCCGACGGTCGCCGAGAGCGGGGCGGCGTGCGCCAGTTCCCGCCGGATCACGTCCCAGTCGAACGTCGAGTCCAGCGGGAAGGTCCGGGCGCCCGCGCCGGCCAGGTGCTGGTCCCACAGCCGGGAGTGGGTGAAGGGCATGGACCGGTAGACGTCCCCCGGCATCGCCGAAGCGCCCAGCATGCGGCGGACCTTGGGGAACCAGGTACGGGCGAACTCCTCGTAGCGCAGCCCGGACGGATAGAGCCGTTCGAAGTACCGGCGCGGCGGGGCCACCGTGACGCCGGTGTAGACGATGGAGCCGCCGCCGACGCCCGCCCCGCAGGCGATGTCGAGGCCGCGTTCCTCGGACACCTCCATGACCCCGGGGGCGGGCCGGACCGGTGTGGGCAGCAGCGCCGGCCAGCGCGTCGTGCGGCGGAACCAGAACATCGTGTCGGTGACGCCGTTCATCGATCCGAAGACGTGCCGTCGCGGAGCGACGGGCCACTCGCGGCCGCGCTCCACCACCAGGGTGTCCACCCCGGCCCGCCCCAGCCGCAGCGCGGCGACCGAGCCGCCGAACCCCGAGCCGATCACCAGGGCCCGGAAGTGCGTGCGCGAGGCGGCGGCGGCGAAGGCGCGGCTCCCGGCACCGCCCAGCACCGCCGCCCCCAGACCGGCCAGCGTCCCCCGGCCCGCGAGCCCCAGAACTTCCCGGCGGTGGATGGGCATCGACCACTCCTGTGTGGGCGGGCACCTGGTCCCGGCTGCGGCCACGACTTCCACTGCCGCAACGACGACCCGCCACCGCAGGACACGCTCCCCGCGCCGGTGAGGTGAGGGCGAAGCCGCCCGAGCGTCCACGGAAGCCGCCTGACGGCGGTGTGCCCGGCGGTGGCGGTGACGCCGCTACGCGTCGCAGCCGGTGAACTGTTCGGCGGTCCGGGCCGCGTACACGCTGGCGCCGCCGTTGTCGTCGTTCTTCAGCGGCACGGTGATGGTGTCCTGGGCGTTCCAGGCGAAGCCCTGCGCGTCGAACGTCCAGGTGCCGGTGACCTTCGTGGCCAGTTCCGACAACGCCACCCAGCCGTACTGCCGGGGAGGAACGGTCACGGTCAGGCTGTTGCCCAGGTCCTGGCCGAGGTTGAGGGTGACCGAGCCGGTCACCGTACTGCCGATCTGCGCCTGGAGGGCGGGCGCGGTGCCTGCCGACAGGGAGGAGGACAGGGTGAAGCCGATCGTGGAGGACCAGCCGGTCCTGGTGGTGAGGGAGAAGGTCCACGGCACCGGCGCGGAGGTGCCGTTGTACCAGACGGGTGACACGCACACCTTCGGCAGCGGCGCGGCGGGGGCCTGGACGCCCTTGGTCCAGAAGCAGGTGGAGACGTCCTTGGCGCAGCGCGCGGCGGCGTGGTCGACGGCCATGTTCCAGGCCGCCTCACGAGCCGCCGGCGGCACGCTCCACTGCTGGGCCTTGGTGCCGTTGCAGCGGTAGGTCTGGGTCCACGCGTCGTTGTACTGGGCGTTCTGGACGACGTCGAGGCAGGTGTTGGTGGCCTTGTGGCGGATCATGAAGGTTCCGGCGCCGGTGACGGGCTGGAAGTACCAGTTCTCACTGGCGCGGCCGTCGCAGGGCTGCTGCCGGAGGGGCAGACCCGCGTCGACGCACTTGCCCGTCGTGTTGTTGACGATGGTGAAGGACGCGTCCGCGCCCGTGGCGGCGATGCGCCACGACTGGTGGTGGCCCGGCGCGGAGTTGGTGACGATGAAGACGCCGTTGCCCGTGTTGCCGTTCTGGACGTCCAGGTTGCGGCCGTTGCCGGCGGAGGTGAGCGTGATCTCGCCCAGGTCGGGCGCTGCGACGGCGGCTTTTGCGGGGGCGGGGACGGGGGCGGGGGCGGTGTGTTGCGTGGGTGCGGCCCCGGCAGATGGTGCCATGCTGCCAAGGGCCATGCATAACGCCGCCACGAGGGCGGCGATCACCGTTGTCGAGACCGTGGTGTGTCTCGAAGGCGTGAGTGACATGTCTTCCTTTCCCGGTCCGGGTGTGTTCGGGCCGGCAGCGAGCATGTCACCCGCCGGGCGGGCACGGCTCTATGCCCGTGAGCCAATCCCGGCGCCTTTCGTGCCACCTCGAACGTGCTGCGGCGTGCGCGTACGGGATAATGCCCCCATGCGGATCTCAGCCAGGGCGGACTATGCGGTGCGGGCCGCGCTGCTGCTCGCCGGTGAACGGGGCGGGCCGCTGAAGGCGGAGGCCATCGCGGAGGCGCAGGAGATCCCGCACAAGTTCCTCGAAAGCATCCTGAACGACATGCGGCGGGGCGGTCTGGTCATCAGCCAGCGGGGCGCCAACGGCGGTTACCGGCTGGCCCGGCCGGCCGGCGAGATCAGCGTCGCCGACGTCGTGCGCGCGGTGGACGGCCCTCTGGTCTCCGTACGGGGTGTGCGGCCGCCCGAGCTGTCCTACAACGGGCCCGCGGAGTCCCTGCTCCCGCTGTGGATCGCCCTGCGGGCGAACGTCCGGCGCATCCTCGAAGGGGTGTCGCTGGCGGACGTGGCGTCCGGTCACCTCCCCGAAGGTGTGCACTCGCTGGTGGAGGACCCCGCCGCCTGGGCCAACCCCTGAGCGCGTCTCACCATACGAGCCACTTCTGTCCATCTTGTGAACAGGCCCTTGCCGAGGGGGCTTTCGGCGGCCACTATCCCTACCAACCCGATAGGGAAACTAGGGATCGATCTGCGAGGTGGCCGTGAAGACGTTGATCGTGTTGGCACTTGCCGGGCTCGGTGCCCAACTCGTGGACGGGAGCCTGGGCATGGCCTACGGCGTCACCTCCACCACCCTGCTGCTGGCGGTGGGTACGAACCCCGCCGCCGCCTCCGCCACGGTGCACCTCGCCGAGATCGGCACGACCCTCGCCTCGGGCGCCGCCCACTGGCGGTTCGGCAACGTGGACTGGCGGGTCGTCGCGAAGATCGGCATTCCGGGCGCGGCCGGGGCGTTCGCCGGGGCGACCGTCCTCTCCAGCCTCTCCACCGACGTCGCCAAGCCGGTCATGGCCCTGATCCTGCTGGGCCTCGGCCTCTACGTGCTCGGCCGCTTCACCTTCCTGGGCCTGCCCACCGGCAACCTGGGCAAGCCGCTGCGCAAGCGGTTCCTCTCCCCGCTCGGGGTCGTCGCCGGTTTCCTCGACGCCACCGGTGGCGGCGGCTGGGGCCCGGTCGGCACCCCCGCGATCCTGGCCAGCGGACGCCTGGAGCCGCGTAAGGTCATCGGCTCCATCGACACCAGCGAGTTCCTGGTCGCCGTCGCCGCGAGCATCGGTTTCCTCGTGGGCCTCGGATCGCAGGGCATCGACTACTCGTGGGCCGTCGCCCTGCTGGTCGGCGGCCTGATCGCCGCGCCCATCGCCGCATGGCTGGTACGCCACGTGCCGCCGCGCATCCTCGGGTCGGCGGTCGGCGGCCTGATCGTCCTCACCAACGTCCGGACGCTGCTGCGCAGCGACTGGCTCGGCGCCGGCGACGCCGCCCAGTGGGCGGTCTACGCCCTCATCTACCTGCTCTGGGCGGCGGCTCTGGCGTACTCCTTCAAGGAACACCGCCGCCAGTCGGCACAGCCCTCGGCGACCGTGGCCGGCGTCCCCGCCCAGGTCAAGTGACGGCCGCCGCGCTCGGGACGGCGACCGCCCGGGCCCAGGGGCGTGACACACCCCTGCGCATCGCGCGGGACGTCGCGGAGGACCTGGCCGCCGACGCGATCGCCCGGGACCGGGCCGGCAGGCCGCCCGTCGACGAGGTGGCCCGGCTGCGCGAGGCCGGGCTCCTGGCGGCCCTCGTGCCACCGGGCCGTACGCACGGCGTCGACTGGCGCACCGGCTGCGCCGTCGTGCACGAGATCGCCACGGCGGACAGCTCCGTGGGCGAGTTGCTCGCCCGCCACTACGTGCACGCCTGGAGCGGACGCTTCTACGCCACGGCCCACCGCGCCGCCGCTCTCGAACGGGACACCGCGCGCGACCAGTTGCTGTGGGCCGGCGGCGTGCGCACCGCCGCCCCGGACGGCGGCGTCCCGGACCTCACCCTGACCCCGCTCCACTCCGGGTACCTGCTCAACGGCCGGCGGGCCGTGGACACGGCCGTGACCGTCGCCGACCGGTTCGTCGTGGACGCCCTGTGCGCCGTGACGGGTGACGTCCTGGTCGTACGGGTGCCGTCCGGCCGTCCCGGAGTGTCCGTCGAACCCGCCCGGGACCGGCTCGGCCAGCGGGTCGCAGGCGCGGGCCGCGTGGCCTTCGACCGGGTGGCCGTCGCGCCCGCGCAGGTCCTCGGCCCCCGGCCGTACGACGAGGAGTCGACCGCGCCCTTCACCGCGCTCGCCGCCCCCGCGCTGCGGCTCGCCCTGTGCCACGTCGGCCTGGGCATCGCCGAAGGCGCCCTCTCCGAGGCGCGTGACGCCTGCCCCGGTGGCCGGCTGCCCGCCACCGGCCCGGACGTCCTCCTCGCGTTCGGGGAACTGGCCTCGGCGGCCCGGACCGCCGCGGCCGTCGTCGAACGGGCGACGGCGGCGATGGCCGGCGCCCTGGAGGCGGGACCGCACATCGACGCGGACGAGCCCGCCGACGTCGCCGCCCTCGTCGCCACGGCCGAGACGGTCACGGCCGAGGCCGCCCTGCACATCACCACGCGGGTGCCGGAACTCGCCGACGCCCCCGGCCTCGACCGGTTCTGGCGCAACGCCCGCGTCCTGACGGCCGACCGCTCCACGGCTCACCGGCTCCGCGACATCGGTGAGCACTACCTCAACGGGGCGTACCGGCCGGGTTGAGGACGCACTCGGCGCAGTAACCGGCTCCGGGCACGCGGTAGTAGAGGCAGCAGCTACGGCGCCGGTACGTCAGCGGCCTGGCGGTGAAGGCGCCGGCGCTGGCGAGCGGTTCGCGTGCCAGCAGGGCGGTGACCAGCGGCAGCGGGGGGTAGGGTGCCTCGGGGGCATGGGCGGTGAGCACCCGGACGGCGCCGATGAGCGCGGAGGCGGCGTTGCCCCGCAACACGTGCGGGGACAGCGCGGAGTGCTCCCGCAGCGCGTCGCCCAGCGGCAGCAGGTTGCGTACGACGACGGTCCCGTGCAGGGCCAGGGGCAGGTCGTCACCCGCCACCCAGGACACCTCCGGCAGCCACAGGTCGATCGGGC
This sequence comes from Streptomyces sp. NPDC049837, assembly GCF_040674455.1. Classification (NCBI taxonomy): domain Bacteria; kingdom Bacillati; phylum Actinomycetota; class Actinomycetes; order Kitasatosporales; family Streptomycetaceae; genus Streptomyces; species Streptomyces sp. NPDC049837. The sequence continues at coordinate 401,595 of NZ_JBFAMP010000002.1, read as the reverse complement.
CGGACTCGGCCGGGCGCCACCACAGGCGGTCGGGCGCGAGGTCGGGCGCGCGCCCGGTGAGCGCGGCGGTGGCCAGGGCGACCGACCACAGCCGGGCGGCCGTCCCGATGTGCAGGGTCGAGGCGGCGACCCGCCGCTGCCCGGCCCCGAGCCGCTGCCCGGTGCCGAGCCGCCGGCCGACCGCCGCCACGTACGCGTCCAGCGCCCCGTCCCGGTCCGTGTACAGGTCGGTGAGCGGCCGGAAGCGTGCGGCGTCGGCGCGGGGCCCCCACGCCACGGCGAAGTAGGGGCCGACGGCTCGGACCCGTGCGAGGACGTCGGGGCTGGGACCGCCGTCCGGCGACGATCCGTCACACACGCGCGGGCACACGGGTGCCACCGTCCTCTCGGTCGTGGGGTCGAAGGCAGGATGGCAGAAGCACCGCGCCGCACACCAGGTCCGCCCGGTGTCACCGGCCACGTAGTATCGCCTGGTCATCACCGCGACGGGAGACAGGAAGCCGGTGCGATTCCGGCACGGTCCCGCCACTGTGACCGGGGAGTGGAACCCTTCGAGAAGGCCACTGCGCACCACGCGCGGGAAGGCCGGGGGAACGTCGATCCGGGAGTCAGGACACTGGCCTGTCGCGGGCCCGTTCCGAGGAGCGCGGACTCCCCAGGAGGCTTTACGTGTACGACGGCACGCCCCGTCCCCATTTGTTCCCCCGTTCCCTTTTCTCCCCCGCCCGCCCGCGCCGCCGCGCCGGGCGCGCCGTGGCGCTGGCCGTCGCCCTGTCGGCGACCCTGCTGGCCGGCTGCGGCGGCCCCGAGCGGGCAGCCGACGACCGGAAGGCCACCGCGCCGTCCGGGCAGGGCTTCCCGGTCACCATCGACAATTGCGGCACCCGCACGACGTACGACAAGCCGCCCTCCCGGGTGGTCACCATCCACCAGCACCCGGCCGAACTGATGCTGGCACTGGGGCTGAAGGACCGGATGGTCGGCACCGCCTTCCCCGACTCTGCCGTCCTGCCCCAGTTCCGGAAGGACTTCGAGGCCATCCCGGAGCTGGCGGAGAAGGAACCGTCCTTCGAGAAGGTCCTGGAGGCCGGGCCGGACTTCGTCTACGGCGGCTACGGCAGCGCGTTCGCCGAGAACGAGGGCCGCTCCCGCAAGGCGTTCGCCGACGCGGGCATCGACACCTACCTCAACCGCGAGTACTGCGGGAAGAAGCGGGTGTCCATGCAGGACACCTACGACGAGATCCGCACCATCGGCTCGGTCTTCGGCGTGCGGGACCGCGCCGACCGGCTCGTCGCCGACCTCCAGGGACGTATCGCCAGGACCACCGAGGCGGTGAAGGGCGCGCCCGCCGTGCCCGTGTTCGTGTACGACAGCGGCGACAAGTCGGCGTTCACGGCGGGCGGCAAGAGCCTGGGCACCGAGATCATCCGGCTGGCCGGCGGCCGGAACGTCTTCGACGACCTCGACGAGGTCTTCGGGGACGCCTCCTGGGAGCAGGTCGTGGCCCGCAAGCCCGAGGTGATCGCCATCTACGACTACGCGGGCGCCGACAACGTGGAGCGGAAGAAGAAGTTCCTGCTCTCGCAGCCGGCCCTCGCGGACGTCCCGGCCGTGAAGAACAAGCGGTTCGTGGTGCTGCCGCTGACCGCGACCCTGGTCGGCGTACGGCCGCCGTACGCGGTCGAGGACCTGGCGCGCGCACTGCACCCGGAGAGGTTCCGGTGACGGGCCCGGCGAAGGCCACGACCGGTCCCGCGCCCACCGGCCGCCCGCAGCGGCGGAGCGAACCCGCCTTCGCCGTGACCCTTGCCGTCCTCGGCGTCCTGCTCCTGGCGTCGGTCACGGCGGGCATGGCCATCGGTTCGGTCCACGTACCGCCCGGCGAGGTGTGGGGCATCGTGACGCACGCGCTGGGCGCCGACTGGTCGGAGCCGGTGTGGTCCCGGGCGCGCGAGACGATCGTCCTGGACGTGAGGGCGCCGCGTGTGCTCCTCGGGGCGGTGACGGGCGCCGGGCTCGCGGTGGTGGGCACCGCCATGCAGGCGCTGGTGCGCAACCCGCTCGCGGAGCCGTACCTGCTGGGTGTGTCGTCGGGCGCGTCGCTGGGTGCCGTCGTGGTGATCGTCTTCGGGGTGAGCCTGTTCGGGCCGGTGTCGCTGTCGGTGGCCGCGTTCGCCGGGGCGCTGCTCACGCTGCTGCTCGTGTACAGCACGGCGCGCGCAGGCGGCCGTATCACCTCGGTGCGGCTCGTGCTGTCGGGCGTGGCCGTCGCGGCGGTGCTCACGGCCGTGATGGACCTGCTGCTGCTCACCTCCGACCGGGGCAACGAGGCGCGTGCCGTGCTCGCCTGGACGCTCGGCGGCCTGGGCGGCGTCCAGTGGGGCACGCTGTGGCTGCCGGCCGCCGCCCTGCTGGCCGGCATCGGTGTCCTGCTGGTGCAGGCGCGCTCGCTGAACCTGCTGCTGGCGGGCGAGGAGGCGGCCACGACGATGGGGCTGGACGTGGCGCGGTTCCGGGCCCGGATGTTCGTCCTGCTGTCGCTGGTCACCGGCGTGCTGGTGGCGGCGGCCGGGCCGATCGGCTTCGTCGGCCTGATGCTGCCGCACATCGTGCGGCTCTTCGTCGGCGGGGACCACCGCCGGGTGCTGCCGACGGCCGCGCTGGCCGGGGCGGTGTTCCTCGTCTGGGCCGACATCGCCGCCCGTACGGTCGCCGCGCCGATGGAGATCCCCGTCGGTGTCCTGACGGCGCTGTGCGGCGGGCCGTTCTTCCTGTGGCTGATGCACCGGGACGCCCGGCGGGACACCGGCGGAGGTGTGGGATGACCGCGACCGAGCTGACCGTCGAGGGCGTCACGCTCAGCGCCGGAGCGCGCCGTCTCGTACGGGACGTGTCCCTGACCGCCCGGCCCGGTGAGGTGATCGGCCTGGTGGGTCCCAACGGCAGCGGCAAGTCCAGTCTGCTGCGCGCCGTTTACCGCGTCCTGCGCCCCGATTCCGGGTGCGTACGGGTGGACGGGGCCGACGCCTGGTCGCTGCCGGTGCGGCGGCTGGCCCGTACGCTGGCCGCGGTGGTGCAGGAGTCGGGCGCGGACTTCGACCTGACCGTGCGGGAGGTCGTCGCCATGGGCCGTACGCCGCACAAGCGGCTGCTGGACGGCGACACCGCCGAGGACGCCCGGTTCATCGCGGCGGCCCTCGCCTCGGTGGACGCGGCCGGCCTCGCCGACCGGTCCTTCGGCCGCCTTTCGGGCGGCGAACGCCAGCGGGTGCTCATCGCCCGCGCCCTGGCCCAGCGGCCCGCGCTGCTGGTGCTCGACGAACCGACCAACCACCTGGACGTCCGGCACCAGTTGGAGGTGCTCGGTCTCCTGCGGCGGCTCCCGGCGACGGTCCTGGTGGCGCTCCATGACCTGAACCTCGCCGCCTACTACTGCGACCGCCTCTACGTCCTGTGCGACGGCGAGGTCCACGCGTCCGGCCCGCCCGCCGAGGTGCTCACCGCGCGGCTGCTGGCCGAGGTGTACGGCGTGCGGGGCGAGGTGGCCGTCCATCCGCGCACCGGTGCGCCCCAGGTGACGTTCCTCCCCGAGGAGCCCGCCGAACGGGCCGGGACGGCGGTGGACCACCACGCCCCGTGATGGTGCGGTGCGGTTGCTACGCCGGGCCGGGCTCCCGGGGCCCGGCCCGGCGCCCCGGGGGGCCCGGCGTCACGACCGCGGCGCGGCGGAACGCGCCCCCTTCGTGCGCCGGGCGCACTTCCACGTACCCCTGATGGGGCATCGCGGGCCCGTCCTGGCAACGGAAAGATCGCGAACGGTGATCTTGCCCGACAGCCGGGCCGAGGGCCGGGGACCAGCGGCCCCATACCACTGACCAACGAGGACGGAGCGTCACTGTGGCATTGACGACCACGAACATCGCGGCCGAGATGGAGGCCGCGAGCAAGGCCGGGGACCCGGCCGCCGACGAGCTGGTGTCCGACCTGATCGACAACCGGGAGGTCGACGGGGTCAACGGCCTGTTCCGCACCATCAGCACCCTGGGCCCCAAGCAGGACTACTCGCGGCTGCCCGAGCGGCTCGCCCAGTTCCTGAAGCAGGCCGAGAAGGAACCGCCGGGCTGGAGCGAGGCGGACATCAAGGCGGCGGAGGGCTTCTTCGAGAACCACCACGGAGAAGCGTCCATGCTCCAGGGCACCGTCGGCCTGATCGGCACCTACCTCTCCCCCACCGGGGCGTTCACGCTGCGCTCCACCGGACGCCTGGGCGGCGTCAAGGGCCCGGGCAGGCGCCTCGCCCAGTCCTCACGGCTGTTCATCGACATGGGCAACGAGGGCGCCCTGCGTGACGGAACGCTGAAGGCGACCGTGACCAAGGTGCGCATGGTCCACGCGTCGGTGCGGCAGTTGCACAAGAAGAGCGGCGAGTGGGACTACGCCAAGTGGGGCGAGCCGGTCTCCCAGAAGTACACCACCGGCGCCGCCTGCGTCTTCAGCACCCAGGTCCTCCAGGCCATGAGGAACCTCGGCATCCACGTCTCGAAAGACGACGCCCACGGCTTCATGTGTGCCTGGCACTACGTCAACCACTACCTCGGCACCCCCGAGAAGTGGCTGCTGCCCAAGGACGCCGACGAAGTCGAGCGCCTGTGGAACCAGGAGCGGGACAAGGAGTGGAAGAAGACCGACGACGGTGTGTTCATGACCAAAAAGGCCGTCGACTTCTACCGGGACCTGATGGGCCCCGGGGTCAGTGACGCCTACATCGCGGTGACCCGCGTGGGGCTCACCGACAAGTACGCCGACATGGCCGGCGTCCCCAAGAACCCCCTCGACATCGCCGGCAAGCCCCTCGCCGAGGGACACAAGCTCGTCAGCGGCATCGGCAGCGGCCTCCTGGGCGGCGGCGCCAAGCAGACCGTAGGCGTCAACCCCTACGAGAAGGTCGTCGGCATCGCCTCCAAGCACTTCAACGACGTCGCACGGTACGCACTCACCCACGACCAGGACGACCAGCCCCAGATGCACCAGGAACTCGACGACGACCGCTGACCCACCCCGCGGCCGGCCGGGACGCCCCGGGCCACTCCCCCACGTCGCCCGGGGCGTCCTGGGGCCCGCCCGGGCCTTGGCGCCCGACAGCACGGAGACGGGGCTGTGGTTCCCGTCGCCCGCGCCGCAGGAGCCGCTCAGCGTCCGGGAGCCACGTGGTGCGCGAGCGCGTGGTGCGGGTCGGGGGTGCCGGCTACCGGTGCCGGGTCGGCGTGCACCAGTACGGCGGTCAGCTTCGGCACGGCGTGCAGCAGGGCGTGTTCGGCGGCCACGGCGACGTCATGTGCCTGACGTACCGTCATGTCGCCGTCCACGACGACCGCCACCTCGCCGCGCAGGCGATGCCCGATCCACCGCAGCCGCAGCTCGCCGACGTCCCGTACGCCGTCGACGTCGAGCAGCGCACCCTCGGCGCGGTCGATCAGCGCCGGGTCGACCGCGTCCATGACCCGGCGGAAGACCTCCCGGGCCGCGTCGCGCAGCACCAGCAGGATCGCCAGCGTGATCAGCAGGCCCACGACGGGGTCGGCCAGTCGCCACCCCAGGGCCGCGCCCCCGGCGCTCAGCAGCACCGCGAGGGAGGTGAACCCGTCGGTGCGGGCGTGCAGGCCGTCGGCGACGAGCGCGGCGGAGCCGATCGCCCGGCCGACGCGCATGCGGTAGCGCGCCACCCACTCGTTGCCGATGAACCCGATGACGGCCGCGAGGGCGACCACGGGAATGTGGCTCATGTCGCGCGGATGGAGCAGCCGGTCGACCGCGCTCCACGCGGCGAAGCCCGCCGAGGCGGCGATGGTCAGGACGATCACGATCCCGGCGAGGTCCTCCGCCCGCCCGTAGCCGTAGGTGAAACGGCGCGTCGCCGCACGGCGGCCCAGGACGAAGGCGACACCGAGCGGCACCGCGGTCAAGGCGTCGGCGGCGTTGTGCACGGTGTCGCCCAGCAGGGCGACGGAACCGGACAGTACGACGACCACGGCCTGCGCGACGGCGGTCGCCCCCAGAACGGCGAGCGAGACCCAGAGCGCCCGCATGCCGCGTACGGAGGACTCCAGCGCCGTGTCGACCTTGTCGGCGGACTCGTGCGAATGCGGTGCGAGCAGGTGCCCGAGCCGGCGGCGCCAATGGCCGTGCCCATGCGCATGGGCACGCGCATGACCGTGATCGTGGTGGTGGTCGCTCACACTCAATCCCCTTCCGGCATGAAGGTGGACACCGCACGGCCCACGGAACCATTATGTGCGTATGAGCGCACGCATGCACCTATCACCTGCGCACGATGCGCACCCGCGAGACCCGGGCGAGGAGCAGTTCACGCTCGCCGCCGAGGTCCTGGCCCTGCTCGGCGACCGCACACGCCTCACACTCCTGCACGCCCTGTCCGGCGCCGAGGCCGACGTCAGCACCCTGACCGAGAGGTGCGGCGCGGCGCGCCCCGCCGTCAGCCAGCACCTGGCCCGGCTGCGACTCGCCGGACTGGTCACCACACGCAAGGAGGGCCGCCGGGTGATCTACGCCCTGCACGACGGCCACCTGCGCCGCCTCGTCGACGAAGCGCTCAACCTCGCGGACCACCGCGTCAGCGACCGCCCGGTGCACGACTGAAGCGCTCCCGCACCCGTCACGGCGCGTCAGTGGGAGAAGACCGCCACGTCATAGCGTTCGAGCACCGGCAGCGGCGGGCTCGGCTCGGTCCTGGCCGCGGCGGCCAGGCGTTGGAGGCCGTCCTCGAACTGGGCGGCGGTGAGATGGGTGAACTTCGACTGCGGGCGGGCGGCGAGCCGGGTGTGGAAGTCGCGCAGGCCGGCGGTCACCGGTTGGGCGAGGGAGGTGACCTCCTCCAGGGCGAAGCCGGCGGTCAGGAAGTCGTCGATGACCTCCTGCCTGCCCGGGAAGCGCCGCTCGTCGATGCCGCGCAACTGCGGCCAGTAGTCGTAGACCAGGGCGTCGAGCCGTTCCCTGAACGTGGTCCGGACGATCACCTTCCCGCCCACGCGCAGCACGCGAGCCAGTTCGCGTGCCGCTGCGGCCCGGTCGGGGAGGTGGTGGATCACCCGGGAGAGCAGGGCCAGGTCGAAGGCGTCCGTGGGTGCGGGCAGGGCGTCCGCGGTACCGGAGACGTACCGCACCGAGGGGTGCGGATGGTGGCGACGGGCTTCGGCCAGCATCGCTTCGGAGGCGTCCACGGCGAGGACGTCGGCCCCTTCGATCCAGCGCGCCATCGCGGCGGAGAACATGCCCGTACCGGCGCCGACTTCGAGAATCGAGGGTGACGGGCGGCCCACGTGGGAGGCGAACAACCCCACCCAGGCCCGCAGTGACCGCTCGGGCATCTCGTTGCCGTGCTCGTAGGCACCGGCCAGGCGTTCGTCGTCGTAGACACGGCTCATGCGGACCGATCCTGGGGGACGGGCCGCATTTCCACAACGTCTCGATCAGGCCGCCCTCTTCTGGTCAATGACGGGACCGGTGAGCCCGCCGCGTCGCGGCCGACCGCCCGCCTACAGGCCGTACGTCCTGCCGATGATGTCCCGCTGGATCTCGCTCGTCCCGCCGTACACCGTGGACACGACGGCGGAGCGCAGCAGGGCCTCCATGCCGTACTCCGTGGCGTACCCGTAGCCGCCCATCATCTGCATGCCCTCCAGCGCCACGTGCTTGGCGAGCTCGGTGCACTTGAGCTTGGCCATGGAGGCCTCGCGGGCGAACACCCGGCCGGGCTCGGCGTCGATGGCGGCGGCGACGTCGTCCAGCAGCAGCCGGGCGCACTCCAGGTCGGTGGCCATGTCCGCGATACGGTGCTTGAGCGCCTGGAAGGAGCCGATCGGCCGGCCGAACTGCTCCCGCTGCCGTACGTAGGCGAGCGTGTCGTCGAACGCGCGCCGGGCGATGCCCAGCATCAGCGCGGCGAGGATCATCCGCTCCAGGTTCAGCCCGGCCATCAACTGCGGCCACGCCTGCCCGGGCGTGCCGACGACCGCCGAGTCCGGCACGAAGCAGTCCGTGAAGTACAGGTCGTTGACCTCCCGGCCGCCCATCGTGTCGATGCCCCTGATCTCCAGGCCCCCGGCGTCGGTGGGCACCATGAACTGGGTGAGCCCCCGGTGCTTCGACTCCTCCTGCGACGTACGGGCGATGAGCAGGATGTGGTCGGCGAAGTGCGCGTTGGAGCACCAGGTCTTCTGGCCGTTGATCACATAGCCGCCGCCGGCGCGCTCCGCGCGGCAGGTCAGCGCGCCGACGTCCGACCCGGCACCGGGCTCGGACATCGAGATGGCCTCGACCCGGCCCTTGACCACGCCTTCGAGTACGACGCGCTTCTGCTCCTCGGTGCCGAACTTCTGGTACGCCGCCGCCGCGATGACCGTGGTCCCGAAACCGCTGATCGGCGCGAGCCCGTAGGAGGTCTCCTCCAGGAACAGGCACAGGTCCGTCATGCCCAGGCCCGCGCCGCCGTACTGCTCGGGGAGCGCGATGCCGAGCCAGCCCAGGCCGGCCATCTTCTCGTAGAGCCTCTGGTTGTGCGGCTCCTGGCCGTTCGCAGTGAGCTTGTCCCGCTGTTCCTTGGTGCCGCACTCGCGGCGGCAGAAGTCGCCTATCGCCTTGACCAGGTCGCGGCGTTCGTCGTTGAGGACTCGGGGCATGAGGTGCGTTCCTCCTTGAACCCGTCAGCGGTTGTCGCGTACGTCGTCCACGTCGTCCACGTCGTCCCGTACGGCGGGGAAGACCGTGTTCACGAGGTGGAGCACGGTGCGGGTCAGCATCACGTGCAGGTCGCTGCGGCTGAGCGTGGAGCGCACCAGCCATTCCCTGGAGGCGGCCTTGAGCATGCCGCTGTGGGCGCGGATCATCGCCCGCAGCTTCTCCCGCCCCTCGGTGACGTCGGCCATCATCGCGGCCTCGAGGACGCGGTCGGTCGCGATCTCGTCGGCCTCCAGCATGATCCGGTCGATCTCCGGGTCGTTGCCGAGGGCTTCCAGCCCGATCGCGGACAGCCACATCTCCCGGTTGCGTTCCACGACTTCGAGCCACCGGTCGACGCAGATGGACAGCCGCTCCTCGGGCGTGGTCGGGGGCAGCCGCTCGGAAACGGAGGCCGGTACGACCATCATCTGCCGCACCACCTCCAGGTAGAGCTGCCGCTTGCCACCGAAGTAGTGGTTGATCAGTGCGCGTGCGGCACCGGCCTCGGCCGCGATGTCCGATGTGGACACCGTGGAGTAGCCGTGCGCCCCGAAGAGCCTGCGGGCGGCGCTGAGGATCTCGGCGCGCCGGGCGTCCGGTTCCATCCTGCGTCGCTGTGCTGCCTGGCCCGGGCCACTCATGCCGTCATCCCTCTCGTCGTTCCGGTGCCGATGACGGACCTAGGTGTGCGCCTGGGTGTACATCGACTCGATCGTCGCGGCGTGCAGCTTTTCGACGGCCTTGCGCCGCAGGCTCAGTTTCGGCGTCAGTTCCCCTGACTCGGCGGTCCAGGGCCCGGCGAGGACGCGGTACTTCTTCACCTGCTCGGCGCGGGAGAGCACCGCGTTCGCCTCCGCGACCGCCTTGTCGAGGGCGGCGAGCACCTCGGGGTGGCGCGACAGCCCGCCGGGGTCGGTGGTGGCGATTCCGTTGGCCTTCGCCCACATCGGGGCGGTCTCCTCGTCCAGCACCAGCAGCGCGGTGACGTACCTGCGGCGGTCGCCGATCGCGACGGCGTGGGCGATGAGCGGGTGCGCCCGGAGCAGGGACTCGATCCTCGTCGGGGCGATGTTCTTGCCCCCGTCGGTGATGATGATGTCCTTCTTGCGGTCCGTGATGGCGACGATGCCCCGCTGGTCGATGGTGCCGATGTCGCCCGTGGGCAGCCAGCCGTCCGGGTCGGTCGCGGGCTCGATGCCGCCGTCGGCGCGGAGGTAGCCGGGGAAGACGACGGGCCCGCGGACGAACAGCTCGCCGTCGGCGGCGGCCCTGACCTCGACGCCGGGGCCCGGGCGCCCGACCGCGCCGAGGGCGAACACCTCGGGGGTGCTGACCGTGGCCGCCCCGGTGGTCTCGCTCAGGCCCCACACCTCGTACACGGGCAGTCCCACGCTCGCCAGGAACTCCAGCACCGTGGTGGGGATCGGCGCCGCTCCGCTGAACGCCCGGTGGCAGTCGTCGAGCCCGACGGCGGCCCGGATGGGCCGCAGTACCTGCTCGTCGAGCTGCTCCAGCGGTGCGGCGAGGTCCGCCGGTACGTCCTTGCCGGCGGAGCGCAGACGGAACACTTCGAGCGCGATGCCGCGGGCCTGGTCCACCGCCGCGGCGTGCTCCCCGGGAAGCGTGGCGAGCCTCGCCCGCAAGCCGGCGGCGAGCTTCTCCCACACCCGGGGGACGCCGAAGAACCCGTGCGGGCGCACCGCGAGGAGCGTGGGCAGGAGCTGCGCGGGGTCCGGGCAGATGGTGACGTGCCCGGCGTTGCAGACCGGCATGTAGATGCCGAGCACCCGCTCGGCGATGTGCGCCATCGGCAGGTACGCCACCGAGCGCGGATGCTCCGGGACGGAGACGAGGTGGTCCTGCATCAGGGATTCGTGGATGACGTTGCGGTGGGAGAGCACCACGCCCTTGGGGTCGCCGGTGGTTCCCGAGGTGTACACCACGGTCAGCGGCTGGTCGGGGGTGGCCGCGTCCGTGAGCGCCTCGAACGCGGTGTCGTCGGGCGGTACCGCGCCGCACAGGGCGGCGTAGCCGACGAAGCGCGGGTCCCCGGCCGGGGCGGCGCCCGGGTCGAGGACGACGACGGCGCGGAGGTGTGGCAGTTCGTCCAGGACGGGCTGCCAGCGGCGCATCTGTTCCTCGCCCTCCAGGACGAGGACGGTGGCCGCGCTGTGCCGGGCGACGAAGCCGATCTGCTCGGTGCTCAGCGTGTCGTACGTGCTGCACGGCAGCGCGCCGAGGTGGATCGCGGCCAGGTCGGCGACCCAGTGCTCGGCCCGCTTGGACATCGCGATGAGCATCCGGTCACCCCGGCCCAGCCCGAGTGCGGCGAGGCCGCGGGCGAGGGCTGCGACCTCGGCGCGCAGCCGCGACCAGGACAGTGTCCGCGCGTCCGGCCCGATGCCGGTGGTGAGCGCGGGACGGTCGGCGAACTGCTGGGCGTTGCGGCGCAGCAGCCCGGTGATGGTCAGCCCTTCGGCGGGCTGGTACGGCTGCTCTGCTGTGGCCACGGCGGTCTCCCTCCATCGCGGACCGTTCGGCGGACCGTTCGGCGGACCGCTTTGCGAACCGTTCGGCGAACCGGACTCGTCGAGCGGTCCCACCGTGGACCCGTTGTTGTCGGAGTGTCAATGGGCTGTGCGCCAGGGCCTGTTCAGACGCCGAGCCAGGGCTGCCTTCCGTACCGCGCAAGGGAGATGCCGGTACCTCCACGCTATTGACAGGCCGCCAATAGCTGCCCGACCGTCGTGGACGGGCAGCGCGTCCGCAGCCGGGAAAGGAAGGCGGTTCCCATGCCGGAGAAGAACATGATCCGTTGGGAGCAGGGCTCCGACGGGGTCGTCGTGCTGACCATGGACGACCCGGATCAGCCGGTCAACACCATGAACCGGACGTACGTGGACTCGATGGAGGCCACCGTCGCCCGGCTCGAAGCCGAGCGGGAGGGCATCACCGGTGTCGTGCTCACGTCCGCCAAGACGAGCTTCTTCGCCGGCGGTGACGTCGGCTTCATGAGCGGGGCGCGGCCGGAGGACGCCGCCGCGCTGAGCGAGGTGTGCACGGTCCTGAAGTCCCAGTTACGCCGGCTGGAGACGCTGGGCAGGCCCGTGGCCGCCGCGATGAACGGCACGGCGCTCGGCGGCGGGTACGAGATCGCGCTCGCCTGCCACCACCGTGTGGCGCTGGACATCCCGGACAGCCGCATCGGCCTGCCCGAGGTGACGCTGGGGCTGCTCCCCGGGTGCGGCGGGGTCAGCCGGACGGTCCGGCTCCTGGGACTGGAGGGCGCGCTGACGGACGTACTGCTGGAGGGCCGGCGGTACCGGCCGGCGGAGGCGCTCGCCAAGGGGCTGGTGCACGAACTGGCCCGGAGTCCGGAGGAGTTGACGGCCAAGGCGCGGGAGTGGGTCCTGGCCAACCCGGGGGCCGTGCAGCCGTGGGACGCCGAGGGCTACCGGATGCCCGGCGGCGCCCCCTCGCACCCGAAGGTCGCGGCGCGCCTCCCGGTGTACGCGGCCACCCTCCGCGAGCGGCTGAAGGGCGCGAACATGCCGGCGCCGCGCAACGTCCTCGCCGCCGCCGTCGAGAGCGCGCAGACCGGCTTCGATGCCGGGCAGAAGATCGAGACGGGTTACCTCGTCGAGCTGATGACGGGCCAGGTCGCGAAGAACATGATGCGCGCGTTCTTCCACGACATGCAGCACATCCGCTCCGGCGGCAGCCGCCCGGCCGGGTACCCCCGCCACACCGCGCGGAGGGTGGCCGTGCTGGGCGCGGGCATGATGGGCGCGGGGATCGCGTACTGCTGCGCCCGGGCCGGCCTGCGGGTCGTCCTCAAGGACGTCTCGTACGACGTGGCGGCCCGAGGCAAGCGGCACTCGGCGCAACTGCTCGCCCATGCCGTGGCGCGCGGCCGGACGTCCCGGGAGGAGGCCGACGGGGTCCTCGCGCGGATCACACCGACCGCCGATCGCGCCGGCCTCGCGGGCTGCGACCTGGTGATCGAGGCGGTCTTCGAGGACCCGGCGCTCAAGCACCGGGTCCTCGGCGAGGCCGGGGACCTCGTCGCGGCGGACGCGGTGCTGGGGACCAGCACCTCCACGCTGCCGGTCACGGGGCTGGCCGAAGGCCTGGCGCGCCCGGAGGACTTCATCGGCCTGCACTTCTTCTCCCCGGTCGACAGGATGCCGCTGCTGGAGATCGTCACCGGCGAGAGGACCGGCGCGCACACGGTGGCGAAGGCGGTCGACATCGCGCGGCAGATCGGCAAGACGCCCATCGTGGTCAACGACGGCCGGGGTTTCTTCACCAGCCGGGTGATCGCCAAGCGCCTGGACGAGGCGGTGGCGATGGTCGGCGAGGGCCTGCACCCCGCATCGGTCGAGCAGGCCGGTTCCCAGGCCGGCTATCCGGCGCCGCCGCTGCGGCTGCTGGACGAGCTGACACTGACCCTGCCCCGCTCGATCCGTGAGCGGGCCAGGGCGGCGGTGCTCGCCGGGGGCGGGCAGTGGCGCCCGCACGGTTCGGAGGCGGTCATGGACCGCATGATCGACGACTTGGCCCGCCGTGGTCGCTCCTCGGGCGCCGGCTTCTACGCGTACGCGGCGGACGGCAGCCGCACCGGGCTGTGGCCGGGCCTGTACGAGCACTTCACGGTGGCGGGACGTGAGATCCCGTTCGAGGACATGAAGGAGCGGATGCTCTTCGCGGAGGCGCTCGACGCGGTGCGCTGCCTCGACGAAGGCGTGCTGCGGTCGGTGCCCGACGCCAACGTCGGCTCCATCCTGGGCATCGGTTTCCCCGTGTGGACCGGCGGCGTCCTCCAGTACGTCAACGGATACCCGGGCGGGCCGTCCGGCTTCGTCGGCCGCGCCAGGGAGCTGGCCGACCGGTACGGGGAACGGTTCGAGCCGCCCGCTTCGCTGGTGGCCAGGGCCCGGAAGGGCGAGGGCTACGCGTGACCGGGGGGCGGCGGCCCGAGCATAGGGACGAGGAACCGCCGGGCCACCGCGCGCATCTGCTCCTCGTCGTCGACGTCGATGACCTGGCTGGGGACGACCAGGAAGGACGCGGAGACCCGGACCATCATCTCGGCCACGACGTCCACGTCCACGTCGGCGGAGACCGTGCCCGCGTGCTGCTCCCGGCGGAGCCTGCCCGCGAGGAACTGCCGTACGGCGGCCAGCGTCCGGCCCCCGTCGCCGGTCATGGACAGCACGACGGCGTCCGGTTCGACGGCCATCAGCCCACCGATCAGAGGGTTATGCCGGATGGCCCTGAGCGAGCTCACGAAGCCCAGGACGACCCGGTCCGCGACGCTCTCGGCGTCCTGGATGTCGAGGATGAACCGGTCGAAGTACCGCCGGAACTCACGCCGTACGACGTGCTCGACCAGCACGTCCTTGGAGGTGAACCGGCGGTAGACGGTGATCCGGGAAACACCCGCGAGCCGCGCCACGTCCGCCATGGTGGACCGCTTGATGCCCATGCGGCAGAACTGCTCGTACGCGGCGTCGAGCAGACGCGTGGTCGTCTCGTCGTCCTGGTCGGCGCCTTCGGCGGCCTCGGTGAACGCGAGTTCCAGCAGCGACGGGGATTCCACGGTCGCCTCCCTGATTCTGTGAAGCCTCTGGCGTTCATGTCTCGTCTGTGCTCCGCTGGGGATACACAGATACGCGGAGCGTTTCACCGTACCAAATCGGAGACCGCAGAACCGCGAAACGTCGTGATTCGGGAGGAGTTCGCAGCGATGGACGAACTCAGCAGGCGCAAGATGCTGCTCGCAGGCGGAGCTCTGGGCGCGCTCGGGGCACTGAGCGCGGCGGCGCCGGCCCAGGCACGGTCACTGTGGACCTGGTCGCCGAGCGGGTCGGTGGCCGGCTCGGGTGCGGGGAGGGACCCGCAGTGGGTCTGGGACGAGGAGGCCGACCCGCTCCTCGCCGCCGCCATCGACCGGGGCGACGTACCCAGGGTCAATCAACTGCTGCGGACCTGGACCCGCAACGACCAGCCGCTGCCGGACGGTCTGCCGCACGACCTGCGGGACTTCATGGAGAGGGCGCGCCGGCTGCCGCCCTGGGCGGACCGCCGCAAGCTCGACATCGCGGCCGATTTCAACGAGACGAGGGGCATCTACCTCAATCTCCTCAACGGAGTGGGCGGCGGCATGCTCAGCACCGCCATCCCCAGGGAGGCGCGCGCCGTCTACTACTCCAAGGGCGGCGCCGACATGGAGGACCGGGTCGCCAAGACGAGCAGGCTGGGGTTCGCCATCGGGGACCTCAACGCGTACCGGCCCGACGGGAAAGTCGTCGTGGAGGCCGTCAAGACGCGGCTGGTGCACGCGGCCGTGCGCCACCTGCTGCCGAAGTCACCCGGCTGGTCCCACACCAGCGGCGGCCAGACGATCCCGATCAGCCAGGCGGACATGATGGTCACCTGGCACAGCCTGCCCACCTACACCATGCGCCAACTGCTCGACTGGAAGGTCCCGATCACCGCCGCCGATTCGGCGGCCTACCTGCACCTGTGGCAGGTGACCGCGCACATGCTGGGCATCAGGGACGAGTACATCCCCGCCACCTGGGACGAGGCCGACGCCCAGTCCAAGCAGATCCTGGACCCGGTCCTGGGCCCCACCCCCGAGGGCGTCGAACTCACCGACATCCTGCTGGGCCAGCTCGCCGAGCAGACGAGCCCCGGCGGCATCGACCGGCCCCTCGTCAACGCGCTCGCCCGGTACCTGGTCGGCGACCAGGTCGCCGACTGGGACGGCATCCCCCGCGAGCCGTTCTGGGAGAAGGCCATCGCCACCGCCTGGCCGAAACTGGTGGCCTTCCGGGAGAAGCTGATCCCACTGCCGCTGGTGCCGCCGCTCGCCTGGACGATCGACGAGGCGGCCCGCCAGTACATCATGTTCTACCTCACCAAGGGCCGGGGCACGCAGATCGAGATCCCCGACACCAACCGTCCCTCTTGAAGCGAACGCCACCGGAGGAGTTCACACCATGGACGAACTCAGCAGGCGCAAGATGCTGATCGCGGGCGGAGCGCTGGGAGCGCTCGGCGCCCTGGGCATGGCGTCGCCGGCCCGGGCACGGTCACCGTGGACCTGGTCGCCGAGCGGCTCGGTGGCCGGCTCGGGAGCGGGGAGGGACCCGGAGTGGGTGTGGGACGAGGAGGCCGACCCGCTCCTCGCCGCCGTCATCGACCGGAGCGACGTACCCAGGGTCAATCAACTGCTGCGGACCTGGACCCGCAACGACCAGCCGCTGCCGAGCGGACTGCCGGGGGATCTGCGGGACTTCATGGAAGGGGCGCGCCGGCTGCCCTCCTGGGCGGACCAGCGCAAGCTCGACGCCGCGGCCGCGTTCACCAAGAAGAAGGGCATCTACACCGGTGCCCTGTACGGGCTGGGCAGCGGCCTGATGAGTACCGCCATCCCCAGGGAGGCGCGCGCCGTCTACTACTCCAAGGGCGGCGCCGACATGAAGGACCGGGTCGCCAAGACGGCCAAGCTCGGGTACGACGTCGGTGACCTGGACGCCTACCGGCCGCAGGGTTCGATGATCGTGACGGCGGTGAAGACCCGGCTGGTGCACGCGGCCGTGCGCCACCTGCTGCCGAAGTCACCCGGCTGGTCGCAGACCAGCGGCGGCCAGACGATCCCGATCAGCCAGGCCGACATGATGGTCACCTGGCACAGCCTGCCGACGTTCGTCATGCGCAAACTGCTCGACTGGAAGGTCCCGGTCTCCCGCGCCGAGTCGGACGGCTTCCTGCACGTGTGGCAGGTGACCGCGCACATGCTCGGCGTCCTGGACGAGTACATCCCCGCCTCCTGGGACGAGGCCAACGCCCAGTCCAGGCAGGTCCTGGACCCCGCTCTGGGCCACACCGCCGAGGGCGCCGAGCTGGCCGACGTACTCCTCGACATCGTCGCCGAGCTCGACGCCGGGCTCACCCGGCCCCTGATCAACGCGTTCTCCAGGTACACGGTGGGTGACCGGATCGGCGACCTGATCGGTCTGGACCGGGAGCCGTTCTGGCAACCGCTGATCGGCGCCGCCTGGCCGCTGCTGGTGGCGTTCCGCGAGGGCCTGATCCCCCTGCCGCTGGTCCCGGAGGCCGCCTGGACCGTGGAGGAGGCCATCCGCAGGTTCGTCCTGCTCTTCCTGTCGGAAGGACGGCCCATCGACCTGGAGATCCCCGACGCCAACCGGCCGTTCTGAACGATGCCGGGCTCACGGCGATTGAACCCTCACCGTCCTGGTGAGTCTCCTGGCACGTGTACGCCCCGGACCGAACTGCCGAGAGGGAAGTATGACCGGTACTGAACATGCGCCTCAGCCGGAGTCCGGTCGGCCCGAGTCCGGTCGGGCCGAGACCGGTCGGCCCGGGTCCGGTCGGCCCGGGTCCGGTGCGCGCCCCCTGGCGAGGCGGCGGTTCCTCGGGTACGTGCTGGCGGCTCCGACCCTGGTGACGGCCGCCGAGCTGGGGCCGGCGCCGAGGGCCGGGGCGGCCATTCCCTCACCGGAGATCACGGAACTGGTCGACCTCAACGACGTGATGACCGCGGCGGCTCTGCCGACCTCGCACCTGATCACGGTCGAGGTCAACAGGGACGGCACCGTGTCGTTCGCGTTGCCACGGGCCGAGGTCGGCCAGGGCATCACCACGTCGACGGCCATGCTCATCGCCGAGGAGATGGACGTACCGTTGCGGCAGGTGCGGGTCACGCTGGCCGACGCTCGACCGGAGCTGGTGTTCAACCAGCTCACCGGCGGATCGAACACCACCATCTCCACCTACACCCCGATCCGGGTCGCCGCCGCCGTCGCCCGGGGCCGGCTGCTCCAGGCCGCGGCCGCCGAACTCGGTACGGCCGTCACCGACCTCACCCTGAAAGCCGGAGTCATCACCGCTCCCACGGGCCGGAGCATCGGCATCGGCGCACTGTCCGAGAAGGCCGCGAGCATCCGGACGCAACGGGTGTCCGTGGAGCTCAAACCGCGCGAGAGGTTCACCGTCATCGGGCGGCCGCACAACCGCGTCGACGCGCTCGCCGCCGTCACCGGACGCAAGAAGTTCACCATGGACCTCGACGTCCCCGGCGCCAAACCGACCATGGTGTGCCGTCCGCCGACCATCAACGGCAAGGTGGGCCCGGTGGCCAACCTCGACGAGGTCCGCGCCATGCCGGGCGTCACCGATGTGGCGGTGATCTCCACCGGCGTTGCGGTCCGCGCGGAAACGTTCGGCCAGTGCATCGACGCCGTACGCGCCCTGCGAGTGTCGTGGAAGCCCGGTACCGCGGAAGGAAAGTCCGACGAGTCCGTGCTGAAGGAGCTGCGGGCCGCCGAACTCCCCCTCGGTCTACCGCCGCTGACGCCGAGCGTGGAAGGGAGGTTCACCTTCCACTTCCGCAGCAACAGCGCGCTGGAACCCAACTGCGCGATAGCCGACGTGCGGCCCGACCGCGCCGAGATCTGGTCGTCCCTGAAGTCACCGATCGTCGCCCAGCAGACCATCGCCGCCAAGCTGGGGCTGCCGCCCCGCGCGGTCACCGTCCACGTCACCGAGGGCGGGGGCTCCTTCGGGCGCAAGCTCTTCTTCGACGCCGCCCTGGAAGCCGCCGAGATCTCCCAGCGGATCGGCAAACCCGTCAAACTGATGTGGCACCGCGCCGACGACTCCCGTCAGGGGCGTACCCATCCCATGGCCACCTCGCGCGTACGCGTCGCCTACGCCGGTGACACCGTCCTCGGCTACCAGCAGCGGCACACCAGCGTCTCCACCGACCTCGGCCACGGTCTCGGCGAGATCCTCACCGCCATGGCCGCGCGACTGCCCGTGGGCGACATCGGTTTCTCCCAGACGTTCTTCCAGCTCTCCCAGTCGATGCCGTACGACTTCGGCGTCAACAGCCGGCTCCTGAGCGAGACCGACAAGGGCTTCAACACGGGCAGCATGCGCAACGTCTACTCCCCCGACGTCACCTGTGCCCGGGAACTCATCGTCGACCGGCTGGCCGGGAAGATGGGCAAGGACCCCTTCCGGTTCCGCCGCGAGTTCCTCCGCGACGATCGCGCCAGGGCGGTTCTGGAGAAGGCCGCCGAGGCCGGGGACTGGGGCCGGTCGATGCCGGCCGGCACGGCGCAGGGCATCGCGTTCCACTCCGAGTACCACGCCGTCAGCGCGGTGCTGGTGGAGATCGACTGCCGGCCCGGGACCGTCAACCGCCCCATCCGCGACGGCGTGGCCGGACCGCGCGTCACCAGGGCCGTCGTCGCCGTGGACGTCGGTCTCGCCGTCAACCCGCGCGGTCTGGAGGCGCAGATGATGGGCTGCCTCATGGACGGCATCGCCCTGACGCTCACCTCCAGTCTCCACCTGCGTGACGGGTACTTCCTCGAAGCGAGCTGGGACAACTACTTCTACACCCGGCAGTGGAACACACCGCCCGAGGTGGAGGTCATCGTCATGCCGGCCACCACCGGGAAACCGGGGGGCGCCGGGGAGCTGGGCGTCGCCGCGTCCATGGCCGCCGTCGCCTGCGCCTACGGCCGCGCCACGGGAACCATGCCGACCAGTTACCCGATCAACCACGGCACGCTGTCCTTCGCCCCCAAACCGACCGTTCCGCCCATCCCCCAGTCCCCTACCGACGGCCTGGACCACGTCCGCTGAAAGCTTGGAGATCCCGTGCCGGAACACACTTTCCGCCTCAACGGCGAGCAGGTCACCGTGGACGTCGCCGACGACGTCCGGCTGTTGTGGGTGCTGCGCGACATCCTGGGCGTGACCGGACCGAAGTACGGCTGCGGCATCAACGTCTGCAAGGCGTGTACGAGCCACCTCAACGGCAAGGCCGTCAACCCCTGCGCGGTGCCGGTCAAGGACCTGCGGCCCACCGACGAGGTCACCACCATCGAAGGGCTGCCGGCCACGGTGGGCGCGGAGCTGCACCCGATGCAGCGGGCGTGGCTGGACCAGGACGTGGCCCAGTGCGGCTACTGCCAGCCCGGCCAGATAATGGCCGCCGTGGCGCTGGTCCACCGACTCGCGGAGGAGGGCCGCGAGGTGACCGAGGACGACCTCGACGGCATCCGCAACATCTGCCGCTGCGGCACCTACCCCCGGATCCGCGCAGCGATCAAGGCGGGTGCGAAGGACATGTGACGGTGATCGCGCGGACGGCCGGTCAGCCCGTCCGCGTCCGCTCGCGTCCCCAGGCGGCCAGCGGCTCCAGCGCGTCGTTGAGGCGCCTGCCGTCCTCGGTCAGCGAGTACTCGACGCGTGGCGGCACCTCGTCGTAGGAGACGCGGTGCACCACGCCGTCCGCTTCCATCTCACGCAGGTGGGAGGCGAGCACCTTCTCGGTGATCCCCGGAACCAGCCGGCGCAGCTCGCCGAAGCGGCGGTGGGGGTGCTCGTGGAGCGCCCAGAGGATCAGCACCTTCCACTTGCCGCCGATCACCTCCATCGCGGTGTCGATCCCGCAGACGTGTCCCTCCGGTGTGCCCGGCCGGTTCAGCGTCGTCATGCCCCCGCCCTCCTGACGTGCTCGCTCACCCCGGGGTAACCACCCACTCCGAAGTGCGTACTTGATCACCTCCGGGCCTGCGACCAGCCTAATCGGCATGGCACAGAACACTGTTGAGAAGACCTCCGTCACGCTGCTGGGCCTCGGCGCGATGGGCACCGCGCTGGCCCGTACCTGGCTCGCCGCCGGCCACCCGCTCACCGTCTGGAACCGCACCCCCGCCCGCGCCGAGGCGCTCTCCGCCGAGGGCGCGCGGGTCGCGGACAGCGCCGCCGAGGCCGTCGCGGCGAGCACCCTGGTCGTCGTCTGTCTCCTGGACGACGCCTCGGTCGGCGAGGCGCTGGCCGGCACCGAGCTCGCCGGCAAGGACCTGGTCAACCTGACCACCAGCACCCCCGCCCAGGCCCGCGCCCGCGCCGAGTGGGCCCGCGAGCGCGGCGCCCGCTACCTGGACGGCGGGATCATGGCCGTCCCTCCGATGATCGGTGTCCCGGAGGCCGGCGGCTACGTCTTCTACAGCGGCTCGCGGGAGCTGTTCGAGCGGCACCGGGAGACGCTGGGCGTCCCGGCCGGCACCACCTACGTCGGCGAGGACGCGGGCTTCGCGGCCCTGCACGACGTGGCCCTGCTGAGCGCCATGTACGGGATGTTCGCCGGGGCGGCGCACGCCTTCGCCCTGATCCGCAAGGAGGACATCGACCCCGCGTCGCTGGCCCCGCTGCTCGCCGACTGGCTCGTCGCGATGGCCCCGGCGGTTCACCAGACCGCCGACCAATTGCGCAGCGGCGACTACACCAAGGGGGTCGTCTCCAATCTCGCCATGCAGGTGGCCGGGACGCCGACCTTCCTGAGCACCGCCGAGCAGCAGGGCGTCAGCCCGGAGCTGCTCAACCCCTACTTCGAGCTGATGCGCCGCCGCTTGGCCGAGGGCAGCGGCGAGGAGGACCTGACGGGCGTGATCGATCTGCTGGTGCGCTGACCGGCCGTTTGCCGGGCAGTCCTCGTCGTACGGCTGTGCCCCGCACTTTCACCACACGCCCGGGCCGGACGGCGTTCGCCACGCGAACCAGTCGGGAAACGCGGCCACCATGCCGGGGTCCCCGTCGAGCCGGATGAGGCCCGCGCGGGTGGCGGCCCGGAGGGTGGTGGTCGCGGCCACGACCCGGTGCATCTCGCCGAGATCACCGGTGACCCACAGGTCGACGTCGTACCCGGGGTGCTGACGACATGCGCTGACATCCCCGCGCGCCAGCACCAGCCAGGCGCGCTCCCCGGGCTCACCACGTGGGGCGAACTCCACCACCACCCGCCGCCCGGGCAGGCTGGCCGGGCGCACGTACTGGCGCAGGCGCCACAACAGCCGGCCGATGTCGAGCTGTTCGGGCTCCGGGTCGCCGAAGCACCAGCGTCGTGCCCAGTCGCCGAGCTGCCACACGAGCGGTTCGAGCTGTGCCCCGGACTCGGTCAGCCGGTACGCGGGACGGTCGTCGTCGTCGAGCGTGCGGGTGAGGAGCCCTCGCGACTCCATGCGGCGCAGCCGCGCGGAGAGCAGGGTACGGCTGATGCCCGGCAGGCCGCGGTGGATGTCGTTGAACCGGCATGAGCCGAGCAGCAGTTCACGCAGCACGAGCAGCGTCCACCGGTCACCGACGGCTTCGACCCCGGCCGTCACCGGGCAGTACTCGATCCCCCGCCGCACCGCTCTCCTCCAGTCCAGTTCTTGTACCGCCGAAAGCCCTTCAGAGCATAGGACCTTGGTGTCGGACAGCCGCCGACGAGAGAGAGCGCCACTGTGTCCGAGACCTCCGTACCCTCCGCAAGCCCCACAAGCTCCGCGACCCGCGCCGCCTCCACCTGGGCGGCCGGCGACTATCCCGCCATGGCGCGGCGCCTGGTTCCCGTGGCCGACCGCGTCATCGCCGCCGCCGGGGTCGCGCCGGGGACGACCCTGCTGGACGTCGGCTGCGGCACCGGCAACGCCGCGCTGGCGGCGGCGCGCCTCGGCGCGGTCGCGACCGGCACGGACCCCACGCCCGAACTCCTCGCCGTCGCGGCCCGGCGGGCCCGCGAGGAAGGTCTCCCGGTCACCTGGCAGGAGGCATCCGCCGACCGGCTCACCGGCGTCCACGACCGGGTGGTGTCCGTCTTCGGCGCCATGTACGCACCGGACCCGCGCCGTGCCGCGGCCTCCATGGTGGAACACTGCGCACCGGGCGGACGGATCGTCTCGGCCGCCTGGACGCCGGACGGCTTCATGGCCGCCGCCAGTCGCGCCATGGGCCGGTACCTGCCTCCGCCTCCCCCTGACGCCGGGCCTCCCACCCACTGGGGCGACGCGGACAAGGTGCGCGAGTGGTTCGCCGCACCGGAGGCCGGCGGGGCGACCGAGATCGCCACGTCCACCGACCACGTACGGCTCGCATTCGCTTCGCCCATCGAGGCGGCCGAGTTCTGGGTACGCACGGCCGGTCACCTCCAGGCCGAACGGCGCCGCCTGGAGGCGTCCGGCGCATGGCAGGCCCTGCACCACGACCTGGCGGCGCTCTTCACCGAGTGGAACAGGACCCCGGGGTCGGGCGTGGAGGTCGAGTCGTCATACCTGCTGGCCGTGGTCACCCGCTCGGTGTGATTCAGCCGGGCCCGGTTCGAACGACAGGTGCGGGGAGAGCGAGCGCAGGAAGTCCGGCGCGTCGAAGATCTCTCCCGCTGTGACGACCCCCGTTTCCTCGACCTGTCCGTCGAGGATTCGGGTGACCGCTTCGACGGCGAGGGGGGCGCTGATCGCGTAGATGTCCTGGCCGCGGGCCACGGCACGGCGCTGTTCGGCGCCGGAGCGCACGACGACGTCGACGAGGAAGGTCTGGGCGGAGCGCCCGCGCTCGTCGACCGGCACGGGCGGCGTGGCGTCCGGAGCCAGTACGTCCCTGACGGCCTCGACCGTCATGCAGGAGTGGATGGCCGAGGTCTTCAGGTGGCGCGGGATGGTCACACTGTCCGCGGTGATGAACTCCCCCAGCACGGCGCGCTCGCCGACCGGTGCGGGGAAGGACCACCGGCCGGTGGGCGCCTGGTCGGTACGGAGTTCCAGGCGGCCGTCCACGAAGACGAGGCGCCGGCTGCCGCGCCGGGCCCGGGAGACCTGGCTGGACTTCCGGGTACCGGCCGTGGGGTGCCAACTGTTCAGCGCATAGGCGAGGAACACCTCGTCGGCGTGCGTCCAGGCGCCCATCGCCGCGGTGACCAGCAGGTCGCCCAGGCCGCCGTAGAACGCCACGGCCGGGACGACGAGGAGCCCCGCTTCGCGGACCCGCTCGTCGAAGTGGGCGAACGTGTCGGCCACCGCTTCCACCTCCGCCGCGACATCGACGTAGGGGATCCGTGCCCGCAGCGCCGCCTCCACGACCGGCGCGGTCGTCGCGGCGAAGGGACCGGCGCAGTTGATCACGGCCGCGGCGCCGGCCAGCGCGCGATCGAGCGACACCGCGTCGTCCACCGACGCCACCCGCACTTCCGGGCCGGGGAACGACGCCGCGAGCGAGCGGAGCCTGCCGCTGTCGCGCCCGGCGAGTATCGGGGTCAGGCCCCGCTCCAGCAACGCCGCCACCACGAAGCGCCCGGTGTGCCCGTATGCACCGAAGACCGCCACCGCCCGAGTCGAGCCCATCACATTCCCCTTGTCGTACGCGAATGATCCACTGGGGCCATCGTTCTCGCACCGGGCAGCGGGCCGTGAGTGGCGGCAATGACACCACTCGTACACTTTCGGACATGAGGACAGTCGCACTGGCCGTCACGGCCGGCGTACCGCACTTCGAACTCGCCACCGCCTGCGACGTGTTCGGTGTCGACCGCTCCGACCTCGTCGATCCCTGGTACGAGTTCACCGTCTGCGGCCCGGCCAGCGTGCCGGTCGGTGACCGGTTCCATCTGGAACCGGACCACGGACTCGACCACCTGGTACGCGCCGACACGGTGATCGTCCCCGCGTGCGCCGACCCCGACGAGGACCCGCCCGCCGAGCTGGTCGACGCCGTACGCGCCGCCTACGAGGCGGGCGCCCGGGTGGCGTCCCTGTGCACGGGCGCGTTCCTGCTGGCCGCGGCCGGGCTGCTGGACGGGCAGCGGGCCACCACGCACTGGATGCACGCCGCGCAACTGGCCGCCAGGTACCCGCGGGTGCGGGTCGACGCGGACGTCCTCTACGTCGACAACGGCCGTGTCCTCACCTCCGCCGGCAAGGCCGCCGCCATGGACCTGTGCCTGCACCTGGTCCGCCTCGACCACGGCTCGGCCGTCGCCAACCAGGTGGCCCGCCGCCTGGTCGTGCCGCCGCACCGGGCCGGCGGCCAGGCCCAGTTCGTCGCCACCCCGCTGCCCGAACCCCGCGACCACTCCCTCGCCGACCTGCTGTCCTGGGCCATGCGGCGCCTCGACCAGCCGCTCACCGTGGAGCAGTTGGCCCGCCGGGCGAACATGAGCTCCCGCAACCTGGCCCGCCACTTCACCGCCATCACCGGCACCACACCCCTGCGCTGGCTGCTGACCCAGCGCATCCAGCGGGCCCAGGAGCTGCTCGAAACCACCGACGACACCATCGACGCGATCGCCGCCGCCACCGGCATGGGCACCGCCACGACCCTGCGCCGCCACTTCAACCGCACGGTGGGCGTCCCTCCGGACGCCTACCGGCGCACATTCCGCAGCGCCCGCCCGGACGACGCCGCCGGCTGACGCCCACCACCACGTCCGCCGACCGGCGCCCCCGCCACCACATCGATGGAGCTTAGGTTAGGCTGACCTAACCGTAGACTCGTTCGGGAGAGGGAGACCGCCGTGGGGCATGGCTGGGAGGGCGTGGTCCTCAGGTTGATGCGCGGCAAGGACTTCACGTTCACCGTGCGGTCCACCGAGGAAGTGGCCGACCGGTACCGCAGGCTGCGCCTCACCGACGGCGGCATGCTCGCC
Source organism: Streptomyces sp. NPDC049837 (assembly GCF_040674455.1). Taxonomy (NCBI): domain Bacteria; kingdom Bacillati; phylum Actinomycetota; class Actinomycetes; order Kitasatosporales; family Streptomycetaceae; genus Streptomyces; species Streptomyces sp. NPDC049837. The sequence goes on along the minus strand of NZ_JBFAMP010000002.1, from coordinate 376,346 downwards.
GCGATCGGGACGCACCCCACCATGTGGGTGCGGCTCTGGTTCGACCACGCGGGCAAGCCGCACCAGCGCGCGTACACGGTGGTGGACCCGGACCCGGCCGGCGGGACGTTCAGCCTGGAGTTCGCGCTGCACGAAGGCCGCGCGAGCGACTGGGCGCGTACCGCGCGGCCGGGTGACACGATCGAGGCGACCGTCCAGGGGACCGGCTTCTCCGTGCCCGACCCGCTGCCGTCACGGCTCCTGGTGGTGGGCGACCCGGCCTCGCTGCCCGCCATCAACTCGCTCCTGGACTCCATGCCGCTGACGCCCGCCACGATCTGGTTCGAGGTGCCGCACCCCTCGGACGCGGACCTGCCGCTGCGGTGCGACGCCGCACATCACGAGGTGCACCTCATACCGCGCCACGACAACGGCGCCCGGCTGATCGAGACGGTACGGTCCACCCTCCCCGGCCTCCTGGACGACGGCTCCTACGTCTGGATCGCCTGCGACACCGCCACCACCCGGGCCCTCGCCTCGTACGTGCGCAAGCAACTCGGCGTCCCCAAAGAACGGCTGCACGCCCTGGGTTACTGGCGCGCGGCCTGATCGCGATAAGGTTAGGCTAAGCTAAGTTCAGGATTCGTCAGGGGAGGAGAACCCATGGGCTTGCCGGTCATCGGGGCCTATCCCATGCCCGATCGCTCCGCGATCCCTCCCTCCTCCGTCCCCTGGACCATCGACCCGGCACGGGCCGCGCTGCTGGTCCACGACATGCAGAACCACTTCGTCCGGGCGTTTCCGGCGGGCCGCTCGCCCGTGGTGGAGCTCGTCGACAACATCGCCGCCCTCCGCGAACTCGCGCGCACCCTGGGGATGCCGGTGGTCTTCAGCGCCGAACCGGCCGGGCAGGAGCCCGGCCGGCGCGGGCTGCTGGCGGACGTCTGGGGTCCCGGGATAGGCGACGAGCCGGACGCCGCCGAGATCGTCGCGCCCCTCACCCCACGGCCCGGTGAACATCTGCTGGCCAATGTGCGCCAGAACGCCTTCCTCCGCAGCCACCTCGGCAGACTGCTGAGGTCCGAGAACCGGGATCAGCTCATCGTCTGTGGCGTGTACGCGCACCTCGGCGTCCTGCTGACCGCCGCGGACGCCTTCATGCACGACATACAACCCTTCGTCGTCGCCGACGCGGTGGCCGACTTCTCCGCCGAGGAACACACGATGGCACTGCGGTGGGCCGCGCGCAGCGGCGTGGTGTGCACCACCGACGGACTGCTGCGCGACCTCCTGATCGGCAGGTCGACACACCAGGCGTGACGGCACATCGACACATCAGGCCGAGCAGGCAAGCACGAAGAGAGACGACGAACATGACGGTACGGGCCGCGGTGGCCGGAGCGAGCGGCTATGCCGGCGGGGAGATCCTCCGCCTGCTGGTGGCGCACCCCGAGGTGGAGATCGGCGCGGTCGCCGCGCACAGCAGCGCGGGCCGCACGCTCGGGGAGGTGCAGCCGCACCTGGCCGCCCTCGCGGACCGGGTCCTCGTGGAGACCTCGGCGGCGGCGTTGCGCGGGCACGACGTGGTGTTCCTGGCCCTGCCGCACGGGCAGTCGGCGGCGCTCGCCGAGCGGTTGGCACCGGAGACCCTGATCGTGGACTGCGGCGCGGACTTCCGGCTGCGCGACGCGGCGGACTGGGAGCGCTTCTACGGTTCGGCCCACGCCGGGACCTGGCCCTACGGGCTTCCCGAACTCCCCGGCGCGCGTGAGGAGCTGAAGGGCGCGACCCGGGTGGCCGTACCCGGCTGCTACCCGACCGCGGTGACCCTGGCGCTGTACCCGGCCTTCGCCGCGGGCCTGGTGGAGCCGGAGGCGGTGATCGTCGCGGCGAGCGGCGCCTCGGGGGCGGGACGTGCGGCCAAGCCGCATCTGCTGGGCTCCGAGGTGATGGGCGCGATGAGCCCGTACGGAGTCGGCGGCGGCCACCGGCACACGCCCGAGGTGGCGCAGAACCTGTCACGGGTGGCGGGCGAGCGGGTGACGGTGTCCTTCACGCCCACCCTGGCGCCGATGGCCCGTGGCATCCTCGCCACCTGCTCGGCGCGCGTTCGTCCGGGAGCCACCGGTGCGCGCGAGGTGCGGGCGGCGTACGAAGCGGCCTACGCCGACGAGCCGTTCGTACGGCTGCTGCCGCCCGGCCAGTGGCCGTCGACCGCCGCCGTACTCGGGGCGAACACCGCGCAGGTGCAGGTGACGGTGGACGAGCACGCCGGCCGCCTGATCGCCGTGAGCGCGATCGACAACCTGACGAAGGGCACCGCGGGTGGCGCGGTGCAGAGCATGAATGTCGCCCTGGGCCTGCCGGAAGGGCTGGGCCTGCCCACGAATGGAGTGGCTCCGTGAGCGACGCACGCGCAGCCGCCGGTCTGCAGTCGACGACGATGCCCGCGCCTCTGCGCTGCGCGGGCGGAGAAGCGAACGGAGAAGCACAGTGAGCGTGACCGCTGCACAGGGATTCCTCGCGAGCGGTGTGGCCGCCGGGATCAAGGAGTCCGGTGACCCCGACCTCGCCCTGGTGGTGAACCGTGGCCCGTCGCGCGCGGCGGCCGGGGTGTTCACCTCCAACCGGGTCCAGGCGGCACCGGTCCGCTGGTCCCGGCGCGCGCTGGCCGACGGCCGGATCTCCGCCGTCGTCCTCAACTCGGGCGGCGCCAACGCGTGTACGGGCCAGGCGGGCGCCGTCGACGCCCGGCTGATGGCCGAGCGTACGGCGCGGGAGCTGGGAGTGGACCCGTACGAGACCGCGGTGTGCTCCACCGGGCTCATCGGTGTGCTGCTGCCGATGGACAAGGTCACGGCGGGCATCGGCGCCGCCGCGGCCCGGCTGTCGCCCGAGGGGGGCGAGGACGCGGCCGTCGCGATCAAGACGACGGACTCGGTGCACAAGACGGCGGTGGCCTCCGGCCCCGGCGGCTGGACGGTGGGCGGCATGGCGAAGGGCGCGGGCATGCTCGCGCCCGGACTGGCCACCATGCTGGTGGTGCTGACGACGGACGCGGACGTGAGCGCGCCCGCCCTCGACGCCACGCTGCGGCAGGCGGTCCGTACGACCTTCGACCGGGTGGACTCGGACGGCTGCATGTCCACGAACGACACGGTGCTGCTGCTCGCGTCGGGGGCTTCGGGGGTGACGCCGGACGCGGCCGACTTCGCCGGGGCGGTGCACACGGTGTGCCTGGACCTGGCACGGCAGTTGACCGCGGACGCGGAGGGCGCCTCGAAGGAGATCGAGGTGGAGGTCGTCGGCGCGGCGTCGGAGGGGGACGCCGTGACGGTGGGCCGCTCCGTGGCCAGGAACAACCTGCTCAAGTGCGCGCTGCACGGGGAGGACCCGAACTGGGGCAGGGTGCTGTCGGCGATCGGTACGACGGACGCCGTGTTCGACCCCGACCGCCTGGACGTGGCCATCAACGGCGTCTGGGTGTGCCGGGACGGCGCGGCGGGCGAGTCGCGCGACAAGGTGGATCTGTCGGGACGCCGGATCAGGATCACGGTCGATCTGCGCTCCGGTGACGCGTCGGCGGTGATCTGGACCAATGACCTGACCGCCGAGTACGTCCACGAGAACAGCGCGTACAGCTCATGAGCGCGGAGGTGTCGCGGCTGGAGGAGTTCCGGGGCCGCACGGTCGTGATCAAGTTCGGCGGCAACGCCATGGTCGACGAGGACCTGAAGCGGGCGTTCGCGCGGGATGTGGTGGAGCTGTGGCGGGCCGGGGTGCACCCGGTCGTGGTGCACGGCGGCGGACCGCAGATCAGCGCGTTGCTCGACCGGCTGGATCTGGAGGTCCGCTTCGAGGCGGGACTGCGGGTGACCACTCCGGAGGTCATGGACGTGGTCCGGATGGTGCTGACGGGTCAGGTCCAGCGGGAGCTGGTGGGACTCATCAACCGTCACGGGCCGTTCGCGGTGGGGATGACGGGCGAGGACGCGCACACCATGACGGCCGTGAAGCGGGTGGCCTGGGTGGACGGCGAGCCGGTGGACATCGGGCTGGTCGGCGAGATCGTCGAGGTGAACCCGGACACCGTGCGGGCCCTGCTGGACCAGGGGCGCATCCCGGTGGTGTCTCCCGTGGCGCGGGGCGCCGACGGGCAGGTCTACAACATCAACGCCGATCTGGCGGCGTCCGCGCTGGCGGTGGCCCTCGGCGCGGAGAAGCTGGTGATGCTGACCGACGTCGAGGGACTGTACGCGAACTGGCCGCACAGTCCCGAGGTGATCGAGCACCTGACGGCCGGTGAGCTGGAGAAGCTGCTGCCGGAACTGGCGAGCGGGATGCTCCCCAAGATGGAGGGGTGCCTGCGGGCCGTCCAGTCGGGTGTGCGCATGGCGCACGTCCTGGACGGCCGGGTGCCCCACTCCGTCGTACGGGGCGTCTTCGCCGACGAGCACTCCGGCACCACCGTGGTGCCGGACCCCGAGGAGGACCACGCATGACCGCCGACCGCGGCGAGGGGCTCACCGAACGCTGGCGTGCCGTGATGATGGACAACTACGGCACTCCCCCGCTGGCTCTCGTCAAGGGCGAGGGCAGCACCGTCTGGGACGAGACCGGGCGCGCGTACCTCGACTTCACCGGCGGGATCGCCGTGAACACGCTGGGGCACGCCCACCCGGCGGTGGTGTCGGCGGTGAGCGCGCAGGTCGCCCGGCTCGGTCATGTCTCCAACCTGTACGTCGCCGAGCCTCCGGTCGCCCTGGCGGAGCGGCTGCTGCGGCTGCTGGGAAGACAAGGGCACGTCTTCTTCGCGAACTCCGGGGCGGAGGCGATCGAGGCCGCGTTCAAGATCGCCCGTCGGACCGGACGGCCCCGTCTGGTGGCGGCCCAGGGCGGTTTCCACGGCCGGACGATGGGGGCGCTCGCCCTGACCGGGCAGCCCGCGAAGCGCGAGCCGTTCCTGCCGCTGCCCGGCGAGGTGACCCACGTGCCCTTCGGCGACGTGGCGGCGCTGCGGGCGGCGGTCACGGAGGAGACCGCGGCCGTCTTCATCGAGCCCGTGCAGGGGGAGGCCGGTGTGATCCCGGCGCCCGAGGGGTACTTGCGGGCGGCCCGTGAGATCACCCGGGCCACCGGCACGCTGCTGGTGCTGGACGAGGTGCAGACCGGCATCGGCCGCACCGGTCGCTGGTTCGCCCACCAGGCGGTGGAGGGCGTCGACCCCGATGTGGTGGCCCTCGCCAAGGGGCTGGGAGGCGGCCTGCCGATCGGCGCCACGGTGGCGTTCGGCGCGGCGGCCGGCCTGCTGACGCCGGGGCAGCACGGCTCCACCTTCGGCGGGAACCCGGTGGCCTGCGCCGCCGGTATCGCCGTTCTCGACACCATCGAGGCGGAGGGGCTGCTCGCCCATGTCACGCGGGTGGGCGAGCGGTTGCGGCGCGGCATCGAGGAGCTGAAGCATCCGATCGTGCGGGAGGTGCGGGGCGCCGGCCTGCTGCTCGGTGTGGTCCTCGCCGAACCGGTCGCCCCGAGCGTCCAGAAGGCGGCGCAGGACGCGGGCTTCCTCGTCAACGCCGCGGGCCCCACGACACTGCGGCTGGCGCCGGCGCTGACGGTCGGCGAGGCGGAGGCGGACGCCCTGCTGGAGGCGTTGCCGGGCATTCTCGACGCCTGAGCGGACGGAGCGTACGTCACGGAAAAGCCTGAGCGGACGGAGCGTACGTCACGGAAAAGAGGGGCTGGTCCGGAAGTCGGTTTCCGGGCCGGCCCCTCGCGCGTGTGGGCGCGCCACAGGTTCAGAGCACGCGGGCGAGCACCCACGAATTGCGGCGGGGGTCCAGGGAGTTGGCCCAGGCGGCGGGTGCGAGGCGCGCGCTGGCGGGTGCGAAGCCGTGCCGCAGGAAGAGGTCGCCGCCACCGGTCGTCGCGGTGAACAGCGCGTACAGCGACTGGGCGGTCGCCCTGGCCAGCGCCGCGCGCATGAGCAGTTGGCCCACCCCGCGGCCCTGCCGGTGCGGTGCGACGCAGAAGTTGTAGAGGACGCCCGTGGGCCCCCGGCCGCCGGCCGGGTCGGCTCGGTGGACGCGCAGGCCCAGACAGCCGTCGAGGGTGCCGTCGGGGCCGTCCACGACCAGGAAGTCGGCCGCGTCCGCGGCGTAGAGGGAGCGGGGCCGCTCCCGCAGGGCGCCGGAGCGGACGAACGGCCGCGACAGGGCCTCCAGAGCGGCGGCGTCCCCGGCGTGCGCCGATCGTACGGAGAGCGGGGTGTGCGGGGCGGTGCGGGCCGGCAGGGTGCCGAGGCGCGGGGTGGCCGTGATCAAGGGGGTCCCTTCCTTCGGTCCCACCGCGTCGCGGGAAGAGTGCCGGCCCTCGCGGCACCTGGGACACCAGACGCCACTAAGGCTAGCCTTACCTAACGGACTTGCCAAACGCGCGGCCCGGCCTTTGACGCGAGTACGCCCGGCACATGTGCGCGCTACGCGCAGGGCCGGCCCGGGTAGTCGTCGCTCTCGGGCACTCCTGCCGCGCGCATGCGACGCACGACCTCGCGCAGGGTGGCCTCGTCGTCCACGTACACGGGGCAGTTGATGTCCCGGTCGAAGACCGTCGGGCCCTCGGTGGTGTTCCAGATGACCCAGCGGTACGGGAGCGACGGCGCCCGCCACAGGTCGGCGTGGTCCTCGATGGCGTCGGTCTCCACACTGATCAGGCTCATCGTGCTGACTCCTCGGTCTTCCGGCCGTCGACGAACGTCGACACCACTTCGATGTCACCGATGCGTGACGTGCTGACGCGTCGCGGGTCGTCCCCCAGCACCACCAGGTCGGCACGCCTGCCCGGGGCGAGCGTGCCCGCGCTGTCGTCCCAGTGGCAGGCGAAGGCGCCGGCGACGGTGTACGCGCGCAGGGCCTCGTCGACGGTGACGCCCTCGTCCGGGCCGATCACCTGCCCCGACTCGGAGGCCCGCTCGACCATGAACTGGACGGCCCGCAGCGGTGAGCCGTCCGTGACGGGACGGTCGGAGCTGCCCACCAGGGTGACGCCGTGGTCCAGGAAGCCCCTCCCCCGGTACAGCCAGGGGGCCCGCTCCTCGCCCATGATCGCGGCGTAGTCGTCGCCGAAGTAGCGCAGGAAGTTGGGCTGGACGACCGCCGCCACGCCGAGCCGTGCGAAGCGCGGGAGCTGGTCGGGCCGGATCAGGCCGGCGTGCTCGACGCGGTGCCGGGCCTCCGGACGCGGCCGGACGCGCTGCGCCCGCTCCAGGGCGTCCAGGGCGAGGTCGGCCGCGCGGTCGCCGATGGCGTGGACGGCGAGCTGCCAGCCGGCGAGGTGGCCGTCCACGATGGTGTCCGCGATGCGCTCCGGGTCGTCCTGGAACTGCCCGGTGTGCTCCATCCCGTGGTACGGCCTGGTGAGTGCGGCGGTACGGGCCATCATGCCGCCGTCGGTGTAGATCTTGAGCGCGCCCATGGAGAGCCAGTCGTCGCCGAACCCGGTGCGCAGGCCGAGGTCCAGAGCGCGCGGGATGCCGTCCGACTCGTGCGCGGCGACGGGGCCCAGCGTGTCGCCGGCCGCCATGAGCTGCACCCGCAGGGGCAGCCGGCCCTGGTCGCGGAGGAGTTGGTAGGCGCCGAGCTCGACGGGGCTGTGGCCCAGCAGGCCGCCCCCGATGCCCGCTTCGGCGCAGGCGGTGACGCCTTCCCTGAGACATTCCCGGCCGGCCCGCTCGATGGCGTCCGCGAGTTCGGCCTGGGAGTACGGCAGCCGCAGCCGCCGGGCGGCGGTCATGGAGCTCTCGGCGAGGAAGCCGTTCTCGTGGGGGACTTCGGCGGGCAGCAGGTCCAGCACGGCGCTGTTGACGACGCAGCCGTGTCCGGAATCGTGCATCAGGAACACCTTGTGCCCGTGGCTCACCTTGTCGAGCTCGGCGGCGGTCAGGTGGCGCCCCAGGCCCCGCTGGTCGTACCCGGCGACGTCCACCCAGGCGCCGGGCGAGCTCTTGCGGGCGACGGCCTCCTCCACGACGGCGAGTACGTCCTCGACCCGTGTGCAGGGTGCGACGCTGGGCGTACTCGCCTTCAGGCCGGTCCAGGCCAGGTGCACATGGCTGTCGATGAACCCGGGGAGCACGGTGGCGCCCTGGAGGTCGATCACCTCGCGCGCGGGCAGCGAGGTCACCGCGTCGTCCAGGCCCACGATCCGGCCACGCCAGATGCCCAGGTCGTGGGCGACGGGGTGGGCGGGGTCCATGGTGACGATGTTCGCGTTCGTCAGCCGTGTGCAGAGCATGGGCGGTCCGTCCCTAGGGGGTTTCCGCCAGGGCGGCGTCGCCGGCCATGGCGGGGCGCTTGCGGGCGGTGGGCACCATCAGCGGCGTGCCGGTCTCGGGGTCGTCGATGATCCGGCAGGGCAGCCCGAACACGTCCTCGACCAGCTCGGCGGTCATCACCGTCGCCGGGTCGCCCTCGGCGGCGATGACGCCGCCGGGCTTCAGCACCACCAGGTGGGTGGCGTACCGGCACGCCTGGTTGAGGTCGTGCAGGACCGCGACGATGGTGTGGCCCTTGCGCTCGTGCAGATCGGCGCACAGGTTCAGCACCTCGATCTGGTGGGCGATGTCGAGGTAGGTGGTCGGTTCGTCGAGCAGCAGGATGGGCGTCTCCTGCGCCAGCACCATGGCCAGCCAGACGCGTTGCCGCTGGCCGCCGGAGAGGTCGTCGACGGGCCGGTCGGCCAGTTCCAGTACGCCGGTCTGCCGCATCGCCTCGACGACGGCGGTCTCGTCCTCGGCGGACCACTGCTTCAGCATCCGCTGGTGCGGATAGCGGCCGCGGGCCACCAGGTCCCCCACGGTGATGCCACCGGGCGCGGTCGACGACTGCGGGAGCAGACCGAGCCTGCGCGCGACTTCGCGGGAGCGGTACGAGGAGATGGCGGCCCCGTCGAGGTACACCTCGCCGGCCTTGGGCCGCAGCATCCGGGCCAGCGCCTTGAGCAGGGTGGACTTGCCGCACGCGTTGGGGCCGATGATCACCGTGAAGGAGTGGTCCGGGATGACGACCCCGAGGGAGGTGGCCACGGTCCGCTGCTCGTAACAGAGTGTCAGGTCCTCGGCGCGCAGCCGGGCGGTCGGGGGGATCGTCGCTGTCATGCGCGGCTCCTTCGCGATTCCGTGACCAGCAGCCAGATGAGGTACAACCCACCGATGGTGCCGGTCGCCGTGCCCACCGGAAGGAGAGCGGGTGAGAAGGTGCGCTGCACCGCGAGATCGCTCCCGGCCAGCAGCAGGGCGCCCATGAGGGCGGCCGGGACGAGCCCGGGGCCGGAGGACCTGATCAGCTTGCGGGCGAGCTGCGGGGCGGCCAGCGCGACGAACCAGATCGGGCCGGTCACCGCGGTGGCGAACGAGGCCAGTGCGACGCTGATGAAGAGCAGCGCCATCCGGGTGCGCGGCACGTTGACGCCGAGCGCCATCGCGGTGTCGTCGCCCATCTCCACCATGGAGAGCCGGCGGGCGAGCCCGAAGGCGAGCGGGAGCAGCACCGCGACCGCGATGCCGATGGCGGCGGCGTGGTCCCAGCCCCGGCTGTTCAGACTGCCGATCAGCCACGCCTGGGCCTCCAGCGCCTCCTGCCAGCTCGCCCGGGTGATGAGGTAGGAGTTGACGGCGAGCAGCAGGGCGCTCACACCGATGCCCATGACGACGAGCCGGAACCCGTGCATTCCGGTGCCGAACACCAGCAGGTAGACCAGGGCGGCGGTGGCCAGCCCGCCGATCAGGGCCCCGATCGCGATCTGCGTCATGCTGCCGTGGAGCACGACGATGACGAGCAGCGCTCCGGTCGCCGACCCGTTGGTGAAGCCGATGATGTCGGGACTGCCGAGCGGGTTGCGGGTCAGGCTCTGGAGGATGGCCCCGCTGACCGCCAGCGCCGCGCCGACGCACAGCGCGGTCACGAGCCGTGGCATGCGCAGGGTGTTGACGATGAAGTCCGCGCCGCCCGACCCGTTGCCGGCCAGCGCCTGGAGCACCTCCGTGACGGACAGCTCGAAGTCCCCGGTGGTCAGGGTGATGCCCATGACCGCGATGAGCGCGACCAGCAGTGCCGCCGTCACGGCCAGGGCGCGGCCCTGGACCCGCAGGGACAGCCGGCCCGTCCGGGTACGGACGACGAGGCCGCTCACCACGCGGGGCTTGGGGACGTCCACGGAATCGTTCACCTTGTCGGTCGCCTGGGTCGCGGAGGTCCTGGCCTCCCGTACGGTGTTCACAGCATCGCCAGTTGACGGCGGCGGCACAGCGCGATGAACAGCGGTGCGCCGATGAACGCGGTGACGATGCCGACCTGGACCTCGCCGGGCGCGCCGAGCACCCGGCCGAGGGTGTCCGCGCCGACCAGCAGGATCGGCGCGATCAGCATGGAGTACGCCATCACCCAGCGCTGGTCGGGGCCCACGATGAACCGGGCCATGTGCGGCACGACGAGGCCGACGAACGTGATCGGTCCCGCCGCGGCGGTGGCGGCGCCGCACAGCAGCATCACGGCGACGGCGCCGAGCACCCGCGTCCGGCCGACGTTGACGCCCAAGGCGCGGCCCATCTGGTCGCCCATGGCGAGGGCGTTCAGCGACGGGGCGAGCGCCAGGGCGATCACCAGACCGATGACGACGAAGGGCAGGACGACGTACACGACGTCGTAGTTACGGCCGGCGAGGGCGCCCACCGTCCAGAACCGGAACTGGTCGAAGGCCCTCGGATTGAGCAGCATCACCGCCGAGTTGAAGGCGTAGAGCACGGCCGTGACCGCCGCTCCCGCGACGACCAGCCGGTCGGGGGTCGCCAGCGTCCGCCCCGAGGAGCCCAGCAGGTAGACCACGAAGGACGCGATCGCCGCGCCGAGGAAGGCGAACCACACATAGCCCAGTGCCGAGCCCACGCCGAGGAACGCCATGGCCACCACCACACCGGTCGAGGCGCCCAGGCTCACGCCGAGCAGGCCGGGATCGGCGAGGGGGTTGCGGGTCAGCGCCTGCATGAGGGCGCCCGAGAGGCCCAGCCCCAAGCCGACCAGGAGGCCCAGCAGGGTCCGGGGTATCCGGTAGTCGTGGATGATGACCGAGGCTTCCGACCCGTCGGGCTGCCACAGCACGCTCCACGTCGAGGTGAACGGGATGTCCCTGGTTCCCACCCACACGCTCAGCAACGCGATCAGGAGCAGCGCGCCCAGGCCCACGAGGAGCCCCGCGCCCCGCAGCGCCGCCACCGCGGTGCGGCGCGTCGAAGGCGCGGCTGGATCGTCGGCACCCCTCTCGGATGCCGTCCGGTCCTCGACCGACAACAAGAATTACCCCCCGGCGGCAGATCGCGCAGCGCGCATAAATGTTATGTACACACAAGAAAGGCTGACTTAGGCGAGCCTAACCGAACCCGCGACACAGGGTCAACGGCCGTGCGTTTTCCGCCAGTACGAGAGCGGGCGGCAGAGCTGCCCACTGGGCGGACGGGAAGCTTGGCGCCACCCCTGATTAGAGTAGCCTTACCTAACCATCCAACCATCTTCGCGGAGGTACCGCATGCTCGAAGGAGGACCGACGGGGGGCCACGTCCTCCGGAGGGCGATCGGGAGCCAGCGTCGCCGCATCGCCGGGGCATCGCTCCTCGGCATGACGCACCAAGTATGCGAGGCGATGGTCCCCGTCGTCATCGGCGTCATCATCGACGAAGCGGTGGCGACCGGTTCCTCCGGCGCGCTCCTGCGCTGGCTGCTGGTGCTCGCCGCACTCTTCTTCGTCCTGTCCAACTGCTACCGGACCTCGGCCCGGATCACGGACGGGGCCAGCGAACACGCCGCCCACCGGATACGCCTCGAACTCGGCACCAGGGTGCTCCACCCGCGCGGCGGAGCGGACGCGGGCCGGCTGCCCGGCGCGCTGACCTCCATCGCCACCGGCGACGCCAAGCGGGTCGGCGCGGTCGCGGCCGCGCTGCCGTACGCCGTGTCGGCGGTCGCCGGACTGGCGATCAGCGCGGTGACCCTGCTGCGGATCTCGGTACCGCTGGGCCTCCTCATCCTGCTCGGTGTGCCGCCCCTGCTGTGGCTGGGCCACCGGATCAGCCGGCCCCTGGAGCGGCGCAGCGAGGTCGAGCAGGAGCACGCCGCGCACGCCTCCGGCGTCGCCGCCGACCTCGTCGCGGGCCTGCGGGTCCTCAAGGGCATCGGCGCCGAACCGGCAGCCGTGTCCCGCTACCGGCAGACCAGTCAGGACTCGCTGGCGGCGGCGCTGCGTGCCGCCCGGAGCCGGGCCTGGCACGCCGGCGCGGTGCTCTGTCTGACCGGCATCTTCATCGCCGTCATCGGGCTGGTCGGCGCGCACCTGGCGATCCGCGGCTCCATCAGCGTCGGCGACCTGGTGGCGGCCGTGGGGCTCGCGCAGTTCCTGCTCGGCCCCTTCCAGCTCCTCACCTACGTGAGCGCCGAGTTCGCCCAGGGCCGCGCCTCGGCCGGCCGGATCGCGGAGGTCCTCGCGTCGCCCTCCGCCGTACCGGCGGGCTCGGCCACGCCGGCCCAGCCGGTCGCCGGGCGGCTCAGGCTGCGCGGGGTCACGCACGGCGCGCTGCACGGCGTCGACCTCGACATCGAGCCCGGCGACTTCGTCGGCGTCGTCACCAAGGACCCGGCCGCCGCGACCGACCTGCTGCTGTGCCTGGGCCGGGAACTCGACCCCGCGGAGGGCGAGATCGAGCTCGACGGCGTATCCCTCGCCTCCCTCGACCCCGACGCCGTGCGCGGCGCGATCCTGGTCGCCCACCACGACGCCGACCTGTTCGAAAGCAGCCTGCGGGACAACGTCCTGGCCGGGACGGACGGCGACACGGTGGACATCGAACCGGCGCTGTCCGCCTCCGCGGCGGACGACGTCGCGCGTGCCCTGCCCGAGGGCGTGGACACCATGCTCACCGAGCGCGGCCGGTCCCTGTCCGGCGGACAGCGCCAGCGCGTCGCGCTGGCCCGGGCCCTGGCGGGCGATCCCCCGGTCCTGGTCGTCCACGACCCGACCACCGCCGTCGACACGGTCACCGAGTCACGGATCGCGGCCCGCCTGCGGGAGCTGCGCCGGGACCGCACCACGATCCTGGTGACCACCAGTCCCGCCCTGCTCGCCGTGACGGACCGCGTCGTGGTCCTCGACGGCGGCACCGTGAGCGCGGACGGCCGCCATCCGGACCTCGTCGCCGCCGACGAGGCGTACCGCTCGGTGGTACTGGCATGACGGCGGCCACGGACGCGGCAGTGAACGACGAAGGCGTGCACGGCAACCGTGCGAACAATGGAGGACCGGAACCGATGAGCGGAACCAGCACACGGGCCGCCGGCCCGGACCGCGAGCTCCTGCCGATCGCCACCGGCGCCCAGACCCTCGCCGTCGTGGGCGAGCTGCTGCGCCGCCACCGGCTCCTGGCGGTCTCGGCCGTGACCGTGCTCCTCATCGGCACCGGCATCGGCATGCTGACCGCCCCGCTGCTCGGCCGCATCGTCGACCTGGTGATCGACCGGCGCGGCCCCGGCTCGCTGACGCTGCCGATGGTCCTGCTCATCGCCGTCGCCATCGGCAGGGGCGTGGGCACCGCGATCGGCAGCTCCCTCGTCGCCCGGCTCGGCGAGAGCATCCTCGCGAGCCTCCGCGAGCGGTTCATCGAGCGGGCGCTGCGGCTGCCACTCGAACGCGTCGAGAAGGCCGGTTCGGGCGACCTGACGTCCCGGGTGACCGGTGATGTCACGCTGATCACCAAGGCGGTGCGCCAAGCGCTGCCCGAGTTCAGCAGCGCCCTGCTCACCATCGGCCTGACGCTGACCGGCCTCGCCGTGCTGGACTGGCGCTTCCTGCTCGCCGTCCTGCTGGCCGTGCCGATCCACGTGCTCACCGTGCGGTGGTACATCCCCCGCTCCACACCCGTGTACGCCGAGCACCGGGTGGCGACCGGCGCCCTCCAGCACCAGCTCCTCGACAGCGTCGGCGGCGTACGGACCGTTCGCGCGTTCCGGCTGAACGGCAGGCACGCGGGGCTGCTGGAGCAGCGGTCGCAGGAAGCCGTCGGCCTCGCCCTGAAGGGCATCCGGCTCTACTCGGGATTCTTCTCGCGGCTCAACATCGCGGAGTTCGTCGGCCTGACGGCAGTCCTGGTCACCGGCTTCCTGCTGGTCGACAACGGTTCGGTGAGCATCGGCACGGCGACCGCGGCGGCGCTGTACTTCCACAGCCTGTTCAACCCCGTCAACGCCGCGCTCTTCCTGATCGACGAGGCCCAGTCGGCCGGCGCGAGCCTCGCCCGGCTGGTCGGCGTGTCGAGCCTGCCGGCCGAGCGGGAGCCCGACGGGTCGGCCGCACCGGTGGACGGTTCGGTGAAGGTGACCGCGCTGAGCCACGCGTACGTCTCCGGGCACCAGGTGCTGAGCGACGTCGACCTGGAGGTGCGCTCCGGGGAGCGGGTCGCGCTGGTCGGCGCCAGCGGGGCCGGCAAGACGACACTGGCGAAGCTCATCGCGGGCGTCCACCAGCCGTCCGGCGGCTCGATCTCCCTGGGCGGCGTCGACAGCCGGGAGCTCGGCCCCGACGGCATCCGGCGGGCGGTGACGCTGATCAGCCAGGAAGTCCACGTGTTCGCCGGTCCGCTGGCCGAGGACCTGCGGCTGGCCCGGCCGGACGCCACCGACGAGGAGCTGCGCGCCGCGCTCGCCCGGGTCGACGCCCTGGGCTGGGCGGAGGCGCTGCCCGACGGCCTCGGCACCGTGGTCGGCGAGGGCGGGCACCGGCTCACCGTGACCCAGGCCCAGCAACTGGCCCTGGCCCGGCTCGTCCTCGCCGATCCCCCGGTCGCGATCCTCGACGAGGCCACCGCGGACGCCGGCAGCGCGGGCGCCCGCACCCTGGAGACGGCCGCCCTGCGCGCGCTCGAAGGCCGAACGGGCCTGATGGTCGCCCACCGCCTCCCCCAGGCCGCCACCGCCGACCGCGTCGTCGTCCTCGACCAGGGCCGCGTCGTCGAGACCGGCACCCACGAGGAACTGGTGGCCGCGGGCGGCCGCTACGCCGCCCTGTGGTCCGCCTGGTCCGACAGCCGCCGCCAGCCGGACGGCGCCACGTCCTGACACCCGTCACCAACGCGTAAGGCCCCTGGGGGATCCCCCAGGGGCCTTACGCGTTCCTCCGCGCCGGGCCGCCGCTCCTGCCGAGCCGACATGCGCGGTGCAACACGCCGTTGGACGCGCGGGCCACGCACTGCCGGGCACCGGCATGGCCCCCGCGACACGCCGCCGGACGCGCCGACCGGGCGCGGGGACCGGCCCGGTGCACGGGCCGGTCGGGTCGCGGTCCTGCCGGGCCAGCAGCCGGCCGGGTAACGACCAGCCGGGGCACGACCCAGCGGGCGCGCGTACCGGGCCCGGTGCACGGGCCGGTCGGGGCGCGTCCGGCCGGGGTGGGGGTTGCCTCGGGCCGTAGCGGTGGACACCGGGGCGGTGAACGCACGACGCCGCCCGTGGTGAGCGGGTGGCTCACCACGGGCGGCGACTGGTGTGGCGGAGGCGTCAGGCCTGCTGGGCGATCAGGCTCGCGGGGCGGAGGTCGGTCCAGTTGGCCTCCACGTAGGAGAGGCAGGCTTCCCGGGTGTCCTCACCGAAGACGGTCCGCCACCCCGCCGGTACTTCGGCGAAGGAGGGCCACAGCGAGTGCTGGTTCTCGTCGTTGGCCAGGACCAGGAAGGTGCCCTGCGGGTCTTCGAACGGGTTGGTCGTCATGCGTTGTCACTCCTCATGGACATTACGGTGAACAGCTCCGAGAGCGGCTGTTCCGGGTCGGCTGCCACGTTGCGCAGCAGCACCTGAAGTTCGTCGGCGAGTTGGCGTGCCTTGGCCTCGCCGAGCAGGTCGGTGGCGTGAATGAGCTCGCAGTGGACGGGGCCGTCACCGCGCGGCTCGTAGAAGCTCAAGGTCAGCTCCGCTCGCGTCGAGCCGGTCGGTACGGCGTGGAAGGAACCCATGCCGCCCTCCAGCGCGCCGAAGTCCGCCTGCTCATGGTGGATCACCATGACCTGCGGCCCCTCCGCGGGCAGCCCGGTCGCCCGGACGACCTCGTCGAACGGGACGTCCTGGCGGTCCAGCGCGCTGAGCGTCGTCTCCCGTACCCGGGTCAGAAGCTCGGCGAACGTCGGGTCGCCCGCGGTGTCGGTGCGCAGCACCACGGTGTTGGCGAAGCAGCCGACCAGATCGGCCAGTTGGTCGTCGCCGCGGCCCGCGACCATGGTGCCGATCGGCAGGTCCGTGCCGGCGCCGTGGGCGGTGAGCAGGGCCGACAGGGCCGAGTGCAGCACCATGAACATGCTGGTACCGGTCGCCTGGGCGAGCTTGTCCACATCCGCGTGGAGCCGCTCGTCGAGGACGAACCCGACGTAGTCACCGGCGTGGCCGGGCAGCCCCGCCCCGGTGGGACGCGGCCGGTCCGTCGGCAGCGCCAGTGCAAGCGGGATGTCCTTCAGCGTCTGCTGCCAGTACGCGAGCTGGCGCCCACCCAGGCTGCCGGGGTCGGCGAGGTCGCCGAGGACCTCGTGCGCCCAGTGCGTGTAGTCGGCGTACGTCACCGGCAGCGGCTCCCACTCGGGCGCCCGGCCTTCCGTACGGGCCGCGTACGCCGTGGTGAGGTCGCGGAACAGGGGCACCACGGACCATTCGTCCACCGCGAGGTAGTGCATGGTCAGCAGCACCGCCTGGGTGCCGTCCGCCCCGGTGAGCAGCCGCGCCCGCAGGGGCGGCTCCTCGGACAGGTCCGGGGCCCCGGCGGCGAGTTCGGCGAGCCGGGCGTCCAGGTCGGCGCACCGCTCCACCTCCAGGGCCGGGAACCCGGCGGCCTCCTGGTACACCCCGCCGTCCCGCTCGGTGAAGAGCGTGCGCAGCGGCTCGTGCCGTGCCACCACGTCACCCAGCGCGGCCGACAGCGCGTCGGCGTCGAGCCCGCCGGGCGAGCGCAGCACCAGCGCGTGGTCGAAGGCCGCGTGCCTGCGGTACGACGACCACTGCCAGCGCTGTACGGGGGCGACCGGCGACGCGGCACCGTCCTCGCGGTGCTCCACCGGGCGCAGCGCGGGCCGGGCGGCCGCCGCTCCGTCGAGCTTGGCCGCGATACCGGCGACCGTCTGGGCGTCGAAGACGTCCCGGATGGTCAGCTCGGCCCCGAACTCGGAGCGGATGCGGCCGAGGAGCCGCATCGAGGCCATCGAGTGGCCGCCCAGGGCGAAGAAGTTGTCGTGGATGCCGACCTTCTCCAGCTTCAGGATCTCGCCGAACAGCTCCGCCAGGCGGGCCTGCGTCTCGGTGGCCGGGCGGGCGTCGCCGGTCATCCCGGACCAGTCGGGTGCGGGCAGCGCCTTGCGGTCCAGCTTGCCGTTGGGGGTCAGCGGCAGCGGGCCGTCCAGCGGCACCACCAGGGCGGGCACCATGTACTCGGGCAGGAGCCCGGCGACGTGGTTGCGCAGCGCCTGCGGGTCCAGCTCCCCGGCCTCGGGAACGGCGTAGCCGACCAGCCGGACGATGTCGCCGTCCCGGTCCGGCACCACGGCGGCCTGGCTGACCCCGGGGTGACCGGCGAGCGCCGCCTCGATCTCGCCCAGCTCGATGCGGAAGCCGCGGATCTTCACCTGGGTGTCGACCCGGCCGAGGAAGTCGAGGTTGCCGTCCCGGCGCCAGCGGGCGCGGTCACCGGTGCGGTACATGCGGCTGCCGGGCGGGCCGAACGGGTCGGCGACGAACCGCTCGGAGGTCAGCCCGGCCTTGCCGAGGTAACCGCGGGCGAGTCCGCGTCCGGACACGTACAGCTCGCCGACCACGCCGGGCGGGACGGGGCAGAGGCGCTCGTCCAGCACGTAGCAGAGCGTGTTGGGGTCGGGCCGGCCGATGGGGACCCGGCCGCCGGGCCGTCCGCCGTGCTCCCAGGCGGGCCACAGCGTGGAGTTGACGGTCGCCTCGGTGAGCCCGTAGGCGCAGATCAGGTTGGCCGTGGCGCCGAACCGCTCGAACAGGTCCGGCGGCACCGTCTCCGTACCGACCAGGATCGTGGAGCCCTCGGGCAGTTCGCAGCCCGCGGGCAGCGCCGACACCAGGGAGGGCGGCAGGATCATGTGGGTGACCCGCTGGTCCGCCAGGAAGTCGGTGAGCGCCGGTCCGGCGACACGCGCCTCGTCGGGTATGAGGACGAGCCGTCCGCCGTGGCACAGCGCCATCGACAGTTCGAAGACGAAGACGTCGAAGCCGATCGAGGCGAACTGGAGCACCCGGCTGTCGGGTTCCAGGCCCATGCGGTCGACCGCGGTGGCGACCAGGCTGGAGATGCCCTCGTGCGGCACGACCACGCCCTTGGGGCGGCCGGTCGAGCCGGAGGTGTAGATCACGTAGGCGGCCTGGTCCAGGCTCACCGGCGATCCGTCCACCGGGGACTCGGGCAGCCCGTCCAGTTCGGCCGCGATGTCCGGAGCGTCGAGCAGCACCACGGGGACGCCCGCGACGTCCGGGATCTTCCCGGCCACCGGCTCGGTGCCGACGACGAGCGCGGCCCCGGAGTCCTCGATCATGTACGTGAGCCGGTCGGCCGGGTGGACCAGGTCCAGCGGCAGGAACGCGGCACCCAGCTTGTGGGCGGCGAGCACCGTGGCGACCATGTCGACCGACCGGGGCACGGCCACGCCGACCACGCCCTCGGCGCCGACCCCGCGCGCGGCCAGCAGCCGGGCGATCCGGTCCGCCCTGGCGTCGAGCTGGGCGTACGTCACCGACCTGGACCGCTCCACGACGGCCACCGCGTCGGGCCGCTCGGCGACCCGCCGGGCGAACAGGGCGGGCAGCGTGGCCTCGTCCACCTCCCGGGCGGTGGCGTTGAAGCCCTCCAGGACCAACTGCCGCTCGTCGGCGGCGAGGACGTCCACGCGGGACACCGGCCGCTCGGGGTCGGCCGCCACCGCCGCGACCAACTGCCGCAGGCGGTCGCCGAGGCGCTCGGCGGTCTCCTGGTCGAACAGCTCGGTGGCGAACTCCAGCCGGCAGCCGAGCGTGCCTTCGTCCCCGTCGGCCGTGTTCACGTGCTCGGTGAAGCTGAACACGAGGTCGAACTTGGCCGAGCGGATGCGGAACGGCACGTGTTCGACGCCGAGGCCGGGCAGCTCCAGCTCGTCGCCGGTGCGGTTGTGGTAGCCGACCATCACCTGGAAGAGCGGGTTGCGGGCCAGCGAGCGCGTCGGGTTGAGCTTCTCGACGACGGACTCGAACGGCACGTCCGCGTGGGAGAACGCGGCCAGGTCGGTGTCGCGGACCCGGGCCAGGAGCTCGGTGAAGCTCGGGTCGCCGGTGAGGTCGGTGCGCAGCACGAGCGTGTTGACGAAGAAGCCGACCAGTTCGTCCAGCGCCTCTTCGCCGCGCCCGGCGATGGGCGAGCCGAGCGGGATGTCCGTGCCGGCGCCCATGCGGTGGAGCAGTGCGGCGACGGCCGCGTGCACCACCATGAACATGCTGGCGCCGCTCTCCCGGGCCAGTCGCTTCAGGCCCTGGTAGGACGTGGCGTCGAACTCGATGTCGAGCTCGGCTCCGGTGAAGGCCGGCCGGGCGGGCCGGGGCCGGTCCGTCGGCAGCTCGATCTCCTCGGGCGCGCCCTGGAGCGTCGTACGCCAGTACTCCAACTGCCGGGCGGCGAGGCTCTGCGCGTCGGCCGGGTCGCCGAGCAGGCGCTGCTGCCACAGCGCGTAGTCGGCGTACTGGACGGGCAGCGGCTCCCACTCGGGCGCCGAGCCGGACTTGCGGGCGGCGTAGGCGGTGGCCAGGTCGCGGAGGAACGGCCGGTCCGACCACTCGTCGGTGGTGATGTGGTGCAGCAGCAGGACGACGACGTGGTCCTCCGGTCCCACCTCCACGATGGTCGCGCGCAGCGGCAGTTCGGTGGCGAGGTCGAACGGCCGGTTGACGGCGGCGTCGATGACCCCGTCCAGCTCGTCCTCACCGGCGCGGAGGCACTCCACCTCGGGCCGTGCCTGCTCGGCGGGGAGCACCCGCTGGAACGCCTGGCCCTCGCGCCCGGTGAAGACCGTGCGCAGCGCCTCGTGGCGGGCCGCCACATCGGCCAGGGCCGCCCGCCACGCGTCCACGTCGAGCGTGCCGCGCAGCCGCATCACGAGCGGGAAGTTGTACGCGGCCGAGGTGCATTCGATCTGCTGGATGACCCACAGCCGCTGCTGGGCGTGGGACAGCGGCAGCTCGTCGGGCCGCTCGCCGGCGGTCAGCGCCGGACGCTCGGCGGCGTGCGTGCCGGCCGCGCGCTCCACCAGCTCGGCGACGGTCGGGGCCTCGAAGAGGTCGCGGATGGCCAGCTCGGCCCTGAGCGCGGTGCGGGCGCGGCTGATCAGCCTGGTGGCCAGCAGTGAGTGGCCGCCCAGCTCGAAGAAGTCGCTGTCGATGCCGACGCTGCCCTCGGCGAGGCCGAGCACCTCGGCGAAGAGCGCGCAGAGCGTCTCCTCCTGCGGCGTGCGGGGCGGGCGGCTGCTGCTCGGCCCGGCGAAGTCGGGCGCGGGCAGGGCCTTGACGTCGAGCTTGCCGTTGACGGTCAGCGGCAGGGTGTCCACCGCGACCAGCGCGGCCGGGACCATGTAGTCCGGCAGGCCGGCCTTCAGGTGCTCGCGCAGGCTCTGGACCAGCGTCTCGCCCCGCTCGGCGCCTTCCTCGGGTACGACGTAGCCGACGAGGCGCTTGGTACCGGCGGTCTCCGCCACGACGACCGCGGCGTGCGCGACCTCGGGGTGTGCGGCCAGGGCCGTGGAGATCTCGCCCAGTTCGATCCGGTAGCCGCGGATCTTGACCTGGTCGTCGGTACGGCCGAGGAAGTCGATCAGGCCGTCCGGACGCTGCCGTACGAGGTCACCGGTGCGGTACATCCGCTCACCGGGGGCGCCGAACGGGTCGGCGACGAACCGCTCGGCGGTCAGGCCGGGCCGGTCGTGGTACCCCCGGGCGAGGCCGGTTCCGGCGATGTACAGCTCACCGGGGCAGCCCGGCGGGACCGGGCGCAGCATCGCGTCGAGGACGTAGGCCCGGGTGTTGCGGATGGGCATGCCGACCGTGGGGGTGGCGCTGTCGGCGGTGGAGCCGCCGAGGGTGTTGATCGTGTACTCGGTCGGTCCGTACAGGTTGTAGCCGTAACAGCCCTCCGTGCGGCGCAGGCGCGTCCACACGGTGTCCGAGACGGCCTCACCACCGAGCAGGACCAGGCAGGGCCGGTGCTTGCCGGAGGCTTCGTCCTGGTCGAGCAGGCCCTCCTCGATCAGCAGTTGGGCGTACGTGGGCGTCACATTGACCACGTCGACGCGGTGCCGGTCGCAGTAGGCGACCAGCGCCTCGGCGTCGCGGCGCAGCTCCTCGTCGCAGACGTGGACCTCGTGGCCCTCGACGAGCCAGAGCAGCTCCTCCCACGACATGTCGAAGGCGAAGGAGACGGTGTGCGCGATGCGCAAGCGCCGTCCGCCGGCCGACGCGATGGCCGGGTCGAAGATCTCCTTCTGGTGGTTGAGCTGCATGTTCGTCAGGCCCCGGTACGGGGTGACAACGCCCTTGGGCTTGCCGGTCGAGCCGGAGGTGTAGATGACGTACGCCGGGTGCTCCAGCCGGCCGGCCACGTCGTGCGCGAACGCGGGGCGCTCGGCGTCGGTGATCTCACCGTCCGGGAGGGCGGCGAGCTCCCCGGTGACGGCCGGGTCGTCCAGCAGGAGTTCGGTGGCGAGCGGGCCGGAGGGGCCCCGCAGCGTCGGGGCGACGGCGGTCGTGGACAGCAGGCACAGGGGCCCGGTGTCCTCGACCATCAGACGCAGCCGGTCGGCGGGGTGGTCCAGGTCGAGCGGCAGGTAGGCGGCGCCGGTGCGCAGCACCGCGAACAGCGCGACGACCATCTCGATGGAGCGCGGCAGCGCGAGGGCGACGACCTTCTCCGGTCCGGCGCCTCGGGCGAGCAGCAGCCGGGCGAGCCGGTTGATGTGCGCGTCGAGCTCCGCGTAGGTGAGGGCGCGCTCGCCGAAGACCAGGGCCACCGCGTCGGGGGTGCGGGCGACCTGGGCGGCGAGCATGTCGGCGACGGTCTCGTTCGGGACCGGGTTGTCGCTGGACGCCCACTCGGCCAGCAGCGCGGAGCGCTCGCCGGGCAGCAGGAGGTCCAGGGTGCCGACGCGGGCGGAGAGGTCGCCGATCAGGCGTTCCACGAGGGCGCCGAAGCGGCCGATGGTGGCCTCGGCCTGCTCGTCACCGACCAGGTCGGGGCGGTACTCCAGCTTGACCTGGACGGTCTCGGCCGGGTTGACGATCAGCGTCATCGGGTAGTGGGTGGCGTCGACGCTGCCCACGCCGGTGATGCCGTGCCGCTCGGTCAGCGTCCGGAAGCCGCCCTCGTCGGCGAAGTTCTGGAGGACGTACAGGGTGTCGAAGAGGGTCGGGTGACCGCCCGCGCGCTGGAGCTCGGCGAGGCCCAGGTACTCGTGGTCCATGAGGGCGACGCGCTCCGCCTGGATGCGGCGCAGCAGTTCGCCGACCGGCTCGGCGGGGTCGAGGGTGATCCGCTGGGGCACGGTGTTGAGGAACATGCCGATCGTCGTGTCGACGCCCGGCACGTCCGCGGGGCGTCCGGCGACCGTCGCGCCGAACACCACGTCGTCGCGTCCCACCGTGGAGGACAGGACGAGTGCCCAGGCGGCGGAGAGCACGGCGTTGATGGTGAGACCGTGTTCGCGGGCGGACGTGCGCAGCCGGTCGCTGAGGGCGCGGCCGAGGCTGAGGGTGCGGCGGCGCGGCATGGTCGGCTCGTCGCCGGGGTCGCGGGCCACGAGCGTCGGCTCGTCGAGTCCGGCGAGGGCTCGCCGCCAGGTCTCCCGGGCCGCGTCCACGTCCTGGCCGGCGAGCCAGCCCAGGTAGTCGCGGTAGCTGCCGGGGGCGGGCAGGCCGGTGTCGTCGCCGCCCGTCGCGTACAGCTCCAGCAGCTCGCCGAGGAAGAGGGACTGGGACCAGCCGTCCCACGCGACCAGGTGGTGGCTGAGCATCAGCCGGTCGGTGGTGTCGGTGAGCCGGATGAGGGTGAGCCGGAACAGCGGGGGCGCGGACAGGTCGAACCGCCGCCGCCGGTCGCTCTCGGAGATCTCGGCGAGCCGGTCCTGCCGGTCCCGCTCGTCCAGCCCGGTCAGGTCGACCTCGGTGAGGGGCACCGGCAGTTCGCCGGCCGGGCACACGAACTGGACGGGCTCGGGCAGTCCGTCGCTGGTGATGCCGGCGCACAGGCTGGGGTGGCGGCGCAGGAGCGTGGCGCAGGCGGCGCGGAGCCGGTCGGCGTCGAGACGGTGGTCGAAGTCGAAGGTGTCCTGCGCGGTGTAGACGTCCAGCGCCGAGGTGTCGTAGCTGGCGTGGAAGTGGATGCCTTCCTGGAGCGGCGACAGCGGCCAGATGTCGGCCACCGGGGCCGGGCTGACCCGCTCGATCAGGTCGATGTCGGCCTGGGTGAGGGCGAGCAGCGGCACGTCCGACGGGGTGAGCGAGGGGCGGGCGCCGGGGGTGCCGGTGCGGGCGACGAGGTCGCGCAGGGCGTCGGCCCAGGCGCGGGCGAGGGCGTGGACGTCGTCCTCGGTCAGCGCGTTGCCGTCCGGCCAGGTCCAGTTGGCGCGCAGCTCGGGGCCCCGCGGGGTCTCCGCGCACACGGCGTTGACCTGGAGCGGGTACGGCATGGCGAGGTCGGCGTCGGGCTCGACGCGCAGGGCGTCGGACTCGACGGCGGGCGCCCAGTCGCGGGTCTGCTCGGCGGGCAGGCGGCCGAAGTAGTTGAACAGCACCTGCGCGGTGGACAGTTGGGTGAACACCGGGGCGAGCTGCGGGTTGAGGTAGCGCAGCATGCCGTATCCGGCGCCGGAGTCCGGTGCCGAGCGCACGGATTCCTTGACCTGCTTCAGCGCGTCGAGCGGGTCGGCGGCGGCCGGGAGGCGCACCGGGTGGAGGCTGGTGAACCAGCCCACGGTGCGCGACAGGTCGGCGTCGGTGCCGTCACGGCCGTGCCGCTCCAGGTCGACCAGGAGGTCACCGTCGGGGGCGGGGTCCTCGCCGCGTGCGGCGCGCCAGCGGGTGACGGCGAGCCGCAGCGCCGTGAGCAGCACCTCGGTGACGTCGGCGCCGGCCGCGGCGGGCACGGCGGTCAGCAGCGCCCGGGTCTCCTCGGCGGGCAGGGTGACGGTGTGTTCCCGTGCCGCGCCGGTGGTGCCGGTACGGGTGGCGCCGGGCAGCAGTTCCGCCCCGGGCGCCAGGGTCGTGGCCCAGTACGGCAGTTCGGCCTGCCGCTGCGGCGACGTGGCCTGCTCGGCGACGTCCCGCGCGAACCGTCGCAGGGAGGTGGGGACCGGCTCCAGGGCGGGCCGCTCGCCGGCCGTGACGGCCTGCCACGCGGCGGCGAGGTCACCGAGGAGGACCCGCCAGGACACGCCGTCGATGACCAGGTGGTGGACGACCAGCAGCAGGCGGCCGGGCCGGTCCGGGCCGGCGTCGAACCAGACGGCCTGGAGCATCACCCCGTTGCCGGGGTCGAGGCGGCCGGCGGCCGCGTCGGACTCCTCGGCGACGGCCGCACGCAGAGCGGCGTCGTCGTGGGCGGTCACGTCCACGCGGTGGAGCAGGGTGGCGGCGTCCACCGAGCCCGCGGCCGTCGTCCGGGCCGACCAGAGCGCGGGGATGGCGGGGCCGAGGTCCATGCGGGTGAGGGTGAGCCGCAGGCCGTCGTGGTGGTCGAGGACCGCCTGGAGGACCCGCGTGAGCGTGCCGGTGTCCGCTCCGGCGGGCGCCTGGAGCAGCATCGAGAGGTTGAACCGGTCGATCGTGCCGCCGTCCTCGCGGAGCTGGTGGACGATCGGCAGGAGCGGTACGTCGCCGACGCCGTCGGAGTCGGCGGCCGCAGCGGGGGCCGGACCGCCGGTGCCGGTGACGGTGGCGGCCAGCGCCGCCGGGGTGCGCTGCTCGAAGACGTCCCGCGGGCTGATCGCCAGGCCGGCCCGGCGGGCGCGGCTGGAGACGGACATGGACAGGATGCTGTCGCCGCCGAGGACGAAGAAGTCCTCGTCCGCGTCGACCTCGTCGATGCCCAGGACGTCGGCGAAGATGCCGCAGAGCTGCCGCTCGTAGCCCTCACGAGTGGTACGGCCCTGCCGCCTGCGGACCTCGGGGGCGGGGAGGGCCTTGTGGTCGACCTTCCCGCCGGGGGTGAGGGGCAGTGCCTCCAGCCGTACGAAGTGGCTGGGCACCATGGGTGCGGGCAGGGAGCCGGTCAGGGCGTCCCGTACGGCCTCGGTGTCCAGGTCCGCGCCGGCGGCGGGCACGAGGTACGCCACGAGCTGCTTGATCCCGCGCTCGTCGTCGCGGGCCACGACCACGACGTCGCCGACGGCCGGCTCTTCGCGCAGCCGGGCTTCGATTTCACCGAGTTCCACCCGGTTACCCCTGATCTTGACTTGGTGGTCGGTGCGCCCCAGGTAGGTGAGCACACCGTCTCCGTTGAACTGGACCATGTCTCCGGTGCGGTACATCCGCTCTCCCGGAGCGCCGAACGGGTCCGCGACGAACCGCTCGGCGGTCAGCGCGGTGCGTCCGTGATAGCCGCGGGCGAGTTGCGCGCCCGCGATGTAGAGCTCGCCCGGCTCGCCCTCCGCGACGGGGCGGAGGCAGCGGTCGAGGACGTAGAGGCGGGTGTTCCACACCGGGCTGCCGATGGGGACGGTCGCGCCCTCCTCCGGAGCGGACCCCGCTTCCCAACTGGTGACCTGGATGACGGCCTCGGTGGGGCCGTACACGTTGAACAGCGGGACTCCGGTGCGCTCCCGCCAGCGCCGGGCGAGCGGCACGGGCAGCGCCTCGCCACCGCTGAAGGCGCGGCGCAGGGTGCTCCACCACTCCCCCGTCCCGTCCTCCGCGAGCAGGGCGCCGTACAGGGAGGGCACGAGGTCGATGCTGGTGACCCGCTCGCGGCGGATCAGCTCGATGAGGTAGGCCGGGTCCCGGTGACCGTCCGGCCGGGCGACCACGACGGTCCCGCCGGTGAGCAGCGGGGTGAAGATCTCCAGGACGGACGGGTCGAAGCTGGTCGAGTACTGGTGCAGCACCCGCTCGCCCGGGCCGTAGCCGAACCGCTCGGCGGTCCAGGCGAGCTGGCCGGTGACGGCGCGGTGGGTGACCACGACGCCCTTCGGCCGGCCGGTGGAGCCCGAGGTGTAGATGACGTACGCGGCGCTGTCCGGGTGGACCGGCGCGGTGGCGGGGGCGTCCGGCGCGGCGGTGGTGTCCGCACCGAGGACGACGGGGGTCACCCCGTCGAGCCCGGGCAGCCTGGCCAGGGATTCCTCGGTGACCACGGCCGTGCGTGCGCCGGAGTCGGTGAACATGTACCGCACCCGGTCGGCCGGGTAGTCGACGTCGACCGGCAGGTAGGCCGCGCCTGCCTTGAGCACGCCGAGCAGGGCGACCAGGGTCTCGGCCGAGCGGGGGACGGCCACGGCGACGACCGACTCGGGCGTCACGCCGTGGGCGCGCAGCCGGTGCGCCAGTGCCTCGGCGCGCGCGTCCAGTTCGGCGTAGGTCGTCCGCCCGGTCTCGTCGGCCACCGCGGTCGCGTCCGGGGTGCGGCGGGCCTGTCGCGTGAAGGCTCCGTGCACGGTGTCGTCCGGCAGGGCGTGCCCGCCGCCGGTCAGCCGGTCGAGGGCGGCGCGGTCCTCGTCGGCGGTGCGCAGGGCGAGTTGCGCGACCGGGCGGAGGGGGTCGCTGACGAGCTGGTCGAGCACGGCGCGCAGCCGGCCGGCGAACCGCCGGGCGGCGGCGTGGTCCAGCCGGGCCGGGTCGTGGTCGAGGCGCAGCCGGAGCCGTTCACCGGGCAGGACGGTGAGTGCCAGCGGGTAGTGGACGGCGTCGCGGATGTGGGAGCCGGTGATCCGGACCAGGCCCGCGGGGTCGGACGGCTCACCGGCGTCGGGCAGGTTCTCCACGACGACCAGGGCCTCGAACAGCTCGCCCCGCCCCATGGCGCGCTGGATCTCGGCGAGGCCGGCGTGCTGGTGGTCGAGCAGCTCGGCCTGCTCGCCCTGGAAGCGGGCGACGACATCGGCCAGCGACTGCTCCGGACGCCACCGCAGCCTCGCGGGGAGGGTGTTGATGAGCAGGCCGACGAGCGTCTCGACGCCCTCGACGGCGGCCTGGCGGCCCGAGACGGTGGTGCCGAAGACCACGTCGCGGGAGCCGGTGACATCGCCGAGCAGCAGCCCGAAGGCGCCCTGGGCGACGCTGCCGAGCGTCAGCCCGAGCCGGCGGGCCCGGTCGGTGAGGGCGGCGGTGTCCGAGGCGGACAGCTCCACGGTGACGGTGCCGGTGCGGGGCTCGTCCGCGTCCGTGCCGCGCACGGGGAGCCGGGCGGGCGCGTCGAGCCCCGCCAGGGCACCGCGCCAGGCCTCCAGCGCGCCGTCGCGGTCACGGGCGGCGAGCCAGCCCGCGTACGCCCGGTAGGCGGGGTCGGCTTCGGGACGCTCGGCCGGGGCTCCGGGCCGGTAGCCGTTCAGCAGCTCCCGCATGAGGAGCGACACCGACCAGCCGTCCACGATGATGTGATGCAGCGTCAGCACGAGCTGGGACCGGTCGGCACCGTGGCGGATCAGCGCGGCCCGCAGCAGCGGGGCGGCGGCGAGGTCGAAGCCCTTCGCCCGCTCCTGGGCGGCGATGTCCGCCGCGGCCGCCGTGCGGCTGCCGGAGTC
This sequence comes from Streptomyces sp. NPDC049837, assembly GCF_040674455.1. Classification (NCBI taxonomy): domain Bacteria; kingdom Bacillati; phylum Actinomycetota; class Actinomycetes; order Kitasatosporales; family Streptomycetaceae; genus Streptomyces; species Streptomyces sp. NPDC049837. The sequence continues at coordinate 348,535 of NZ_JBFAMP010000002.1, read as the reverse complement.
CTCGCGGGACAGGTCGGCGAAGCGCCAGGGAAGGGTGACGCGTTCCCCGATGAGCTGCACGATCCGGCCGTCCGGCAGTTGGTGGAAGGCGGCGCGCAGCAGCGGGTGGCGGTCCAGGAGGGACTGGACGGCGGCCTGAAGGGCGCCCGGGTCCACGTCACCGGAGAGTTCGACGGTGTCCTGTACCGCGTAGCCGTCGGCGCCGCCCTCGTCGACGGAGGCGTGGAAGAAGAAGCCCTCCTGGAGCGGCGTGGCCGGCACGGCGTCGACGAGGCCGGGGACGGCCGCCGCGCACTCTGCCAGCTCGGCGTCGCCGAGGCCGGCGAGCGAGAAGGGGGCGGGCAGGTCACCGGCGGCGGCCCGCGGGCCGTCCACCGCGTCGCCCGCGGGGCGGTCCAGTGCCGCGAGCGCGGCGACGGTACGGCGCCGGAAGACGTCGCGGGGCGTGATCGCGAGCCCGGCCGCGCGGGCGCGGCTGACGAGCTGGATGGCGACGATGCTGTCGCCGCCGAGCTCGAAGAAGCTGTCGTGGACGCCCACCGAGGGCAGGCCGAGGACCTCGGCGAACAGCGCGGCGAGAGCGGCCTCGGCGGGTGTCGTCGGGGCGGCGTCACCGGTCATGGCCGTCCACTGCGGCTCGGGCAGGGCCCGGGCGTTCAGCTTGCCGTTGGGCGTCAGCGGCAGGGGGCCGTCCAGGAGGACCAGCGCCGACGGCATCATGTAGTCGGGCAGGGCCTCCGAGACCTGGGCACGCGCCGCCGCCACCGCGGCGTCGGCGTCCGCGCCGTCGTCGGTGACCAGGTAGGCGGCGAGGCGCTTGACGCCCCGGTGGTCCTCGCGGAGGAGCACGGCGGCCTGGGAGATGCCCGGGCAGGCCATGAACGCGCTCTCGATCTCACCCGGTTCGATGCGGTGGCCGCGGATCTTGAGCTGGCCGTCGGCGCGGCCGAGGAACTCCAGGTTGCCGTCGGCGCTCCAGCGCACCCGGTCGCCGGTGCGGTACATCCGGGCACCCGACGGGCCGAACGGGTCGGCGACGAACCGCTCGGAGGTGAGCCCCGGCCGGCCGAGGTAGCCGCGGGCCAGGCCGCGCCCGCCGACGTACAGCTCGCCCTCGACGCCCACGGGGACCGGGCGCAGCGCCGCGTCGAGCACGTAGGCGCGGGTGTTGGGGTCGGGCTCGCCGATGGGCGCGGGCCCCGGCCGCTCCGCGTCGGCGACCCACAGGGTGGAGTTGACGGTCGCCTCGGTGAGGCCGTACGCGACCACGACCTGGAGCCGCCCGGCGTAGCGGGCGATCAGCTCGCTGGGCACGGCCTCGGTGCCGACGATGAGCACCGCGCCGTCGGGCAGCTCGCACTCCTGCGGGAGTGCCGAGACGAGCGACGGCGGCAGGATCATGTGGGTGGCGCGGTGGCGCGCGATGTAGTCGGTCAGGGCGGGCCCGGCGACCCGGCGCTCGGTGGGCACGACGATGATCCGGCCGCCGACGCACAGCGACATGATCAGGTCCCAGACCGTCACGTCGAAGCCGACGGAGGCGAACTGCACGACCCGGCTGCCGGCGTCGATGCCGATCCGCTCGGTGGCGGTGGCGATCAGGCTGCCGACGCCGTCGTGGGAGACCACCACGCCCTTGGGGCGACCGGTGGAGCCGGAGGTGTAGATGACGTACGCGGCCTGGTCCAGCGCGATCGGCAGGCCGGGGTCCGAGCCGTCCAGCGCGGCGGACTCGGCGGCGACGGCCGGGTCGTCGAGGAGGATGTGCGCGACGCCGGGCGCCTCGGGCAGTTCACCGGCGAGGTCGCGGGTGGTGACGACGGTCCGCGCGCCGGCGTCGGACAGCATGTAGGCGATGCGGTCCTGGGGGTGGTCGGCGTCCAGTGGCAGGTACGCCGCGCCGGCCTTCATCACGGCCAGGAGGGAGACCACCAGCTCGGGAGAGCGCGGGACGGCCACGGCGACGACGTCCTCGGCGCCCACGCCCCGCGCGATCAGCAGGCGGGCCAGCCGGTTCGCGGCGGCGTTGAGCTCCGCGTACGACAGCTCCCGCTCCTCGCAGACGAGCGCGACGGCGTCCGGCGAGCGGCGCACCTGGCGTTCGAAGGCGGCGGGCCAGGACAGTTCGGGCGCTTCGCACGGGGCGACGCCGAACTCGTCGAGGAGCTGGGCCCGCTCGGCGCCGGAGGTCAGTTCGATGTGGGCGAGGGGGCGGTCCAGCCCCTCGGCGAGGGCGTCGAGCAGCATGAGGAAGCGGCGCTCGTGGTCGCGCAGCGTCCGCTCGTCGCACACCTCGGCGTCGGCGTCGAAGTGGACGCGCAGGGCCTGGCCGGCGCTGGTCTCGATGACGCTGACCGCCAGGTCGCTGACGGGGCCGAGCCATACGGGGTTGAGGTCGGCCTCGTGGTCGCCGAAACGTATCCCTTCCCCGCCGGGCAGGATGTTGACCGTGGGGCCGACCAGCTCGGCGATGCCGTCGACCAGCCCGAGGTCCCGCGCCAGGTCCTCGGCGCGGTAGCGCCCGTGCTCGACGGTCCCGGCGATCGCGTGCCGCACCGCGTCCACGAGTTCGGCGCCGCTCATGCTGCCCCGGACGGGGACGCGCAGCGGGAGGACGTTGGACACCATGGCCGGGACGTCCATCGACTCGGCGTCCTGCCGGGCGGTGACGGGCAGGCCGAGGACGAGGTCCTGCTCGCCGGTGACCCGGTGCAGGTAGGCGGCGACGGCCGCCACGAGCAGGCGCGAAAGACGCACGCCCGTACCGGCCGCGGCGGCGCGCAGCCGGGCGGTGTGCTCGGGCGACAGCTCGGCGGTGCGCCGGACGCGCCGCGTCATGGGTGCCGGTGCGCGCTCGACGAGGCGCACGGGCTCCGGCCGGTCGGCCAGCCGGTCCAGCCAGTACGCGCGGTCCTCCTGGAATCGCGCGGACTCGCGGTAGGCCCGCTCGGCGGCGACCAGCGGGGCGAGCGACCAGCCGGGGTCACCGGCGGGCTCGCCACCCGGCTCGGCGCCGTAGAGGTCGCCGGCCCGGCGGGTGATCAGCGCCACGCCCATGCCGTCGACGAGGATGTGGTGGTAGCGCTGGTACCACAGGACACGGTCGTCCGCGAGGCGGAGGAGCGCCTGGGCATACAGCGGACCGCCCGCGAGGTCGGCCGGCCGGTCACGGTCGGCCTCCGCCCAGTCGGCGGCGGCGCTGTCGGGGTCTGCCGCGTCCCTCAGGTCGACGAGGGGCACGTCGACGAGGTGGCGCGTGGGCGTCTGGCGGGGCTGCCCGTTCTCGGGGCTGATGCGCACGTGGAGGCACTCCGCCTCCTCGACGGCCTGCCGCACGCAGGCGGTCAGGCGGTCGAGGTCGAGGTCGCCCCGCAGGGTCAGGAAGAACGCGATGTTGTAGGCCGAGCTGTCCGGCTCGATCTGCTGGGCAAGCCAGATGCCGGATTGCCCACCGGTGACGGGTATCCCGGCGGTGGATGTCCGGTCCGACTCGGCGTCAAACATCGTTCGTATGGCCTTTCCCTGGTTGTGCGTCTGTGGTGAGTCGTTGCGTGGCGTCGGTGGTCAGCAGCGGCGACGCCTGCCCGGTGGCGGGGACCACCGGGCAGGCGCGGCTACGGACGGTCCGGCCGCGGCGCGGACAGGCGTGTCGGCTACTTGACGGCCTCGAGCTTCGCCACGACCTCGTCGATGGCGTAGGGAATGCTCAGCACGGTGTTGAAGGAGAGCGCCGCGCCGATGTCCGGGTCGTTGTACGGGAGGAAGACGTCCCGCTTCTCCTGGTGGACCTTCAGCTTCTTGTAGAGCGGGTCGGCCTTCACGGCCTTCTCCGACTCCGGCGTGCCCAGCCAGACGGTGCGGTCGGCCTCCATGACGTCGAGGCGCTCGGAGCTGAGCTCGACGATGTTCTCCTTGCCCAGCGCGTCCCGGTAGGCCTTGGAGGTGGTGAAGCCCATCTCGGACAGGAAGACGACCTTGGGGTCCTTGGGCGAGAACGCGGAGTACTTGCCGCCGAAGGGCTCGCCGACGGCGACGGTCTTGCCCTTCCACTCGGGGTGCTTGTCGCGGACGGCCTTGAAGCGCGCGTCGATGCCGCTGATCAGCTTCTCGGTCTCGGCGTTCTTGCCGAGCGCCTTGCCGATCTGGCGGGTCATCACCTGCCAGGAGGCCTGGTAGTCCTCGGCGCCCTTGGGCTGGGCGACCACCTTGGCGATCTTGGAGAGGGTGTCGTACTGCTCCTTCTTCATGCCCGAGTACTGGGCGATGATCAGATCGGGCTTGAGCGCCGCGATCTTCTCCATGTTGTACTCGTCGCGCTCACCGACGATCTGCGGCGGCGTCGAGCCCCACAGCTCCTTGGTCCACGGCCACTTGCCGTACGGCTGCTCCTTGAACCAGTCCACAGCGCCGACCGGCTTGACACCCAGCGCCAGCACCGCGTCCTGGTCGGACAGGCCGAGGGTGACGACCTTCTTGGGCTCCGACTCGATGGTCGTGCTGCCGTACTTGTGCTCGACCGTCACCGGGAAGGCGGCCGACTTCGCGGCGGCCTTGTCGGACGGCTTGGCGTCGGTCTTCCCGGCGCCACCACCACAGGCGGTCAGCGCCAGCGCGGCGACGGCGGCGACTGCCACGCGGGGGATGGTTCTGGCGATCCTCGCCAGCGCGGGGCGTGTACCAATGGACACGGGTGTTTCCTTTCACGGGGGTTTCACGGTGCGCGTCACAGCCGCCCGGCGTGAGACGGCCACCGGGCGGCCGGAAGTGTGGGGGGAGGCTTGATCAGAGGGACGAACCGACCTCGTCGGCGGCCCGCCGGTCTCCGGTGACCGGCTCCTTGCCCCGGTCGAGGATCGAGTCGAGGATCTCGCCGACCCGGACCGCGGTGTTCGACAGCAGCGAGGACGTGATGCCGTGCGTGTGCTCGGTGCCGCCCTGGAGGTAGATGCCGCAGCGGAGTTCGGGGTCCGTCGTGATGCGGTAGTCGCGCTCGACGCGGACGCGGCCCTCGTCGTCGCGGCGGCAGTACGCCTCGACCTCGCCGAGGAGTCCGAGGGGGTCGGCCGACCGGTATCCGGTGGCGTAGACGACCACGTCGGCGTCCAGCGGGGTCTTCTCACCCGTCACCAGCGACTCGACCGTGGTGCGGACCTTGTCCGGGGTCTCGACGACGTCGGTGAGCCGGGACACCTTGAGGAACCGCAGCCGCTCGGTACCGAGGACCTTCTCCTGGTACTCCTGGCGGTAGAGGTCGTCGATGAGGTCGATGTCCACCACGGAGTAGTTGGTGTTGCCGTGGTAGCCGATCAGCTTGCGCTTGATCTCCTCCGGGGCGGTGTAGAACTCACCGACCGCCTCCGGGTCGAAGATGCGGTTGGCGAAGCTGCTGTCGTCGGCGGGGCTGTAGCCGTAGCGGGAGAACACGGCGCAGACCTCGGCGTTGGGGAAGCGCCGGTGCAGGTAGGCGACGTTCTCGGCGGCGCTCTGGCCGGCGCCGACCACGATGAAGCGGGACGGGTCGGCGTCCTTGAGGCCCTCCACCCGTGCCAGCAGGTCGGAGTTGTGCCAGATCCGGTCCGTGCGCTCGATGCCCTCGGGCATCTGCGGCCGCAGACCCGTGCCGATCACGAGGTTGCGGGCGCGGTGGACGACCGTCTCCGAGCCCGAACGGGCCGTCACGTCCACGTACTGGATGACGCCGTCCTGGACGACCGGCCGCACGGCGACGACCTCGTGCCCGTAGGACACCATGTCGTCCACCTTCGCGGCGGCCCACTCGAAGTAGTCGTGGAACTCGACCCGGAGCGGGAAGAGGTTCTTGTGGTTGATGAAGTCGATCAGCCGCCCCTTGCTCTTCAGGTAGCAGAGGAAGCTGTACTCGCTCGCCGGATTGCGCAGCGTCACGAGGTCCTTGAGGAACGACACCTGCATGGTGGCGTCGTCGATCAGCATGCCGCGGTGCCAGCCGAAGCGCGGTTGCCGCTCGAAGAAGTGAGCAGTGACCGCCTCCTGCCTGTCGACGCTTGCGTTGTGCTCGCTGAGCGCGATCGCCATGGCCACATTGGACGGGCCGAAGCCGATTCCTATGAGGTCGTGGATCAGAGGTGCGTCGTCAGGAAGAGCCTGTGACATGTCACTCCCATCGTGCGGGACGGCCGCTTGTCAGGCGTTAAGGAACGGGAGCAGGGCACACCGACGAGCGGCGGCCGAGCGGAACTTAGGTAAAGCTAACCTGATCTGCGAGCTCTGTCGACGGGGCAAAACGGACAAGTCATTGCTCATGGAGGCGAACACCTCCCAAAATTCGGCCTCGTTGCGCCATTAGGTAAGGCTTGCTTTACTTGGCCCGGTCCATCACGTCTCTGAGGAGGAAACCCATGCGGGTCGTCATGTTCGGTTATCAGACCTGGGGGCATCGCACCCTGCAAGCCCTCCTGGACTCCGAACACGACGTCGTGATGGTCGTGACGCACCCCAAGAGCGAGCACGCCTACGAGAAGATCTGGAGCGACTCGGTCGCCGACCTGGCCGCGGAGCACGGCGTGCCCGTAGTGATCCGGAACCGTCCCGACGACGAGGAGCTGTTCACCCTCCTCAAGGAGGCGGAGCCGGACATCATCGTGGCCAACAACTGGCGGACGTGGATTCCCCCGCGCATCTTCAACCTGCCGCGCCACGGCACCCTCAACGTCCACGACTCGCTGCTGCCCAAGTACGCGGGCTTCTCCCCGCTGATCTGGGCCCTCATCAACGGCGAGAGCGAAGTCGGCGTCACCGCGCACATGATGGACGACGAGCTCGACGCCGGTGACATCGTGCTCCAGAAGGCGGTGGCCGTCGGTCCCAGGGACACGGCCACCGACCTGTTCCACAAGACGGTCGACCTCATCGCGCCGGTCACCACGGGCGCGCTCGACCTCATCGCGTCCGGGCGCACCGACTTCACCAAGCAGGACCGGTCCCAGGCGAGCTTCTTCCACAAGCGGTCCGCCGAGGACATCCGCATCGACTGGAACTGGCCCGCCGAGGACCTCGACCGCCTGGTCCGCGCCCAGTCCGCCCCGTATCCGAGCGCCTTCACCTTCCACAAGGGCAAGCGCCTGGAGATCCTGTCGGCGTTCGTCTCCGAGGGCCGCTACGGCGGCACGCCCGGCCGCATCTTCTACCGCGAGGGCGACGGCGTGGTGATCGTCGCCGGGGCCGACGCCCGGACCGGCCGCAACCACGGCCTCGCCATCACCCGTATACGCACGGAGGACGGCGAGGAGATGCCCGCGACGGACTACTTCACCGCGATGGGCGGATACCTCACCAGCCGCCCCTGAGCGTTGACGTCGGCGCCGCCGCGTGGACCACCCGGTCCGCGCGGCGGCGCTTTCGCGTCAGCGGCCGGAGAACTTTGGCATCAGCGGCCCAGGAAGTGGAAGCCCGGCCGGGGATGCATGAGGAAGTCGTGGTGCGAGATGTTCCACGCGTAGGCTCCCGCGAGGCCGAACGCCACCCGGTCGCCGGCCCGCAGCCCGGGCGCCGGGACATTCCGGGCGAGAACGTCCTTGGGGGTGCAGAGCTGGCCGGTGAGGGTGACCCGGTCGTGCCGGGCGGAGGGACGCGGCCAGGGGTGGGGCCAGGCGTCCACGGGCAGGACCGAGCAGGGCTGGTCGTGCCCCTTGGTCGCGGGGGTGCGCAGGTGGTGGGTGCCGCCGCGGACCACGGCGAACTCCTCGCCGTGGCTGTGCTTCACGTCCAGGACCTCGGTGGCGTACCAGCCGCAGTACGCGGTCAGGGCGCGGCCCGGCTCGATACGGAGGGTCAGGCCGGGGTGCGCGGCGGCGAGGCGGGCGAGGCCCGCGCCGTACGCGGTCCAGTCGAACCGGCGGTGCGGGTCCGCGTAGTCGACCGTCATGCCGCCGCCGACGTTGACCTCCGCGAGGCGGACGCGGTGGCGTGCGGCCAGGCCGGCGGCCCAGGTCACGACGGACTCGGCCACCGCGAGCTGTTCGGGCGCGCCGAGGCCGCTGGCCAGGTGGGCGTGGACGCCGCGCAGTTCGAGGTGGGGGTGGGTGCCGTCGGTGAGCAGGCGGACGGCCGCGTCGGCGTGGGACGGGTCGAGGCCGAACGGCGTCGGGCGGCCGCCCATCGCCAGCGAACTGCCCGCCAGCGAGCCTTCCGACAGGGGCAGGTTGAAGCGGAGCAGGACGGCCACGCGGGCGTCCGGCGCGGCCCGTCCGGCGCGCGCCGCCAGCTCGGCCAGCATGTGGAGCTCGTGCGTGCTCTCGACGTGGAAGCGGGCGACGCCCCGCTCCAGCGCGGCCGCGATCTCGGCCGGGGTCTTCCCCGGGCCGCCGAAGGCCAGCGGGTGGGCCGGCACCGCCTTGCCCACGTGCGCGAGCTCACCGCCCGAGGAGACCTCGTAGCCGTCCACGTACGGGCCGAGCGCGGCCAGGATCTCCGGCTCCGGGTTGGCCTTGGCCGCGTAGTGGAGCTCGACGCCCCCGGGCAGGGCCGCCCGCACGGCCGCCGCGTGCTCGCGCAGGGCGGCCAGGTCGTAGACGTAGGCGGGCAGCTCGGCGGAGGACAGGGCGAGGACGCGGTCGCGTACGGCGGCGGTGGGAGTGGTCATCGGGCGGCGCTCCGGACGGGGTCGGCGGTGGACGGCACGTCCTCCGCGAGCGGTGAGGGCAGGCGTACGTAACCGGCCTCGCGGTCGGCCTTGCGCTCCCAGCGGGTGAGCAGGTTGGCCTTGGCGGGCAGCGGCGCGCCGGCGAGCAGGGCGGCGAGCCGTGGCGGGCGGTCGTGCCGGTCGGCGCACGCCCGGAGGGTGGCACGGACCCGGTCCCACAGGGCGTGCTCGGTGTGCGGGTGCAGGTCGGCGAGGGCGGCGAGCATCTCGGCGACGTGGTTGACGAGCAGGCAGTACACGACGCGGTCCCAGCCGCGCCCGGCGTCGTACGTCAGGGCACCGGCGACCTCGGCGGGCAGGGCGGCGAGGGCCCGCGCGTGGTGCTCCGGGACGAGCTTGGTGCCCTCCAGGTCCCGGAAGAGGACCTGGGCGGGCATGCCGTCGTCGTCCACGCAGACGAGGACGTTCTGGAGGTGCGGCTCCAGGACCAGGCCGTGGTCGAAGTAGGCGGCCAGGACGGGCGGGACGAGCAGTCTGAGGTACGCCGCCCACCAGTCGAGGGCGGTCTCCGGGCCCGCCCCGGCCAGGAGGCGGGAGACGTGGGCGGGGCCGGTCGCGTACTCGTCGGCGACGGCGCCCGCGAGCAGCGGGGTGGTGCCGGGCATGAGCCGGGCGGCCAGCCCTTCCCGCACGATCACGCCGAAGCCTTCGAGCAGGGCGCGGTCCGGGGTGCCGTCGGGGCCGGGCAGGGCGAGGGCGCGGTAGGCCGGTTCGCGCAGCACGGCGCTGCCGGGGAAGCGGGTGGCGAGGTCGGTGAGGACCGGCTCCAGCAGCCTGGTGAGGGCGACCGCGCCCGACAGTTCGTAACGGGCGTTCTTGCGCAGGCAGTTGGTGATGCGGACGTTGAGGCTGAACTTCAGGAACGTCTCGCCGTCGTAGAGCGTGCGCACGGAGGCGGTGGCGGCGAACGGCCGCCCGCCGCGCCCCAGGTCGAGGACGTCGCCCCGGTGGAGGGCCGCGCGCAGTGCGGGGTGGTCGCGCAGCATCTCGTACTGCCACGGGTGCGCGGGCAGCAGCCGGTAGCCGGCGGGGACGTCGGGGCGCAGCCGGTCGAGCGGGGCGGTGGCGCCGCCCTCGGCGGTCTCCTCGGCGACCAGGTGCTCGCGGACGGCGAGGTGGCGCAGCGGGAAGGAGGCCCCGGCCTCGGGTGCGTACGACCGCCAGGAGGCGGTGTCGCCGGAGCGGGCCTTGGGGGCGGGGTGGAAGCGGTGGCCGAACAGCAGGGACTGCTCGGAGGCGATGTAGGTGGCGCACCCGTCACCACCGTGGGCGGGGCCCTGCCCCGACCGTGCCGCGAGGGCGGCGGAGACGGCCCGGTGACTGGAGCCGATCTGATCCAGGAACTCCTCGTTGCGGACCCCCGTGCGCAGCGACAGCTCGTCCCGTACGTAAGCGGCCAGGCGCCGCCAGCCGACCTCCGCCCAGCCGCCTTCGCGCTGTTCCCGCACGGGCCCGGTGAACCGGTGTGCGCCGATCAGGGACGTACGGCGCAGGGCGACGCGCAGCAGCACGCCCCGGCGGGGCAGGCGCACCAGCAGGTGGCCGCCGGCGACGACGGCCTGGCGCTCGGGGCCGGACACCTCGCGCAGAAGGCAGTTGAGCAGTGTGTGGGCCACCGCCTCGTCGGCGGTGGGGAGGGTGGCGGTGCCGAGCGGGTCGTTCAGCGGAGGCATCAAGCGGCTCCAGTGCGGAGAGAGCGAGGAGGGCGGAGGTAGTTGGGGCCGGTGGTGTAGTGCTTGTTGATGTCCGCCGCGCCCGAGCGTTCCTTGGTGAGCAGGGTCCCGGCCGTGACCATGGCCTTGACGGGCAGTTCGGGCGCGTCCAGCACGTGCGCGCGGAGCACCGCGCCCGGCTCCCCCGGCGCGGTGCCGAGCCGCTCCACGGCCTCGGCCAGCCGGTCGCGTACGAGCCCGAGCAGCGTGCCGAGCGGGGCGCGGCCGTGGCGGGCGAGCCCGAAGGCGTAGGCACCGGCGCACAGGTGGACGGTGATCGTGGTGAACAGGTCGGTGACGGCCCGGTCGTCGTCGCCGAAGATACGGGCGTCGTCGAAGGCGGCCGGGCCGGGGGCGTCCGGGCCCAGGGTCTCGCGCATGCGGGCGGTGTTGACGCGCGGGCCGTCGTTGTCCTTCAGCAGCAGGCGCAGCCGGGTGCGTCCCGCGTGGCGGTCCAGTACCAGCGAGGTGTTCTGCTGGTGCGACTCCAGCGCGATGCCGTGGCCGAAGAGCGTCGTCTGCCAGTCGAGGAGCAGGGTGAGGCAGGCGTCGAGCAGCGCGACCGGGTCGCCGCCGTAGAAGCGGTCGGCGAGGTGGTCGATCAGCAGGCGGCCTCCGGGCGCCCGGCTCAGCAGGCCCGCCATGGGGACGACGACGGTGTCGTCGAGCCCGGCCGGAAAGCGGCGGCACAGCACGGCGAGGAGTTCGTGCCCGGCGTGGGCGTGGACCGTCTCGTCGGCGTGCAGCACGGTGTCGCGGAAGCGGGGTTCGCGCGCGATCACGGCCTCCAGCAGGCGCTGGCAGGCGGCGCCGTCGACGAGGGTGCCGGGCTTGATGGTCCGGCGGTTGCGCAGGCCCAGGGTGGCGGTGGCGAGGGGCAGTTTGAGGTGGAGGGCGGGGTCGGCGGTGAGTGCCACCGTGCGCATGGAGAGGGTCGGTACGGCGTCGAGGTACGGGCGCTCGGCGAGGACCGCGTCCCGCTCCAGGCCGGTGGCGCGCAGGGCCTCGCGCAGCGGGGCGCCGAGCGTGAGGGGGTGGACGGGCAGGGCGAGGTGGCTGCGGACGAGCCGCGGCAGGCCGAGCGTCGCGGGCGTGGGCCAGCGGTCCGGGAGCGGGCCGCGCACGGTGAGGGCCTCGCGCGGCACGGCGAGCCAGCGCAGCGCGAAGCGCGCGTGGAACTCCGGTGCGTACGCGCGCAGTTGGTCCTCGTCCAGCCCGGAGCGCCCCCGCGCGGTCGGGTAGACGGAGTGGTCGTGGCGGGCGGCGAGCGTGTCGTGGGCCAGGCCGCCGGCGAGGCCGGTCCAGTGGGCGGGGTCGGCGCCGTGGCGGGCGGTCAGGGCACAGGTGACGTCCTCGTGGGTACGGGCGTGCAGCCGCATGGTCGCGAGGGTCTGCCGGCACTCCTCGGCGAAGGCGTCGAAGCCGCCGCGGTCGTCCGGGTGGGCGAGCGCCCGCAGGGCGTCGAGCACCTGGTCGTGGCCGGTCAGTTCGGCGCCGTCCGGCTCCCGTACCAGCAGCGGCAGCCGGGCGGCGTACACGCTCTGGAACCCGTCCTCCTCCACCGGCAGCAGCAGTCGCTCCTCACCTGGTGCGGGCAGCCGCAGCCACCGGCCGTCCTCCTTGTCCACGAGCGTGGAGCGGCTGCGCAGGCCGACGACGTCCTCCCGCAGCAGCGCGCCGAGCACGCGGAGCAGCAGGTCCCGCTCGGCGGTGTCGGACGAGGTCGCGGCGGACGATGTCGCGGTGCTCACGGGGTGATCTCCCATCGCTGCGCGGCGAGGAAGTCGGCGGCCACGCGGTCGACGGTCTTCTGGTCGGTGCCGGTGGCCCGCAGCACGCCGAGGAAGTCGCGGTTGGTGTGGTACAGCTCGTGCCGCTCGCCGATCTCACGCAGGGGCCGGTACGTGAGGGCCACGCCGTCCACGGTCACGTCCGCCGCGGCGGGGGCGGCCGTCAGCGTGCCGGCGCTGTGGGCGCAGGGGTATTCGAGCCGGGCCGCGCCGTCGGTGCGGGCGCCGAGGTCCGCCGGGAGCGGCTGCCCCAGGTGCGTACGCAGGATGTGCTCGAAGAGCGGGATGCCGAGAAGCTCGGCGAGGAGCAGGTCGCACTGGTCGCCGATGGCACGGTAGTTGACCTCGATGACGCGGGCGCGGCCCTCGTGGACCACGAACTCGGTGTGGCAGGCGCCGAAGCCGACGTCCAGGGCGTCGAGCTGGGCGAGGACCTGCGCGACGACCGGCTCGGAGTGGGCCGGGACGAAGGTCAGGCGTTCCTCGATGAAGTACGGCGGCGGGGACAGTTCGGTGTGGAAGCCGCCCAGCACGTGGCGGACACGGCCGTCGCCGAGCGTCTCCAGGGTGTACAGCTCGCCGGCGAGGTACTCCTCGACGACCAGCGCCGCGTGCGGCCGCCGTGCCCGGATCTCCCGGCAGCGCGGCAGCAGGTCCTCGGCCTTGTCGACCAGCACCACGTCCTCACTGGCCACCCCCTCGCGGGGTTTGACCACGCACGGGAAGGGCACGTCGAGGCGGGACAGCAGGGCCGCGAGGTCCTGTCCGGCGGGGAGTCCGGCGGGGAGTCCGGCGGGAAGTTCCGCGGGAAGTTCCGCGGCCCACACGGTGTCGGCGCCGGTCGCGGCGAGATGGCGGCGCATGTGGGCCTTGTCCTTGGTACGCAGCGCGGCCCGCCAGCTCTTTCCCGGCAGCCCGAAGTACTCGGCGGCCAGGGCGGCCTGGGTCTGGAGGTGGTCGCTGTTGGTGAAGACCGCGTCCGGCGTGTGGTGGGTCGCGATGCGGGTGATGACGGCGCGGAAGTCGCGTACGTCGCACTCCCGTATGTCGATGCCGGGATGGCGGCGGCGGTGGGCTTCGGGCTGGTCGGTGAGCACGGTGACGTCGAGGCCGAGCCGGGCCGCTGCCGGCAGGAAGCCTTCGGTGACCGAGTCGGTGGGGTTGAGGGCGAGCAGGTACAACCGCATGGCGGCGGCCCCTTCCGAGTCGAAGAGGTGGGGAGGCCGACGGTTTCCGCCACATCGGCGGCGACAGCCTAGGTTAGGCAACCCTAAGGGTTCAACTTCCGCCCACCGCACGGGACATGGCCCGGTGATCAATCGACAGTCGGCTTCTGGTTAAGGTTAGGCTTACCTACCTCCCTTCACACTGGAGCGCCGATGACCATGGCACCGGGGACTGCCGCGCCCGGCCGGCCCCTGAGCACGGCCGCCGCCCTCACCAGCACCTACCTGCGCCTGGCGGCCTGTTGTGAGGCGCTCGATGTACGGGTCGCACCCCCGGGCCCGGCCCCCGGAGGGCAAGTCGACGGAGCGGAGCTGGCGGAGAGCCCGGCGGCGCTGGACGCCTTCGTCGACGCCGAGGACGCACGCATCCGGGACCGCCACGGGCACTCCCCCCGCCGGGACGTCGCCGCCTCCCGGGCACTGCACGACTACCTCTGGTCGGTCAGCCTGCTGATGAGCGGCGCCTGGTACCTGGAGCGGCGCGTCCCGCGCGTCCACCCGCGCGAGGTACGGCTCGACCCGGCGACCGGCGCCTTCGAGGTGACCCCCACGTCCGGCTTCGCCTGCCTGCCGGACGACCCGGCGGCACTCCTGCCGGAGGCACGGGTGCTCGGCCACGAGGAGGCGCTGCGCGCGGAGTTGCGGTCCGCCGTCGCCGACCACGTACGCCCCCTGCTGGCCGCCGCCGGCCCGTACGTCCGGCGCGGGCCGCGCGCCCTGTGGGGCATGGTCGCCGACGACCTCGTCTCCGGCATCTGGTACCTGGGGCGGATGCTCGGCGAGGAGGAGTGGGCCGTGCGGGCCGCGACCGAGCTGCTCCCGACCGGCCTCCCGCCGTTCCCGGGCGGCGCCGACTTCCGCGTCCTGAGCGGCCGGAAGGGGCAGCGGTACCCCACCCGCACCCGGCTCGGCTGCTGCCTCTACTACAAGCTGGAGCCGGCTCAGGCATGCCTGACCTGCCCCCGGACGTGCGACGCGGAGCGCGTGCGGCGGCTGGACGGGGACAACTGACTCCACTAGGTTAGGCAAGGCTTACCTAATTGGAGGTTCCCCATGAGCGCTCCCCACGTCCCGGCACCGGGACCGGTACCGAGCAGCGCCGAGCACGTCCGTTCGGTGCTGGCCCGGGCGGTGTCCCTGACGCTCACCACGGAGGGCCGGCAGTACGACCTGATCGGTGCCCACGCCGTCGACAGGAAGGGCCGGGTGACGCTCCATCCGCCGGCCGAGAGCCCCCTCGCGGCACACGCCGCGTGCGCGCCGCGCGGCGCCCTGGCCGCGCTCATGGAGTTCACCGACATCGCCCCCATCTCCGTACGCGACCGGGTGCGGGCCAAGGTGGCCCTCTCCGGATGGCTCACCCCGGCCGGGCCGCCGGACGACAACCGCCTCCGCCTCGACACCGCACGGGCCACCCTCACGACGGTGACGGACACGGCGACGCACACGGTGGACGTCGGCCTCGACGAACTCGCCCGGGCGGAGGCGGACCCCCTGGCCGTCGACGAGGCGGCCATGCTGACGCACCTGGCCGACGCCCACCAGGACGTGGTCACCCGACTGACCCGGCTCGCCGGACCGCGCCTGCCGCACGGTGTCGTCCGCGTACAGCCCCTCGCCCTGGACCGCTACGGCATCACGCTGCGCTGCGAATACGCCACGAACCACCGCGACGTCCGCATCCTTTTCCCGGCCCCCGCGTACGAGGCCGCCCAGGCGGGCGACCGTATCCGCGAGCTGGTCCGCAGAAACACATCCGTGGAAATACATCCGTAGAAAAAGCAACAATTCCGAGCCGACCAAGCAAGGCCTAACTTCCTGGAACCGATCAGTTCCACGGTGCCACGATGGAGGAGTCCGCCCGCCCACGTGCGGAAGGAGCCCCGCCATGAAGGGCGATTCCGAGGTCGTCGAATTCCTCAACGAGCAGCTCACCGCCGAATTGACGGCGATCAACCAGTACTTCCTGCACGCGAAGATGCAACAGAGCCTCGGCTGGACGCATCTCGCCGAGCGCACCCGCCACGAGTCGTTCGAGGAGATGAACCACGCGGAGGTCCTCACCGACCGCATCCTCTTCCTGGACGGCCTGCCCAACTACCAGCGGCTGTTCCACGTCCGCGTCGGACAGACGGCCAAGGAGATGTTCGAGGCCGACCGGGAGATCGAGGTCGAAGCGATCGACCGCCTCCGGCGCGGCATCGACGTCATGCGCGCCAAGGGCGACATCACCTCCGCGAACCTCTTCGAGTCGATCCTCGCCGACGAGGAGCACCACATCGACTACCTGGACACCCAGCTCGATCTGATCGAGAAGCTGGGCGAACCGCTGTACCTCGCCCAGGGGATCGAACAGTCCACGAGCTGACGTCCCGCACCCGGCATCACCGGCATCACCGGCATCACTGGCATCAAGGGAACCGTCCGCACAGGTGCGCGGCCCGCAGCGCGAGCCACACCTCCGTGAGGTCCGCCGTCGACGACAGGTCCTTCCCGCTGAGCCCGGAGAAGCGGCGCAGCCGGTAGAGCAGGGTGTTGGGGTGGATGTGCAGCGCCCGCGCCGCCTCCTCGGTGGACCGGTCCCGCTCCAGCCAGGTCAGCGCCGAGAGCACCAGCGCGCTGCCGTGCTCGGCGTCGTAGCGCAACGCCGCGCCGAGCACCTGGTCCACCAGCCCGTGCAGGACGGACGGGTCGTCGTGCAGCCAGCGTTCCGTCATGTCGTCCCCGAACACCACCAGGGACGCGCCGGAGGCGCCCGCCCGCCGGAGTGCCAGCACGGCTTCGCGCCGCGCGAGGCCCAGGCTGCCGCCGGGGGCGAAGGGGCGTGAGACGCCGGCTCTGGTGCGCGGCAGGGCCGTGAGCGCGGAGCGCGCGTCCGGGGAGTCGGTCAGGAGCACGTACAGCCCTTCGTGCCGGCGCAGCACCAGGTGGGGCACGGCCGAGTCGTCCAGGGCCTGCACCACCGCGGCGTCGTCCAGCGGCCCGTCGTCCCCACCGTCGAGGACGGCGAGGAGGACGGGCGCGCCGGCGGCCAGCCCCAGGCGGCTGAGGTGGCGGCGGGCGGTGTCCGGGTCCAGGACGTCCTGGAGGAGTTCCGCGAGCGTCTCCGCCCCCTGGCGGCGGAGCGTCTCACGCTCGTGACGCACCATGGAGACCTGGAGGGCCGCGACGGTCGCTATGTGCTGGACGACGCCCAGCCCGGCCGGTTCCGCGCCCTCGCCCCGCGGCTCGCCCTCGCCTCGCGCGCCTGCCTCCCCTCGCGGCCCGCCCTCCCCTCGCCGGTCGGCCTGCCGTTCCAGCGCCAGCAGGTAGCCGGCCGGTCTGCCGGGGGCGGGCACGGGCAGGACGTACCCGCCGGGGACGGTCGGGGCGGGGTCGGCGGAGCCGGGCAGCAGCGCCGCGTGCCGGCCGGGGGGTACGGGGACGCCGGGCAGCAGCGGGCCTCCGGCGGGCGTGCACAGGTAGAGGGCGTAGCCGGACAGCTTCTCCAGCTTGCGGAAGAGCTCCGCCGCGGTGAGGTCCCCGGCGGCCAGCCAGCGCAGGGCGCCGAAGACCTGGAGCTCGGTGCCGAGCCGCCGCCGTGCACCGGCCTGGAGCGCGGCGGCCACCTCCTGCGCCACGGCGATGAAGGGCACCTGCAACGGCAACTCCAGTACCGGAAGGGACCTTTCGTCGGCCGTCGCCAGGAACTCCTGGCGCAGCGGGGGGACGTGCAGGTGCGCGGAGAGGGCGAGCGCGGCGACGCCCGCGTCGGCCAGCCGCTCGACGTAGGCGCGCTGCCGGACGGCGGTGCGGGGAACCGCGATCCCCGTCGTCATGATCAGCTCCGCGCCGAGCAGCCACGGGGTGGGGTCCTCCAGCTCGCTCACATGTGCCCATGAGACGTGTCGGTGCAGCCCCTCCTCGCCCGCCAGCACGCGCAGTTGGAGAGCGGGGGAACGCACGAGGTCGCCGACCCGGAGAGCGGCTGTCGGTGCTGTCATCGCGCACATGCTGCATCGTGGCGCGCCACAAAGGAAGAGGTCGCGTTTGAGTGCCGCACAATTGCCGTCCCGTTCGTGGTGACCGCACACTCGGGCCTCCGGTTCCGGGCTGTTCCGTCCCGGAGCGAACGAGAACGGGAGGGTCCATGGCGGTCCGGCCTGACCATCGCTCAAACCCCGATCCCAGCCGCGTGGAGGTCATCGAAAGCCTCTCCATCCAGCACGTCCCCTTCGCCGGGCGGCACGGCAGGCTGTGGAAGCAGGGGCCCTTCTGGTTCCAGGGCAACTTCCAGCCCTTCACCCTGTCGCTCGGGTTCATCGGCCCCGGGCTCGGTCTGTCCATCGGATGGACGGTGCTGGCCGGCGCGCTCGGGCTGCTGGTGGGCACGTTCTTCATGGCGTTCCACGCCAGCCAGGGCCCGCGGCTCGGGCTGCCGCAGATGATCCAGTCACGCGGCCAGTTCGGGTACCGGGGCGTGATCGTGCCCCTGGCGGCGACACTGTTCACCTTCGTCGGCTTCAACGTCGTCGACACCATCATCATCGGCCACGGCCTGGAGGCGGTGTTCGGCTGGGACGTGACGGCGGTCGGGATCGGCATCACCGTCGTCGCGGTGGTCCTGGCGGTCTACGGGCACGACTGGCTGCACCGGGCGTTCCAGGTGCTGTTCTGGTGCTCGGCGCCCTGCTGGCTGGTGCTGTCGACCGGCATCCTCACCGGCCGGGTGACCGGCCAGGCCGACGCGGTGACGGACGCGGGCGGGTTCACGCTGGTCGCCTTCATGGTGCAGTTCACCGCCGCCGCCGGATACAACATCTCGTACGCCCCGTACGTCTCCGACTACTCGCGCTACCTGCCCCGCTCCACCCCGACGTCCCGGATCGTCGCCTCCGTCTTCGGCGGCGCGGCGGGGTCACCGATGTGGCTCATCCCGATCGGCGCCTGGATGGCCACCGCCCTGGGCGTGAACGACCCGCTGGCCGGCACCCGCGCCGCCGGCGACCAGGTGGTGGACGGCCTGGGCGCCGTCCTGACCCTGCTGTCGGTGCTCGCGCTCGTGGCCACCATGGGACTCAACGCCTACAGCGGCATGCTCACGGTCCTCACCGGGATCGACTCGGTGCGCCCGATCCGCCCCGGCCGGCGGGCCCGGGTGCTGACCATCAGCGGGCTCGCCGTCGTCTGGTGCGCCGTGGGACTCGGCGTGTCGGCCGACTTCTCCACCGCGCTGGGCAACGCCCTGCTGCTCATGCTGTACCTGCTGATCCCGTGGACCGCGGTGAACCTGGTCGACTACTTCTTCGTCCGGCGCGGCCACTACGCCATCACCCACCTCTTCCGCCCCGACGGCATCTACGGCGCCTGGGCGTGGCGCGGCCTGCTGGCCTACGGCGTGGGCCTGCTCCTGATGGTGCCGTTCATGGTGGTGGGCCCCTTCACCGGGCCCGTCGCGGAGGCGCTCGGCGGGGTCGACGTGGCCTTCATGGTCGGCCTCACCGTCTCCGGAGCGCTCTACCACGCCCTGACCCGCGGCATGGACCTGTCGGCGGAGGAACCCGCGGTCGCCGCCAGCGAACGCGAACTGGCGGAGCGGGACGGGGATTTCGGCGACCCGATCGCCGGGGCGACCGGGGACGGGGCGCCGAGCGGGGACGACCTCCCGGCCGTAAACCGCGCGCCCGGATCTTGACCACCGAGGTATCCACAACAACCGGAAGGACAGTCATGAGACGCACACGACGACGCCGGCCCACCGCCCGCACCTGGATGGCCGTGGCCGTGATGGCGCTCGGCACGCTGCTGGCCACCGGCTCCGGCCCGGCCTCGGCCACCGACACCCCCACGGACCGGCTGCCCGCCCTCGAACCGCTCCAGCGGGAGCTCGCGGACAACGACCTGGTCCGGGAGCCCGAAACCGGTATCACCTGGCTCCGCTTCACCGGCGCGCCCGCGAACCTGGGCTCGGGGGCCCTGCACGTCACCGGGCGGCGCACCAAGGAGGAGGCCGCGGCCGCCACGCCCGGCAACAACGTGTTGCCCGCGTACCAGCGGATCACCCGCTCCGACGGGTCGTCCTACGAGGTGCCCGTCGGCCTGATGACGTACCACGACGAGCACAAGCACTTCCACATGGAGGGCATCTCCCGCTACCGGCTCATCGACGCCGGCGGCCAGGTGGTGCGCGAGTCGCCGAAGGTCGCGTTCTGCCTGGTCGACCTGGAGGTCGTGGACTCCACGCTCCCCGGCGCCCCCGTCAACCCGGTCTACAACTCGTGTTCGCACAACGCCAACGCGACGACCCTGACGATGGGCATCTCCGTCGGCTGGGCGGACGTCTACGACAAGGCGCTGGACGGGCAGTCCTTCGACGTCAGCGCGCTGATGGAACTCCCGCCGCGGGAGTACACGCTGGAGATGACGACGAACCCGCTCGGTCTCCTGCACGAGTCCCACCGGGCGGCCCCCAGGACGACATCGGTGAAGGTCACGATCGGCCAGGGCGTACCGGTGGGCGTCGGCGGACCACGTCCGGGCGTCTGACCGGCGGCACCGTACGGGGCGGTGGGAGACCTCTCCCGCCGCCCCCGCGTAGGCTTCGCTCGACACGGAGACGTCGGGGGGCGGAGCACATGACGGCTGGGGCAGCGCAGAGGTGGGGATCGACCCTCGATTCGGTCGTGGTGTACGCGCAGGGCGCGGTCTGCCGCCGCCTGGCCCGGGGCAGCGTGCCGCCGGACGGCCGGGTGCGGGTGACGGGACTGCCCCGCTCGCTGGACCCGGGCTCACTGCGGGCCCGGGTCCTCGGCGGCGCCGGGGTGCGCGTGGCCGAGGCCCGGGTGGACGTCGAGGCCGAGCCGCTGGGCACCGGTACGGCCGACGAGTTGCGCCGCGAGGTCGAGCGGCTGGGCGACGCGTACGCGGCGGCGCGCGGCCGCCGGGACCGGGAGCTGAGCCGCATCGAGGAGATCAGGGCCCTGCATCCGGTGCCGCCGGGCCGCAAGCGCGAGGACCCGCACCGCCGCACCCCGGTCGACGCGTGGCTCGAACTGGCCGGCTTCGTCGACGAGCGGCTGACGCGGCTGCACGCCCGCCTCGTCGAGCTGGAGCAGGAGCTGAGCCGCGCGGAGCACGAGCTGGCCGTCGCCACGGACAGGCTGGAGCGCGCCTCCACCGACGCACCGTCAGCGCACGTGGAGACCACGGTGTGCGCGGTGCTGACCCTCGACGGCGCCGGGGACGCGGAGGTCGAGGTGGAACTGGAGTACGGGGTGCCGGGCGCCGTCTGGGTGCCTGCCTACCGTCTCAGCCACCGTCAGGGGGACGGCAGCGGCCGTCTGGTGATGCGTGCCTCGGTCGCCCAGCGCACCGGCGAGGACTGGACCGGCGTGCGCATCGGCCTGGCCACCGCCGACCTGCGGCGCCGCACCGACCTGCCCCGGCTCCGCTCGCTGCGGATCGGGCGCCGTCAGCCCGCCCCCGCGCCCTCCGGCTGGCGCGAGCCCCCGGCGGGCCTCGCCGACCTGTTCACCGGCTACGACGCGGCGGGCCCCCGCCCCGCGACGGAGGCCCTCCCCATGGCCGTCGCGGGCGGCTCCGTTCCGCCACCGCCACCCCCACCGCAGGCGTACGGCGGGCCGCCCGGCGCGCACCCGGCGCCCGGCGGTGCGGGTGGCTGGGGTGGCGCGGCCCCCGAGGCCTACGGCGGGCCGCCCGCCCCCGCGCAGCCGACCAGGGCGCGCCCGGGCGGCGGGCCGCGTACCGGCGGCAGGTCCTTCGCGGGGCCGCCCGCCGCCATGGCGCCTGCCGTGCCTCCGGCGCCTGCCGCACCCGGCGCACCCGCGGCTCCCGGGGCGGCCGCACCCCCACCGCCTCCGGCACCGGTGGCCGGCCCGCCCCGGCCGAGCGGTGCCGAGCTCGACTACGCCGCGCTCGTCCTGTGCGGCCCCGATGAGCCGGGCGACCGCCGGGGGCGGCTGTTTCCCGACTCGCCCTTCGACGCGGTGGCGGCCGAGTACCGGAGGCGCGCCGAAGCGGTGGCCGCGCTGCCGCTGCCCGGGCACGCCGTGCGGCCCCGCGAGTCGGCGGGCTCCTTCGACCACCGCTTCGACGCCGGCGCCCTCGCCGACATTCCGTCGGACGGCACCTGGCACACCGTCACGGTCGCCGAGCTCCCGGTCGGCCTGCGCACCGAGTACGTGTGCGTGCCGTCCGTGGAGCAGACCGTGTACGCGACGCTGGTGCTCTCCAACGCCACCGACCAGGCTCTGCTGGCCGGCCCGGTGGAGGTCACCGTCGACGACGACTTCCTGCTGACCGCCGCGCTGCCGACGCTCGCCCCCGGCGGTGTCCGCCGCGTGGGGCTCGGGCCCGCCGAGGGCATCCGGGTCACCCGGCGTACGAACCTCCACGAGTCGGCCTCGGGCCTGCGCGGCAACACCACCGTGCTCGGCCACCGCGTCCACGTGGAGCTGGCCAACCGGCTCGGGAGGCCCGTCACCGTGGAGGTCCGCGAGCGGGTGCCGGTCACCTCGGAACCGGACGTCCGGATCGAGGAACGCGCCGACTGGACGGCGCCCGAGGAGGGCGCCGGGCCCGAGCACCATGCCCCGGGCACCCGCGTCTGGCGGGTCGGCCTGCCCGCCGGCGGCACCGCCGCCCTCGACGGCGGCTATGAGATCCGTATCCCGGCCGGCAAGGCCCTGGTCGGCGGCAACCGCAGGAGCTGACACACGCCCATGTCCACGGTCCCGTCCACGGCCCCGGTCCCGTCCACGGCCCCGGAGCCGATCCCCCTCCCCGTCACCGCCGTCACCTGCCTGGAGGACCGCGCCCACGTCGAGCGCACCGCCGTGCTCGACCTGGACGCCGGGGTCCAGCGGCTGCGTCTCGGGCCGGTCAGCGCGCTGGCGGTCGACCGTACCCTCCACGCCGAGCTGACCGCCGATCACCCCGCGACCGTGCTCGATGTGCGGATCGTCCGGAGCTGGACGCCGCGCGGGCCGCTGCCGTCCGCCGGCGACGACTCCGACCTGCGCGTCCGTGTGCACGCCCTCGAAGAGGAGCGGCTCACGCTGGAGCAGCGGCGCGACCGGCTGCGCGCCCGTCTTGACCTGCTCGGCCGCCTCGCCGCCGACCTGCTGCGGGAGATCGGCGAGGGCGCCGGTTCCGGGGAGACCGAAGCGCCCCGCTGGACCCGGGAACTGGACCGGGTGGACGACGAGCGCGACACGTACGGCGAGGAACTCCGCACCGTGGAAGCCCGGCTGGCGGCCCTCGCCGTCGAGCTGGGGGACGTCCAGCGGGCCATGGACCTCGCCGAGGAGCAGCCCGCCGAGCTGACCGGCCAGGTCGAGCTGACCGTCCGGGCGGCGGTCGCCGGGCCGGTCCGGCTGCGCCTGAGCCACCTCACCCCGTGCGCGCTGTGGCGGCCCGCCTACCGGGCCGTGCTCGACGGGGACTCCCTGACGCTGGAGACCGACGCGATGGTCTGGCAGCGCACCGGCGAGGACTGGTCGGACGTACGCCTGACGCTGTCGACCGCCCGGTCGGCACTGGCCACCGAACCGCCGCGGCTGGACGAGGACCGGCTGACGCTCAAGGACCGCTCCGCGGCGGAGCGCCGCACGGTCGACGTCGAGCTGCGCGAGGAGGAGACCGGGGACCTGGGCCCCGCCCCGGTGCTCGGCCTGCCGGGGGTGGACGACGGCGGTGAGGCGCGCGTGCTGAACTCCCCCGCCCCGGTCTCCGTGCCGTCGGACGGCCGCGCCCACCGCGTGCCGCTCTCCGCCTTCAGCACGGCCGCGAGCAGCGAGTACGCCTGCTCACCCGAGCTGTCCCCGCTGGTCACCCAGGTGGTGCGGTTCGACAACCGGTCCGGCCACGCGCTGCTCGCCGGGCCCGTGGACCTGGTCCGGGGCAGCGGGTTCAGCGGCCGCGGCACGCTGGAGTTCACCGCTCCCGGCGCCCCCGTCGAGCTGGCCTTCGGCAGTCGCGACGACCACCGGGTGGTCCGGTCCTCCGAGGAGTCCCGCGACTCGGCGGGGATCACCCAGCGGACCGTGGTCACCCGCACGGTCCGGCTGCACGTGTCCCGGTTCTCCGCCCCCGGGGAGCAGGGCGAACGGGTCGTCGTCCTCCGGGAGCGGATCCCGGTCTCCGAGGTCTCGGCGGTGGAGGTACGCCTCCGCGAGGAAGCCTGTTCCCCGGTGCCCGACGCGGTCGACGCCGACGGCGTCGTCCGCTGGGACGTCGCCCTCCCGCCCGGTGGCCGCCGCACGGTCACCCTGGTCTACGAGCTGTCGGCGAAGGGCAGAGTCACCGGGCTCTGAGCCCGCTCCCGCTTCTCACGTGGGCGGGTACACATCCCAGAAAATCTTCACATTCGAGTTCTTGTTACGCGGGGGGCCCTGCGTGTTCTCGTAGCAGTGTGGTCCGCGGTGCGCGACCATACGGACGCCGACGTGACGGCCCGGCAGGCGTTTCCGGTCGGCGGGCGCCCATGGCGCGCCACGGGCGCGGGTCGCGGTGCTCGGCACCAGGCAAAGGCACACAACGTCGAGATCAGCAGCCAGCAGAAGGAAGCACCGAGCAGAAAGAAGGACGGACGTGTCCCGCAGCGAGAGCGAGAACCCTTCAATCCCCTCCCCGACCCCCACCCCGACCCGCCCCAAGACGAACCGGGACTGGTGGCCGAATCAGTTGGACCTCCAGGTTCTCCATCAGCACTCGCCCCAGTCCAATCCGATGGGCGAGGACTTCGACTACGCGAAGGAGTTCGCGACCCTCGACGTCGACGCGCTGAAGCGGGACGTCTTCGAGGTGATGACGGCGTCCCAGGACTGGTGGCCCGCCGACTACGGCCACTACGGGCCGCTCTTCATCCGGATGAGCTGGCATGCCGCGGGGACGTACCGCGTCGCCGACGGCCGGGGCGGCGGCGGCAGCGGCGCGCAGCGCTTCGCCCCGCTCAACAGTTGGCCGGACAACGCGAGCCTCGACAAGGCGCGCCGTCTGCTCTGGCCGGTCAAGCAGAAGTACGGCCGGAAGATCTCCTGGGCCGATCTTCTGGTCTTCGCCGGCAACTGTGCCATGGAATCGATGGGTTTCAAGACGTTCGGATTCGGCTTCGGGCGCGAGGACATCTGGGAGCCCGAGGAGATCTTCTGGGGGCCCGAGGACACCTGGCTCGGGGACGAGCGTTACAGCGGCGACAGGGAACTCACCGGTCCTTTCGGCGCCGTGCAGATGGGGCTGATCTACGTCAATCCGGAGGGCCCCAACGGCAATCCGGATCCGGTGGCCGCCGCCCGGGACATCCGCGAGACGTTCGGGCGCATGGCGATGAACGACGAGGAGACGGTCGCGCTCATCGTCGGCGGCCACACGTTCGGCAAGTGCCATGGCGCGGTCGATCCGTCGTACATCGGCCCGGAACCCGAGGCCGCGCCCGTCGAGCAGCAGGGCCTGGGCTGGCGGAACACGTACGGCAGCGGCAAGGGCGGTGACGCGCTCACCAGCGGGCTGGAGGGCGCGTGGACGACCCAGCCGACGAAGTGGGACAACGGGTACCTGGACAACCTGTTCCGGTACGACTGGGAGCTGACGACGAGCCCCGCCGGCGCCAAGCAGTGGACCCCCACGGACCCCTCGGCCAAGGACACCGTGCCCGATGCCCACGATCCGTCGAAGCGGCACGCGCCCATGATGCTGACGACGGACCTCGCGCTGAAGGTGGACCCGGTCTACGGGCCGATCGCGAAGAGGTTCCACGAGAACCCGGACGAGCTGGCGGTGGCGTTCGCCAAGGCCTGGTACAAGCTGCTGCACCGTGACATGGGACCCGTCTCGCGTTACCTCGGCCCGTGGATTCCCGAGCCCCAGCTCTGGCAGGACCCGGTCCCCGAGGTCGATCACGAACTGGTCGGTGACGAGGACATCGCCGATCTCAAGGCCCGGATCCTCGCCTCGGGACTGTCGATCCCCCAGTTGGTCACCACCGCCTGGGCGGCGGCGGCGAGCTTCCGCGGCACCGACAAGCGCGGCGGGGCCAACGGGGCCCGGATCCGCCTCGCGCCGCAGAAGGACTGGGAGGTCAACGACCTGCCCGAGGTGACCGGGACGGTACGGACGCTGGAGCGGCTCCAGCAGGACTTCAACGGCTCGCAGTCCGGCGGGAAGAAGGTGTCGCTCGCCGACCTGATCGTCCTGGGCGGGTGCGCGGCCGTCGAGCGGGCCGCGAAGAACGCGGGGTACGACATCACGGTCCCGTTCGCACCGGGGCGCACGGACGCCTCCCAGGAGCAGACCGACGTGGAGTCGTTCGGCGTGCTCGAACCCAAGGCGGACGGCTTCCGCAACTACCTCCATGCGGGCGAGAAGCTGTCGCCGGAGACCCTCCTCCTGGACCGCGCCAACCTGCTGACCCTGACCGCCCCCGAGATGACGGTGCTCATCGGCGGCATGCGCGCCCTGAACACCGGCTTCAAGGGGTCCCGGCACGGTGTCTTCACCGACCGGCCGGAGGCTCTGACCAACGACTTCTTCGTCAACCTGCTCGACATGGGCACGGAGTGGAAGGTGTCCACCTCCACGGAGAACGTCTACGAAGGCCGCGACCGCACCACGGGTGAGGTCAAGTGGACCGCCACCGCCGTCGACCTCGTCTTCGGTTCGAACTCCCAGCTCCGGGCCGTCTCGGAGGTGTACGCGTCCGATGACGCGGGTGAGAAGTTCGTGCGTGACTTCGTGGCGGCGTGGGACAAGGTGATGAACCTGGACCGGTTCGACCTGCGCTGAACCCGGTGTCCCCGCCGAGCCGCCGGCCCCGTGAAGCACGGGGCCGGCGGCTCGCGCGTCTGCGGGAGCCCGGCATCAAAGGCGCGTAAAGATTGCCGGGAAACGGCAGTGAGAGACGTCGTACTCACGTGCGACCATCCCCTTGCCTCGGCGTTCGTCCGGGGTGGGGAGGTGCGGGGCGTGGGCTTGTTTCTGGGTCTCGGCATTGCGGGGCTTGCACTGCTGGCTCTCTCGCTGGTCCTTGACGGGGCGCTGGAAGGGTTCCTCGACGGGGCCCTCGGCGGCCTGGCGGACGGTTGGCTGTCGCTGCCGGTGATCGCCGGGTTCGTGTCGATGCTCGGCTTCACCGGCGCGATCGTGCTGGGCACCACCGGCCTGGGCGCGGCCCCGGCCGCAGCCGCCGGCGTGGTGACCGGTGCCGGCGCCGGGTGGCTGACCTGGAAGTCGAGCCGTGCCCTCATGCGCGACCGCGGCGGCGCCGCGCCGCGCGGTGACGACCTCATCGGGACCGAGGGGGCGGTGGTCACCGCCATCCCGGCGGACGGCTACGGCGAGGTGCTGCTGCGGGTGGCCGGTCAGCCGGTGAAGTTCGCCGCGAAGGCGGCCGCGCCCGTCGGGCGTGGCTGCGAGGTCTGGGTCGAGGCAGCCTTGTCGGCCAGTTCCGTTCTCGTCCGCCCCGTGGAGCGCTGACCCGTAGAGGGGAAACACATCATGAGTCCAGTCGTCACCGCGGTGGTGGGAGTCGTCGTACTCCTGGTCCTGCTGGGCCTCGTCGTCGTCACACGGTACAAAGTCGCGGGCCCCAGTGAGGCGTTCATCGTCACGGGCCGCCGTGGGAAGAGGTCGACCGATCCGGAGACGGGCCGCGTCGTCACCGACAACAGCGGCCAGAAGGTCGTCGTCGGCGGTGGCGTCTTCGTGGTGCCGTTCGTCCAGCAGAAGTTCACCCTCGACCTGTCCTCGCGGCACATCCCGGTCGCCGTGCGGGGTGCGGTCACCCTGCGCGGGGTGAAGGCCAACCTCGAAGGCGTGGCCATCGTCAAGGTCGGTGGCAGCGAGGATTCCATCCGGGCCGCCGCCCAGCGGTTCCTGATGCAGCAGGACGGCATCGTCGGCTTCACCCAGGAGGTCCTGTCGGGTGCCCTGCGGTCCATCGTGGGCCGGATGTCGGTCGAGGACATCATCCGCGACCGGGCCGCGTTCGCCGGTCAGGTCGCCGAGGAGGCGGAGGCGAGCCTGTCGGGGCAGGGCCTGGTGCTGGACGCGTTCCAGATCCAGGACATCACCACCGAGGGCTCCTACCTGGAGGACCTGGGCCGGCCGGAGGCCGCCCGTGCGCGGCAGGAGGCCGACATCGCCGAGGCGGTCGCCCGGCGGGCATCGGAACAGGCCCGGCTGAAGGCAGAGGAGGAGATCGCGGTCGCCCAGCGGACGTTCGCGCTCAAGCAGGCCGAGATCAAGGCCGAGACGGACGTGGCCGCCGCGACGGCCGCGGCCGCGGGACCGCTCGCCGCGGCCGACCGGCAGCAGGAGATCCTCGGCCGGCAGGAGAAGGTCGCCGAACGGCAGGCCGCGCTGACCGACCGCGAACTGGACACCAAGGTCCGCAAGCCCGCCGACGCCGCCCGCTACCGCGCCGAGCAGGAGGCCGAGGCCCGCCGTATCGCCCTGGTCAAGGAGGCCGAGGCGGACGCCCAGCGGGCCCGGCTGACCGGTGAGGGCGAGAAGGCCCACCGCGCCGCCCTCGCCGACGCCGTACGCATCGAGGGCGAGGCCGAGGCCGCCGCGACCGGCGCCAGGGGCGCGGCCGAGGCGGAGGCCATGCGGAAGAAGGCCGGCGCCTTCGCCCAGTACGGGGACGCGGCGGTCCTCCAGATGCTCGTCGAGGTCCTTCCGCAGGTGGTCGCCAAGGCCGCCGAACCGCTGGGAGCGATCGACAGGATGACGGTCATCTCCACGGACGGCGCGGGCAAGTTGGCCCGCACGGTCACCGACAACGTCGCCCAGGGCCTGGAACTGATCGGTGCCACCACGGGGGTCGACCTCGGGGAGCTGCTGAAGGGCATCACCACGCGCACCGCCGGTGCCGGTGCCACGGCGTCGCCCGACGGACAGATCGAGATCAGCGACTAGCCCTCCGTACAGGAGACCGGGGCGATGTCCGGATCTTTGTGGCTTCTGCCAGTACGAAGGTCGGCCGGGGTGTGGAGAGACTGCCCAGGCAATGACCCAGCACGGGGAGGACAGCACGATGAGCGTGCAGCAGTACGACGAGATCGGTGAGGCGTACGAGGGGTTCAAGGCCCTGCCCCTGGAGCAGTACGTGGTGGTGCCCAGCTTCCTGGGCATGGTCGGGGACGTGCGTGGCAAGTCGGTCCTCGACCTGGCGTGCGGCACCGGCTTCTACAGCAGGGAGTTCAGGCGGCGCGGCGCCGGAGACGTACTCGGGGTCGACATATCCGGTGAAATGGTCTCCGTGGCACAGCAGTTGGAGAACAGCGACCCGCTGGGTGTGCGTTACGAGGTGGGGGACGTGACCGAACTGCGGCCCCTTGAGCGGCGTTTCGACATCGGCCTGGCGGTCCAGTTGCTGAACTACGCGGAGGACATCGCCGCCACGGAGCGGATGTGCCGCAACGTGCACCGAAGCCTGAAGCCCGGTGGCGAGCTGTTCGTGCTCTGCCAGTCGCCCGACTACCGGTTCGACGGGCCGACGCCGGAGAAGTACGGCTTCCGCACCGAGCTGACCGGCGAGGAGGCCGAGACCGGGCCGCAGGTCCGGACCACGGCGCTGCTCGACCCGCCGGTCTCGTTCATCGCCAACCGCCCGCGCCGCGAGGTCTACGAGAAGAGCCTGGAGGCGGCCGGATTCAGCGAGCTGACCTGGGTCCCCATGGAGGTGTCCGACGCCGGCGTGCGGGAGTTCGGTGCGGACTTCTGGGCGGACTTCCACGCCAACCGCCCTCTGGAGATGCTGCGCTGCCGCGCCTGACGCCCGGCCGGGCACAACGGGCGCCCGGCCTGCCGGCAGGCCGGGCGCCTCTGCTCACGTCGTGGGAGTGCCGGCCAGGATCACCGGCTCCACCTCTTCGTAGCGGCGGCGCCGGCCCGCCGTGTCCTGGTCGCCGAGGACCGTGGCGAGCCAGCCGGCCAGGAAGCCGAGCGGGACGGAGACGATGCCGCTGGTCGTGAACGGGAACCAGTTGAAGTCCTCGTCGGGGAATATGGACTGCGGCGATCCGGACACCAGATTGGTCCCGGCGGTCAGGACGAGGGCGGCGGCGGTGCCCACGATGAGCGTGGCGAGCAGTGCCGTGCGGGTGTAGCGGCGCCAGAAGAGGCTGTACACGAGCGCCGGGGCGATCGCGGAGGCGCCGACGCAGAAGGACAGGGTCAGCAGCGCCTGAAGGTTGAGGTGCCGGACACCGGCCGCGATGGCGATCGCGACGAGCCCGACGCCGACCGCGGCGGCCCGTGCCATGGCCATCTCCGTGGAGGCCTTCAGGGCGGTCCTGCGCAGCCCGTGCGCGATGAGGTCGTGCGCCAGGGTGTTGGCGCACGCGAGGGTGATCCCGGCGACCGAGGCCAGCAGGGTGAGGAAGACCGCGGTGGCCACCGCCGTGAACAGCAGGGTCTCGAACGTGGTCGGGTCGGTGCCCATGACGGCCTGGCTGACCATCAGGAACGCCGTCTGGCCCTGTGGGTCGCCGGCGACGAGCCCCTTGTGCCCGACGATCGCGGCCGCGCCGAAGCCGATGACCGCGAGCAGCAGACAGGTGACGACGACGGTCGAGACGGCCCAGGACATCGAGCGCCGCACGGCCGTCGCACTGCGCGAGCTGAACATGCGCATCGTGATGTGCGGCAGGACCGCCGCGCCCAGCACGACCGTCAACTGTGTCCCGATCATGTCGATGTCGTCGCCCGCGAACTGGAGCCCGGAGGCGAGGTACGCGTCTCCCGCCCCGCTCCCGTCCTTGGCGGCGTTCAGCAGCAGCGGCAGGCTGAAGTCGAACCGGTCGAGGACGTACGCCGCGATGGCGGTGGCCGCCCCGAGGAGGACGACGGTCTTGACGATCTGGATGAACGCGGTGCCCTTCATCCCGCCGATGGCGGCGTACGCGATCATCAGCAGTCCGAGGAACACGATCGCCCCGGTCTTGAACCCGTCGGCGTGGAAGCCGAGGACGACGGCGAGCAGATCGCCCGCGCCCGCGAGCTGGAAGATCACCAGGGGCAGCAGCGCGGCGAGGGTGACCACGGCCGAGGTGATCCGTACGGCCGGGCCGGGGGCGCGGCGGGTGAGGACGTCGCCGGTCGTGAACCGGCCGGTGTTGCGCAGCGGTTCGGCGAGCAGGAACATCATCAGGACCAGCGAGAGCACCGTGCTCAGGGTGAGCGTGACCCCGTCGAAGCCGAGAAGCGCGATGATGCCGATGGTGCCGAGCACGGTGCCGGCCGAGATGTAGTCACCGGCGATGGCGAGGCCGCTCTGTACGGGCGACAACGAGCGGTAGCCGGTGTAGAACTCGCCCAGGTCGCCGTGGTCCGGCCCGGTCATCACGCACACCAGCAGGGTGACGGTGATGACCGCGATGAACGCGACCAGCGACATGGTCTGGGCGTCGGAACTGAACTCGGTCATGACCGGGCACCTCCGGTGGACGCCTGTTCGGCGCGCTCCCGGATGGCCGTCGCGAGCGGGTCGATCCGGCGGCGGGCGATGCGCTCGTACAGGGCGATCGCCGCGAGCGCCACCGGCAACTGACAGAGCCCGAGCATCAGGCCGGTGTTGAGCCCGCCGGTGACCTCGCTGGTCATCAGCCCGGGCGTGAAGGCCGCGAGGAGGAGGAAGAGGGTGAAGTACCCGAGCGCGGTGAGTGTCGAGATGCGGCGCAGTCTGCGGTAGCCGGTGCGGAGCGCGTCGAGGTCGCCCTGACGGCGGTGCGGCTCGCGGTGGTCCTGTCGCTGCGGCGGGTGGGAGGGGGGTGGCTCAGGAAAGGTGCGGTGGTGGTACGTCATCGACGTGCTCCTAGCCGCCGGTGGGGGCAGGCGGGCGGGTGGGTGCCGGTTGGTGCGCGCATGTTACTCATCAGTACAGAGATGGCGTAAGAGGCGTTCCACCGACTGGACGGCAGGGTGGTGGGACCACGCCGGAGTAACCCCGCGCGCCGGTGCCGGCCCGGCCGCCCGTACCGGGCCCGGCCGGCGTCAGCGGCCCTTGCGCACCCGGGCCGCCGCGCGGGCCTCCGCCGTCTTGCGCGCCTCGGCGGCTTTGCGGGACTCCTTCGCGGGGCGGCCCGGACGGGTGCCGAGACCGCGGAAGGGTGCGTTGCCGCTGCCGGTCCTCGCCCCGGCCGGCGGGCGCTTCGCCCCGGTGATGGCGGTCAGCCTCTCCTCGCCCGAGCGCACCTGGGTGACGACCGGCCGGATTCCGGCGTCGGACATCATCCGGTTCACATCACGCCGCTGGTTGGGGGTGACCAGGGTGACCACCTTCCCGGATTCCCCGGCGCGCGCCGTGCGCCCGGCCCGGTGCAGGTAGTCCTTGGCGTCGGCCGGCGGGTCGACGTTGACGACGAGGTCCAGCGCGTCGATATGGATGCCCCGCGCCGCGACATTGGTGGCCACCAGTACGGTGATCTCCCCGTCCTTGAACGTGGCGAGGGTGTGCGTGCGCTGCGGCTGGGACTTCCCGCTGTGCAGGCCGGCGGCGCGTACGCCACTGGCCCGCAAGTGGCGGGTGAACTGGTCCACGCCCGCCTTGGTGTCCAGGAACATCAGCACCCGGCCGTCCCGCGCGGCGATCTCGGTCGCGGTCGCGTACTTGTCGGCGGCGTGGATGTTCAGCGCGTGGTGTTCCATCGTGGTGACCGCGCCCGCCACCCGGTCGACCGAGGCGAGCACCGGGTCGTGCAGGTGGTCGCGTACCAACTGGTCGACGTCGCGGTCGAGCGTGGCGGAGAAGAGCAGCCGCTGCCCGTCGGGGCGGACCTGCTGGAGGATGTCCGAGACCTGCGGCAGGAACCCCAGGTCGCACATCTGGTCCGCCTCGTCCAGCACCGTGATCCGCACCTGACCCAGGTGGCAGTCCCGGCGCGACACCAGGTCGGCCAGCCGCCCCGGCGTCGCGATGACCACATCGGCGCCGGCCCGCAGCAGGGCCGACTGCCGGTTGATCGACAGCCCGCCGACCACGGTCGCCAGGCGCACGTTCAGCGTCCGCGCGTACGGGGTCAGCGCGTCGCCCACCTGCTGCGCGAGTTCCCGGGTGGGCACCAGGACCAGTGCGAGCGGCCGCTTCGGCTCGGCTCGCCGGCCTGCCGTTCTGACGAGGAGCGCGAGCCCGAACGCGAGCGTCTTGCCGGAGCCGGTCCGCGCCCGGCCGAGGACATCGCGCCCGGCCAGCGCGTCGGGCAGGGTCGCCGCCTGGATCGGGAACGGCTCGTTCACCCCCAGGCCGGCCATCGTCTTCAGCAGCTCCGGCGGCAGCCCGAGGGCGTCGAAGGACTCGGCCGGCGGCAGGCCGGGGGCCACCGTCTGCGGCGCTGTAGGGGCCTGCGGCTTCGCGTTCATGGGGAACCTTCCTCGATCGGGCGCCCGGAACGCGCCGGGGTCCGTACCCCTCGGTACGGACCCCGGCGATGTCGAAGCGTGCCCCGATTTTACCAGCGGACAGCCGGACACCTGCGTCGACCGTCCACCCCGGCCGCCCGGACGACGCCCCGCCGTGCCCGGGACGAGCAGGGAGCCCCGGGCCCCGTCACTGGCCCACCCTTCCGTCGATGCACTCCCGCAGCAGATCGGCCTGCCCGCAGTGCCGGGCGTACTCCTCGATCCGGTGCACCATCAGCTCCCGGACAGCGATCCGGTCCTTCCCCACACGCTCGCCCAGGTCCGGGTGCCCGGCCAGTGCGGCGTCGGTCGCGGCCTGCTCGCGCTCGAGATCGGCGTACGCGGCGTCGACCACGGCTTGGTCGGCGACGGCTCCGTCGAAGTCCGCGTCCTTCTCTCCGTACAGCCTCGGCAGCGGGTCGCCGTCGGTGATCCAGTTGCGCCAGTCGCGTTCCACCTCGGCCAGGTGCCGGACCAGGCCGAGCAGCGACATCGTCGACGGCGGAACCGACCGCCGGGCCAGTTGCTCCGCATCCAGGCCCTCGCACTTCATCCGCAGGGTGATGCGGTAGTTCGCCAGGAAGTCCAGCAGCGTCGCGAGCTCGCCCTCCGGAGTGTTCTCGTTGTTGCGGGGGTCGTCGGCCGGATCGGCCCACATGTCGGGGTAGACCGTCGCCTGGGTCCATCGCGCGGGTTGGTCGCTCATGCGTCGCATGTTCGCCGTAATGGCCCGGGCCCGCCACCGAATTGGCGCCGCCCCGCTTCAGTGCAGGCCGGCCGGGGCGGCGGTGTCGTCGAGGAAGCCGCCCGACTGGTGCTGCCACAGCTTCGCGTAGGAGCCGTCGGCGGCGAGCAGTTCCTGGTGCGTTCCCTGTTCGACGATCCGTCCGTGGTCGAGGACGACGAGCCGGTCCATGGTGGCGACCGTGCTCAGCCGGTGTGCCACCACGAGCGCCGTCCGCCCGTCCATGAGCCGCCACAGCGCGTCCTGGACGAGGATCTCGCTCTCCGAGTCCAGCGCGCTGGTCGCCTCGTCGAGCAGGAGGATCGGAGCGTCGCGCAGGATCGCCCGGGCCAGCGCCACCCGTTGGCGCTGGCCGCCCGACAGCTTCACCCCGCGTTCGCCCACCATCGTGTCGAAGCCGTCGGGGAGCGCGTCGGCGAACTCCGTCACGTGCGCCGCCTCCGCCGCGCGGCGGATCTCGGCGTCGGTGGCGTCCGGCCGGGCGAACGCGATGTTCTCCCGCAG
Source organism: Streptomyces sp. NPDC049837 (assembly GCF_040674455.1). Lineage (NCBI taxonomy): Bacteria > Bacillati > Actinomycetota > Actinomycetes > Kitasatosporales > Streptomycetaceae > Streptomyces > Streptomyces sp. NPDC049837. The sequence goes on along the minus strand of NZ_JBFAMP010000002.1, from coordinate 314,483 downwards.
CGTCCGGTGGAACATCGCCGGATCCTGCGGTACGTAGGCGATCAGACCGCGCAGGTCGGCCTGGCGGAGCCGGCTGATGTCCTGCCCGCCGATGAGGATGCGGCCGGCGTCGATGTCCATCATCCGCAGCAGCAACCGGGTGAGCGTGGTCTTGCCTCCGCCGGAGCGGCCGACGAGACCGACCTTCGTCCCGCTCGGCACCGCCAGATCGAGGCCCTCGAAGAGCGGTTTCCCCGCCGTGTGACCGAAGGTCACGCCCTCGAAGCGCACGTCGGCCGACGTGGTCGTCAGCGGCTCGGGGGACGCCGGGTCGAGGACGGTCGGCGGTTCCAGCAGCAGCTCGGTGAACTGCGCCGCCTCCGTCATCGAGCTCTCCAGGCGGCGGTAGATCTGGTTGAACTCGAACATGATCCGCGTGGCGTTCGCGTAGTAGGTGAAGGCGACGATGACCGCCTCCACGCCCTGCTCCCCCGCGCCGAGCGCCAGGGCGAGCACCAGGCCCAGCACGTTGGTCAGCACGGACATCGGCGCGACCAGCGTGTCGATGCGCAGGTTGCCGTAGTCCCACGAGCGCAGCGTGAGCCGCCGCGACTCCGCGACGCGGGACCGGTGCTCGGCGGCCTCCCGTTCCTCGGCGGCGAACGACCGGACCGTGTCCATGTTCATCAGGCTGTCGGCGACATGGCCCGACACCCGGGCGATCGCCTGCTCGCGCTGGGCGACGAGCGCCTGCCTGCGCCGGATCAGGGGCGCCACGCCCAGCGCGGTGAGGGCGATCAGGGTCAGGAGCCCGACCACGAGCAGCGGGTCGTACTGCCACAGCACCACCGAGGCGAACACCAGCGGCACGAAACTGCCCATGACCGAGAACGTCAGCGTGTCGACGAACTCCTCGAAGCGGGTGGCGAAGCTCAGGACGCGTTTGGTCAGCGACCCGGCGAAGTTGTCGTGGAAGAACGCGGCGTCCTTGGCGAACAGCTCGTCCATGCCGACCACGTACAGGTGCTCGATGCCACGGGCGTCCAGGCGGTTGAGGCAGTGCAGTCCGATGCGCCACAGCGCCTCCGCCAACAGCAGTACACCGGCGAAGCCCAGGACGTAGGGCAGCATCGGCCCTACGGCGAGGGCGCCGCCGCCCTCGCCGGCGATGTGGCCGACGAGCTTGGCGACGACCAGCGGCGCGATGTACTGGATTCCGATGTTGCCCAGCGCCGGCAGCAGCATCGCCGGCACGGTCAGCCACCGGAGGCGGGTCAGTTCCCGTCCGTAGTGACGAAGCGCGAGGAGTACCGAGCCCTTGCTCGGCAGATCTTTGGCTAAGTCTGACAATCCCATCCCAACCCTGTGCAGTGCCCCAGCAGGTGAGGAAACGGAGTGTCCCGCAGGGGCGTCCGCACAGTCCACGCGTTTTCGCCGGTGGTGGCGGGCATACGCCACCACCGGCGCGGGCGGCCGGGCGCTACGAGGGAACGGCCGCCCCGGGGTGCGACTCCTCGGCCTCCGGTTCCCGCAACTGCTCGCGCACGTAGTTCCAGACCACCGCGATCAGCGCGGCCGCCGGTACCGCGAGCAGGCTGCCCACGATGCCGGCCAGGCTGCCGCCCAGGGCTACCGCCAGGAGGACCACCGCCGCGTGCAGGCCGAGCCCGCGGCTCTGGATCATGGGCTGGAACACATTGCCTTCGAGCTGCTGCACCACCACGATGATCCCCAGCACGATCAGGGCGTCCGTCAGGCCGTTGGAGACCAGGGCGATGAGCACCGCGACCAGACCGGCGAAGAGGGCACCCACGATCGGCACGAACGCGGACACGAACGTCAGTACCGCGAGCGGGAGCACCAGCGGGACCTTGAGGATCCACAGGCCGATGCCGATGAGAACGGCGTCGAGCAGACCGACGAACGCCTGGGAGCGCACGAACGCGCCGAGGGTCTCCCAACTGCGCGCGGCCACGATGGGGACGTCCGTGGCCAGCCGGCCGGGGAGCTGACGGGTCAGCCAGGGCAGGAACCGCGGGCCGTCCTTGAGGAAGAAGAACATCAGGAAGAGCGCCAGGACGGCGGTCACCACGCCGTTGACCACGGTGCTCACTCCGGCGACCACCGCGGTGACCATGCTGCCGATGCTGTCCTGGATACGGGCCACGGCCGTGTCGAGGGCACCGGTGATCTGGTCGTCGCCGATGTTCAGCGGCGGCCCGGCGGCCCACTCGCGCAGCCGCTGGATGCCCGCGACCACACCGTCGGCCAGCTCGCCGGACTGGGACGCCACCGGAACCGCGATCAGCGCCACGATGCCCGTGACCACGAGCAGGAACATCACGGTCACCACCGACGCGGCCAGGGCCGGCGGCCACCCCCACCGGCGCAGAAGGCGCGCCAGCGGCCAGGTCAGTGTGGTGAGGAACAAGCCCACTATGAGAGGCCAGACCACCGACCACATCCGGCCCAGAAGCCACAGGGCCACCGAGGCTGCGATGAGGACCAACAGCAATTCGACGGAGACACGTGCCGATGTGCGCAGCGCGGCGGCGGTTTTCGTGGGACTCAACGAAGCAGGCATGGGGGCACCTTATGGGTACGCCCGTCGCGCTCCGCAATCGCCGCCGGTCGGCATAATGCCCGGCATGAACACCCGCGCCGTCGCCCGCGTACACCTGCTCATCTCCGTGGAACTCACGCTCGCCGGCGGCGTGCTGGCCGCTCTCGGCGGCCTCCTCGTGAGCGGGCCCGTCGGCGCGGTGATCGCGGGCGTCCTGACAAGCGCCGGTGTCCTGACCGGCTCCCTCCTCATCCGCCGGCGGGTCTTCGCCGGATTCGACCGGGCCGCGAAGGACGCCCACGGCCACGGCTACGCCGAGGGGCTGGCGCAAGCAGTGCTCCTCGGTATCTCCACCTACGAAGCCGCCGTGTTCCCCCTGACGGGCGGCGGCGTCTCCGCCGACGAGCGGTTGGCGCGCCGGACCGTCGCGTACCGCATCGCCGCGGACGACGGTCTGCCCCATGCGGTGCGCACGGCGGCCGCGGCCGCGCTCGAAGCCATCGACCACGGCGAGGACGCCGAGGCGGCCCGGCACGCCGTGAGGGACCTCAACCTCGCGGTCTTCCACCTGCGTACGGGCCCGGACGTGTCGTAGCCACTCCCGCGGCGCGCACCGGGGTCAACGGGCTGCGGCCGCCCGTGCCACCGCGAGGGCCTGCTCGGCGTAGCCGCGGCCGAACAGCACCGCATGCACCAGGAGGGGGAAGAGCTGGTGCAGCCCGACGCGTTCGGCCCAGCCGGGCGCCAGCGGCGCCGTCTCCTGGTACGCGTCCAGGATCTGCTCCAGCCGGGGGCAGCCGAACAGCCGGAGCATCGCCAGGTCGGTTTCGCGGTGGCCGCCGTGCGCGGCGGGATCGATCAGCCAGGCGTGCCCGTCGGCACCCCACAGCACATTGCCGTTCCACAGGTCGCCGTGCAGCCGCGCGGGCGGCTCGGCGGGGCCCGCCAGGCCGGGCAGTCGCGCGCACACGTCCTCGACCAGGGCCGCCTCGGCGGGCCGCACGGTGCCCGCGTCGACGGCGGCGCGCAGGTACGGCAGCACCCGGTGCTCGGCGTACCAGTGCGGCCAACTGTCCCCGGGCGCATTGCGCATGGGAGCCCGGCCGATGTACGCGGCCTCAGGGCCGCCGGGCGGGGCGGCCCCGAAGGCGGGCGCGCCGGAGGCGTGCAGCCCGGCCAGGGCGCGGCCCAGGCGTGCGGCCGCCCGTGCGCTCGGTGGCCCGGTCGGCACATGGTCGGTCACCAGCCAGTGGTGGTCCTGGCCGCGCACGGCCGGGACGCGGACGGTGCCGGCGTCGGCCAGCCAGCGCAGGCCCGCCGCCTCGGCGGTCACGGCGGCGGGGGCGTCGCCGCGTTTGACCATCACCATGTGGCCGTTGTCGAGGGTGACGTGGGTGAGCGCACCGGAGAGCGGACGCTCGCCGACCACCGCCCGGCCGGTGAGGCGCGCCGCCGAGGCCCCGGGTCCGATGTGCACGGACACCAGGGTAAGCGCACGCGCAGCGCCCCCGGCTCCCTCAGGGAGCCGGGGGCGCTGTTCGCCGCCGTGGCCGTGCCGGCCCGCGTACCGGCTAGCGGACCGCGTAACCGAAGCGCGCGCCGACGGACGGCAGACCGCCCGAGCCGGGCTGGTACGTGGTCACGGCCGCCTTCGTGCCGCCGCTCACGTTGGACCAGGGCAGCGCGTGCACGGCGCCCAGGGACGGGCCGTACGGCATGCCGATGTACAGGTGGCTGCCGGTGAAGTGGATGCTGCGGCCCACGTACTGGCCGGCGCCGGGGCTGCCGGGCAGGCCCGCGGAGTTGCCCGCCTCGATCCAGACCTCGGAGTCACCGGCCGTGCCGAGCAGCGGGAAGGTCTCGACCGCGCCCGCCTTGGTGGCCGTACCGACGGCCTCGCCGGGCACGCCGACCGCGACCCGCAGGTTGCCGGAGGTGCTCACCGCGCGCGGTGCGGTGTTGATGGCCGTGACCTTCTCGCCGAACCGGTCGTCGGCCTCGGCGGTGCCCGACACGGTGTCGTCGGCGGTGCCCTGCCAGAGGACGTCCTCCTCGGTGAACGCGCCCGCGTTGGTGACCTTGAAGGTCACGACGCGGCCCGCCTGGGCCCGCTCGGCGCCACCGGTCTCCACGGCGAGCCCCTCGCCGGGCGAACCGACGACCAGGAACGAGTCCGTGGCGGACGCGGCACCCGACGGGCGGTACTCGACCAGGGCGAGGGAGGCGCCGAAAGCGTCGCCCGTCTCGGAGCCGCCGGAGACGGTGCCCAGCTCCTGGTCCAGACCGGCCAGCGGCTTGGGGTGGCCGTCGGCGTGCGTCGTGTGGGAGAAGAGCGCCACGCCGCCGGCGCCGGTGATGGTGCCGATCTTCTCGCTGGGCGCGCCGATGGCGATGTGGTGCGCGTTGGCCGCGACCGACGTGCCGTAGCCGTCGTTCTCCTCGGCGGTGCCGGGGACGTCGGTCTTGTCCTGGTGGACCGAGGTGTTGTTGGTGCCGCGCAGGTAGAAGACGTTGCCCGCCTTCTTGATGGTGCCGAGTGCCTCGCCGGGCACGCCGATCACCAGGTACGGCTCACCGGCCGCGGTGTGGCCCGCGGCCACGGCGTGGCCCATGCGGTCGCCCGCCTCGGAGGCGGACGCGGCGATGGCGCCCGCGCCGGCGCCCTGTTCGAGGTGGGTGGCCTTCTGGCTGCCGGTGCCGAGGCCGCCGGCCGCGCCGTACAGCACGTCGGCGAAGCCCGCGTCGACGGCGTCGCCGACGTCCTCGGCGGGGGTGCCGACGAGGAGGTCGGTGTAGCCGTCCTCGTTGTAGTCGACGGTGTCGAGGGCTTCGCCGAACCAGTCGCCGGACTCGGCACCGCCGGCCACCCAGTCGAGGTCCTGGTTGATCTCGGCGGTGCCCTTGCCGCCGCCGTACACGATCCGGACCACCCCGGCCTCGGTGTCGCTGCCGACCGTGGCCTTGGGGTCGGCGATGGCGACGTCCGCGATGGCGTCGCCGTTGAAGTCGGTGATGCGGGTGGCGCCGGTCTTGGAGTTCACCCAGGAGGCCAGGCCGTCTACGCGGGCGATGGCGCCGCCGGTGCTGGTCTGGGTGGCGTCGATTCCGTAGCAGCCGCCCTGGTACGACGTGCTGCTGAGGCCGACGAGGGTGGTGCCGCGGACCACCGGGCCGCCGGCGTCGCCGGAGCAGGCGGCCGCGCCGTCCTTGCCGGTGACGGTGGCGTCGGTGGTGGCGACGGAGTTCACCGTGTAGGTGCCGGTGTGCAGGGTGAGCGGGGCCCACTCGGTCCCGGTGCGGCCGTACCCGGCGAACTTCAGCTCCTCGCCCGCGGCGGGTGCCGTGGTGGCGAGTGCGATCGGGGCGACGTTGGTGACGGGGCGGTTCAGGCGGGCCAGGACCACGTCGCGGTCGGTGCGCGGGACGAGCTCGACGACCCGGCGCTCGGCGCCCTGGGTGCCCATCAGGTCGGCGCGGCCGATGATGGCGGTGGTCTTCACCTTCGGGGCGCCGGCGGGTACGGCGAGGCTCACGGCCGGGTCGTCGGCGAAGCAACTGGCCGCGGTGAGCAGCCACTCGGCGTCGACCAGGGCGGCGGAGCAGCCGCGGTCGTGCGGGCCGACGGTGATCTGCGCGGTGTAGGCGTACGTGGTGTCGGTGGAGGCGGTGCCGCCGGTGATGGCCGAGGCGGGCGTCGCGCACAGCGCGAGCGGGCCCGCGGCCAGGGCCGCGCCGAGCGCGGCGAGGCGGAGGCGTCTGGTGTGATGCATGACCGTGGTGTCCTTCGGTTCCTTGCTGAGAGGTCTACGGGTGAACAGGTGCTCGGCGGGCGCTACGCGGCGGTCCGTATCTCCACGAGCATGTGCTCGCGCCCCTGCTCGTCCGCGCTCTCGCCGACCGCGGTCCAGGTGTTCTTCTCGACGTCGAAGCTCTTCTCCTCGGTGCCGACGGTCATGTCGACCTGCGCCGTCTGGTTGAGGCTGCCCTTGATGCCGTAGACGGAGGGGATCTCCAGGGAGAGCCAGCCGCTCTTGCCGGTGACCTTGAAGCAGATCTTGTCCTTGCTGCGGGCCCAGACCTCCATGAGGCCGGTCTCGCTTCCGCAGTCGGCCAGGACGATGTGGCCGTCACCGCGCTTGAGGACGATGTTCCTCTCGGCGAGGATCTTGTCGGCCTGCGGGTAGTTGTAGTCCTCGACCGCGTATCCGGGCGCCGCGTCGGCGACGGCCTCGACGGAAGTGACCCGCGGGGATACCTCCGCCTGACCCCCCATCACCGCGACCCATGCCAGGGCGCCTGCCGCAACGGCCGCGCCCACCATGCGCATTACTGCGCTACGTGCCTTCATCACTGTCCTCGTCGTCGGTTCCGGATGAATTCCGGAACGTTAAGGAAACCGCACCATCAAAGCCACACCCCCCGGCGCGATTTCCCATATGAAAACCCCCGCTCCGCTTGGCGTCCAACGCCAAAGACGGACCAAACGGCAGAAGCCTCCAAGGTCGGACCGTGACCTGCGTCACACCGGAAAAGGGTTGTAGTGAATTCCGTCAAGAGTTCACATCCAAGAGATCACGGCTTGGTGACGCACTGCCGCGATACTTCCGAGTTCGGTCAACTTGCCTGGCTTCCGCTTGTTTTTGCGGCGAATCCTCAGGTGGTCAATGCGAGGTGACTTGATTAGGGTCACGGGGCGCATTTCCATTTCTCTTCCCGAGGGACCGCTTTGAACACGATCTTCTGGAGCAGACGGCGCGTTCTCGGCGCGCTCGCGGCCGGCACGGCCGTCGCCGCCACTTCGAGCCTCGTCCTCAACCGCGCCGCCGCCTGGGCCGAGACGCTGCCCACCGACGGCCCCCCGGAGAACCTGCCCAACACCGATCGCGGCAAGGCGGTCTGGGCGTTCAAGACCGGCGGCAAGGCGGTCCGTCAGGCCGCACTGGCCGCGCTCACCGGCACCCCGGCCGCCCTGACCGACTTCCTGACCAGGGAACTGCCCGTCGCCCGCGCGGAGGACAACCGTTTCGCGCTGATCTCGGGTCTGCCGTACGCGGGCAAGGCCGTCCGCGCATCGGCGAACACGGCGCTCGGCACGGGTGACGACGCGATCAGCGCCTACCTGGCCGGCGGCTACGCCGCCGATTACCACGAGGACCTGCGCCAGGCGGTGTTCACCGTCCTCAACAACAGCGGCAAGGGCGTGCAGCGCGAGGCCCGTGAGGCGCTGACCACGGACACCCCGGCCGCACTCAAGGCCTTCCTCACGGAAGGCCGGTTCATCGCGCAGGAGGAGGACGACCGCGTCGCGGTCTTCAGGATCCTCAGCACCGCCTCGCCCCAGGTGAGGGTGTACGCGCAGCGCGCCCTGAACGACGGCTCGCCCGAGGCGATCCGTACGTTCCTCGCCTCCGGCCAGCACATCGCCCGCGCCCGGGACCAAGAGGCCGCGACCATCGACCAGTTGGTCGCGATCGTGGAGCGCGAGGGCAAGATCGCGGGGCTGAAGACGGAGCAGGCCGTCGCCGCCTCCGTCATGGCCAAGGATGCCGCCGAGAAGGCCAAGGCCGCGGCCCTGAAGGCGGCGGACGAGGCTCGCGCGGCCCAGAACGACGTGGCCAAGTCGGCGAAGGCCGCGAACGCCGCCGCGTCCGCCGCACAGGGCGCGGCCTCCGCCGCCAACCGGGCGATCGCCGCCTCCCGTACGGCCCAGAGCGCCGCCTCCCGTGCGGCCTCCGCCGCCCAGGCCGCCGCCGCTGCCGCCGCCACGGCCGGCAACGCCGCGGCCCGCGCCTACCACGCCGCGATCGCCGCGTCCAAGGACGCCGGCAAGGCCGAGGCCGCGAACCTCGCCGCCCAGGGCGCGAGGGCCGCCGCCGAGAAGGCGCGTACCGCGGCCCAGGCCGCCGACCAGGCCTCGATCGCCTCCAGGTCGGCCGCGTCCGCGGGTGCCTCCGCGGCGTCCGCCGCCCAGAACGCCGCCGCGGCCGCCAGCGCCTCGGCGGACGCCGCCGCTTCGGCGGGCGTCGCCCAGTCCCAGGCGGCCGCGGCCAAGGCGGCCGCCGCCGAGGCCGACGCCGCGGCGGCCCGCGCCACCAAGGCCGCGAACACCGCCCAGACCCTGGCCAACCGCGCGGCCACCGCGGCCGCGACCGCCCGCGACGCCGCCAACAGCGCGGCCGACCACGCCGACAAGGCAGCGACAGCGGCCGAGGACGCGTACGTCAACGCGGGCAAGGCCATCGAGTACGCCACGCGCTCCACCGAGTACGCCAACGCCGCGGTGGCCGCCGCGAACAAGGCCCACGACGCGGTCACGGAAGCCAAGGCGGTGGAGCAGGCGGCCCGTGACGCGGAGACCGCCCGGCTCACCGAGGAGGTCGAACTCGGCATCATCCTGGCCCGGGAGAAGGCGAAGGCCGAGACGGACGAAGCCGCCCGCGCCGACCGGGAGCGCACCGAGGCGGACAAGACGTCGTCGGAGATCAAGGACCTGATAGCCGCCGCCGAGACGGCACTCAAGTCCGGCGACATCGCGAAGGCCGTGACGGACGGCCGTAAGGCGGCCTCCAAGCTCCTCACCGCCAGCGGTACGTGGACCCGCGAGGCCGCCGAGTTCGCCCTGGCGGGCAACGACGAGGACATCATCAACTGGATCGACGCCGACCGCGGCCTCGCCCAGCGCATCGACGACCGCGAGACCGTCCTGGCCGTCGCCCGGATGTCCACGGCGGACGTGGCCCAGGCCGCCCACGCCGCTCTCGCCAGCACCGACGAGGACGCACCGACCAAGTTCCTCTCCAGCGGCGCCATCGCGGCGGGGGCCGAGGAGTACCGCCTCAAGATCTTCAAGCTCCTGAACGAGAACCCGGGCACCGCCGTCAGGACCAAGGCGCAGGCGGCGCTCGACAACGGCAGCGCGATCGCCATGCACCGCTTCCTCGCCCTCGAACTGGCCGAGGCGGTCAAGGAGGACGACAACGTCGAGGTGCTGCGCCTGCTCAACACCGGCGGCCCGTACATGCAGGCAGCGGCGAAGATCGCCCTTGAGGGCTCCGCCAAAATGCGGCGCAGCTTCGTCGCCTCCGGCCAGTTCCACGCCGCCCGCATCGACCACGACCACGCCACCCACGTGGCGGCGATCCGCGCGTCCATCGCGCACGCGTCGAACGTCGCTCTGAAGGCGCTCGAGGACGCCGCCCGTGCGTCCAAGGCCGCGGCCGAGGCCCGCGCCGCGGCGGACGACGCGACCTACTGGTCGAACCAGGCCGACCAGCACTACAAGGACGCCCAGGCATCGGCGGACGAGGCGAAGAAGAACGCGGACGACGCCGACGCCTCCGCCCAGAAGGCCGCCGAGTCCGCCGCGGCCGCGAAGAGCGCCGCGAAGAGCGCGCGGACCGCGGCCATCACCGCCAACTACTCGATGCGCCAGGCCCTGACGTCCGCGAAGGAGGCCGTGTCGTACGCGTACGACGCGCAGTCCTCCGCCGCCAAGGCGCAGGCCGACGCCATCGCGGCCGGCAAGAGCCACGCGGAGGCCGCGGCCGCCGCCAGCGCGGCCAAGAAGATCGCCGCCGACAAGCGCCGGGCCGAGGCCGAGGCGAAGGCGCAGACGATCGCGATGGAGGCCGTGGCCTACAAGACCGAGGGCAAGACCCCGGTCGACAAGGAAGTACAGGAAGAGGGCAACACCGAGTACTGGCTGTTGCCTTCGGACATCACGAGCGCCAAGGACTGGAACGCCGCCCTCGGCAACTGGTCCATGGCCGCCGGTGTGGCCTCCGCAGGGCTCGCCATCGCCTCGTTCTGGTGCCCGCCTCTCCTGGCCGTCGCCGGCACCGTGGGCCTGGTGTCCTGGGGTCTCAGCGGCGCGCAGGTGGTCATGGCCGGCTTTGGCTGGGGCGTCCCCAGCAAGAAGTTCAACGAAGACCTCGCCGGGTTCCTGGTCGGTGGCATCTTCTTCGGCAAGGGCAAGATCCTGGAGAAGCTCGGTTACCTGGACGAGGTGGGCGGCTACATGGGCGCCAAGATCTCCGAGGTCGGGGGCGCCGTGGCCGGTGCCGCAGCCGAGGTGGCGGACACCCTCGGCGACATCTTCGACTGGTAGGAACGCTCATGCTCACCGCCCACTTCACGCTCACCCACTGGTGGATCGCCGCGACCCTCTCGGCCCTCGCCCTCGCGGCGGCGGCCGCGTCCCTGGCTCCGAAGACCAGGGGCAAGCTGATCGCGGCGGCGTCCGTCGTGCTCGCCACCGGGCTCTGCACGGTCCTGCGCGGGTCCGGCGACGGGGCGCGGCAAGCGTTGCAGCTCTTCATCCTGGGCACCTTGCCGCTGGCGGTGCTGCGGCTGGTCTTCGCCGGGTACTTGCGGCGCCAGCTCGCCCTGCGGCGCTCGGGGCGGCCGATGGAAGAGATGACGGGCAAGCAGATCGCGGTCTTCATGGCGGCCTTCGTCGCCGTCGTGCTCTGCGTCGCCATCCTCTGACGCACGGGGTGCGGCGCCGCGGCACGGGCGGCGGCGCCGCACCGCGACCGACTGGGGGGACCGTCAGCGAACGGTGATCTCGTAGCGGAAGAACGCCGGCTCATCGCCGGGCCGGTCCGTCGCGTCGGCCGTGGGGACGGGTACGGCGGTGGCCCTGGTCTGGGCGACGCCGGCGCAGCGGGCGAACGGGCAGTGCAGCAGCGTCACCGTCGTCGTGCCCCTGGCGCGGGCGGTGAAGTCGAAGTACGCCGTGCCGTCCCCGCCGCCGACGATGTCCTCGTCGGTGCCTTCGATGTCCTCGTGGGTGCCCTTGTAGTCGAGGACGTCGGCGTCCGGCTTCGGGTCGGCCAGGTACCAGTGTTCGCCCATGTAGGGCCGGGCCGGGACCTTGAGGGTGAACTCCTCGCCGGCCTGCACGGTGATGCGGCGCTCGGCCGTGCCGTATTCGGTGGGGCCGAAGAATCCGGTGACGGCGAGGACGAGGCCGAAGGCGAGGGTGGCCAAGGCGGCGACAAGCAGGGAACGGGCCGTCTTCGAGGGCGGTATCACGCGTTTGATCATGTCGGCCGGGAATCTAGCACGGTCGCCGTCGTCCCGGTCCCCGACTCCGGGTTGCCGTGGCGGCAGGGCCGGGCGTGCTCACGGGCCCCGGCGGTCAGAGGCTCAGGGTGCGCCAGCCCCGGGTGATCTCCTCGCGGACGGTTTCCATCCGCGCCGGCTCGTGGTGCGTCCCCCGGGACGTGAGCAGGTCCACCAGGGCCGCGCCGTCCGACGGCCGGGCGGCGGGATCGGTGGCCAGCGCCCGCCCGACGGCGGCCGCGAGTTCGGGGGCGAGGGCGTGCACCGCCGCCAGCGCGGCCGGCTCGGGGCCGGTGTCCACGATCCGGCGGATCACCGCGCCCGCACCGGTCGCCGCGAACGGGCTGGTGCCGTGCGCGGCGCAGACCACGCAGCAGGCCCACGCCCACACGTCGGCGGCCGGGCCGACGCGCTCCTCGCCGAACTGCTCCGGCGCCATGTACGTCAGGGTCCCCGGTCCGACGCCGGTGCGGGTGAGTCTGGTGCCGTCGAGCAGGTCGGCGATGCCGAAGTCGAGCAGGCGCGGGCCGGCGGTCGACAGCATGATGTTGGCGGGCTTGAGGTCGCGGTGGACCAGGCCGAGCCGGTGCACCCCGGACAGTGCCACGGCCAGCGCGAGCGCCAGCGCCCGCAGCGCGTCGGGGGCCCGGGTCGGCCCGTGCTCCCCCAGGTGGACGTCGAGGGGCCGTCCGTCCAGCAACTCCATGGCCAGGTACGGCCGTCCGGCGTCGATGCCGGAGTCGAGGACACGGGCCGTGTAGGCGCCGGGGACCATGGACAGCACCTCGGACTCGCGCTGGAACCGGCGCAACAGGTCGGCGTTGTCGAGGAGTTCGGGGTTGATGGTCTTCAGCGCGACCTGTGTCGCCGCCCCTTCCCGCCGGGCGAGGTAGACCGTGCCCATCCCTCCGGCGCCGATTCGGCCCAGCAGTTGGTAGCCGCCGATCGTCCCCGGCTCGCCCGGGCGGAGCGGCTGGTGGGCGATGGCCGGTACGGCGCCGGCGACGGCGTCGGGTCGCGTCGGCACGTAGGCGCCGGGCCGAGCCGGCCGCGGAGGCTCGGCGAGCGGGGCGATCGGTCCGGCGAGCGGGGCGGGAGCCGCGGCCCCGGGCCCCACCGTCGGCGCGTCGGCGACGGCCTGCCCCGTGGTGGGGCGCGGGGCCGGATCGCCACCCGCCGGAATCCCGGCCCCGGCCTGGTACTTCCGGCTCGCCACGTACGCGACGACCTGGCACGTGACAGCCGCCGGCACCAGCCCCGTCGGCAGGAGGAGACCCAGTGCGCCCCGGAGGGCCGCCAGGCCACCCAGCCGGAAGCGTCCCCGGGGCGATGAGGTCCACGACCTCGCGGGCGCACCGGTGGACAGCAGGTTGCGCTGCGTCCGGAGCCACAGCAGCGGCCAGACCACCGCTGCCAGGGCGACGGTGACGACGTACTGGTCCACCCCATCGCCAGGGACAGGCCGTAGTACTGCGACAGGAAGGTCCCGCCGCCCGGGGCGACCGGGCGCAGCAGGAAGTACTGCCCGGGGAAGAGGTCCAGCTTCAGCAGGACCCACAGGCCGATGCCACCCGTCACTCCCAGGGCCAGCTCTCCCGCGACCGGGTCCCGGGACGGTCCGGGGCGGCGCGGCCGGGTCCGCCGACGCCTGCCTCCGCACGGCCTGCTGGGCACGTGTCAGCAGAGGCACCGCTGCCACTCGCAGCGCCAGCGCCGGTCCGACCACGGTCAGGACGTCCATCGCCAGCGATGTCTCCGCAGCCTCCGCCATGCTTCCCCCGTGTCTCCTCTGCCCGGCCCGCCGGTGGAGCCCAGGGAGTATTGAGGGACGGGCCGAATCCCCCGGCTGACGGCGGGACTTGCGCACGTGAGTCTTACTGCTCGCTTCAAAATGAGTTGAGCTGCTGGTCTTGCGTTCGGCGATCAGGCGTCAAGGATGCGCCTCCCGAACGGCGCGGACCGCTCCCCCGGACGGCTGCGTGTTCGCCACCTGGGCCCCCGGCTCTGACGTCGGCAATGGCAGCGACAATGAGCAGCGACGGGTTCGACGGCTGGGGGAAACAGGATGCTGACCGGGGTCGTGATCGACGCGCTGGATGTCGCGCGCATGGACCGCTTCTGGCGGGACGCCACGCAGGGCCGGACCGGCGGCCTGCGGTTGCGGTTCGAGCCGACCTCGCAGCAGAAGCAGGCGCACAAGAACCGACTCCACCTCGACCTGGCCGGCGGCCCGGACTGGCCGGCCGAGGTGGCGCGCCTGCTCGCACTCGGTGCGACGCGGGTCGACATCGGCCAGGGGGATGTCCCGTGGGACGTGCTGGCCGATCCGGAGGGCAACGAGTTCTGCGTACTGCGTCCCGGTCACCCCGGCGTGCTCACCGACTCCGGTCTCGTCGCGATCTGCCTCGACGTCGCCGAGGAGGACCGCCATGCGCAGTCGGCCTTCTGGCAGTCCCAGGCCGACTGGCGCGCGGTCGTGTCCCACGACTGGGGCGTCCGGCTGCGCCGGAGCCCCACCAGCACGGTCTCGCTGGTGATGGGGCCGCCTGCGGCGCCGAAGGCGGCACGGAACAGGCTGCGCCTGGAGGTCACTCACCCCCACCGGGAACCCGGCGAGTTCCTCGACGCCGCCGGGAACGAGTTCCACGTCACGTGCTGACCCCCGCTGGCCCCGCTTCCAGGGCCTGTCTTACTGATCGTTCAGAATAGTTGGCTACGCCCGACGCGGCGTCGCCCATGGTTCCGGACTGCAATAAGGGGCCTTCCGCCACCGCGATGAACTTCCACCGGCTCAACGCCTGGTGGACCGACTTGTTGTCGGTGGAGGCGATGTCGTGGCCGTGCAGGGCCCCGGCCTACTGAATGCTCCAGCGGTGCGGGTGTTCAGGATCGGCGGGGCATGTGAAGACGTTGAGCTCGCCGGCGCGGCCCACGATCACCTTGGTGGGCGTGGCGGACCGGTGCGCGGGGAGGTCTCCTTCTTCCAGCGGTTTCCAGCTTTCGCTGCCGCCGTCCCACTCAGAGCTGTCGATCGTCAGCAGGAGATCCATGGGCGTCGCGCAGGCCAGGCAGTCCATCGGGGACGGGTCGGTCGTGTGCCAGGACGCGAAGCCGCCGACGCGCCAGCCGGGCGGGATGGACAGGTCGTACTGGTAGCCGACCGGCTCGTCCGCGTCCTCGTCCTCCTGCTGCTCGGCCTCCTCCTCAAGGGCCTCCTCCCACGCGTCGATCCGGGCGCACAGATCCTCGGGCAGGAGACCGGCGAACGGGTAGGTGACCACCTGCTCCGGGTGCAGCACGCAAGGCTCGGCCACGTACCCCGGGGAGCCGACGACCCTCGGCTGCGGCGGCGAGACCAGCACCTCGCCGACCTCTGCCGACCTGCGCCAGCGCAGGTGAAGCAGCAGATCGTACCGGTTCGGGCCGTGCGCGTCGAAAGGGCACCAGAACACCTGGAGCAGGTCGCAGCCGTCCGGGCCGACCGGCAGGTCGGGGACATCCCGCCGGTACAACTGCGCGAGGCCGATGAGGGGCAGCGGATCAGTCACGCCGACGCCCGGGACCCGGTGCTCGCGGCGCAGTTCATCCAGGAGCTGCCGCTCCTCCTCCGTGGGTCCCGAGAGCGGATCGCGGGCCCACGCACCGACCAGGACCTCTCGCTGTCGGTGAATATCCGCAGGGCGCCGTCCGCGCCCTCGACCGTGGGCCTCGGTGCACACCGGCCACGGCTCGTCCGCCGGCCACAGCATCGGCCCACCCACCGAACTGGCCGACACGTCCGGGTCCCCCGGCCTCGGGTGAAGCCTGGTGGTGGTGCCCTGGTACGCGGCGAGTTCTGGGAAGAGCACCTCGACATCCAGCGGCCGCGGCGGTGTGGTTCTGGTCATGGACCCGACCCTAAACACCCGATGAGATCGGTGACTGGGCACCCCCTCATACCGCCCTTCCACAGAAGCCCGGACGTCGGCGGCGAAGCGGCTCTGCACACAGACCACTCACTCGCTGCGTGAACGTGGTGCGGTCGTCAGTCGCCGCCTCGCTGTTCGAGCCTGCGTCTCGCGGCCGCTGGCCGCCGCAACGCCTGCCCGAGGGCCGGTCGGCCCGTATGAGCTTGGCGCGCGGCTCGGGGGTGAGGCCGCGGCCGCGTGGTCATTCCTGCCTGTGCAGGTGTGTGGCGAGGGCGTGGAAGACGAAGCAGTTCGGGATGTGGCTCACCTTCGTGTCGACCAGGGGGAGCCACTTACGGGCGATGTTCAGCGAGACGTTGCCGGCCTCGACCGAGATCTGCCGTATGCCGTCACCTCGTCCCGGCTCACGGAGATGGTGCCGAACGAGACGGTCTCTCCTCTGCGGACGGCGGCGAGGGCAAGGGGGAGCTGCGCATATCGCTGGGTGCCGTACCGTGCCGCCGCGAAGAAGCATCCGAAGACGGCCGCCAGCGTCCCGCAGACGGCCACTTGGGCCATGTTGGGGACGGCCAGCCCGACCCCGGCCAGCACCAGGAAAACAGTGGCGATGACGGCAGGGACCGTATAGCCCCGGGTGCCCGCATGGTACGTGGCCCGGTGGCCGCCCAGGTGGTCGCGCTCGGCCGCCGCCGACATCCGTATGGGAGAAGGCTCGCTGCTCACGTTCTCGGGCTGCTCGGCCTCGGCTTCGGGCTCCACCACCTCGACCACGGCGATGCCCTCCCGCGGCGGTGCGGCGTCCTCGGCGCTGACCATTCGCCACACCTTCTGGGTTTCCCAGTCCTGTGCGAGGACGCCCACGGTACCGTCCGCGTCGACGTCGACGGTGACTTCGATGCGAGGCGCGCCGCGTGGGGCTGACGGCAGCCCGGTCAGCTCGACCGTGCCCAGGCGGTGGTTGCGTGCCGCGACGGCGTGCTCGCCCTGGTAGACGTGCAGCACGATGGGACGCTCGTCACCGGCCGGTATGGCCTCTGCGGTGGTGAAGACGACGGAGCGCTTGGCCGGTATGGGGGGTGCTGCGCGTGATGATTTCTGTCAGGACGCCTCCCGCGGTCTCCACACCGAAGGCCATCTGAACCGCGTCATACAGCAGGAACCCTGTGGGCACGCCCGTCAGCAGGCCGGCCTGCCGCGAAGCGCCGATCGCGGCAAGCTCGCCGGCATGCGCGGCCCTGCTCGGTGCCCTGCCCCCGTCAGCTCGCGCACGAGGTCGGTGATGGCCGGCATCGGTGTCGCACCGCCGACCAAGAGGACATGCTCGATCTCCCGTACGGGGAGGGCCGCGTCCTCGAGCACGTGCTGGACCGGTGCCTTGCAGCGCTCCAGCAGGCCGCGGGTCAGATGCTGGAACTGCGGGCGGGTCAAGCGCTCTTCGAGGTGCAGTGGGCCTTCCGCACCGACCGTGAGGTAGGGCAACGCGATCGTTGTCTCCGAGGACGACGACAGGTCGATCTTCGCCTTCTCGGCCGCCTCCCGCAGCCGCTCCACGGCCGTCTCGTCCCGGGACAGGTCCACGCCGTGCAGGTCCTTGAACCGGGTGACCAGGTAATTCACCACGGCTCGGTCCCAGTCGTCGCCACCCAGTCGGCCATCGCCGCTGGTGGCCTTGACCTCGACGACCGCCTCGCCGTCCGGGTACGGGGTGGTCTCCAGCAGCGCCACGTCGAGTCCCTGGTGCGCGTGTCAAGTGTGATCGCCCGGAGGGCCGTGGGACAGCCTGTTTCAGGTAGCTGTGGCACATGCCGGAGTTCCGCGCGACGCAGTCAGCACCAAGTCAGCACGGGAGGGGCGGGAGCAGGTGATGACGTGGGCCCCTCGAAGAACTCCGGCCGTCGCCCGCGGGTGCCCCCATGGTGGCGCCGCGCACACCCGCCCAGAGAACTATGGTGTCCCACCACATACGCCTCTGACCTGCGCGTTCCTACGGTGTGGCGACACGTACACGTCCCCGTCACACGCCAGGAAGTGGTGCCGATGTCCTCCCCCGCGACCGCTCCACCAACTCCCGCCAGTCTCAAGCGTATTGTCGCCGCCAGCCTCATCGGCACAACTATTGAGTGGTACGACAACTCATCCGAGAAGAGCTACGACCTGCGGTTTTCTCCCCATTGACCCTCCGAAGTCAGCACCGAACCAGCACCAGGATCGTTCGGTGCTGAGCCGCCCGTCCAGGACGCGTGACCGCGAACCGGTGCGCCCTGTGGTCACCTTCGACCTCAGCAAGTACAAGCTCGCCCCGGAGGTCGACGTTGTCGCGGGCCTGGACAGTCGACCCGACCTCGTGGCACTCAATCCCATCGAATTCGAGCACCTCATCAGGCGCTGTTCGAGGCAATCGGCCTCAAGGCATGGGTGACACAAGCCTCCCGCGACGACGGCGTGGACGCGGTCGCCACCAATGAGGACCCGATCACCGGCGGCCTATGCATCATCCAGGCGAAGCGCACCAAGAATGCCGTTCCCGCCGAAGCAGTACGCGCGCTGGCCGGCGTGATGCACGACAAGGCCACAGCCAAGGGCATCCTCGTCACCACCGGCTGGCTTGGAAAGACCAACAAGGACTTCGCCTACCGCACCGGCCGCATGGAACTCATCGACGGCCGCGGCCTCAAGTCCCTGCTCCTCGAACACCTCGGCATCGACGCGCTGATCGGACTGCCCAAGGTGCCCCCCACCTGACAAACCGTCACGGCAAAGACCGTTGCAGTACTAGCCCTGTCATGAGGGCTTTGAGGCGCTTGTCGATGGGGTTCTCGTTCCGCCAGATGATGTAGCGGCGGATCATGCTGCTCCGGGCCTTGTGGGTGGAGTGGTCGGTGCCGTCGAGGGCGAAGTAGCGCAGGGCGGTGAACTGGGCCTGGGCCGGCCAGCACAAAGCAGTTGGTCGGGATGTAGCCGATCTCGACGTTGCCGGCCTCGGCCCGGTCGGCGACTCGCCGGTAGCGCTTTGACAGCCGGGACCAGCTTCGGCGCGCTCCAGCGCAGCTTCGTTGTCGTACGCCCGCGCCTCGGCGGTGACATCCAGGCGGCCGGTGTCTTCCGCGTCGAACGCCACGGCCTGGATGTGACGTGCCAGCTCTAGCGCCAGCGTGGCCAGGATGTCGTCGCATTGGGCTTGGACGCATCCGCCGGCGACCGGGTCGACCGTGCAGTGCTCGGTCGTCATCATCGTCATCGCGGTGCCCAGTCCGAGCGGCTCGCGGCCGTCGCGCCGGACGAAGCCGACGCCGCGCCGCTTCGGCCTCTTCCCCGGGGCTGTCGTTCTTCTTCGCCGCCTCTCATAACTTCACCCACGAGGTGCAGCCAAGGTTCAAGTGCCAAAACTCGCGAGGCGCCGCATCCGATCCACGAACTCACTGGTGTACAGCCTCCTGGCTGACACAAGTACGCCGACACATACGGCCTGTCCCGCACCACCTCCAGCTTCGCACCCCGTGCCGCAGGCACCCGTGGGACGGCTGAGACTCGCCGCGGGACAAGCGCGCAGGCACAAAGCTCAGCCGACCGCGTAGGACAGTGGAGCGCCAAGGTGACATACAAGGTGCCGTCACCCAGCGGAATTGCTCAATTGGCCGAAGCGAGCGTGCTTCGAGGACCAGCGGGCGGCAGCAGTGTCGGCATGGCCTGACGGTGCACAGACATCTACTTGCCCCCGGCAGGAAGGCAACTGAGCCTCCACCCGAACTTCTTGTTGGCCTCCGCGTTGCAGCGTCCGCAGCGACGGTGGGCCTCCCCCGCACGACCGGGCAGAGGCATGGCCTCATGACTCAATAGACGGGTCGGCAGGGTGAGGGAGGAGAATGAGCGGCATGACCATGGTGACAGGCATCGATGTCCGCGGTATGCAGCACTGCGAGACGACGGCGCTGTGCTGTTGCGGCATGAGGGACTCGACTTGTCCGAGCCCATGCTGCTCGGGCTGGGCTCCGGGCTGTCCTTCGTCTACTGGGACAGCAAACGCATGGGCTTTCCCTTCCTGGGAGGCCGAGTCAAGCTCACCAGGAAGCTGACCGCCGCACTCGGGCTTGAGCTGCTGGTCGAGGAGACCACTTCCCCGCGCAAGGCGTGGCAGAACGTGGCCGCAACCATCGACGCGGGTCGGCCGGTCGGGCTTCAGCTCGACAGCTACCACCTGGATTACTTCAGCACCAAGGTGCACTTCGGCGGGCACGTCGTGGCCATGTACGGCTACGACGAGCAGAACGCGTACCTGGTGGACACCGACCTGCAGGGCGGAGCCGTCACCACCAGCCTCGCCAATCTGGCCAGGGCCAGAGCCGAGCGCGGCCCCATGACCGCCAAGCAAGTGCCGAAATGGCTGCAGCGCAGCGACAATCCGCAGGAGGACCTGCCACGGGTCGCCGCGCTCATGGAGGGGGCAGGTTTGGTACTTGGTCAGGCCCTCACCCCCAGTGCGCCACGCGTTGCGCGCGTCAGGGAGCGATCAGCTACGTGTCTCTTGAGCCACCGGGCCCAGGTCAGTTCAGGTGCCGAGTCCGGCACTCAAGAATGATCACGGACGGCGAAATCGAACGCCTCCTCAGCTCCGCTCGCCCGCCGAAGGCGGCACCTTCGAGAAGGTGGTGATGGTGAGGCCGGAGCCGAAGGTTCGTGTGGTGCCGGGGACGAAGTTCGTCGGGGTGAACGGGCCGTCGAACAGGGGGATGCCGGATCCGAGGACGATGGGGTGCCGCTTGATGATCAGTTCGTCGATCTCGTCGCGCAAGGCGGCCGCCAGTTTGCCGCCGCCGCACAGCCAGATGTCCATGCCGTCCTGCTTCTTGAGCTCGCGGACGAGCGAGACCGGGTCGTCGGTGACGGTCACCGCCGGATCGGGACTGACGAGCGTGCGGGAGACAACGTACTGCCTGAGGTGCGCGTACGGGCTGGTCCACCCCAGTTTCAGGCCCGGGGCGTAGGTCGCGCGCCCCATGATGACCGTGTCGAACCGCTGGGCGGCCCGGTCGGCGATGCCCAGCGGCCCACGTGCGGGCGTGGGCATGGTCTCGGGGAAGTCCGCCAGGATCGCCGCCGCTTCCTCACCCTCGAAAGGGAAGAAGTCGTACTGGTCGTCCGGACCGGCGATGTAGCCGTCGAGGGTGGCGGCGATGTAGTAGGTCAGCTTACGCAAGGGCGGCTCGTTCCTTCGAGAGGGATGTGAGTACGGATCAGGCAGTGCCGGTAGGAGCGGGCGCGGCCTTGTGTTTCTTGGTCAGGTGGGCGATTCTGCGGCATCCCCGGGGTCTTGCCGCAAGCCCCCCTGTGCGCTATATCCTGATCATGGAAAGAGTGAGTGCTCCTCCTTCCCGCTCGGTCCGCTGATGATGGACACGTACACGTGATGCGCGTACCTTGAGGCGGCAGGCGCCCCTCACCGGGCCAATGGATCTGCGAGCGGCGGAGCCAGTGCGTTGCGGGTGAATGTCCGCTTCACAAGCTGGCGTTGGGCACCAGGGCAGGAGCTGTGCTCGGCGCCCTGACGGGCGAACACCGGCTTGGCACCAGGCACCGGACCATGCGGGGCGCGACGGCCACCTGCCGGGAACGGGTTTCGCAGGCCCCCGCCCCGATTCAGGGGGGCGCTTTGTGCGAGCTGCGCAACCAAGAGGGGTTGCAGCGGGATGGCCACCGGCGCCATGACTGGCTAGCTTTCCGGTATGTCACTCTCAGTGGTTCTCACGACACTCGGCACTGCCATGACCGCCACGTTCGGCAGCATCGCTCTCGCCGCGTGGATCGTGAAGCGCTGGCCGTCATGAATCGAGAGGCAGGATCGCCCGGGTGGGGACGAGCGTCCCGATGGACCCGTGATCGACCGTCCGGCGCACCCGGCCACGCACGGCAGGCGGGGTCGACCGGGCACTTCAGCGGCACGACTGGCGGTTCGACTCGCAGTGCCGGCGGGGGAACGCCCCGCCACGGTGACCGGCGGACTCGCCGACAGCGGCGGCATGTTCAACGGAGTCGTGCCCCGGCGCCGTAACACCGCCCACGGCCACGCTCGCTCAACCGCCCGAACAACTGCGACACCGTCCCCGGCAGGGCCTCCCTGACTCAACACGCCTGCCGGCGGTCCCCCGCACCGATCGAGGTGCCGGGGGCCGCCGGACTGGACGTACGCGGCTGGGATGAGTCGACGCCGTAGGCGCCGTGGCGCCGCAGCCCAGGGCCATTGGGGGCGTGGAGACGCGGTGGACGCCGACGCCGTGGCGGGTGATTCCGTTGGTGCAGCCGGCGGAGTCGTACCGATAGACCGCGGGCTGCCGTCGCAGACCGTAACGAAAACGCCCACTCATTCCACCGCGTTCACGCGCACGCGGTAGGAGGAATGAGTGGGCGCGGGCCGTGCCCCGGCCTGCGGTGGTGAGCCGCCGGCCGGGTGCCGGGTCAGCCCTTGTGGATCACGATCGATCCGCTCGCGAGGGCGGTCGTCGGGTCGGCGTCGGGCGCCGAGCCCGTCTGGTTGTCGTAGACGAGGGTGTCGTCCGCTGTCTTCCACACCCTCATCCGGAAGGTGTCCGGCTGTGAGTCGGTCGCGGTGAGCATGAACGAGTACCCGGCCGCGCCGTTGACGGTGCCTGTGCCCTTGAAGATGGCCTTGTCACCGGCGACGACCAGCCACTCGTAGTCGGTGGAGTGGAAGTTGAGGTTCCCGGTCTTGAACTGGAACTCCGTGCTTCCGGTGGGCACGGTCGCGCCCTTCTTGTACTTCGATACGAAGCCGAAGTTCGCGCGCCCGGTCGCTCCCGGGTCGGCCGGGTAGGCTCCGGCCGGCGAGGTGATCCAGCCGCCGCCGGTCACGAAACCGCCGTTGGGGTCATACACGACGACGAAGCCGCAGTGCTGGGTGTCGGACCCGCCGTCGTCGTCGGTGACGGTGACGGCGATGTCGTAGATGCCGGCGGCCGTGTACTGATGCGTGCTGCCCACCGGGGAGTTCACGCCGGGCACATCGGTGGTGGTGCCGTCGCCCCAGGCGACCGACATCGTGTGAGTGTCGAGGGTGCCGGGGTCGGTGAACGTACCGGCGATGGAGACGTCCGTGCCGACCGCGCCGGGATCGACCGGGCACGCGGTCAGGGTGAGGTCCGGTGCGACGTTCTTGACCGTCACGGTCGTGGTGTCGTCGTCGGTGAGACCGTTGTCGTCCGTCACGGTGAGCGTCACGGCGTCGCCGCCGTCGTCGAGACCTTTGTACGTGGCCGCCACCGTGCCCGCGTCCGCCAGCGTGCCGACGCCCGCGTCGGCGCCGCTCCAGGCGTACGAGACGACGGTGCCGTCCGGGTCATGGCTGGCGGAGCCGTCGAGCGTGACCGCGGAGCCCTCGTCGACGCTCTTGTCGGGCCCCGCGTCGGCGACGGGCGGCAGGCAGTTGACGGTGACGACGACCTTGGGGAACGTCACGGAGGCGTTCTGGTCGTCGTGGTAGACGACGGAGCTGTTCACGTCCAGCGGCCCGCAGGGGGCGCCTCGGTGTTTGACCTGGTATGTGATCTCCAGGTTCTCGTCGCCGAGATCGGCCCGGGACCAGGTGAACCCGTCGGCGGTGACATTGTTCACGGCCGATCCGGCAAGGTTCGCGGTTACGGTGCCGGCCACGAGCTCCCAGGGTGCGTCGAGTGTGACGGCGATGGACGGGTGGGTGGCGCCGGGCACCACGACCGCCTCGACGATCTGCTTCAGGAGGGTGTCGAGGTTACCGAAGTCACCGGCCGAGAAGGTGTTGTCGGAGCCGGGGCCGCTGGCGATGACCTCCAGGGTGGCCTGCTGGATCCCGCCACCGACGCCCACGGCGAAGACGGTGGCCTTGGCCTGCAGGGCAGTGGCCTCCGCGGCCGTGTTGCCGCTGGTCGCCTCGCCGTCGGTGATGACGATCACGAGCTGGTTGCGGGCGGGGTTGTCAGGCCCCATGACGGCGTTGGCCTCGGCCAGGCCGCAGGCGATGCAGGTGCCGGTGTTCTGCTTGGGGTTGGTGTCGATGGCGTTCAGGACGGCGTCCTTGTCACCGCTGAGCGAGCTGACGGGCGGTGTCACACCGTCAGCGAAGCCGACGACGCCGACCTTGCCGCCGTTGGTGAACAGGCCGTGGGCGGCCACCCCGTTGACCATGCTCTTGGCGAAGTCCTTGAGCTGGCCCCACTCGGTGGCGTCGATGCTGCCGGACTCGTCAAGCACGAGGACCAGGTCGGTCGGTGTCGACTGGGTGCTGGACTCGCCGTCGAGTCTGAGCGTCACGGTCGAGGTGCCGTACCGGGCGACGGCCGTGGGACTGGCCGAGGCGTCGGGCACGGGCACCGCATGGGCACTGGGCGCCAAGGCCACGATGCCGGTCAGGGCGAGCGCCAGGACCGCGAGTCCGGCCAGGAGAGCACGTATGGGCGTGCGCATTCGCGTCGATAACGCGTGCATTGATTCCCCCCTAGGAATCCCAGCAGCGAGACGAGTACACCGATGTGCCCGACTCCGCCGTTGTCCGCACGGAGCGTGCCCATCTGAGCTGAGCGCGTCAAGACATCGAGCCGATTGGACACGTGTAGGCATTCTCTGGCCACCGGTGGAACAACCGGTTCCGAGGAAGCCGGAACCGCGCGCGGCGCAGCGGCCCGGCTCACGACGTGGCCATGGCCGACCGGTACGGCCACCTCCCGCGCCCTTCCCCAATGGCCGTACACTTGCCGTCGTTTCGGGGAGGGGAGACAGGCGGTGGTCATGCGGGTGCTGACCTGTGAGGCCGGGGTCTTCTACGACGCGGTCGACATGTTCGAGTGCGCGATGGACGGCACACCATGGACGGATCGCTGGTACGTCGGCGGCCACGAAGACGTCGCCGTTGGTGACCTCGCGTACGTGATCCATGGGGACGGGGACGGGGACGGGGCGTCCGTACTCGCCCGAGGGGTCGTGGTGGAAGCGGACGCGCCCGACCGGTTGGCGCTACTGGAAGCCCGGTGGCTCCGGCTGGGCCCGGCTTACTGCCGGAACCTCCACGGGCTGCCCGAGAGCGCCGACGGAACGCCGCCGCTGTTCGTGCGGTTCGACATCGAATCCGTGGTGGAGATGGACCACCAGCTCCCTCTGGAGTCCGTCCCCTGGCCGTCCGGCTCGGGCCCGGACGTCGTACGCGCACTCGCCTCCGGCGCGACACTTCCCGGCCCCGCCGCCGCCTCGCTGGCCATCGCCTGGGACCGGCACGTGGCCGCGCTCCTCGACGACGAGCTGGCGCTGCGCCTGCCGGTGGGCGGGCCGGCGACATCGGGCTGACAGACCTCGCGACGCGGTACCGCCCGCCTCGTTCTTCGTGCCGGCGCTCCGCTCCTTGGAGCATCGGCCGGCTCCTCGCGGCACCGGGGCGGGAGCGCCCTCCCGGAGGCGTCCCAGCTCCCGCTCAGGCCGGGCTCGGGCTCGGGCGGCGTGGTGGGTTGTCTGCCATGGTTGAGGGAGCCCGACATCCGGGAGGCCGACCGGGGCGATGGTGAGGGTCGGACCGTCGTCAGGACCGGGTCCGCGGCCGGCCAGGGCTGGTCGGCGAAGACGTGGTCGCGGACGTTATCCACCGGGGCTCGGCCGATCGTTCGCCGCCCGTGGGTGGTGGGCCCGGCCCGGCTCCTTCCTGGGCCAGGCCGGGACCCACCTTGTCACGGGCTTATCAGACGCGGCCCGTGTCGCGGCCCGCGTCGCGGCCCATGTGGCGGAGGATTTCGCCGGCCAAGCGGCCGTCCAGCGCCGTGGGAAGCGTGTGGCCCATGCCCTCGATCATCACCAGGCGGGCGCCGGGAATGGCTGCGGCGGTGGCTTCGGCGTGTTGGGGCGGGAACATCGGGTCCTCGGTGCCGTGCAATACCAGCGTCGGTGCGGTGATGGTGGCCAGGTCCGCCGTGGAGCCCGTGTCGGCGGCCCCGGCGAACGTGTGGTTGAGAGAGGCCTGCAGATCGCGCGCCCGCTCGTACACCCGCCGCTCCATCGCGACGTACTCGTCCTCGTGGAAGGGCAGCACCGGCCCGTGCAGCGCACGCCACAGCGGCAGCCGTGCGGTGAGGTAGTCCTCCAGGCTCGTCCCGGACCGGGGGAAGGCCGAGGTGAGCGCGGCCAGCAGTTCGGGCTTGGGCGGAGGCAGTTCACCGGGGAGCGGAGGCGCTCCCTCCAGGACGCGCCGCACCGCCGCCGCCATGTCGGTGCCGGCGGGCTGCGACGACAGACTCGTCAGGGTCAGCACCCGGTGCGGGTGCGCGACGGCCAGTCGCTGAGCGATGATGCCGCCGAGGGACGCACCCACCAAATGGGCCCGCTCAATCCCGAACGCATCGAGGACGGCGAGTGCGTCGGAGGCCATGTCGGCGACGGTGTACGGCCGGGCGGCGAAGTCAACGACGGAAGAGCGTCCGGTGTCGCGGTGGTCGTAGCGGATGACCCTGCGGCTCCCCTCGACCAGGCGACGGACGATGCCGTCGTTCCACTGAATGCCCTGTGCCTGCGCACCCATCACCAGCAGCACCACCGGGTGGTCCGGGTTGCCGAAGTCCTCGGTCCACAACTCGAGCCCGTCCGCACGGATCATCCGCTCGCGACCTGCCACCACGTGCTCGTTCTGCGATTCATTTTCCTGCATGGTTATTCAAGATAATGGTCCGACACCGGCCGCGCATCCGTTTTTCCCGGCACATCGAGTTGGACGCCGTCGCCCCGTCCGGGGCACTCTGATCCCCATGGCCGGAGTCAAGGGACAGGTGCAGAAGCGGGGGGTGGAACGCCGCCGCGCCATGGTCGATGCCGCGATCGAGCTGTTCGCGCGGCAAGGGGTGCGCGGCACCGGAGTGGCCGCGATCGCCGAGCGCGCCGGCGCCACCCCCTCCGCCCTGATCCACCACTTCGGCAGCAAGGACGGGCTCGTACAAGCCGTCCTGGAGGAGGCCGACCGGCGCGCCCTGGATCGGCTGTCCATCCCGCCGGGCGCCGAACCCACCCTGGACCAAGCCTTCGACTGGTTCATACGGGACGCCGAGCACACCGCCGCCACCGAACGCCAACTGGCCGCCCTGCACACCACCCTCACCGCGGAGAACCTGGAGCCCGGTTCCGCGCTCCACACCTGGTTCCGGGACCGCAGCCGGGCGCTGCGGACCCATCTGGTCTCCCTGTTCGCGCGCGCCGTGGCCGACGGTTCGGCCCGCGCCGGACTGAACCCGTCGGTCCTGGCCGCGGAGACGGCCGCGTTCATCGAGGGGGCCCACCTGCTGTGGCTGCTGGACCCCGAGCAGGTGGATCTGACCGCTCTGCACCGGAGCTACTTCGAGGGCCTGGCCTCCAGGCTCCGGCCATGACCAGGCCCGACTTTGGCCGGGCGGGAATGCGAGCGTGACGGCCGCCTGACAGGACTCGCCGGCCCGGCGGACAGGGGGCAGGTGCCACGGTCGGGCGTGGCCGAGCCGGAGCCAGCGCCGGGCCGGCGGGACGCCCAGCCGCGCTTGCGCCACGGCCGGTCACAGCGGTTCGGCGTCCGACGGCTTCTGCGGTGGCCCGGTCCGGCGACGAGGCGGCACACGGTCGTCGATGAACACCTACAGGGGTCCCACAGGGCGCCCAGAAGTGCCTACCGGCCGGACGTCACGGTTCAGTCGTGGGAGATGGACTGCTCGATGAGGGCCACAGTGGCGCGGGGGTCGTCCACCTCGATGACGAGGCGGTCGTAGCTTTCGGCGTCGGCGAGCTCGACCACGACCGCCTTGTCCGGGTTCTTCACGTCCCAGAAGAGGCGTTCACCGTCGCGGCGGAAGCGGCCGGCGGTGATCACACCGGGGAAGTAGGTGCCGCCGACGCGCACGCCCTTCGGTTCGCGGGCGATGCCCGGGTCGTGGGTGGCGCCACGTACGTGGGTGAGGGGGATGTCCAGGCGGCTCTTGAGCGTCCAGAGCTTGTCGAGGCCCTGGAATTCGGCAGTCAGCAGGCCACGTTCGCGGTCGATGGAAATCAGGGCCATGTCAGTGCTCCTTGGGGGCGGTCGGCTGGGCGCGCAGGCGCAGGCGGGTACCGAGGACAGTGGAGGCGAGTTGAGGGGCGGCATCACCGTGGGAGGGGCGCAGGGCGTCCTCCAGCGCGGTGATGCCTTCCGCGACCATCGCGGCGACCTCCGGGTCGTGGGGGGCACGTTCGGCGGCGGCGAGCAGGAGAAGCCCGGCGGCCGGGCCGTTGTCGTACGAGGCGATGGCCGCTGTCAGTGCCTGTGTGGGGTCGGTGAGGGTGGCGATGGCGGCGCTGGCCGGGTGGATCTCGTGGTCGAGGTGACTGCGCAGGGCGGTCAAATGCAGGCCCCGTTTGGAACCGAAGACCTTGTAGAGACTGCCTCGGTGAATGCCGGTCGCTGAGACCAGGTCGTCCACCGAGGTGCCCTCGTAGCCGTGGGTGGCGAAGAGGGCGGCCGCGGCACTGACGGCCTGTTCGGTGTCGAAGGCGCGTGGTCGTCCCATGCCCATGACCGTACGCGTTAAAGAACGTTCGGTCAAGAACGAGCGTTCTTTAATGGGGAGGCCCGGATGGTCGAAGAAGGCCGCGCTTGTCCGGGGGCGCCCCTGGGGCGGTGATGCGGCTTCCGGGTCCGGCGGGCGGGAACCTCTGCGCACGGGGTCTGGAGTCTGCGGGGCAGCAGGCGGCAAGCGGGAGCACAGCGTCGGCACGGTACCGGCGTCGGTACGGAGGCGGGACGAGGCGGGGCGAGGCGGGGCGATGAGCAACGCCCGCACCAGTCCGACGCGGCGCCCGACTGTTGCCCCCCCCCCGGGGCGAGGCACCATGGGTCGGTCTCATGTCGATCGCGTTGTCGGCTGGATGAGGGTGTGACTCCAATGCCAGCGGTTGACACCGGTGCGGCACCGGGGCCTGTGCCCATGACCTGGACGTACGACCCTGCTGGGCGCCGCGCGTTCCCTGATCGCCGTCACGGCCAAGAGGAGCCCAGGCCCGGGACGACACTTGGGCGCTTCCCGCCAGCGCAACGCAGACTCCGCGCGAGCCCCGCTGGAACCGGCCGCTGATCAGCAACGTGGATGAAACCGTTCGACCGGGGCCACCGTGAAGGAAATCATGGGCTGGTGACGTCCACCGAAGCAGCAACGATCGCTCTACAGGACCATGCCGCCCTCTGTACTGCGGGAGAAATCCGTGCGAGCGATGTGGTCACCGCCGCCTGCGACGCGCTCGTCGCCGGACTCGACACCCCCAGCCTTCGCGTTCTCGCCGCCTGCACCCGCGCCGAGGCGGACTACGGCATCCACGATTTGTTTCCCGCGGCACTCGACGAACTCGGCCTCACCTTCTATCCGGTCGCCAGCGAGCCCGGCCAGGAAGCCGCCGCCCGAGCGCTCGCACGTCGCATGCTCGTCGGGGAACTCACGCCTCGGGAGTTGACGTTCCGGATTCACCAGCGCTACGGACATGAGCTGCCCGTGGCTGAGCGGCTCGCCGAACTCGACGACGAGTACGACGTCCTCCCATACGGCGACAGAACCGTGGACCAGGTCGATGCCGAGGTCAGGGCCGAAGGCCGCCGCCTCGCAGAGCCGACGGATTCGCCCGGATGACGCAGGCGGACCCACCCGCGAGCCCAGCTGAACAGGCTTCGGTGTGCCTGGACCCGCGGGGCTCGCGGGTCTCGGGCTGGTGAGGTCGCATGGTGAAGTGTCGCGTGTTCCGGGCAGCACGGCCCTGGTTGGTCACGGTGACTCGTCGGACCGTGCTCTCGGCCCGTCCCTGGCAGGTGAGTTCACCGTGGTGCGTTCCCCGAAGGGTTCGGTGAGCCGGACCATGAACAGCGACGAGACCCCGGCCGGTCTTCTCGACCGGCCGAGGTCTTCGTCGTTTCCGAAGTCGTGCGGTGCCTGTGCGCGGGAAGCCCAGGCCGTAGCAGTCGTACGGGTCAGGCGCCCGCCGCCACGGCCGTCAGCCAGGCGTTCCAGTCGCTCTCGTAGTCCAGCGAGGTGAGGAAGGCACGGGCGGCGGCCCAGTTTCCGGTGCGGTAGTGGCCGAGCACGGTGGCGATGTCGGCCGGGTGCCTTTCGATCATGTAGCGGGCGGCGAGGTAACCCCAGTTGTAAGTGCGGTTGACGTCACTGTTGGCGTAGGTGGTGTCGAACAGCGTGCGCAGGGAGTACGTGTGCTTGCCTGCCTCGGCCACGGCGCTGGCGTAGGTGACGCCGCGGTAGGAGTAGGAGATGTACTCCGCGATGCCCTCGCCCCACCACACGGTGGGTGTGGTCTGGCTGGCGCTGAAGTCGCCGTACAGGTCGAAGCGGCCGTCAAGGTAGTGGGTGTACTCGTGGTTGAGGTTCCAGATCTGCCAGCCGGGGCTCACGTCGGTGCGCTCGTAGCATATGAACCGCGGCTGGTTACCCGTCCGGGCCGGGTCTCCCTCCAGGTACATGCCGCCGTTGTTGGTGTCGATGCCGTAGATCTTCCCCGCGTAGGCCTTGTAGTCAGCGCTCGAGTTGAAGACGTCGACCTCCAGGGTGGTGTTGTAGTCGTCCGCGACCGGCCCGGAGTCCTTGACCACGTTGTGGAAGTAGGCGTCCTGGTTGGCCAGGCTGACGCAGGTCGCCGTCAACTGGTCGGCGGTCATCTCCTGGGCGCGGATGCGCAGCGTCGGGCTGCAGTTGTGGACGATCGGCAGGATTCGCGATTCGAGCTTGCCGCCGGCGGTCCCGGTAGCGCCGGGAGCGCCCTTGGCCTTCCCGTGGGCCGGGCGCATGCCCGGGTCCGCGAAGACGTGGTCCGGCCTGGGGTCGGCGTGGGAGGCGTGGGAGACCTGTCCGGTCTGGGAGGCCTTGGAGACCTGGAGGGCCTGGGATGCTTGTGCGGGGGGAGCCGCGACGGCGGCTATGAGCAGGGCGGTGGCGACGGCCATGGCGCGCAAGATTGACTCCTGGGGATGGGAGTAGGGGGGCCCGTCCACTGACGGGGTGCGCTGTAAAATGGCACATGTCACATGGCTTTTCAATATTTTTGGCAGGGACACATCTAGTCCGGGTTGCGTCGCCCCGAGGCAGCGCATGCGCTGGCATGGTCGTGACGCGGCCTGTTGCTGGACGAACAGCAGGTCGTGGCCGCACGGGCGTGGTGATGTCGGTCCTCTCGACGAACGGGCCGAGCATTTCGGCCCGTTGCTCTCCACGCCCATACGGTCGCCCATGGCGCCGGGGTCGGAATGCCGTACGGCGACGGCTATTGCGTCACCTGCAGCCCGGAGCCGCTCCCTCGCGGCGGCTCGTCCGGCTGACCGCCGCATGCTGCCGACCACGAAGAGCGGCCGACGCGTCTGCATCACGCCCGGGTGGCCGGGCCGGCGTACTCACCTTCTTCGCCAAGCAGGCACACGCCGCGGCCGACGGGGGCCGGGTGGCCACCGCCCGGGCGCAGCCCGGGGGCCGGCGGACTCGTCCGCAACTTCGAGGACCCGTGCGGCACGCCGTCGGCCTCGTCGTGCATCCGGTGCTCACCCGCGACCGGCGGGACATGACCTGGTACGCAAGGTCCCCTGCCCGCTGAAACGGCCCGCAGCGGCGCCCAACCGGCTGATCGTCACACCCAGCGCGCACTTTGGCCCGGCTGCGTGGCGGCCAAGGGCTGCCCAGCAGCCGCGACAGAGTGCTGACCCCGCCGAGACGGTGGAGCGTGCTCGACAGCACATCCCCGAGGTCGGATCCGGGACGCGGCGGAGAGGCGCCGTGGCGGGCGGACCCTCCTCGGTCTCCCCGCCACGGATGGTGAGGGGCCGGTCGTGGGCGGAAGTGACCGAGGAAGCAAGGGCGCCCCGCAGGCGGGTGACCTCATGGGGCCATGGCCGTGCGCCCGGCGCGCCCCCTTGAATGACGGAGGACCCCGGCAGGTGTTCCGGGGTCCTCGGTGTCGGGCCCAGCCTGGGCTTGGGCCATAGACCGGTGGCGGCTGCCTCGTCCGCTGGCGGTCGGCGTTCGAGCGCTTGGGTCGACGGGCGCCGTCAGGCTGAGGTCTTCGAGTGCGCCTGGGCGCCTTGGGTGCGCAGTTGCTCGTTGATGCGCTGGGCTTCCTCGAGCTGGTCTTCGAGGATGACGATGCGGCAGGCGGCCTCGACGGGGGTGCCCTGGTCGACGAGTTCGCGGGCGCGGGCGGCGATGCGCAGCTGATAGCGGGAGTAGCGGCGGTGGCCGCCTTCGGAGCGCAGGGGGGTGATCAGGCGGTGTTCGCCGAGGGCGCGGAGGAAGGCGGGGGTGGTGCCGAGCATTTCGGCGGCCCGGCCCATGGTGTAGGCGGGGTAGTCGTCGTCATCGAGATTGTCGACGGGGCGGGTACTGCGAGGGGGCATAGACCTCTTCTTTCGGGGGACGCATCGGGGGGCCCGGGTGCCGTACGGCACCCGGGCCCCGAGCTTTCAACACCATCTACCGGCTGACTGCGCCGGCCTTCTGTGTCCGCATGTTCCGCCTGGGAGGGCGGGGCTGCGGGGATCGCGGCTGCGTGACCGGGGACCACCTTCCAATCCGGGGCCTTGCGGTACCCGGGCGGCGTCTTCCTCGCCCGGGCGATCCTGATGGCGTTCTGCTCCTTACCTCATTCGGTTACTCGGTTGTACTGCTGGATACCGCGGGTACGGCTCACGACCGTTCGTCCAGGTCGCGTCCTGCTTGACCTTCTCGCACGGCAGTCGTCTCTGCCGTGCCCACTTCGACTTCCTGGGTACGACGGAAACAGTATCCCTGCGACAAGCGAAAGTCTACTGCCGTCACGGCAGGTTTTCTTCAGTGCTGATGCTCGGAGTTCTGCCACGCATACACCCGGAAGAGTGCTGTCCTTGGTTGAATCCCGGGCCCAGCGCGCAGACGCTCAAGCTGGCGGCACAACGCACTTACAACCCCTAACGAAATGATCTTCGGGCTGGTTGGATGGCCCTGAGAGCTTTGATCGGGGGGGTGCGCGATGGCTCGGCGGAAGCCGTGGGAAGTGGACGATGAGCTCTGGGCGGTGACCGAGCCGCTCCTGCCCAGGGTGGAGCGTCGGGCTCGGCATCCAGGGCGGAAGCGGCATCCGGACCGGCTGGTGTTCCAGGGCATCCTGTTCGTCCTGCACACTGGGATCGCCCGGGAACACCTCCCGCAGGAAATGGGCTTCGGATCGGGCATGACCTGCTAGCGCCGCCTGGCGGAGTGGACCGAGGCCGGTGTCTGGCCGCGACTACACGAGACTCTCCTCGCTCGTCTCCGCGGAGCGGACGCACTGGACTTCTCCCGCGCCGTGGTCGACGGCTCTCACATACGCGTTAAAGGGGCTCCAAGACCGGACGAAGCCCCGTTGACCGGGGCAGAAACGGCAGCAAGCACCACCTGATCACCGACGCCACGGGCATTCCGCTCGCAGTCACCCTGACCAGCGGCAACCGCACGACGTCACGCGGTTCATCCCTCTCCTTCAGGCCGTCCCAATGGGCTTTTAGTCAGCACCGAACCAGCACGGGAGTCAGCACGGCGCCTCCAAATCGTGCCCGAATAATGCAACTCGGGCAGTGCCCTTCGTGGCCTCGTCGAGGGTCTCGCCGAGGCTTCGAGAGCGTCCCCATGGTGGCCCCGCGCACTCCCAACGACAGAACTGTGGTGTCCCACCACATACGCCTCTGACCTGCGCCTTCCTACGGTGTGGCGACACACAAACGTCCCCGTCAGCCGCCAGGAAGTGGTGCCGATGTCCTCCCCCGCGACCGCTCCAGCAGCCCCCTCCAGTCTCAAGCGCATCGTCGCCGCGAGCCTCATCGGCACGACCATCGAGTGGTACGACTTCTTCCTCTATGGGTCGGCTGCCGCGCTTGTCTTCAATCGGCTGTTCTTTCCCGACTCCGATCCGCTCGTCGGGACCCTGCTGTCCTTTCTTACGTACGCCGTCGGGTTCGCCGCGCGGCCGCTCGGGGCGTTGGTGTTCGGGCATTACGGGGACCGGCTCGGGCGGAAGAAGTTGCTGGTGCTCAGCCTGCTGCTGATGGGTGGGGCGACGTTTGCCATCGGGTTGTTGCCGACGCACGCCACGATCGGGACGGCCGCGCCCGCGCTGCTCACCGTGTTGCGGTTGGTGCAGGGGTTTGCGCTCGGGGGTGAGTGGGGCGGGGCCGTGCTGTTGGTGTCGGAGCACGGGGACGCGCGGAGGCGTGGGTTCTGGGCGTCGTGGCCGCAGACCGGGGCGCCCGCCGGGCAGTTGCTGGCGACCGGGGTGCTGTCCGCGCTGACCGCGCTGCTGTCGGACGCGGCGTTCACCTCGTGGGGGTGGCGCATCCCGTTCCTGCTGTCCGGAGTTCTGGTGATCGTCGGTCTGTGGATCCGGCTGTCCGTCGACGAGTCGCCCGTCTTCAAGGCCGCGCTGGCCCGGGCCGAGGCGCGGAAGGCGGAGACGGCCCAGGTGGAGAGGATGCCGCTGGTCGCCGTGTTGCGGTACCACTGGCGCGATGTGCTGATCGCGATGGGCGCGCGGATGGCCGAGAACATCAGCTACTACGTCGTCACGGCGTTCATCCTGGTGTACGCGACGACGTCGGCCGGGCTCAGCAAGCAGACCGCGCTCAATGCCGTACTCATCGCCTCCGCCGTGCACTTCGCGGTGATCCCCGCCTGGGGAGCGCTGTCGGACCGTATCGGGCGCCGGCCGGTCTACCTGATCGGTGCGGTCGGCGTCGGGGCGTGGATGTTCCCCTTCTTCGCGCTCATCGACAGCGGGAGCTTCGGCAGTCTGCTGCTGGCCGTGACCGTCGGGCTGGTGCTGCACGGGGCGATGTACGCGCCGCAAGCGGCGTTCTTCTCCGAGATGTTCGCGACCCGGATGAGGTACTCGGGCGCCTCCATCGGCGCGCAGTTCTCGTCGGTGGCGGCCGGTGCCCCGGCGCCGCTGATCGCGACCGCGCTGCTGGCCGATTACGACAGCTCGACGCCGATCGCCCTGTACGTCATCGCGGCGGCGCTGCTCACCGTGGTCGCGATCGCGTGCGCCCGGGAGACCCGCCACCGGGACCTGTCCGATGTGGCCGAGGAACAGGACGGGGTCGCGGTGGGACGCTGAGCCGGTACGGATCGGCCGGTCGCCCCGCGCGGGGCGGCCGGCCGTTTCAGCGTGCCACCGCGGCGGACATGGAGTGGAGGCGGAGGGCGAGCTGGATCTCCAGGGACCGGGGCGGGGACTGCCAGTCGGGGCCGAGGAGCCGGCCTATCCGTTCCAGGCGCTGCGCCACCGTGTTGACGTGGACGTGCAGTTCGTCCTTCGTACGGACCGGGCTCATCCCGCTGGCGAAGTACGCGTCGAGCGTGCGGACCAGCTCGGTGCCACGGCTCCGGTCGTAGGCGACGACCTCGCCGATCGTGCGGGTCACGAAACCGGTGATGTCCCGGGTGTCGGCCAGCAGCAGGCCCAGGAAGCCCAGGTCCGAGGCCGCCGCGCCCTCGCCGGAGCGGCCGAGCAGGCGCAGGGCGTCCAGGCAGCGGCGGGCCTCGGCGTACGCGGGGGCTATGGCGCCCGGGTGGGTGGCCGGCGCGTCGACCGGGGAGGAGGCGCCGACGGTGACCGGTTCGCGCAGGGTGCCGCCGAGGTGCTTGGCGGTCTGGCGGGCCAGGTCGGCGGCGGTGTCGCCCGGCCCCAGCGGCAGCAGCAGCACGGTGCCGCCGTCGCGGGCGGAGGCGAGGCCGTGGCGGGTGGCCGCCAGGTGCGAGGCGGCGGACCAGAGGCGCTGCCGGTCGGCCCCGTCCCGCTCGGTGGCGTGCGGATCGGTGTGCGGATCGGTCTGCGGATCGGTGTGCCGGTCGGCGTACGGTCCGGCGGGCGCGTCCGGTCGGTCGATGCGGGCGGCCAGCACCACGTGCGGGGCGTCGAAGTCGGCGCGGAGCCGGGCAGCGCGCTCCTTGAGCAGCCGCCGGTCCCGCTCGGGCGCGTCCAGCAGGTCGTCGAGCAGTTCCCCTCGTACCCGCTGTTCGGCCTCCCCGGCGGAGCGGCGGGCGAGCAGCAGCAGGGAGGTGACCATGGCCGCGCGCTCCAGGGTCCGCTGGTCGACCGGGTCGAGGTCCGGGTGGCCGTGGAGCACGAGCGCGCCGAGGACCTCGCCGCCCGCCGACACGGCCGCGACCCATTCGTCGCCCCGGCGTGTCGCGTGGCCGTCGACGCACTCGCTGGGCAGCGGGCCTTCGGTGAACTCCACCGAGCCGTCCAGGACTTCCGACACGGCCGCCGCCACGTCGTGGACGCCGCCGCCGCGCAGGACCAGTTCGGTCAGCCGGTCGTGCACCTCCGAGGCGCGCTCGATGACACCGCTGTGGGCGCGGATGATGCCGTTGGCCCGCTCCAGCTCGGCCAGCGCCGACCGGGTCTCGGCCAGCAGGTTGGCGGTGTCGATGGCGACGGCCGCGTGCGCGGCGAACGAGCCGAGCAGCGCGACCTGTTCCCGCTCGAAGACCCGGGCGCGCCGGTCGGCGGCGAAGAGCACGCCGATCACCTGGCTGCCGAGCATGAGCGGCACGCCCAGGATGGCCACCAGGCCCTCGTCCCGTACGCCGGAGTCGATGGCCCTCGTGTGCCGGAACCGCTCATCGTCGAAGTAGCTCTCCGTCACGTACGGCCGGGCGGTCTGGGCGACGAGGCCGCCGAGGCCCTCCCCCATGCCGAGGCGGAGCTGCTGGAAGCGCGCCGACACCGAGCCCTCGGTGACCCGCATGTAGGTGTCGCCGGCGGCCGGATCGTTGAGGCTCAGGTACGCGACCTCCGTGCCCAGCAGCGACCGGGCGCGCTGCACGATCGCGCGCAGCACCGCGTCCAGGTCGCGCAGCCCGGCCAGGTCGTGGGCCGTCTCGAACAGCGCCGACAGCTCGGCCTCGCGGCGCCGGCGTCCCTCCAGCTCGGCGCGGACGCGCAGCGCGAGCTGCTTGGCGTGCTCGAGCGCGGCGAGCGCGTCGGGGCCGGCGCCGCTCGCACGGGCGAGCAGCACGGGCCGGTCGTACGCCTCGACGGCTGCCCCGCGCGCGAGAAGCCCCAGGTAGGCGGCCGGGTCGGCGCTGGGCTCCGGCGTGCGGAGCTGTTCTTCGGACATGGTCACAGGGATACCTGCCGTACGGGTGGTCGCACCAGCCCTGTGGACAACTCGCGGGGTGCTCCGTGCCTCGCTCAGTGCGCGGTCCAGCCGCCGTCGAGGACGAGCGAGGTGCCGGTGATGAACGAGGCGTGCGGGGAGCAGAGGTAGGCGACGGCCTCGGCGACCTCTTCGGGTTCGACGAGCCGCTTGAGCGCGGAGTCCTTGAGCAGGACGTCGGTCAGGACCCGCTCGGGCGGGATGCCGTGGGCCTCCGCCTGGTCCGCGACCTGTGCTTCGACCAGGGGGGTGCGTACGTAGCCGGGGTTGACGCAGTTGGAGGTGACGCCGTGCGGTGCGCCTTCGAGGGCGGCGGTCTTGGACAGGCCTTCCAGGCCGTGTTTGGCGGCCACATAGGCGGACTTGTAGGGGGAGGCGCGCAGGCCGTGTACGGAGGAGAGGTTGACGATTCGGCCCCATCCTCGCGCGTACATGTGCGGCAGCGCGCCCCTGATCAGCCGGAAGGGGGCCTCCAGCATCACGGTGAGGACGGTGTGGAAGACGTCCGGGGGGAACTCCTCGATGGGGCGGACCAGTTGCAGCCCGGCGTTGTTGACGAGGATGTCGGTGCCCGCCGCCAGTTCCTCGGCGGCGTCGAGGTCGGTGAGGTCCAGGACGTGGGGTTCGACCGCCCCGGCCGTCGCGGGCGCCGTCCGGGTCAGGGCGTCCAGGCCCTGGGCGTCCCGGTCGACGGCCCGGACCTTCGCCCCGGCGGCCGCGAGCCGCAGCGCGCAGGCGCGGCCGATGCCGCTCGCCGCGCCGGTGACGAGCGCGGTGCGGCCGCCGAGGTCGAGGGAGGTGACGGTGTGGGGTGCGGTCATGTTCCGCACCCTAGGGAGCGTGGCGCCCACGGCCGATGTGGCCCGGGCACATACTTCGCCCTATTCAGCCATGGTGGAGAACCATGTGGGGCCGTCGGTGAGGGCCTGCTTGATCCGGAACAGTTCGCCCTCGCGCAGCGGCGGCAGCGCGTCCAGCGGGAACCAGCCCACCTCCAGCGACTCGTCGTCGTTGACGCGCGCCTCCCCGCCGACGGCCCGGCAGCGGAAGCAGATGTCCACGTACTGGCACTGGTCGCCGTTGTCGTACGTGACCGTCGGCAGCGTCTCCACCAGGACCACGCGTTCGGCGACGCATTCCACGGCCGTCTCCTCGTGCACCTCCCGCACGGCGCTCACGGCCGGCTGTTCCCCCGGCTCCGGAATGCCTCCGACGAGCGACCACCTGCCGTTGTCGGCGCGTCTGACCAGCAGGAGCCTGCCTTCGTCGTCGAAGACGACGGAGGTGACGCCGGGAAGGAAGAGCAGTTGGTGCCCGGCGGTGGCCCGCACGGCCCGGATGAAGTCAGGAGTCGCCATGCCCCGACCCTAGGCGGTCGGTACCTGCGGCGAAGTACGACGGCGTGCAGCCGCCACACGTACCGCCGCCCAGCCCAGCCCGGCGGCGGCCAGGGCCACCAGGGCCGCCTCGGGCAGCGTGCCCAGCCGGGTCGCGGGTGTCAGCGAGGAGCGCAGCGGCACCTCCGCCACCAGGGCGTCCGGCGTGAACATCCGGGACTCCCGGACGATCGAGCCGTCCGGGAGGATGATCGCGCTGACGCCGCTGGTCACCGGGACGACGACGGAACGGCTGTGCTCGACGGCCCGCACCCGCGACATGGCGAGCTGCTGGTAGGTCATCTCGCTGCGCCCGAAGGTGGCGTTGTTGCTCGGTACGGAGATGAGCCGGGCGCCGTGCGTGACGGTGTCGCGTACCGCCCAGTCGAAGGCCGCCTCGTAGCAGGTGGCCAGCCCGACCTTCGTGCCGGCGAGGTCGAACACGCCCACCTCGCTGCCGGGTCCGAAGTCGCGGCTGACGCGGTCGACGTTCTTGTTGAAGATCCGTACGAAGGAGCGCATCGGGATGTACTCGCCGAACGGCTGGACGTGCCGCTTGTCGTACGTCGCGACAGGACCGCGCCGGGGGTCCCACTGGATGAGGGTGTTGCGGAGGGTTCCGGTCTCGGGCGTGACGACGGCTCCGATGACGGTCGGTACGCCGATGGCCCCGACCGCCTCGTCGATGACGCGCCGGGCGTCGCTGTTGCGGTAGGGGTCGAGGTCGGAGGAGTTCTCCGGCCACAGGACGAAGTCCGGCTTCGGCGCCTTGCCCGCCGCGACGTCGTCGGCGAGCTGCTCGGTGCGGTCGGCGTGGTTGTCGAGGACGGCGCGGCGCTGCGCGTTGAAGTCCAGCCCCAGGCGCGGCACGTTGCCCTGGATGGCGGCGACGGTGGCGGTGCCGTCCTGCGCGGCGTCGGAGACGAGCGGCTGGGCGGCGAGGGCGGCCGTGACCGGGACGAAGACGGAGAGGGCGGCCGCGGCGAGGGGGCCGCGCGGGAGGGTGCCGGCCGCCTTGTGCGTACGGAGGACGCGTACCGCTTCGTACAGGCCGAAGCCGCACAGCGCGACGGCGAAGCCGAGCACGGGGGTGCCGCCCACGGCGGCGAGCGGCAGGAACAGGCCGTCCGCCTGGCCGAAGGCGATCTTGCCCCAGGGGAACCCGCCGAAGGGGACACGCGCGCGTGCCGCCTCGCCCACGATCCATGCGGCGGCGGCGAACACGGGCCAGGCGGGGAGCCGTGAGACGGCGGCGACGAGGAGGCAGGCGGCCCCGACGAAGAGCGACTCGGCGGCGACGAGCGCCAGCCACGGCCCCGCCCCGACCTCCTCGCCCGTCCATACGAGGAGGGGCAGGAGGAAGCCGAGCCCGGCGAGGTAACCGAGCCCGAAGCCCGCCCTCAGCCGCCGCCCCCGCAGCGTCCACCCGAGCAGCGCGAAGCCGGGCACGGCGAGCCACCACAGGGGGCGGGGCGGGAAGCTCAGGAACAGCAGCGCCCCGGACAGCACCGCGGCCGCCGGCCGCACCCACCGCGCCAACCACCCCGGCAACCGGACCCGCCGCTTCTCGGGGGCGGGAGGGGGAACATCGACGGCGGTCATGGTGGCGCTCACGTGCCGGAGTCTACGGCGATCTCCTGTACGAACGGGAGCGCGGCCGGTGGCCCCGGGGCGGGCGACGCCTCCCGGAGGGCGGGATCGTCCGGCGGGGGTGGCCTCAGCGGCCGGGTGCGGTGTCGGCCGTGGGGTCCGGGCGGTGCGGGTCCGGGCGGTGCGGGCGGTGCGGGCCGGGGCCGTCGGGGCCGTCCGTGAGGGGGGCGCCGTCCGGGTCGTCCGTGAGGGTCCACTCGTCCTTGGTGGGCCGCCGCAGGCGGAGGCGGTGGCGGATGACGCGGACGGCCGCTTCCGCGTCGTCCACGGTGACCGTGAAGCTCCGCCCGTCGCCCAGGGTGAGGATGAGGCCCTCGCCCCGGCGCACGACGACCGCCGTGCCCTTCTCGGGCAGCCAGCGGTAGCCCCAGCCGCCCCACTGGCGCGGGGTGACCGAGGGCGCGAATTCGGCGTCCACCACGGTGTCGAGCGGGATGCGCCTGCGTGGCACGCCCATGTGGCCGCAGCGCACGTCGAGGGCGTGCCGGTCGACCGTGATCTCGACGTGGACGAAGGCGAGGGTCCCGAAGAGCACCAGCAGCCCCGCCGTGACGCAGCCGACGACCGCCATGAGCAGGGCGGCGGTACCGGAGGTCCACGTCGTGCCGACGGCCAGCCCGACGCCGAGGGCCACACAGGCGGCTCCGGCGGCGGCGAGCACCCACTGGACGCGGTTGGTGGCTCGTCCGGTCCAGGTGTCGGGCACCGGGTCTGCGGGAGGTCGCTCGGCGCGGGAGTGGTCCCTCATGAGTAGCAGCGTACTCACGTTCCGCAATCACGGCCGTTCGCGCGGCCGTCAGTGCGTCGGCGCGGCCTCGCCCAGCAGACGGCCTTCCGCGTACGCCAGGGCGGCGTCCGGGAGCTCGGCGGTGCGGCCGCTGAGCAGCACGGTGAGGCCGGTGCCGGGTGTCGCGTCGGGCTCGGGCAGGGCGCCGATGCGGCGCAGCGCCTGGGCGGCGACCGCGTCGGCCGAGCCGTGCAGCACCACGGGGGGCAGGCCGGCGGGCTGTACGGCGGCCCGGATGCGTTCGGCGACCAGTTCGTAATGGGTGCAGCCCAGGACGACGGCCCTTGCATCGGAGGGCGTGAGCGCGGCGGCCGCGGCGATGGCCCGGTCGATGGCGTCCTCGTCGGCGTACTGGACGGCGTCGGCGAGGCCCGGGCAGGGCACCTCGGTGACCTCGACGGAGCCGGCGAAGTCGCGGATGAGGCCGCGCTGGTAGGGGCTGCCCGTGGTGAGGGGGGTGGCCCAGATGGCGACGGGCCCGCCACCGGCCGCGGCCGGCTTGATCGCCGGGACCGTCCCGATGACCGGGATCGCGGGCTCCAGCTCGGCGCGGAGCGTCGGCAGGGCGTGGACGGAGGCGGTGTTGCAGGCCACGATGAGCGCGTCCGGCCGGTGTGCGGCCGCCGCGCGGGCCACGGCGAGGGCGCGCGTGGTGAGGTCGTCGGCCGTGCGGGGGCCCCAGGGCATCCCGTCGGGGTCGGAGGAGAGGACGAGAGCCGCGTCCGGCCGCAGCCGGCGTACCGCGGCGGCCGCCGCCAGCAGGCCGATTCCGGAGTCCATAAGCGCGATCTTCACCCGATCACCCTAGCCGACGACCCTTGCGCTCCCGGCGTTGTGGGGCAGACTGCGGCGAATGAGCACCATTGCGTGGATCGCCCTGGGGTCGGTGGCCGCCTGGGCATGGCTGCTGCTGGGGCAGGGGTTCTTCTGGCGGACCGATCAGCGCCTGCCACGCCTCGCCGAACCGGACCGGTGGCCGTCCGTCGCCGTGGTGGTGCCGGCCAGGGACGAGGCCGGGGTGCTGCCGCTGAGCCTGCCGTCGCTGCTGGCGCAGGACTATCCGGGACCGCTGGAGATCTTCCTGGTGGACGACGGCAGCACGGACGGCACGGGGGATCTGGCCCGCACGCTGGCCGTACGGTACGGAGGGCCGCCGCTGACGGTGGTGTCGCCCGGCGCGCCGGAGCCCGGCTGGACCGGGAAGCTGTGGGCGCTGCGGCACGGAATCGCACGGGCACGCGCGCGTGGCGCGGCGGACGGCTCCGGCGGGCCGGAGTACCTGCTGCTGACGGACGCCGACATCGCCCATGAACCGGACAGTCTGCGCGAGCTGGTCGCGGCGGCCACGGCGAACGGCCTCGACCTGGTCTCGCAGATGGCGCGGTTGCGGGCGTCGACGGGCTGGGAGCGGCTGGTCGTTCCCGCGTTCGTGTACTTCTTCGCCAAGCTGTATCCGTTCCGCCGGGTCAACAGGCCGGGGGCGCGGACGGCGGCCGCGGCGGGCGGGTGCGTGCTGCTGCGGACGGAGGTGGCCGTCCGGGCGCGCGTCCCGGAGGTGATCCGTCAGGCGGTGATCGACGACGTGTCGCTGGCGCGGGCGGTCCAGGGGGCCGGTGGCCGGATCTGGCTGGGGCTCGCCGACCGGGTGGACAGCATCCGTCCGTATCCCCGGCTGGCGGATCTGTGGCGGATGGTGACGCGCAGCGCGTACGCCCAGTTGTGGCACAACCCCGTGCTGCTGGCCGGGACGGTGGCGGGGCTGGCGGTGGTGTACCTGGCGCCGCCGGCCGCCGTGTGCGTGGGGCTGCTCGCGGGCGACACGGCGGCCGGCCTGCTGGGCGCGGTGGCGTGGGCGGTGATGACGGGGACGTACGTGCCGATGCTCCGCTACTACCGGCAGTCGCCGTGGCGGGCGCTCCTGCTGCCGTTCACGGCGTCCCTCTATCTGTGCATGACGGTCGATTCGGCGGTGCGGCACCACCGGGGACGGGGCGCCGCCTGGAAGGGGCGCACCTATCCGCGCCCCGAGGTCGCGCCGGACAGGTGACGGGGCGTCAGGGCGGGCTGCCACGAAGTGGACACCGGCGCCGCAGCGCACTTTTCCGGGCACGCGGAGTTACGCCGGCCCAATTCGATGTTGATGGGGCGTGAAGACTCCGCACGTCCGGTGGAACATTGACCTTCTTTAAGCATGGACATGCTGACCAGTGCCCGCCGCCGAGCGGTCGGGGATTTATGTATACGCCACCTTGCCGGGGGCTTCGGCGGGCTCGGGGGACCTGCCGGTAACCCCCCATCAGCCTGGCCTTTACACGGACGGTGACCGTTTTTCCCGGGTTCGCTCGTATTGGCGATCGGCGGCCACTCACACCGCGTAAAACAACCTGCTTATCAGCCTCCCCAACCAGCACATCGTGGGCTTAACTTATGTGCCATGACCTCCCCCCGTTCCTACGGCGGCGCGTACTACAACGCGCCGTCGTTCCCGGACACCCCGATCTACGACTCTCTCGTCGCGGAACGGGGCACGCCTCAGATCGCGCCGATCCGAGTGCCCCCCGCGTACGACACCGGCAACTCCTACCTGCCGGCGCTCCCCGCGGCTCTTCCCGCCCTCCCGGCGGGTCCCTCCCAGCCCATGCCGTCCTATGGCGGCGGGTCGTACGGCTATCCCCAGCAGGCGGCTCCGCAGCCCGCCCCGCTGCAGCACATGCCGGCGCCGTACATCCCGCAGCAGCCGACCGCCCCGCGCGGCGGCTATCCGGGCCCGCAGCCCCACCACCAGTCGCGGCCGGTTCCCACCGGTTACGAGGCGATGCGCCCGGCGGCGCCCCGTCCCGTCCCGGCGCCCGCGCCCTCCCCGTACGACGACCCGTACAACCGCCCCTACCAGGGCGGGGGGTACTGACTCTCCCGGTCGGACGCCACGCGTGCTGGCAGGATGAGGCCATGCCGACTCCTGCCCTGCGCTCGCTGCACGTCCGCCCGGTCAAGTCCCTCCGGGGGGCCTCGCCCGTCGAGGCGGCGGTCGAGCCATGGGGGCTCGCCGGGGACCGCCGCTGGATGCTCATCGACGCCGCGGCGAAGGTGGTCACCCAACGCCAGCAGCCCAGGCTGGCGTTGGCCTTCGCCGAGAACGTGCCCGGCGGCGGGATTAGGGTGTCCGCACCCGGGCTGGAGCCGCTGACCGTCGCCGTACCGGAGCCGTCGGAGACCGTGCCGGCCGAGATCTTCCTGTCGAAGGTCGAGGCGGTACCGGCCGGGCCCGCCGCGGACGAGTGGTTCAGCGCCTACCTGGGCCAGGACGTACGGCTGGTGCACCTCGACGACCCGGCGCGCCGCCGCCCCATCGACCCGGAGTACGCGCTGCCCGGGGAGACCGTTAACTTCGCCGACGGCTACCCCCTGCTCGTCACGTCCGTCTCCTCGCTGGACGCCCTGAACTCCCTCATCGCCCAGGGCGGTCACCCCGACGAGGGCCCGTTGCCCATGGACCGCTTCCGGCCCACCGTGGTCGTCGAGGGCACCGCCCCCTGGGACGAGGACCGCTGGACCCGGATCGCGATCGGCGAGGTCGCCTTCCGCGTCGCCAAGCCCTGCGCGCGCTGCGTCGTGACGACCACCGACCAGCGCACCGCACGCCGCGGCAAGGAACCGTTGCGCACCCTGGCGCGGCACCGCCTCATCGACAAGAAGATGATCTTCGGCCAGAATCTGGTGCCCGAGCACCCGGGCACGCTCCGGGTCGGCGACCCGGTGGAGATCCTCGGCTGACCCGTCCCACCCTCCTCCGTCGCATAGGCCGTGCCTTCACGGGAACCCGGGAGTCCGGCAGACGCGTTGACGGGCATGACGGACACGGAAGGGGGTGCGGGCCTGTGCGTGCGGTCGTCGGACTCTGGCGCTGGCGGCACAATCCCCTGCGCCGGGCCACCGATCTCGCCGAGGCATGGGTGGCGCTCGCCGCCCTGCTGCTGATGTGTGTCGCCGCTCCGGTCGCCGGCTGGATCTGCGGCGCGCTGACCAACACCTCGCTCCAGCGGGAGGCGCGGCTCCAGCAGGAGCAGCGCCACCTCGTCACGGCCCATGTGCTCGGTCGCGACGAGAGTGCCCGGACGACCGCGCGCGACCCCGAGGCTGCCACCCAGCAGCAGATACGCCGCGCGGTGATCGCCCGGTGGACCGGGCCGGACGGCGCGGCGCACACCGGGGCGCTGACCACCGCACGGGACAACGCCGACCCGGGCGACACGTTCCGCGTCTGGACCGACGACCGGGGCCGGCTGGTCGACCGCCCCATGACCGAGGAGACCGCCCACGACCAGGCCGTGCTCGCCGGCATCGGCACCTCGCTG
Source organism: Streptomyces sp. NPDC049837 (assembly GCF_040674455.1). Lineage (NCBI taxonomy): Bacteria > Bacillati > Actinomycetota > Actinomycetes > Kitasatosporales > Streptomycetaceae > Streptomyces > Streptomyces sp. NPDC049837. Next base: position 269,630 of record NZ_JBFAMP010000002.1, on the reverse strand, counting down.
CTGGCGGCCGGGCTCGTCGAAGGCGCCAGGCGGGTCGTCGTATGGCAGTTGGTGCAACGGCGGTACGCGCGACTGGACCGGGCGTGGGCGCAGGCCGGGCCGGACTGGGGCAGGACCGGCACGGGGAGCTGACCGGTCCCCGCCGTCGGTGTGGCCGCCCGGCCCGGAGCGGACCGGCGGTCCGAGGTGGGCCGGCGGTCGGGGGTGGCCGACCGGTCAACTCGCCCCCTCCGCGCGCGCTACGGTGGTGCGATCGTCCGGGAAGACGCGCGAGGCACGAGGTGGGGGCAGAGCAGCACCATGGCACAGGGCACGGTCCAGGTGACGCACACCGGCACATCGCGGTGGCGGCGCCGCACGGGCGAGTACGCCTCCCTCGCCGCGGCCCTGGAGGCCGCCGGTGACGGCGATGTCCTGACCATCTCCCCCGGGACGTACCGGGAGAACCTGGTCCTCCGGCGCGCCGTCACCCTGCGCGGCACGGAGGGCGCGGTCGGCTCGGTGCGGATCGCCCCGGCCGACGGGGTGCCGCTGACCGTGCGCGCCTCGGCGACCGTCCAGGACCTGCATGTGGAGGGCCAGGACAGCTCGGCGCCCGCGCTGCTCATCGAGGACGGCACCCCCGAGCTGCTGGACCTGCGGATCGTGACCCGTTCGGCGGCCGGGGTGGAGGTGCGGGGCGCGGCGCGGCCCACCGTGCGGCGCTGCACGGTCGACAATCCGGCGGGCGTCGGGATCGGCGTACTGGACGGCGCGGGTGGCGTGTTCGAGGAGTGCGAGGTGGTGTCGGCGGGGCAGTCGGGCATCTCCGTGCGCGGCGGCGCGCACCCCCGCCTGGAGCGGTGCCGGATCCACCACGCCTCGGGCGCGGGGCTGTCCGTGACGGGCGAGGGCAGCGGCCTGGAGGCGATCGGCTGCGAGGTGTACGAGATCAAGGGCAGCGGCGTCCAGGTCACCGGCCGGGCGGCGGCCCATCTCACCGACTCGTCGGTGCACCGCACGACCGCCGACGGGGTCACCCTCGACACCGACGCCGTGCTGACCCTCTCCGACTGCGACATCCACGACATCCCGGAGAACGCGGTCGACCTGCGGTCCCGTTCGGTGCTGACGCTGACCCGCTCGACGGTGCGGCGGTTCGGCCGCAACGGGCTGTCCGTGTGGGACCCGGGCACGCGCGTGGACGCCAACCAGTGCGAGATCCACGACAGTACGGGCGACTATCCGGCGGTCTGGGTCAGCGACGGCGCGACGGCGGTCCTGGACTCGTGCCGCGTCCACGACGTACCCGACGCGCTGTTCGTCCTCGACCGGGGCTCGCGCGCCGACGTGGTGGACAGTGACCTGTCCCAGGTGCGGAACACGGCGGTGTCGGTCAGCGACGGCGCCACCGCCCAGCTCGACGACTGCCGCATCCGGGAGGCGTCCACCGGGGCCTGGTTCCGCGACCACGGCAGCGGCGGCACCCTGAGCGGGTGCACCATCGACTCCGTACAGACCGGTGTCATCGTCACCAAGGGCGCCGATCCGGCGATCGAGAGGTGCACGGTCACCTCCCCCGCCGAGGCGGGGTTCTACGTCTCGGCCGAGGGCCGCGGCACGTTCCACGGCTGCCGGGTGACGGGCAGCGGGGGGTACGGCTTCCACGTCATGGACAACTGCCGTACGACGCTGAGGCGGTGCCGTACGGAGCGGTGCGCACGCGGTGGATACGAGTTCGGAGAGGAGGGGCCCGTCGTCGAGGACTGCACCAGCGACGAGAGCGGGGTCCTCACCGCCCGGGCCGAGACCACCGTCCTGGCCGCGACCCGGTCCGTCGGCGGGCTGCTCGGTACGGTGCCCTCCCAGGCCGTGGAGCGGACACCGGCCCAGGCACCGGCCACGCCCCAGGCACCGGCTCGGAACACCGCCATACCGGAGCCGCCCGCCGGGCCGCCCGTGCGCAGCGCCCAGGACGTCCTGGGCGAACTGGACGCCCTGGTGGGCCTCGACAGCGTCAAGCGCGAGGTGCGCACCCTCACCAACATGATCGAGGTCGGCAGGAGGCGCCAGGAGGCGGGGCTCAAGGCGGCGTCCGTCCGCCGCCATCTGGTCTTCACCGGCTCCCCCGGCACCGGCAAGACGACCGTCGCCCGCCTGTACGGCGAGATCCTCGCGGCCCTGGGCGTGCTGGAGCGCGGCCATCTCGTCGAGGTGTCGCGCGTGGACCTGGTCGGCGAGCACATCGGCTCCACGGCGATCCGCACCCAGGAGGCGTTCGACCGGGCGCGCGGCGGGGTGCTGTTCATCGACGAGGCGTACGCCCTGTCGCCCGAGGACTCGGGGCGGGACTTCGGGCGTGAGGCGATCGACACGCTGGTGAAGCTGATGGAGGACCACCGGGAGGCGGTCGTGGTGATCGTCGCCGGGTACACGGCCGAGATGGAGCGGTTCCTGACCGTCAATCCGGGTGTGGCGTCCCGCTTCTCACGGAAGATCACCTTCAACGACTACGTGCCCGGTGAGCTGCTGCGGATCGTGGAGCAGCAGGCGGAGGACCACGAGTACCGGCTCGCCGAGGGGACGGCCGAGGCGCTGCTGAAGTACTTCACGGAGCTGCCGAAGGGGCCCGCGTTCGGCAACGGCCGAACCGCCCGCCAGACGTTCGAGTCGATGGTCGAGCGGCACGCGGGCCGGGTCGCCGGGCTCACCGAGATGAGCACCGACGACCTCACCCTCCTCTACCCCGAGGACCTGCCCGAGCTGCCCTGAGCCCCGTCCGGTGAGGTCTCCTGGGTCCGCTGCCCGGGCTCCTCGGTCCGCTGCTCGGGCACCGGCACCGGTGCCGGGACCGGCAACGGCAGGGCGGGCGGCAGCCGGTCGAGCAGTACGGTGCGTTCCTTGGCGAACACCGGGTCGGCCTGGTAGTCGCCGTGGCCCAGGATCGGTTCGGGCAGCGGGTGCTCGTGGGTGCGGCCGTAGACGACCGGGTCACGCAGCGCCCGGTGGTCGACCTCCGGCTTGTCCCCTTCGGCGGGGACGTTCACCGGCCCGCCTATGGGGTCGGTGCGGCGCCACAGGTTGCGCCAGCAGTGCACCTCCCGGTGGAGGGCGGCCAGGGGGCGGGGCCCGAAGTAGGCGGGGAACCACCGCCCGTACAGCCGTTCCAGGGGCGAGCCGTAGGTGAGCAGTGCGACACGGCGCCGGGTGGCGGCGGGGAGCTGCCAGACGGCGGCGGCGGCCAGCACGCTGCCCTGCGAGTGGCCGGAGATGACCAGGCGGCCGCCCGTGCGGCCGGTCCAGGACGACATCCGCCAGGCGAGGTCCGGCACCGCCCGCTCCGCGTAGCAGGGCGGGGCGAACGGGTGGGCGGCGCGCGGCCAGAACGTACCGACGTCCCAGAGGATGCCGATGGTGCGGCGTGCGGAGGCGTCCTTGTAGGCGCGACGGCCCCAGGTGACGAACAGTATGAAGCCGAAGCCGATCAGCCAGGACCCCAGCGCCTGCGCCGCCTCGGCCGCGCTCTCGACGAACGGGTGCCCGCCCTCGAAGGCCTCGCCGGGCACCTTCTTGCTCACCCGCGCCCCGACGAGCGCGGCGGCACCCAGCAGGAGGGTGGCGCCCGCGACGATGCCGGCGACGCCGGGCGCCGCGTCGGTGAGGGCCGCACGCGCGCGCGTGGCGGCGATGCGCCGGGTGCGGACCGGGTCGGGCTTCTCGCCCTCGTACTCGGCCTCCACGACGGGCGCCAGGCGGCGGGCGGAGAGCGCGGTGCGGATGCCGAGGACGACGGCGGGGACGAGCAGCAGGAGCAGCAGGACGGGGATGACGGAGGCCTGCCAGCTCAGCAGCACGGGTGGGCCGATGGGGTGCTCGCCGGTGCCGGGCGTGGCCGGGCCGTCGAGCCAGTCGGCGACCCGCTGTGCGACGCCGCCGCTCATGACGCCGCCGAGCGCGCAGGCGAGCATGGCGACGGCGGGGCCGCCGAGCCCGCGCAGGACGGTACGGGTGTGGGGGGCGCGGCGGTACAGCCGCAGCGCCACCACGGCGAGGGCGAGGACGAGGGCGCCCTGGGACAGGGCGATCACGCTGAAGGTGACGTCCCCGGGCAGGGTGCCGGTGGAGCGCCAGCCGGGGCGGGACCAGGCGGCGTACAGGACCGCGAGGACGAGCAGGGCGATGGAGGCGGCCGGCAGCCAGGTGACGACGGCGCGGTCGAGCCGGTTGTCGAGCCGCTTCTCGCTGCGGCCCCGGCGGCACACCACCCACGTCACGACGACCCCGCCGAGCAGCAGGGCGCCCTCCAGCGTCCAGCCGAGCACCTCGCGGGCGGGGCCGGCCGCGTGCCGGTCGTACCGTGCCGCCGCCCCGGCGACCGCGGCGGCGACGGTGAGGAACCCGGCGGCGGTGTGCGCGGCGCGCAGCCGGGCGACGAGGCGGCGGCCGTACCAGAAGCCGGGGCGGCCGAGGGCGGGCCTGGGCCCCCCGGCGGGTACGCCGTCCCCGTCCATCTCGCCGCGGGGCGGCCGCTGGGCCTCGTACGCGCTCCACGTGCGGTTGGACAGGTACCACAGGAGGCCCACCAGGGCGGCGGGGACGAGGGCGGCGAGCGCGAGCCGGCGGCCGGGCTGGGACCACCAGCCGCCCTGGGCGGCCGACATGAAGCCGAGCCAGGACCGTTCCTCGGCGCACCGGGTGGAGCCGGCGCACTGCCAGGCCGTGAGGTCCAGGGCGACCTCACAGGCGGCTGCGGTGAGCAGCACGGTCAAGGTCAGGGCGACGAGCCGCACCAGCACGCCGTACAGCCGGACGGTGGTGGCCTGCCGTTCGGCGGGCGGGCGCATCCAGTGGGCGAGGTTGACCACCATGAACGGCAGGAGCAGCAGCCATAACGCGCGGGCGCCGTTGCCGGAGGTGAGGTTGCACCAGCAGTACGCCTCCGGGACGGGCCGTCCGTCGGCGAACCGCTCCGGTTCCTCCTCGGCGTGCTGGTCGACGGTGCGCCGGTAGATCGCCGCCGTCTCGTCGCCGGTCACCCGTACGGTACGGGGATCGTCGAGCATGAGCTCGGGCGTCGTACCGCCGACGCCGTGGACGAGCAGTTCCAGCGCGGCGCCGGGGCGGGTTGGCTCCGGGATGGCAGGGGGCACGTGGGTGGCTCCCTCTCAAGGCGGGGCGGGCAGGGTTGCGGGGTGTGCATGACCGGTTGTGACCGGGCATTGTCAAGAATCGTCGAACATGGCGGTCGGTGGCAGGGTTCTCACCGAATCTCCCCCGGTCTGTTGTCTCCGGACCCGTGGCAGGATGATGAGCCTTGGCCAGCGGTGGTGACGACATGGAAGGACCGGCCCCTGCGGTGAGCGACAACCAGAACCTCCTCGCGGAGCAGCGGCGCGCCTTGATCCTGGACGAGGTGAGGCGGCGCGGCGGGGTGCGGGTCAACGAGCTCACCCGCAAACTCAACGTCTCCGACATGACCGTGCGGCGGGACCTGGACGCGCTGGCCCGGCAGGGCGTCATCGAGAAGGTCCACGGTGGCGCGGTGCCGCTGGTCGAGGCGAGCACCCACGAGCCGGGGTTCGAGGCGAAGTCCTCGCTGGAGCAGGGCGCCAAGGAGGATATCGCGCGGGCGGCCGCGGCGATGGCCGTGCCGGGGAGCGCGATCGCCCTGTCGGGCGGTACGACGACGTACGCGCTGGCCCAGCACCTGCTGGAGGTGCCGGACCTGACGGTGGTGACCAACTCGGTACGGGTCGCCGATGTGTTCCACACGGCGCAGCGCACCGGCTCGGGCGGCGCCCCGCGCCCGGGTGCGGCGACCGTGGTGCTGACGGGCGGGGTGCGGACGCCCTCGGATTCGCTGGTCGGTCCGGTGGCGGACCAGGCGATCCGCTCGCTCCACTTCGACGTGCTGTTCCTCGGGGTGCACGGCATCTCGGTGGAGGCCGGTCTGTCGACCCCGAACCTGGCGGAGGCGGAGACCAACCGGCGCTTCATCCGCTCGGCGCGGCGCGTCGTCGTCGTGGCGGACCACACCAAGTGGGGCGTGGTGGGCCTGAGTTCCTTCGCCCGCCTGGACCAGATCGATGCCCTGGTGACGGACGGCGGCCTGTCGGACGAGGCCCGCGCCGAGATGGCCGAGCACCTGCCGGGCCTGGTCGTGGCGGGCGAGGAGGACGCGGCCTGACGTGCCGCGTTCGGCGCGCGGCTGGGGGCGCTGCGGCGGGGGCGGGCGCGCGCTACGGCCCGGGGGCACTCAGGCGCGGGATGCCCTCACGGCGCGGGGCACGGGGTAGCGGCGTGAGGTGGGCCGCCTGGTGCGGCGGCCGTATACGCGGCCCCGGCCCGGGGGCCCGTCCGGCGGTCGCCCCGGCCGCCGGCAGGACGGTCCGGCGCGCATACGATCGGGGCATGGCTCTGTTCCGGATCGTCCGTGGTGCGCCGATGTCCGCCGCCGAGGCGTGGCGGCGGCTCACCGACTGGGAGGCGCATGCGGCGCGGGTGCCGCTGACCCGGGCCAGGGCGGTGAGCGCGGGGCACGCGCGCGTGGGGAGCCGGTTCACGATGCGTACCGGGATCGGACCGGTCGGGTTCGACGACCCGATGGAGGTGGTCCGCTGGGAGCCGCCCGAGCCGGGCGGTACGGCCGCGGGCGTGTGCCGGCTGGAGAAGCGGGGCCGGGTGGTCACGGGGTGGGCCGAGATCGAGGTGCGGGAGGCGGTCGCGGGGGCGGTCCGGGTGACGTGGACGGAGGAGCTGCGCCTCCGGGGGCTGCCGCGGTGGTGCGATCCGGTGCTCGCGCGGGCGGGCCGCTGGATTTTCGGGCGGGCCTTGTCCGGTCTTCTGGCGGACAACTGACGGGTCGGCAGCTATGGTGTGGGGCCCTGGCACCCCCCTCATATGCTGGAGGTACGGTCCCATGGCACGCCGACTGCGCCCTGTCGGGCTCGACTTCCTCGAGTCCGCGCCCCTGCGTCTGGTCTTCGACACGGAAGTGGCCGCGCCGCCCTCGGCGGTGTACCGGGCGCTCGCCGAGGAGGTCGCGGACAGCCCTTCGTGGTTCCCCGCCATCGCGGCAGCCCGGCCGACCGCCGGCGGTGCCGGCCGGGAGATACGGCTGCGCGGCGGGGTGGTCTTCCAGGAACGGATACTGGTGACGGACGCCGCCGAGCGGTACGCCTACCGAGTGGAGGAGACCAACGCCCCGGGCGTCCGGGCCCTGATGGAGGAGTGGCTGCTCAGCCCGGCGCCGCATGGGGCCGGCACCCGGGTGCGGTGGACGATGGCGGCCGAGGGCGCCGCGCCGTTCCGGCTGGTGATGCGGCTGGCCCGGTCCGGGGTGGGCCGCTCGTTCCGGGACGCGATGCGCAACCTCGACCGCAGACTCGCCTCGTCCCCGGCACCGTAACGTTTCGTCAGTCGCGCGCGGCCCCGGCGCTCGGAGCGGGCCGGGCGGGGGCGGCGGACGTGGCGGACGTGGCGGGCGGATCCGGCCAGACGCCGCTGCCGAGGAACTCGTCGATGGCCGCGCTGTACGGGGCGATGTCCAGGCCCTGTTCGGCGAGCCACTCGTCGGAGTAGTACTTGTCGAGGTAGCGGTCGCCCGGGTCGCAGATCAGGGTGACGACGCTGCCGGTGCGGCCCTCCGCCACCATCTCGGCGACGATCTTCAGCGCGCTCCACAGGCCGGTCCCCGTCGAGCCGCCCGCCTTGCGCCCGATGGCGGTCTCCAGGGCGCGTACGGCGGCCACGCTCGCCGCGTCGGGCACCTTCATCATCCGGTCGATCGCGCCGGGTACGAAGCTCGGCTCCATCCGGGGCCTGCCGATGCCCTCGATGCGCGAGCCGCAGTCGCTGGAGGCGTCCGCGTTGCCGGTCGTCCAGCCCTCGAAGAAGCAGGAGTTCTCGGGGTCGGGGACGCAGATGCGGGTGTCGTACATCATGTAGTGGACGTAGCGGGCGATGGTCGCGGAGGTGCCGCCCGTACCGGCGGTGGCGACGATCCAGGCGGGTTCCGGATAGCGCTCCAGCCGCAACTGCTGGTAGATCGACTCGGCGATGTTGTTGTTGCCGCGCCAGTCGGTGGCCCGCTCCGCGTACGTGAACTGGTCCATGTAGTGGCCGCCGGTGGTGGCGGCGAGGGCGGCGGACTCCTCGTACATCTTGCGCGAGTCGTCGACGAAGTGGCACTGCCCGCCGTGGAATTCGATGAGCCGGATCTTCTCCGGGCTGGTGGTGCGCGGCATGACGGCGATGAACGGGACGCCGATCAGGCTCGCGAAGTACGCCTCGGAGACGGCGGTGGAGCCGCTGGACGCCTCGATGACGGGCTTTCCGGGGCGGATCCAGCCGTTGCACAGCCCGTAGAGGAAGAGCGAGCGCGCCAGGCGGTGCTTGAGGCTGCCGGTCGGGTGGGTCGACTCGTCCTTGAGGTAGAGGTCGATGCCCCATCGTTCGGGCAGCGGGAAGCGCAGGAGGTGGGTGTCGGCGGACCGGTTGGCGTCCGCCTGGACCTTGCGTACGGCTTCTTTCAGCCACTCCCGGTAGGCGGGATCGCTGTGGTCCACGTCGATGGTCACGGCCGGGTCGGCGGACCCCGGTCGTCCTGCTTGCTCAACGGTGTTCACGCGCCACTCCTCATCGTTCTCTCCCCTGCTGTCCCATCCCGAACATACCCCGCTCACCTGCACAAACGATGACTTTGATGGCCCATAGGGAACGCTTGCAGGAGGACGCCGGGGCGCCCCCGCGCGCCCCCTCGCGTCGCAAGGGGCGCAGGGGGCGCATCCACCCACGCGCCCTGGTGTACGGGCGCGTACTTGTGCAGACTGACCGGATAAACCTGCGCGAAGGGGGCTGGGTACGACATGGCCGAGGCCGATTTCAGCGCCACCGGCGTACGGATCGAACGGTGGCCGCGTTCGCTGACCCGGGCGGGCGAGGTCCTGATCAAGGACGGCAGGCTGGCGCTCCTCACCAGCTACGGACGGGTGATCGACAGCGCGCCGGTACGGGCGGTCAGGGCGAGCAGGCCCTGGTTCGCGGGACGCGACGACGCCATGGTGGCGACGCTCAACGGCACCCGGTACCGGCTGACCATGGGGCAGCGCGGCCGGCGGAGCCACGGCGCGGCGGCGGCGCCGGCCGGCCGTCTGCTGGAGGCCGTACGCCGGGCGGGCGGCGGCGGGGACTGACAGAAGTGGCAGCAGGGACCCACGGGTAACCGGTCGCCGCGAGTTGCGAAGCGGTCACCCTTGGTCCACGCTGGACTGACATCACTACCCAGGGTGCACCGGCGGTGACGCTGCGATCCATCCCGCCGGACCAACAGCCAGCCAACTACTGGATCCGATCTCCGTCTTCTTCCGGACCTATTTCGGGGAGTCGCAGCCGTGATCAGCCAGGCAAGCAGGCAGTGCACGGTAGAGCTCCAAGCCCTGCCGTCGCGGATCGGTCAGGTCCGCAGAATCGTTTCAGCGCAATTGCGCTACTGGAATCTCGATTGTCTGATCGAGAAGGCCGCGCTCGGTGTCACCGAGCTCCTGACGAACGTTCACCGGCACGCCGAGCCGGACAAGATGTGCACCGTCGAGATCGAGCTGCTGCTCGACCGGCTCACGGTCTCGGTCCACGACCACGACCCCCGCCTCCCCACGGTCAACCCGTCCGACCCGCTGGCCACTTCGGGCCGCGGTCTGGCCCTGATAGAGGCGGTCAGCGAGAGTTGGGGCGCGCGGCCGCAGGGCGAGTCCGGGAAGGTCGTGTGGTTCACCCTTCCGGCGCCCTCGACCACGCCCATGCCGATACCGCCCCTTCCGGTGTACGGGGCGGCCACCAGCGGTCCGTTCACGGGCGCGGTGCCCTTCGGGGACACGGCGGACGCGGCGGACGCGGTACGCGAACGGGCCACCGCCCGGCCGGCCGTGGCGGGCTGACCGGGCGGGGACTCACGCCGGCCGCTCACCCCTTGCCGGGGGCGGGGCGGCCGAACTGCTCCTCCAGGACGGAGAGCCGGCGCCAGTACTCGTCCTCGTCGATCTCACCGGCCGCGAAGCGGTGGCCGAGGAGAGCGATCGGTGACTGCTCGTCGGGAGCGCCCCGGTGGTGGCGGCGGCGGTGCCACGGGGCGCGGCGCAGCAGGGTGACGACGGTGAAGATCACCGCCGCCCAGAACAGCGGGAAGAAGAGGATCCAGGGGCCCGGTCCGTCGTGGGCGAGGGTGGTCATCTCGGTCAGCTCCTCGGTGCGATGGGTCGTCTCGTACCTCCGAGACTGACCGGCCGAGGGCGCCCCCGTCGTCGTACGGGCAGCGGCAGTCCGCGTACGACGACGGGAGTACGGGTGGGGTGAGGGCGCGGGCGCGGCTGGGGCGGGGCGCCGTTACGCGGCCGGGCGGCCCAGGGCGGCGAGGGGGTCGTCGAGGACCGGCTGCCAGGCCAGTTCGGCCGCGCCGGCGAGGCTGTTGTGGTCCAGGGTGCAGCCGAGGATCGGCACGCCACCGCTGCGGCCCCACAGGCTGCGGTCGGCGACCACGGCGCGCAGCCGCTCGGGGTCGGCGGCGAGCAGTTCGCGGTGCAGGCCGCCGAGGATGATGCGGTCGGGGTTGAGGATGTTGACCAGACCGGCCAGGCCCAGCCCGAGGCGGTCGATGAGTTCCTCGGTGGCGGCCCGTACGCCCGGGTCACCGGCGTGGTCGCGGAGCAGGTCACGGCACTGCTGGAGCAGGGAGACCTCGGGGCCGGGCTCGCGGCCGGCGGCCATGAGGAAGGCCAGCGGGTCGGCCTCGACGTCGAGGCAGCCGCGGCTGCCGCAGTAGCAGGGCCGGCCCTCCGGGTTCACGGTGAGGTGGCCGACCTCCAGGGCGAGGCCGGAGCTGCCGGTGTGCAGGCGCCCGTCCAGCACGAGGGCGCCGCCGACGCCGCGGTGCCCGGTGGCGACGCAGAGCAGGTGCTGCGCGCCGCGCCCCGCGCCGTGCCGGTGCTCGGCGAGGGCGGCGAGGTTCACGTCGTTGCCGGTGAAGGCGGGGCCGTCGATGCCGGCCGCCCGGACCAGCTCGGCGAAGATGTCGCGCACGGGCGCACCGGCGGGCCAGGCGACGTGGAGCGGGTTGAGGGCGGTGCCCTCGGGTTCGGCGACGGCGGAGGGGACCGCCAGCCCGGCGCCCACGCAGCGGCGCCCGCTCTCGCGCAGCAGGTCGGCGCCCGCCCCGACGACGGCCGCCAGGACCTGGGCCGGGTCCTCGGAGACGGTCACGCAGCCGGGCGCGGTGGCCACGATGCGGCCGCCGAGGCCGACGAGGGCGGCGCGGAAGCCGTCGGCGTGGATCTGGGCGGCCAGCGCGACGGGTCCGTTCTCGTCGACGATGAGCCGGTGGGACGGCCGGCCCTGGGAGCCGGCGGCGGCACCGGGGCGGGAGTCGACGCGGATGAGGCCGAGGGCTTCCAGTTCGGCGGCGACGGCTCCGGCGGTGGCACGGGTCACGCCGAGTTCGGCGGTGAGGACGGCGCGGGTGGGGGCGCGTCCGGTGTGCACCAGTTCCAGCGCGGGTCCGAGCGCGCTGCGGCCTCTGTCCAGCCGTGATCGGGTCGTGGTCGCCTTGCCGTTCATGGTGGCGAGTCTCCCATGATCCAGGGGCCCGTCCGGCCCGGCGGTGCTGTTTCGGCCGGTCGTGGACGGGTACTGCGGGCGGCAGGGTCGCCGGAGATCGGTCACCGTCGCCGGAGGCCGGTCACCCGGGGGCTCAGCTCACCGGAGGCCGGTCACGAAAGGGCGGTCACCGGAGGGCGGTCACCGGAGGTTGTTCACCGGCGACCGGTCGCCGGAGGCCGCGAGAGGTTCCGGGAGGTTCCATGGCACGCCCCGACAGAGAGACGACCGTCCGGGCCCTGCTCGACGAGGAGGGCCGCACCTACGCGGAGCAGGCCGGGATCCACCTCAAGGACACCCCCCAGCCGCTGTACCAGCTCCTGGTGCTGGCCCATCTGCTGAGCGCCCGCATCCGGGCCGACACGGCCGTCGCGGCGGCCCGCGCCCTGTTCGGCGCGGGGATGCGGGACGCGAAGCACATGCGCGACGCCACCTGGCAGCAACGGGTGGACGCGCTCGGCGAGGGCGGTTACCGGCGTTACGACGAGCGGACCGCGACCCAGCTCGGCAAGGCCGCGGAGCTGGTCCTCGACGCGTACGGCGGCGACCTCCGCCGGCTGCGCGACAAGGCCGGCGGCGATGTGGAGCGGCTTCGCTCCCTGCTCCAGGAGGTGCCGGGGATCGGCCCGGCCGGCGCGGACATCTTCCTGCGCGAGGCACAGGGCGTGTGGCCGGAGGTGGCGCCGTACCTGGACGGCAAGACGCTGGCCGGAGCGAAGCGGCTGGGCCTCCCGGCGGACCCGGAGGCGCTGGCCGGACTGGCCGGGAAGGAGGAACTGCCCGCGCTGGCCGCCGCGTTGGTGCGCGCCGCGCTGGACAAGCACGTCGTCGACGAGGTCCGGGAGATCGTCCACGGGTAGAGCGTCGGCGAGACGGTCCACGAGACATAGGGAGGATCCGGATGACCACCCCCGACCGCAGCAAACTCCCGCTGCCCGATTACGACGAGCTGAACGTAGGCACGCTGGAGCACCGCATCCGCTCGCTCGGCGTCCCCGAGCTCGACCAGTTGCTGCACTACGAGCATGAGCACGCCGACCGCGCCATGGTCGTCCAGGTCCTGACGGCCCGGAAGCGGCAACTGGATGCCGGAGCCCCCCTGTCCGGCGGCAACCCGGCCGCCCGCAAGGCCGACGTGGCCGGTCACGGCCAAGGCGGCTCGCCCGTATCGCCCGCGACGTCGCCGGAGCCCAGCAGCCCGCCGCCGCACGGCACCCCGGACCAGCGGGGCAAGCCGAAGGGCAACCGCACGGGCGGCTGAGCCCGGCGACCGCGTGACGGCCGCCCGCACGGGGCCGCTCGCCCGACCGCGTGACGCACGGGGCGGGCGCGTAACCGGCGCCCGCGCGGGGCGGGCGCGCCCGATGGCGCGACGGCCGCCCGTACGGGCCGAACACCGGGCTGAGCCCGGCCGGCCCACCGCGTAACGGCGCCCCGCACCGGCCGGCGCGCTACGCGCTGTGCAGTACGGCAGCCGCAGTACGGCAATCCGGCAGCCCCGCGCGTCCCCACACCCGCGAAAACCGCCGGGCACCCGGGATCCAAAGCGGATCGACGCCGGTGCCCGGCGGTTGATGAGCGCTGCTCCGACCCCTATCCTGAGTTTGTGCCGCACCTAAACAAACTACGGACGGCCGTTCCGGGGGGCTCCGGCGGAGACACCGCCTCACGCACCCTGGCCCGCCTCCGCACCGCCCTGACCTTGTTCTTCGCCCTCGACGGTTTCCTGTTCGCCGGCTGGGTGGTCCGCATCCCGGCCATCAAGCAGCAGACCGGAGCCTCCGCCGGCGACCTCGGGCTCGCCCTCCTCGGCGTGTCGGCCGGCGCGGTCGTGACCATGACGCTCACCGGCCGCCTGTGCCGGCGCTTCGGCAGCCACCCGGTGACGGTCGCCTCGGCGGTGCTGCTCAGCCTGAGCATCGCGCTTCCCCCGCTGACCCACTCGGCGCTCGCCCTCGGCCTGGTCCTCCTGGTCTTCGGCACCGCGTACGGCGGCATCAACGTGGCCATGAACAGCGCCGCCGTCGACCTCGTGGCCGCGCTTCGCCGCCCCGTGATGCCCAGCTTCCACGCCGCGTTCAGCCTCGGCGGCATGCTCGGCGCCGGGCTCGGCGGCCTGGTCGCGGGCGGCCTCTCCCCCACCGCGCACCTCCTCGGCCTCACGGTCGCCGGCCTCGCGCTGACGGCCGCCGCCGGGCCCGTACTCCTGCGCCACCCCGCCCCCACCGTCCCGGAGGCGGTGCCCTCCGACGAGCGCGCGCCGGGCCGGATGGACGGCCGGGCGCGCCGGCTGGTGGCGGTCTTCGGCGTGATCGCCCTGTGCACGGCGTACGGAGAGGGGGCGCTGGCCGACTGGGGGGCGCTCCACCTGGAGCAGGACCTGCACGCCCACCCGGGCGTGGCGGCCGCCGGGTACTCGCTGTTCGCGCTCGCCATGACCGCCGGACGTCTCTCCGGGACGGCGATGCTTGAGCGGCTCGGGCAGACCCGCACCCTGGTGGCGGGCGGGGCGACCGCGGCCACCGGGATGCTGCTGGGCGCCCTGGCGCCGACGGTGTGGCTCGCGCTGCTCGGCTTCGCCGTGACGGGGCTGGGACTGGCGAACATCTTCCCCGTCGCCGTCGCCAGGGCGGGCGCCGTGGCGGGCCCCGCCGGGGTGGCCGCCGCCTCCACGCTGGGATACGGCGGGATGCTGCTCGGGCCGCCCGCGATCGGGTTCCTCGCCGACTGGTTCTCCCTGCCGGTCGCGCTGACGACCGTGGCGGTGCTGGCCGCGGGCGCGGCCCTGATCGGGTACGCGGCACGCGGCGCCTCGGCGGCGGGCCGCCCCGGATAGCGTGGGGCGTCGGCCGTGACGGCGGCGCGACGGCACCAGGGGGGACAGTGATCCGGATCCGCTTCACGGCCGCCGACTTCGCGGGGGTGCGCTTCGCGCCCCGGCCGGCCCCCTTGCAGGAGCTGAACGCGGCGCTGATGAAGATGACCGTCCCCGGCGACGAGTTGCTCTTCGGGCGCTGGAGACAGCGGCTGCTCCGGGCCTTGCCGATGGCCGTACGGCCGCTCGCGGACCTCGTCCCCGCGCGCGAAGCGCCCCGTTTCCTCGATGTGTTCAGCGACACGCTGGGGGACGGTCTGGACACCGTGCGGGCCTCGCGCCCGGAGCTGGTCCGCACCGAGATCGAGCGCGTGTACGCGGGGACCGCGATCCGGCCCCCGGCGTGGGTGCGCGACCTGCACCGGGGCGACGCCGGGGCGTGGCAGGTCCTGCGCCGTGCACAGCAGGCGGCGTTCGAGACGGCGCTGCGGCCGGTGTGGCCGCTGGTGGGGGATCTGCACCAGGCGGAGTTCACGCGCCACGCCCTGACCGTCGCCGAACACGGGGTCGGCGCCGCACTCGCCGGCCTGGTCCCGGGCGCCCGGCTGAAGGAGGGCGTCTGGGAGTTCGGGGCGGAGGGCGACCGGGTGATCGAGCTCGGCGGGCGCGGCCTGGTGCTGGTGCCCACCTTCCACTGGACCGGCCAACCCCTGATCGCCGACCTGCCCGGCCGGCCCCTGTTCCTGACGTACGCGGCGGGCCCGGGGGTGCCTCTGACCCCGGCAGGCCCGGTCGGTACGGCCGAGGCGCTGGCCGGCGTGCTGGGGCGTACCCGCGTCGACGCCCTGTTGCTGCTCGCCGAGGAGCACACGACGAGCGGGCTCGCCCGGCGGCTGGGCGTCAGCACCGCCACCGCCTCCGCCCACGCCGCGGCGCTGCGGGCGGCGGGCCTGATCACGACGGTGCGGGCGGGACGGGCTGTCCTGCACCGCCGCACGGAACTGGGCGGTCTGCTGCTACGGGGGCGGGGCGGGCGGTCAGCCGCGCCCTGACAGCATCCGGACACACCGGCCACGGGCGGCGCCGTGCTGGCAGAATCGCGACATGCAGATCACCGAGCACATCAAGTCCCTGGCGGCCGAAGGCCAGTTGCTCGCCGAGACGGCCGAGAAGGCCGGTCCGGAGGCTCCGGTGCCGAGCTGTCCCGGCTGGCGGGTACGGGACGTGTTGCGGCACACCGGCATGGTGCACCGATGGGCCACCGCCTTCGTCACGGAGGGGCACACCTCGTTCCACCCGGCCGAGGGCGAACCGGACCTGGACGGCGCCGAGTTGCTGGCCTGGTTCCGCGAGGGCCACGGCCGGCTGGTCGCCGCGCTGACCGACGCGCCCGACTCCCTGGAGTGCTGGGCGTTCCTGCCCGCGCCCTCACCGCGCGCGTTCTGGGCGCGGCGCCAGGCGCACGAGACCGCGATCCACCGGGTGGACGCGCAGTTGGCGCTCGGGGCGGGAGCGGCGGAGGTGCCGGAGGTGGCGCCCGCGTTCGCAGCCGACGGGATCGACGAGCTGCTGTGCGGCATGCACGCCCGGGAGAAGAGCCGGGTGCGCACGCCGGAGCCGGGCGTCCTGCGCGTACGGGCGACGGACACCGGTGACGTGTGGACCGTACGGCTGTCGGATCAGGCGCCGCGCGCGGTGCGGACGGACGAGGGGTCCGCGGACTGCGAGCTGAGCGGACCGGCCGGGCGGCTGTACCTGACCCTGTGGAACCGGCTGCCCACCGACGCGGTGACCGTCACCGGGGACGGGCGGCTGGCTCGGCTGTGGCGGGAGTCGTCCGCCGTCACCTGGTCGTAGACCCGGGCACCGGCACCGGCCCCGGCTCTCCGGCGAGCATCCGGCTCAGCACGGCACGCTGGAGGGGCTGCGCCTCGGCGTGCCGGGCGCGGCCCGCGTCGGTCAGGGCGACCCGTACTCCGCGCCGGTCCTCGCTGCACATGCCGCGGGTCACCAGGCCGTCCTTCTCCAGCCGCGCGACCAGCCGCGACAGGGCGCTCTGGCTGAGGTGCACGCGGGAGGCGAGCTCCTGCACGCGGTACGCGCAGCCACCGTCCTCCGCCGCGCCCTCCGCGAGGACGTCGAGGACCTCGAAGTCGCTGGCGCCGAGCCCGTGCCGGTGCAGCGCACGGTCGAGTTCGCACATCGTGCGGGCGTGCAGGGCGAGCACGTCGCGCCACTGTTCCACGAGCGCGCGCTCGGACTTCGTCACAGCCATGGAGCCACGTTAGCAGGGAAGACACCGTTTGTTGCATCGGAATTAAATGCGTTTGCATTCAATGCACGTGCATGTACTGTGCTGCGCATGACCTCTCCGCTCAACGTCCCCTCCCCTGGCGTGCCTTCGGCCACGGAGGACCGCTGGAGCCCCCGTCTCTGGGGCACCCTGCTGGTCCTGTGCGCCGCGATGTTCCTCGACGCCCTCGACGTCTCGATGGTCGGCGTCGCCCTGCCCTCCATCGCCACCGACCTCGGGCTGTCCACCGCGACCCTCCAGTGGATCGTCAGCGGCTACATCCTCGGTTACGGCGGTCTCCTGCTGCTCGGCGGCCGCGCGGCCGACCTCCTCGGCCGCCGCCGGGTCTTCCTGATCGCCCTCGCCGTCTTCGCGCTCGCCTCCCTGCTCGGCGGACTCGTCGACTCCGGGCCGCTGCTGATCGCGAGCCGCTTCATCAAGGGCCTGAGCGCCGCGTTCACCGCCCCCGCCGGCCTCTCGATCATCACCACCACGTTCAAGGAGGGTCCGCAGCGCAACCGGGCCCTGTCGATCTACACCACCTGCGCCGCCACCGGCTTCTCGATGGGCCTGGTGCTGTCCGGGCTGCTCACCGAGCTGAGCTGGCGCTGGACCATGCTGCTGCCCGCGCCCATCGCGCTGCTCGCCCTGGTGGCCGGCCTGAAGCTGATCCCGCACAGCGACCGCGAGGACACGCGTGGCGGCTACGACGTCCCCGGCGCCGTCACCGGCACGGCCGCCATGCTGCTGCTGGTGTTCACCGTGGTCCAGGCGCCCGAGGCGGGCTGGGCCTCCGCCCGTACGCTGCTCTCCTTCCTGGCCACCGCCGCCCTGCTCGCCGCGTTCGTCACCATCGAGCGGCGCAGCGCGAGCCCGCTGCTGCGGCTCGGCGTGCTGCGCTCCGGTTCGCAGTTGCGCGCCCAGCTCGGCGCCGCCGCGTTCTTCGGCTCGTACGTCGCCTTCCAGTTCATCGTCACGCAGTACATGCAGTCCCTGCTCGGCTGGAGCGCGCTCCAGACCGCGCTCGCGTTCCTGCCGGCCGGTGTGCTGGTGGCGCTCTCCTCCACCAAGATCGGTGACGTGGTCGACCGGTTCGGTACGCCCCGGGTGATCGCGACGGGCTTCACGCTCCTGGTCGCCGCGTACGCGATCTTCCTCCAGGTCGATCTCACTCCGCGCTACGCGGCCGTCATCCTCCCCTCCATGCTGCTGCTCGGAGCCGCCTGCGCCCTGACCTTCCCCTCCCTCAACATCCAGGCTACCAACGGCGTGGACGACGAGGAGCAGGGCATGGTGTCCGGGCTGCTCAACACCTCCATCCAGGTGGGCGGTGCCATCTTCCTCGCCGTCGTGACCGCCGTGATCACGGCCGGTGGCCACGAGGGCGGTCCCGCGGCGTCCCCGCAGGCGGTCCTGGACAGCTTCCGGCCGGGCCTCGTCGTCGTGACCGCGATCGCGCTCGCCGGACTGCTGATCACCCTCACCGGTCTGCGCGGCGACCGCCGTGCGCGTACGCCCCAGCGGTCGGTCGTGGTCGCGAAGTCGGCCGGTACGAGGGCGGAGGAGGCCGAGCCCGTCGGCGTACGGGACTGATCCGTCGACGCGCGCGGTGCGGCCGGTGGGCGATGTGCTTGCCCACCGGCCGCACGCTTGTGACACTCGGCCCATGGGGAATCGAACACAGGCTCAACGGGACGCCATCACCGTCGAGATCGGGTACGCGCTGGTGACCGCGGCGCTCCTGGCGGTGGGGCTGTTCCTCGTGTGCGCCGCGCCCGTGCTCGTACTGGGCCTGGAGGGCGGCGCGGCGCGGGGCGTGCTGGTGGTGGCCGCGACGGCGGGCTGCCTGGGCTTCGCGACGCGGGTGGTGCGGGTGCTGTGGCGGTTCGGGGACGGGTCGCGCGTTCAGCCGAGCCAGCCGGGGCGGACCAGGCCCGACTCGTAGGCCAGCACGACGAGTTGGGCGCGGTCGCGGGCGCCCAGCTTCACCATCGTGCGGCTGACGTGCGTCTTGGCCGTCAGGGGGCTGACTACCAGCCGCCGGGCGATCTCCTCGTTCGACAGGCCGATGCCCACGAGCGCCATCACCTCCCGCTCGCGCTCCGTGAGCCCGTCGAGCCGCGCGTCGCCGACGGGCCGCTTGGAGCGGGCGGCGAACTCCGCGATCAGTCGGCGCGTGACCCCCGGCGACAGCAGGGCGTCCCCGGCGACCACCGCCCGTACGGCGCGCAGCAGTTCGTCCGGCTCGGTGTCCTTGACGAGGAAGCCGGACGCGCCCGCACGGATCGCCTCGAAGACGTACTCGTCCAGCTCGAACGTCGTCAGCATCACCACCTTCACGCCGTCCAGCCGCTCGTCCTCGGTGATGCGGCGCGTGGCGGCCAGCCCGTCGAGCACCGGCATCCGGATGTCCATCAGGACGACGTCCGGCCGCAGTTCCCGTACGCGCGCGAGGGCCTCCTCGCCGTCGGCGGCCTCCGCCACGGTCTCGATGTCCGGCTGCGCGTCCAGCAGCGCCCGGAATCCCGCCCGGACTAGGGCCTGGTCGTCGGCGAGCAGCACACGGATCACGGAGTGTTCTCCTTCGTCGGGCGCAGGGGCAGCGTGGCGTGCACGCGGAAGCCGCCGTCCGGGCGCGGGCCCGCCTCGATCGTGCCACCGAGGGAGGCCGCCCGCTCCCGCATCCCGGCCAGCCCGTTGCCCGTGCCGCCCGCGTCGGTGCCGGTGGCGGGGCCTTCGTCGTCGATACGGAGGTCGAGGCGGCCGGGCGCGTACGCCAGGTGTACGCGGGCGGTGCGCGATCCGGAGTGGCGGACCACGTTGGTCAGGGCCTCCTGCACGATGCGGAACGCGGCGAGGTCGGCGCCGGGCGGCAGGTCTGCCCTCGTCCCGTCGGTCGTCACCTCGACGGCCAGTCCGGCGCTCGCCGCCTGCTCGACGAGCTCGGGGAGCCGGTCCAGGCCGGGGGCGGGGGCGCGGGGCGCCTCGCCGCGCTCGCCCGGCGTGCGGAGGGTGTCGAGCACCTGCCGTACCTCGCCGAGCGCCTCCTTGCTGGCCGCCTTGATGGTGGTGAGCGCGGTGCGCGCCTGCTCGGGGTCGGAGTCGAGCAGGGCGAGGCCCACGCCCGCCTGGACGTTGATCACCGAGATGGAGTGGGCGAGCACGTCGTGCAGCTCGCGGGCGATCCGCAGCCTCTCCTCGTCGGCGCGGCGCTTCTCGGCGGCGGCCCGTTCGGCCCGTACGCGCGCCCACTCCTGACGGCGTACGCGGGCGAGTTCGGAGAGCGTGACGATGGCGACGACGGACGCGGCGATGGGCAGTTCCTGGCCCCAGGGCGCGGGCCCGTCGCCGGCCGGCGGCAGGTACCGGTACAGCCAGTGCGCGACCAGCAGGTGCCCCGCCCACAGCAGGCCGAGCACCCACCAGGCCGCGTACCGGTGCCCGGCGACGATCGCGGCGAAGACGGCGACGGCGATGGTGAGGAAGACCGGTCCGTACGGGTAACCGGCGCCGAGGTAGACGAGCGCGGTCGCCGCGACGCCGTGCAGCACGGTGACGGGGTACCGGTGGCGCAGCAGGAGCATCGCGGGCCCCGCGAGCAGCAGCGCCCGCGCGAGGGCGTCCAGCGGTTCCCGGTCCGGCTGGCCCCTGGCCGCGAAGCCGCTGCCGACCAGTACGAACACGGCGAGCAGGAGGCTGGAACGCCACGGCACTCCCCCACCGGGCTCACGCCCGGGCCAGTCGCGCACCCACGGCGGCCCCCCGGCCCGCCCCTCCGGCGACGGCACCCGGCCGCCGCCGCACGCACGCGGCGCGTGGCGCGTCCGTCCCTCGTCACCGCTCCGGTTCCTGCCTCGCATACGGCCACGCTAGACGCGGCCGCCCGGGTGCGGCGTCAGCCGGGCGGGGTGATCAGCGGTACTCCCCCGGGAGTACGGCGCCGCCGTCCTTGCAGGCGCCGTTCGGGGCGAAGGCGCCGTTCGGGGCGAAGGCCAGCGCGGCGAAGCGTTCGCCGATGCGGCGGTGGGTGGCGGCGTCCGGGTGGAGCCGGTCGGGCAGCGGCAGCTCGGCGGCGTCCGGCTCGCCGTAGAGGTCACGGCCGTCCATGTAGTGCAGGTGGGGGTCCTGGGCCGCCCGCTGCGCCACTGTCCGGGCCAGCTCGTCGCGGATGACGCCCAGGGTCAGTTTCCCGCTCGCGCGCTCGGCCGGATCGCCCGTGGCGCGGAAGCGCAGTTCCCCGGCGCTCAGGGCGGTGAGGTCCGCGGCGCTGGGGCCGGGTGTGTCCTCGTGGATGGGGCACAGGATCGGGGAGACGACCAGCAGGGGTGTGGTGGGGTGGCCGTCGCGGATGGTGTCGAGGAAGCCGTGGAGCGCGGGGGTGAAGGCGCGGAGGCGCATCGCGTCGGTGTTGACCAGGTTGATGCCGATCTTGACGCTGATCAGGTCGGCGGGGGTGTCCCGCATCGTACGGGCGGTGAACGGGTCGAGCAGGGCGCTGCCGCCCAGGCCCAGGTTGACCAGTTCCACGCCGCCGAGGGAGGCGGCGAGTGCGGGCCAGGTGGTGGTGGGGCTCGCGGCGTCGGAGCCGTGGCTGATCGAACTGCCGTGGTGCAGCCACACCTTGCGGCCCCGGTCCGGTGCGGGCTCGACGGGGGCGTCGGTGCGCAGGGCGATCAGCTCGGTGGTCTCGTTGTGCGGGAGCCAGATCTCGACGTCCTTGTCGCGGTCGGGCAGGCCGGTGAAGCGGAGCGTTCCGGACGGGCCGGTCCGGTGGTCGGCGGTCCCGGTGGTCATGTCGATGGTCAGGGTGTTGCCGCCGCCGACGCTCGCCTGTCCGGCCAGGGCGCCGTCGACGAGCAGGTCGTATATGCCGTCCGGGCGGGCCGGGGCTCCGACGTAGACCCGTTTGGTGGGCCGCGTCTCCAGTTCGACGGTGGTGGCGCGGGTGCGGAAGACCAGCCGTACGCCGGAGGGCTGGGCCTCGGCCATGGCCAGTTGCCCGTCGGTGCACTGGGCGCGGGCCCAGGCGGGCAGCCGGTGCGGCAGCACGCCGTGCTCGGTGCGCTCCACGTCGAGGGCGCCGCGCAGGAGGTCCGCGGTGACGGGCGTGGTGATCGGGTGGTCCGTGGTGGGCATGGCTCGGCCTGTTGCTCGAAGTGGTGGGTGGGTGGGCGCGTTCAGGGCCGCGTGGGCCAGTTGCGCAGCGTGGCGTCGAGGGCGTCCAGGATCCGCTCCCAGCTCTCCTGCGAGCCGGGGGCGCTGTGGCTGAACCCGCCGGACAGCTCCAGGCTGACGTAACCGTGGAAGACGCTGCCGAGCAGCCGGACCGCGTGCGTCTGGTCCGGCTCGCTCAGGTCGTAGCCGCGCAGGATCGCCCGCGTCATCTCCGCGTGCCTGCCGCCCGCGCTCGCGGCGGCCGTCTCCGGGTCGAGCCTGAGCTGCGCCGCGGCGTAGCGGCCCGGGTGCTCCCGGGCGTAGTCGCGGTAGACGTTCCCCAACGCGGCCAGGGCGTCCTTGCCGGCACGTCCGGCCAGCGCGGCGGCGCCCCTGTCGGCGAGTTCCTCCAGGGCGAGCAGGGCGATCCGGGTCTTGAGGTCGCGGGAGTTCCTCACGTGCGAGTAGAGACTCGCGACCTTGACGTCGAAGCGCCTGGCGAGCGCGGAGACGGTCACGTACTCGAAGCCGACCTCATCGGCCAGTTCCGCACCGGCCCTGGCCAGGCGTTCCGGGGTCAGTCCCGCGCGCACCATGTCAGCCCTCCCGTTCGACGCACTCGATTGTGCGCTTGCCTAAAGCCTTTAGGCAAATCGTTAAAGCTTTAGGCAGATCCCTGTCCTGCTCGGTCGTCTTGGAAGTCGGCGACCACGTCGTACAGGCCCGGATGGGGAGTGACCGGTGTGCCCGCGCCCTCGCGAGCCGCGCGCGTGCGCTGCTGGAATTCGGCGTCCGCGGTGGCGGCCTCCCACGCTTCCCGGCTCTCAAGGTGAACTCCAGAAGGGGAGGGCCGGAGAAGGGTCGGGGGCTCACCACTAGCCCCTCGGTGACGCCCAGCAGCCGGGCGAGGGGCGCGGACGCACAGAGGTACATCAGCCCGAACACCGTCATCCCGGCCGCGTCCATGGCGAGGATCCGGCGCAGTCGGGCACGCGCGGCCGGCGTGCCCGTGGCGGCCGTACCGGTGGCCCGGGGGCCGATGTCATCACACGTCACCTGCACGCTCCTTCGTCAGTGCCGACGAGAAGCGATCATGACGGCGGTACCTGACAACCGCCGTCATGTATGACGCGAGCGGTGACCTACGGCGTCACCGGAGCAGCCCGAGGTCGCGCCCGAGCCGGTCAACCGAGTGGACGAAGAAGGTATCGGGGTCTTCGACGACCCCGTTGAAGTGGCCGAACACCTCGAAGGAGACGAGCCCCAAGAGCTGGCACCACGCACCGACGAACGCGGCGACCAGGGCGGGCGGGAGGTCCGGGGCGAGATCGGCCGCGAGGCGGTCCGCCTCGGTCCGCAGCCCCTCGGCGAGCGGCGGCGGCGCGACGCCGTCGGTGCGGTGGGCGTCCCGGAGGACGGAGAGGAGGACGAGCGCGCCCCGGGAGGCGGGGGCGACCGTGACCTGCGGGGCGGAGTAACCGGGCACGGGCGAGCCGTAGATCAGCGCGTACTCGTGCGGATGAGCCACGGCCCACGCACGCACGGCCCGGCAGACGGCGACCCAACGCGCACGGGGACTGCCGTCGGGACCGCGGTCGGGGCGGGCGCCCGGGCCGGCGGCTGGACCGGCCGCGCCGCCCGTGGGCTGAAGGGCGGCCTCGGCGGCGGCGCCGATCGCGTCGTAGGCATCGACGATGAGCGCGGTCAGAAGGTCGTCACGACTCGGGAAGTAGCGGTAGAGGGCGGAGGAGACCATGCCGAGTTCCCGGGCGACGGCGCGGAGGGACAGCTTCGCCGCACCTTCGGCGGCGAGTTGTCTGCGCGCCTCGTCCTTGATGGCGGTGGTGACTTCGACACGGGCCCGGGCCCTGGCTCCTCGCACGGTGGTCATGGAGAGCAGTCTGCCACCTTCCAGAGCGGTGCACTGAAAAGAGAGCAGTGCTCTTGCTCCAGAGCACCGCTCCCGTGCACACTGCTCTCAAGCGAGAGCAGTGCTCACACTTTGGAGGTCCGTTCCATGTCCGCAGAGTCCCGGCACGTCATCAAGCCCGGCTGGGTCACCATCCATGTCGTCAACCGGGCGGTCGCCTGGATGACCCGGCGCGGCATCAGCGTCTGGGGCTCGCGCGTCCTGGCCGTGCGGGGCCGCAAGAGCGGGGAGTGGCGGCGTACGCCGGTCAACGTGCTCACCGTGGACGGCGCCCAGTACCTGGTGGCGCCGCGCGGTCACGTCCAGTGGACGCACAACATGCGCGCGGCGGGCGGCGGTGAGCTGCACCTGGGCAGGCGGGTCCAGGCGTTCACCGCCGTGGAGGTCGGGGACGACGACAAGCCCGACGTGCTGCGGGCCTACCTCAAGCGCTGGAAGGCCGAGGTCGGCATCTTCTTCAAGGGCGTCGGCCCCGACTCGCCCGACGAGGACCTGCGCGCCATCGCGCACCGGCATCCGGTGTTCCGGATAACCCCGTGCTGAGCCGGCGCGCCGGCCGCCGGCCCGTCACCGCCTCCCGGCCCGGCAAGGCCCGTTACTGCCGGCGGTCCAGGGCGTCCAGGGCCCGGCGAGCCACGGCGGAGTTGCGGACGAGGCCCGCCAGGGTCGTGACGCCGCGGGTGATGTCCGTGAACGCGCGCCACGCCGGGCGGAAGCCGGTGATCGTCGCGTGGAGCAGGCCCGGCCGCTTCTCGAACAGGGCGAGCATCCGGCGCCCGACCGCCATCTCCACGCCCAGCCCCGCCTTGATGGCGAACGCGTAGTTCAGCGCCTGGCGCCGCGCGTCCACGGCGTCGTTCGCCTCGGCGATCCGTACCGCCCACTCCCCCGCCAGGCGCCCGGAGCGCAGCGCGAAGGAGATCCCCTCGCGGGTCCACGGCTCCAGCAGCCCCGCCGCGTCACCGCACACCAGCACCCGCCCGCGCGACAGCGGCGAGTCGTCGCTGCGGCACCGCGTCAGGTGCCCCGACGAGATGGCGGGCTCGAAGCCGGCGAGCCCCAGCCGGGCGATGAAGTCCTCCAGGTACCGCTTCGTGGCCGACCCCTCGCCACGCGCCGAGATCACGCCCACGGTGAGCGTGTCGCCCTTGGGGAACACCCATCCGTAACTGCCCGGCATCGGACCCCAGTCGATGAGCACCCGCCCCGCCCAGTCCTCCGCGACCGTCTCCGGAACCGGGATCTCCACCTCCAGGCCGAGGTCGACCTGGTCCAGCTTGACCCCGACGTGCGCCCCTATCCGGCTGGCACTGCCGTCCGCGCCGACGACCGCCCGCGCGAGCACGACCTCCCCGTCGGCCAGCACGACCGCGACCGTACGCCGGTCCGGCACCGCCGTGCCGTGCTGCTCAACGCGCGACACCGTGGCGCCCGTACGCAGTTCGGCGCCCGCCTTCTGCGCCTGCTCGACCAGACCCGCGTCGAACTCGGGCCGGTTCAGCAGCCCGAACAGCATCCGCTTCGAGCGGCGGGTGCGCGCGAAGCGGCCGTTCAGCGAGAACGTGACGGCGTGCACCCGGTCCCGCAACGGCAGTTCGAAGCCGGGCGGCAGGGCGTCGCGCGACGGGCCGATGATGCCCCCGCCGCACGTCTTGTAGCGCGGCAGCTCCGCCTTCTCCAGCAGCAGCACCCGACGGCCCGCGACGGCCGCCGCGTAAGCCGCGGACGCTCCCGCCGGCCCCGCGCCGACCACGACGACATCCCACACCGGCGCGGAGTACTCGTTACCGGCGTCTGCGTTCTCGCTGCTCACGATGTGCTTCTGCTCCTGATCCCGACTGGTTCCGACTGGTTCCGACTGATCCGACCCATGGCCCGTGCCTGTGATCGCATCCTACGGCGCGGGCCGTCCCCGCCCACTGTGGGAGGATCGGACGCGCGTTCGCGGTACAACGACACACGCAACGCCAGTCTTAACGTCGCACCCACCAGGAGCGTGCCCATGACCGCCCAGCCGACCCGGCCGGTCCCGCAGATCGCCGAGACCGTCGCCTCCCTGATGCCCCGCGCGAAGGCGGAGCTCACGGAGTTGGTGGCGTTCCAGTCGGTGGCGGATCCGGCGCAGTTCCCGCCGAGCGAGTGCCGGGCGGCGGCGGACTGGGTGGCGGACGCGCTGCGGGCGGAGGACTTCCAGGACGTGTCGGTGTTCGACACCCCGGACGGTTCGCAGTCGGTGTACGGCTACCTCCCCGGCCCCGAGGGCGCGCCGACGGTGCTGCTGTACGCGCACTACGACGTGCAGCCGCCGCTCGACCTGGCCGGCTGGGTCACGCCCCCGTTCGAGCTGACCGAGCGCGAGGACGGCCGCTGGTACGGGCGCGGCGCAGCCGACTGCAAGGGCGGCTTCATCATGCACCTGCTCGCGCTGCGCGCCCTCAAGGCGAACGGCGGTATCCCGGTCGCTGTCAAGGTCATAGCCGAGGGCTCGGAGGAGCAGGGCACGGGCGGCCTGGAGCGGTACGCGGAGGCGCACCCGGAGCTGCTGGCGGCGGACGCGATCGTGATCGGTGACGCGGGGAACTTCCGGGCGGGTCTGCCGACCGTCACGGCGACGC
The DNA here is from genome assembly GCF_040674455.1 of Streptomyces sp. NPDC049837. Taxonomy (NCBI): domain Bacteria; kingdom Bacillati; phylum Actinomycetota; class Actinomycetes; order Kitasatosporales; family Streptomycetaceae; genus Streptomyces; species Streptomyces sp. NPDC049837. The sequence continues at coordinate 243,198 of NZ_JBFAMP010000002.1, read as the reverse complement.
TGCGCGGGATGACGATGGTGCGCGTCACGGTGGACACCCTCCAGGGCAATCTGCACTCGGGGCTGTTCGGCGGGGCCGCGCCGGACGCGCTGGCCGCGCTCATCCGCGTACTGGACTCGCTGCGGGCGGAGGACGGCTCGACGACGGTCGACGGGCTGGACGCCGAGGGCGAGTGGCAGGGCCTTCAGTACCCCGACGAGGACTTCCGCAAGGACGCCAAGGTGCTCGACGGTGTGGGCCTGATCGGTCACGGCTCGGTCGGCGACCGGCTGTGGGCGCGCCCGGCCGTCACGGTCATGGGCATCGACTGCCCGCCTGTCGTCGGCGCCACCCCGTCCGTGCACGCCACCGCGCGCGCCCAGATCAGCCTTCGGGTACCGCCGGGCCAGGACGCCGCCGAGGCGACGAAGCTGCTGACCGCGCACCTGGAGGCACACACGCCGTGGGGCGCGCGCGTGTCGGTGGAGCAGGTGGGGCAGGGCCAGCCGTTCCGGGCGGACGTGACGAGCCCGGCGTACACCTCGATGGCCGAGGCGCTGCGGGTGGCGTACCCGGGCCAGGAGATGCAGATCGCGGGCATGGGCGGGTCGATCCCGCTGTGCAACACGCTGGCGGCGCTCTACCCGGACTCGGAGATCCTGCTGATCGGGCTGAGCGAGCCGGAGGCGCAGATCCACGCGGTGAACGAGAGCGTGTCGCCGGACGAGCTGGAGCGCATGTCGGTCGCGGAGGCGGTGTTCCTGCTGAACTACGCCGCGTCCGGGCGCGGTTGAGCCGACGGCGAATCTGCGCACAGCAGAGTCGGGGGCGCCGGGGGCGGGGCGTGCGTACGTTCGGTGGCATGACCATGAACATGGATGTCATCGAGGTACGGCCCCGACTGCTCATGCTGCGCTTCCTGATCGGCCAGGCCTATCTGTGGGCCGACGGGGACGCGGGCGACGGCGGCCTGACGCTGATCGACGCGGGCTGGGCGGGCGCGGGTCCGCGGATCGAGGCGGCGATACGGAGCCGGGGCCTGCGCCCCGAGGACCTGCGCCGGATCGTGCTGACCCACGCCCACCGGGACCACGTGGGCGCGGCGGGTGAACTGGCCGCCCGGTACGGCGCCGAGGTGGTGGCCCACGCCCTGGACGCGCCGGCCGTCCGGGGCGAGGCGCCGGTCCCCGACCCGGTCCTGCTGGACTGGGAGGTTCCGCTGTACGAGCACGGGCTGACGGTTCCGGTGGCGCCGCCGGCCCGGGTGGACCGTGAGGTCGCGGACGGGGACGAGCTGGGCTTCGGCGACGGGGCGCGGGTGGTGCACACGCCGGGCCACACGGACGGCTCGATGGCGGTGCACCTGCCGCGCCACGGCGTGCTGTTCACCGGTGACACGGTGGCGTCGGTGGGGCGGGTGGCCCTGGGCGTCTTCCACGTGGACCGCGAGCGGGCCAAGGCCTCGATGCGGCGGCTCGCCGCGCTGGCGCCGGACACGGTGTGCTTCGGGCACGGGGACCCGCTGACGGACGATGCGGCGGCCGTGCTGAGGGCGGCGGCGGACCGGGACGCCGCCGTCGGCACCGTACTGCCGTAAAAGCCCTGTCAGGAGCCCTGTTCGGTCACGCGGCGATTCCGCCGACGGGGACGCCGGCCTCCAGGTTGAGCACGGTGCCGCGTTCACGGGCGCGCAGCGCCCAGCGGAGCCGTTCGTAGCGGACGGGGGGCAGCATCCCGGACGCCTCGCCCTCGGTGACGAAGCGCCAGCCGCGCAGCTCGGCGCCCGGCAGCAGCACGCTCCGGGCCTGGGCGGCGGTGAGCCGGCCGCCGTCGAAGAGGAGCCGGAGGCCGCCGTAGCCCGGCGGGCGCGGCGGCTCCCAGTCGACGAGCAGCAGCCTGGGTACGGCGTCCAGTTCGAGCCCTATCTCCTCGGCGACCTCCCGCATACCGGCGCGGGCGGGGGGCTCGCCGCGTTCGACGACCCCGCCGGGGAACTCCCAGCCGGGCTTGTAGGTGGGATCGACGAGCAGCACGCGGTCCTGCTCGTCGAAGAGCAGGACGCCGGCGGCGAGGGTCTCGCCGGTCGGCTCCGGTGTCTGCACGATCCCGCACGAGCCGGCCGCCCCGCCGCGTATCGCGTCGGCGATGGTCCGCGCGGTCTCGGCCGGGGTGAGGCGGCTGTTGTCGACGGCGTAGGCGTCGGTGGCGAGCCAACCGCCGAGCGCCGTGCGGTAGGGCTCGATGTGGTCGTACGCCCACTGGCGGACGCGCTCGTTGCCCTCCGGGTCGTCCTCGAATTCCTCACGAGCGGCGATACGTCCGCGCAGTATCGTTTCGTCCGGTGTCAGCAGCACATGGTGTACGGCGATGCGACGGGCGGCGAGTCCCCCGAAGATCTCATCGCGGTACTCCTGGCGCAGCAGGGTCATCGGCACCACCAGTACGCCGCCGACCTCGGCGAGCATCGCGGCGGCGGCGTCCACGACCATGCGCCGCCACATCGGCAGGTCCTGATAGTCGGTCACCTCGGCGAGCCGCTTCTGCGGCAGCAGGTGGCGCAGCGCCCCGCCGATGATCTCGGGGTCGTAGATGGTGCTGTTCGGGATCAGATCGACCAGTTCGCGCGCGGCGCTGGTCTTGCCCGCACTGAACGCACCGTTGATCCAGACGATCACGGTTCCCCCTCCTCCGTAGCCCCCAGTGGCTTGCCCGCAACACCCTGCCACGGAAACCCGCCCGGGCACGCGGGTGTCTGACGCGCACACAACTGTGGCCGGGCTGTTGCGCTTCCGTCGCGCCCGACGGGGCACGAGAAACGTCTCACTGTACGAAGAGATGCCTGCTGGGCCGTGACACTCCGGCGTGGAGTGTCGTTGGAGCAGGTGATGGACAGGGGGTACGCGATGACACGCACGGTGCTGGAGAGGTTCCCGGCAGGCGGCCCGCACGGTTCCTGGCCGGCCGAGGAATTCGCCCAGGCCCGCCGGGCCGAGGGCCTCGCCGCGGAGGTGGTCATGGACCTCACCACGGACACGTTCCTGGTAATCGTCCCCCAGCCCCGCCCGTCAACCACGACACCCTGACCCGCCCAGGGTGCGCCCGTGCGGGCGCACCCGTCGCGCCGTGGGTGCGCTGAGTGCCGGGGCGTGCGCTGCCGTGCGTCGTCCCGTCAGCCCCCACGTACAAGGAACCTTCACCCCCGCCAGGGGCCCCGTGGCGTCAGGCGGTGGAAGTGACCCGGGCCGGGCCCCGGGCGGCCGGGGTGGCCGCGGCGGCGGCGCCGAGGAGGCCGGCGTCCGTGCCGGTGAGGGCGGGGGCGACGGTGAGGCGCCGGACGAAGGAGAGCGTGGCGTAGTCGCGCAGGGACCGCCGCAGCGGGGCGAACAGGACGTCGTCGGCGCCCGCGACCCCGCCGCCGATCACCGCGATGTCGATCTCGACCAGCGTCGCCGTGGCGGCTATCCCGGCCGCCAGCGCCTGGGCGGCGCGCTCGAAGGACGCGGTGGCGACCGGGTCCCCGGCGCGGGCCGACGCCGCCACCGCGGCGGCCGTGGTGTCGCCGTCGGGCCCGGGGCGCCAGCCGTGCTCCAGGGCGCGACGGGCGATGTTCGGGCCGCTGGCGATGCGTTCGACGCAGCCGCGCGCCCCGCACGGGCACGGGTCGCCGTCCAGGTCGACGCTGATGTGCCCGATGTGGCCGGCGTTGCCGGTGGGGCCGGTGTGCAGGCGGCCGCCGAGCACCAGGCCGCCGCCGACACCGGTGGACACGACCATGCACAGCGCGTTGTCGTGGCCCCGCGCCGCGCCCAGCCAGTGTTCGGCCGCCGTCATCGCCACGCCGTCGCCGACCAGTTCCACCGGCAGGCCGCCGGTGGCGCGGCGTACGCGCTCGACGAGGGGGTAGCCGCGCCAGCCGGGCACGTTGACGGGGCTGACCGTGCCCGCGGAGGCGTCCACGGGGCCCGCGCTGCCGATGCCGACGGCACCGACGGCCGGCCACAGCGGTGACGCCGCGAGCTCGGCGAGTACCGCCTCGACGGCGCCCATCACCGTCTCGCCGTCCTCCCGCGCCGGAGTCGGCCGCTGCACCCGCAGCAGAATGCCGCCCCCGCCGTCCACCAGCGCACCGGCGATCTTGGTGCCGCCGATGTCCAGCGCGGCGACGAGGTCGGAATGCATCGGCGTCGGATCCCCCGGGAGAGCGTCAAGGCCCACGAGCGGCTGGCGGACCTCTGGTTTCACGGCCACGTTCAAGAGCGGTTCAAGAACGCTTCACCCCAGTCTCCCCCGTCATGACAACGTTGTCCAGGGCCTATGCTCGACGCCACAGCCTCGCATACACTCCCGCCCGCCGGACGACGAACGACAGGACAGCGCACCGTGGCCGAGACCGCCCGCCGCCCCGCCCACCGCTACGGCACCCGGCCGACCATGAAGGACGTGGCCGCCCGCGCCGGCGTCGGGCTGAAGACCGTCTCCCGCGTGGTCAACGGCGAGGCGGGCGTCACGGCCGACACCGAACGCCGCGTACAGGAGGCCATCGAGGCGCTCGGCTTCCGCCGCAACGACAGCGCTCGGGTGCTGCGCAAGGGTCGTACCGCCTCCATCGGCCTGGTCCTGGAGGACCTCGCCGACCCGTTCTACGGCCCGCTCAGCCGCGCCGTCGAGGAGGTCGCGCGGGCGCACGGCGCCCTGCTGATCAACGGCTCCAGCGCCGAGGACCCGGACCGTGAGCAGGAACTGGCCCTCGCCCTGTGCGCGCGCCGCGTCGACGGGCTGATCGTGATCCCGGCCGGCACCGACCACCGCTATCTGGAGCCGGAGATCAGGGCGGGCATCGCGACGGTGTTCGTGGACCGCCCGGCCGGGCGGATCGACGCGGACGTCGTGCTGTCCGACAGCTTCGGCGGCGCCCGCGCGGGCGTCGCGCACCTGATCGCGCACGGGCACCGGCGGATCGGTTTCATCGGCGACCAGCCGCGCATCCACACCGCCGTGGAGCGGCTGCGGGGCTACCGCGCGGCGATGGAGGACGCGGGCCTGGCGGTGGACGACGCCTGGGTGTCGCTGGGTTCGACGGAACCGGAGCGGGTACGGCAGGCGACGGCCGCGATGCTCACCGGCCCGGAGCCGGTGACGGCGATCTTCGCGGGCAACAACCGGGTGACCGTGACCGTCGTACGCGAACTGGCCGGGCGTGAGCGGCCGGTGGCGTTCGTCGGCTTCGACGACATCGAGCTCGCCGACCTGCTGGGCATCACCGTCATCGCGCAGGACGCCGCCGCGCTGGGGCGCACGGCGGCGGAGCGGCTGTTCCGGCGGCTGGACGGCTTCGACGACGCCCCGGCCCGGACCGTTCTGGAGACGGTGCTGATCCCGCGCGGCTCGGGCGAGATCCCGCCGTCCTCCTGATGAAGTGGGGTCAGCAGACGGGGAGTCCGGGCACCGGCTGGTCGTTGTCGCCGCCCTGGATGTAGACGTCGCTGACGTACACACCGGTGTTGCCGCTGTCGTCGTCCGTCCTGGCCCACCAGACGTTGGTCCACTCGCCGTGGGTCTCGCGGCGGCCGAGGTTCGCCTGGCAGTAGAAGTAGTTGGTGCCCGCGTTGAGGATGCCCGCCTCGCTTCCGTCGGCACGGTAGGACTTCGCGGTGCGCCACACCTGGCAGTTGTACTTGCCGCCGCCGATGGAGTGGCAGACCGGCGCCGGTGCCGGGTCCCCGCCGCCGGTGGTCGTCGTGGAGCCGCCGCCCGGGCCCGAGCCGCCGCCCGTGGAGCCCGTAGCGGACCCGGAGCCCGAGCCCGCCGTCCCCGGCTCGCCGCCGCCCGTGGACCCACCGTCCGTGCCACCGCCGGTGGCCGTCCCGGGGGCGGAGGCGCTGGGCTTGTCCGCCACCGGGGAGGACTTCGCGGCCGCCGGCTCGGAGGGGGACGGCTTGCGGTCGGCCGGCGTACCGCCGGACGCGGACGGGGAGGCCCCGGGGTCGAGCGGACGGCCCGCTTCCGGGCTCCCGCCGGCATCGGCCTGCCCACCCGCCAGTTCCTGGCTCGTCGCCGTCTTCTCGCCGTCCATGAAGGCGTACGTCACGCCTCCCCCGGCCAGCAGAACGGCCACCGTCGCCGCCGCCACGAACGCCTTGGCGCGGCCCTTGCGCCCCGCGGGCTCCACCGGAGCCACTGGCGCCACAGGAGCCGCCGGAGCGGCGGGAGCGGCCGGGGGCACGGGCTCCTGGGGTATGGCGGGCGCCGGGCCGAAGCCCTGTGGCTGGTGCGGCAGCACGGCGCGCTCGGTCGGTACGTACGCCGGGGCCCCGCCGGCCGGCCTGGGGTCACGCCCCTCGGCGACCGCCGCCAGCAGCCTCGCCGCGCCCGCCGCGTCCGGTCGCCGCGCCGGGTCCTTGTCCATGAGCTGCCGCAGTACGGGACCGAGGGCGCCCGCCCGCCGCGGTTCGGGCAGCGGCTCGGAGACGATCGCGGTGAGCGTCGACCACGTCGACGTACGCCGGAAGGGCGAGGCGCCCTCGACCGCCGCGTACAGGGTGGCGCCGAGCGCCCAGACGTCGGAGGCCGGGCCCGGGTCCTGGCCCTGCGCCCGCTCCGGGGCCAGGAAGTCGAGCGAGCCGACGATCTCGCCGCTGCGGGTGAGGTGGGTGGCGGAGCCGTCGCCGGGGTCGTCCATGGCGGCGATGCCGAAGTCGGTGAGGACGACGCGTCCCCCTCGGTCCAGGAGGACGTTGCCGGGCTTGACGTCCCGGTGGAGCACTCCGACCGCGTGCGCGGCGTCGAGCGCCTCCAGCACCTTGGCGCCGATCGCGGCGGCCTCCCGCGGGTCCATGACGCCGCGCTCGCCCAGGACGTCGTCGAGGGAGGGGCCGTCGATGAGCTCCATGACGATGACCGGGCGGCCCTGGTGGTCGGAGACGTCGTGGACCGAGATGACCCCCGGGTGGCGCACGCGCGCGGCGGCCCGTGCCTCGCGCTGCATCCGCAGCCGCAGGTCGGCCAGTTCGTGCCCGGAGGAGTCCGTGTACGTACGGAGTTCCTTCAGGGCCACCTCGCGGCCCAGCACCTCGTCGACGGCGCGCCAGACGACGCCCATGCCGCCGCGCCCGAGCTGCCGTATGACCCGGTAGCGCCCGGCGATCAGTTCGTTCTCCCCCGAAGACACCGCTGCCCCGTTCCCTGTGTCGCGTTCCCGTCCGAACGCGTAACAGAGTACGGGGCAGCAGTGACAGCCTCGGCGCCTACTGGGCCGTGGCAGTCAGGTCCCCGCGCCGCGGAGCGGCGAAGCCGTCCAGGTCGGCGCGGGTGAGTCCGGTGAGGCGGGCGACCTCGTCGGTGTCGAGGGCGCCGCAGTCGATGCCGCGCAGCAGGTAGGAGCTGAGTGCCTTGGCGGTGGCGGGCTCGTCCATGACGTCGCCGCCGGCGTGGTTGGCGTACGCGGAGAGGCGGGCGGCGGCCTGCTGGAAGCCCTCGCGGTAGAAGGCGAAGACGGCGGCGTACCGGGTCGGCAGGTGGCCCGGGTGCATGTCCCAGCCCTGGTAGTAGGCGCGGGCCAGGGCGCGGCGGGTGAGGCCGTAGTGCAGCCGCCAGGCGTCGTGGACCTTCTCGGTGGGGCCGACCGGGAGGACGTTGGTGGAGCCGTCGGAGACGCGTACGCCGGTGCCGGCGGCGGCGACCTGCATGATCGCCTTGGCGTGGTCGGCGGCCGGGTGGTCGCTCGCCTGGTAGGCGGCGGAGACGCCGAGGCAGGCGCTGTAGTCGAAGGTGCCGTAGTGCAGTCCGGTGGCGCGGCCCTCGGCGGCGTCGATCATGCGGGCGACGGTGGCGGTGCCGTCGGCGGCGAGGATGGCCTGGCTGGTCTCGATCTGGATCTCGAAGCCGAGGCGGCCGGCGTCCAGGCCGTGGGTCTTCTCGAAGGCCTCCAGCAGCCGCACGAAGGCGCCGACCTGCTCGGCGTAGGTGACCTTGGGGAGGGTGAGGACGAGGCCCTCGGGCAGGCCGCCGTGCTCCATGAGGCCGGTGAGGAAGACGTCGGTGGTGCGGATGCCGCGGTCGCGTACGGCGGCCTCCATGCACTTCATGCGGATGCCCATGTAGGGGGCGGCGGTGCCCTTCGCGTAGGCCTCGGAAATCAGGCGCGCGGCGCGGGCGGCGTCGGTGTCCTCGTCCTTGCCCCCGTAGCCGTCCTCGAAGTCGACGCGGAGGTCCTCGATGGGCTCGCGCTCCAGCTTGGCCCGCACGCGCGCGTGGACGTCGTCGGCGAGCTCGTCCGAGAGGCCGAGGACGGCGGCGAGGGAGGCGGCGTCGGGGGCGTGCTCGTCGAGCATGGCGAGGGCCTGGTCGCCCCAGGAGCGGATGGTTCCGGCCTCGAAGACCTCGCCGGGTACGTACACGGTGTGGACCGGCTGGCGGGTGCCGGGGTCGCCCGGGTAGCGGCGCGCCAGCTCCTCGTCGACCGAGACGAGGGAGGCGCTGATGTCCTCGCTGACCGCGCCGGCGAGGCTCGTTGCCGCCTTGTCCTGCTGACCCATTCCCACACCCTCCAGATTTCCACTACACGGAATCAACAATCCGTATGGTGAAGTTAATGGGTGGCCCTGACATGCGTCAATGGTCACCCCAACGGCGCGGGGCCGCGCGGTGGAGTCCACCGCGCGGCCCCGGAGCCGTCTTCAGATGCCGCAGGTCAGCCTTGCGGGACGGTCAGCCCTTGCGGGACTTGATCTCCTCGGTGAGCTGCGGGACGACCTGGAACAGGTCGCCGACCACGCCGTAGTCGACCAGGTCGAAGATCGGGGCCTCGGCGTCCTTGTTGATGGCCACGATGGTCTTCGAGGTCTGCATACCGGCGCGGTGCTGGATCGCACCGGAGATGCCGGAGGCGATGTAGAGCTGCGGGGAGACCGACTTGCCGGTCTGGCCGACCTGGCTGGAGTGCGGGTACCAGCCGGCGTCGACGGCGGCGCGCGAGGCGCCGACGGCGGCACCGAGGGAGTCGGCGAGCGCCTCGATGATCGCGAAGTTCTCGGCGCCGTTGACGCCGCGGCCGCCGGAGACCACGATCGCGGCCTCGGTCAGCTCGGGGCGGCCGGTCGACTCACGCGGGGTGCGGGAGACGACCTTGGTGCCGGTGGCCTTCTCGGAGAACGAGACGGACAGCGCCTCGACGGCGCCCGCGGCCGGGGCGGCCTCCACGGGGGCCGAGTTCGGCTTGACCGTGATGACCGGGGTGCCCTTGGACACGCGGGACTTGGTGGTGAACGAGGCGGCGAACGCGGACTGCGTGGCCACCGGACCCTCGTCGCCGGCCTCCAGGTCGACGGCGTCGGTGATGATGCCGGAGCCGATGCGGACCGCCAGGCGGGCCGCGATCTCCTTGCCCTCGGCGGAGGACGGGACGAGCACGGCGGCCGGGGAGACGGCCTCGTACGCGGCCTGGAGGGCGTCCACCTTCGGTACGACGAGGTACTCGGCGAACTCGGGGGCGTCGGCGGTGAGGACCTTGACCGCGCCGTGCTCGGCGAGCGTGGCGGCGGTGGCCTCGGCGCCGGAGCCGAGGGCGACGGCGACCGGCTCACCGATGCGGCGGGCCAGGGTCAGCAGCTCCAGGGTGGGCTTGCGGACGGCGCCGTCCACGTGGTCGACGTAGACGAGAACTTCAGCCATGGGACTTCAATCTCCTGCGATGCGAAGAGTCTGGGGGCGGTGAGTGGCTCGCGCGAGCCTTAGATGAACTTCTGGCTCGCGAGGAACTCGGCCAACTGCTTGCCGCCCTCGCCCTCGTCCTTGACGATCGTGCCGGCCGTGCGGGCCGGACGCTCCGCCGCCGAGTCGACCTTGGTCCAGGAGCCCTCGAGGCCGACCTCGTCGGCCTCGATCTCCAGGTCCTCCAGGTCCAGGGACTCCACCGGCTTCTTCTTGGCGGCCATGATGCCCTTGAAGGACGGGTAGCGGGCCTCGCCCGACTGGTCCGTCACGGACACGACGGCCGGCAGGGACGCCTCGAGCTGCTCCGACGCGGTGTCGCCGTCACGGCGGCCCTTGACGGTGCCGTCCTCGACCGCGACCTCGGAGAGCAGGGTGACCTGGGGGACGCCCAGGCGCTCGGCGAGGATCGCCGGCAGGACGCCCATGGTGCCGTCGGTGGACGCCATGCCGCAGATGACCAGGTCGTAACCGGTCTTCTCGATCGCCTTGGCGAGCACCAGCGAGGTGGCCATGACGTCGGAGCCGTGGAGGTCGTCGTCCTCGACGTGGACGGCCTTGTCGGCGCCCATGGACAGCGCCTTGCGCAGCGCGTCCTTGGCGTCCTCGGGGCCGACGGTCAGCACGGTGATCTCCGCGTCGTCCGCCTCTTCGGCGATCTGGAGCGCCTGCTCCACCGCGTACTCATCCAGCTCCGACAGCAGGCCGTCGACGTCGTCGCGGTCGACGGTCAGGTCATCGGCGAAGTGCCGGTCGCCGGTGGCGTCGGGCACGTACTTCACACAGACAACGATCCTCAAGCTCACGCCGGCTCTCCTACACATCGTCATAACTGGGCTGCCTTGTTGCACGCAGCATAGGCGCCTGATGGGACGGTTTCCGCTCGGGGCGCCGGGCGCCCCTACCGAAATATTACTCGTCAGTACACCGATTGCTTTCCCGGTAAGCAAGCGCTTTGAACTGTGACCTTGCCAACGCTCCGTAACCGGGATCTCTCAGTCCCGGAAATCAGTCCCGGAGAGCGTTGAAGCGCCCCTCGTGGTACAGCAGCGGACGGCCCGCGCCGTCCGGGTCACCGGCGACGACCTCGGCCACCACGAGGCGGTGGTCACCGGCCGGGACACGGGCGACGACCCGGCACACCAGCCAGGCCAGCACGCCGTCGAGCACCGGCACGCCCTCCGGACCCCGGTGCCAGCGGGTCGGCGCGCCGAACCGGTCGGCGCCGCTGCGCGCGAAGGTGGCCGCGAGGTCGCGCTGGTGCTCGCCCAGGACGTGGACGCCGACGTGTTCCGCCTCCGCGAGGACGGGCCAGCTCGACGACGAGGTCCCTACGCCGAACGAGATCATCGGCGGGTCGACGGAGACCGAGGTGAGGGAGGTGGCGGTGAAACCGACGGGCCGCTCGCCCTGGGCCGTGATCACCGCGACGCCCGCCGCGTGCCGCCGGAAGACGGAGCGGAGGAGGCCGGGCGTGGCGGGCCGGGCGGACCCGGGCGTTCCGGGCCTGGGGATACGGGGGGCGGCGAGGTCGGGCGAGACCGTCATGGAGGGGTCCTTCTGCGGAGGGCGCGGTGAGGTGATCCGTGGCTGCTCAGACACCCGGACAGCGCGCGCTCGCGTTGCGGGCCAGATCGACGTCGGCCCGCCCGTGGAGAAGGAGTTCCTGGGGCACGGCGTCAGCCTGACGACGGATGGCATGGGCAGTCAAGGGAGTCCCGGGATGTGGGAGATGGATCACTGCAGGTCACCTGGCGTGGCTCGCGAGGCCTCACACGGCGTGGCCGAGCGCGGCGATCACATCGGCCTTGCGGGGCTGTCCGGCCGCCTTGCGGACGATCCGGCCGCGCCCGTCGAGCACCAGCACGGTGGGGGTCTTCACGATGTCCAGCTCCCGTACGAGGCCGAGGTGGCGCTCGGCGTCGATCTCGATGTGCGCCACGCCGTCGACCATGCCCGCCACCTCGGCCAGGGTGCGCCGGGTCGCGCGGCACGGCTGGCAGAAGGCGCTGGAGAACTGTACGAGCGTCGCCCGCTCCCCCAGCTCCGCACCCAGTTCGCCCGCTCCGAGCACTCTCGCGTGCACCGGCACCCGCCTTCCTGTCCGTCCTGTGGTGGCTTCCCCGTGCAGCGCACAGGGGGTCCGTACGATTCCCGGGAGGACGCGACGTGACGAGAATCTCGCTGTACGAAGTCGTCAGGACTGGCCTGTACGGCGCACATGGGGCACGATCGGCCCAATGCCGGATACCTACGGCTGCGTAACTTCCGCCGGGAGAATCCTCCCCAGGCGCTGAAGAAGGGGTCTTCTCCAGATGGCAGAACTCGTCTATCGGCCGGTCATCGGCGCCGCTCTCACGATGTTCAAGGCGCTCGACCTGAAGATCGACACTCAGGGTTCGGAGAACATCCCGCGTAGCGGCGGAGCTGTGCTGGTCAGTAACCACATCAGCTATCTGGACTTCATCTTCTCCGGACTGGCGGCGCTGCCGCAGAAGCGCCTGGTGCGGTTCATGGCCAAGGACTCGGTGTTCCGGCACAAGATCTCCGGTCCGCTGATGCGCGGCATGAAGCACATTCCGGTCGATCGCGCGCAGGGGGAGGCGGCCTACCGCCACGCCCTGGAGTCGCTGCGCTCCGGCGAGATCATCGGGGTGTTCCCCGAGGCGACGATCTCCCAGTCGTTCACGCTCAAGAGCTTCAAGTCGGGCGCGGCCCGCCTGGCCCAGGAGGCCGGCGTACCGCTGGTCCCGATGGCGCTGTGGGGCACCCAGCGGCTGTGGACCAAGGGGCGGCCGCGCAACTTCAAGCGCAGCCACATCCCGGTGACGATCCGGGTGGGCGAGCCCGTGGAGGCCCCGACCGACCAGTACGCGGGCGCGATCACCCGCCGGCTGCGCGAGCGGGTGCAGGAGCTGCTCGAAGCGGCACAGCGCTCCTATCCCGTACGCCCCAAGGACGCGACCGACACCTGGTGGGTGCCCGCGCACCTCGGCGGCACGGCGCCGACCCCGGCCGAGGTCCGCGAGGCGGGCTGAGCGCCCGGGCGAGCCGCCGTCACTCGGGGGCTTTGACCGTGATCCGGGCACCGGGGCTGAGCTTCTCCAGGGACTCGGCGAGCTCGGTGCCCGCGGCCTCCAGTTCGGCGCGCGTCATGGGCGCCAGGCTCTCCAGCAGGAAGAGCGCGTTCACGGACCGCTCGGTGAGGCGGGTCCGTACGCCCTGGCGCCAGTTCCAGCGGCGGCAGGTGACGCCCTCGTCGTCGCACCAGACCACCTCGCCCGCCTCCGGGTGCTCGACGGCCTCCTCGCCACCGGCGACGGTGACGAACGGCTCGGCACCCGTGGCGCGGACGAGCCGCATCCCGCCCCGGATGCGGTCGGCGTCCTCGCCGCCGACCGGGATCAGGTGGGCCACGCTGACGGCGTTGTAGGCGTCGACGAGCAGGTTGATGCGGGGCAGGCCGCCGTCGGCGAGGGCGCGCCTGGCGAGCGCCTCGGCGGAGTTGCGCGTACGGGACGGCTTGGCACCGAAGGCGGTGTACGCCTCGCGCCAGGCGGCGATGTGCGGGTCCTCGTGCGGGGCGCGGCCGCCGAGGCGCTCGGCGAGGCGGCGGGCGGCGTCGTCCAGGAGGGCCGAACCGGCCTCGTCGCTGGGGCCGTTGACGAGCCCGTGGGCCTCGATGGCGAGGTGGGTGAAGCCGGGTACGAGGGTGCGCACCTCGTCGGCGACGGTGAGCGTCGGGTTCATGGTCCGCCGTTCAGGGTTCACAGGTTCGTGGGGAGCGTCATGTCCAGGTGGGGCCGGTCCCGGGCGGCCCGCAGGGCGCTCAGAACGGCAGGATGCGGTTTAGCATACAACACCGGATAGTCCACTTCATTGGACTCCGCTCGCACGGGGAACGCCACCTGCTCGCGGTCCATCCGGAACTGCGCGTCCACGCCCGGCTTGTTGCCGCGCGGATCCTGCCGCACCCAGCCCCCGCCCCCCGGCAGTTGCACCGCGACCAGACCGTGCACCACCTCGAACTTCTGGTAGCACAGCGCGGCGGGGATGGACCGGGCCCGCAACAGGGCGACGAGCGCATGGGACTTGGCGTAACAGATCCCGGTGCGCTGCTCCAGCACGTCGGAGGCCCGCCACGTGACGCGCGGATCGTCGGCGTCCATCGAGTGCGGGATGGTGTCGCGGACGAGCTCGAAGGCGGCCTTCGCGTATGAGTATGCGTCCGGATGCGAGGCGGCGAGGCGGTCCGCGGCCTCACGCACACGCGGGTGCTCATGGTCGATGACGTCGTCGGCCGCCAAGTAGGCGGAGAGTTCGGGGACCTGCTGGATCAGTTCCATGCCCGCCGACCATAGAGAGGCGACCGACCGGAGTCAATCAATTTCCGGTCGGCCGCATATTCATGCACACACGCGCGGGGCTAGTGCGTCATCTCTTCCTTGAGCGCCAGCACGAACGCGTCGACGTCGTCCTCCGTGGTGTCGAAGGAGCACATCCAGCGCACGTCGCCGGCCGCCTCGTCCCAGAAGTAGAAGCGGAACCGCTCCTGGAGCCGCCGGGTCACCTCGTGCGGCAGCCGCGCGAACACCGCGTTGGCCTGTACGGGATAGAGGATCTCCACCCCGTCCACCGCTCGTACGCCCTCCGCGAGGCGCTGCGCCATCGCGTTGGCGTGCCGGGCGTTGCGCAGCCACAGGTCCTTGGCGAGCAGCGCCTCGAACTGCACCGAGACGAACCGCATCTTGGAGGCGAGCTGCATGGACATCTTGCGCAGGTGCTTCATGTACTTCGCCGCGTCCGGATTGAGCACGACCACGCACTCGCCGAAGAGCATGCCGTTCTTCGTCCCGCCGAACGACAGCACGTCCACGCCGACCGCGTTGGTGAACGCCCGCATCGGGACGTTCAGCGAGGCGGCCGCGTTGGCTATCCGGGCGCCGTCGAGGTGCACCTTCATGCCCAGGCCGTGCGCGTGCTCGACGATGGCGCGGATCTCGTCGACGGTGTAGACGGTACCCAGTTCGGTGTTCTGGGTGATCGAGACCACCTGCGGCATGGCGCGGTGCTCGTCCTCCCAGCCGAACGCCTGCCGGTCGATGAGCTCGGGCGTGAGCTTGCCGTCCGGAGTGGGGACGGTCAGCAGCTTCAGCCCGGCCATGCGCTCGGGCGCCCCGCCCTCGTCCACGTTGATGTGCGCGGACTCGGCGCAGATGACCGCGCCCCAGCGGTCGGTGAGCGCCTGGAGGGCGGTGACGTTGGCGCCGGTGCCGTTGAACACCGGGAACGCCTCGGCCGTCGGGCCGAAGTGGCTGTGCATGACCCGCTGGAGGTGCTCGGTGTACACGTCCTCGCCGTAGGCGACCTGGTGGCCGCCGTTGGCGAGGGCGAGGGCGGCCATGACCTCGGGGTGCGCGCCGGCGTAGTTGTCGCTGGCGAAACCCCGTACGGTCGGGTCGTGGTGCCGCCGGGCATCCGTCTTGGTGCTGGGGGTCACGGCTTGGGGGTCAGCCACAGGCGCTGTCCATTCACTTCCCGGGCGGGCTTGTCCCAGACGGCGGCGATCTCGTCGGCCAGATCCTTGACGTCCGTGAAGCCCGCGAACTTCGCGTTCGGGCGCTCGGCGCGCATGGCGTCGTGCACCAGAGCCTTCACGATCAGGATCGTAGCCGCGGCCTTCGGGCCCTCCTCGCCGCCCGCCTTGCGGAAGGCGTCGCCGAGCGCGAGCGTCCACGCCTCGGCGGCGGCCTTGGACGCGGCGTACGCGGCGTTACCGGCGGTGGGCTTGCTGGCGCCGGCGGCGCTGACCAGCACGTAGCGGCCGCGGTCGCTGCGCAGCAGCCCGTCGTGGAAGGCGAGGGAGGTGTGCTGGACCGTGCGGATCAGGAGCTTCTCCAGCAGGGTCCAGTCGGCGAGGTCCGTCTCGGCGAAGGTGGCGCTGCCGCGCCAGCCGCCGACGAGGTGGACCAGGCCGTCGACCCGGCCGAACTCCTTCTCGGTCTTGTCGGCCCACTCCCGGGCCGCGCCCAGGTCGAGCAGGTCGACGGTGTCGCCCGTGACGGTCGCCCCGCCGTGCGCGTACCGGGCGGCGTCGACCGCCTCGGCGAGCCGCTCAGGGTCCGCGTCGGAGGCGACCACGGTCGCACCGGCCTCCGCGAGCCGCAGCAGGGCGGCACGGCCGGCCGCGCCGCCCGCTCCGGCCACCGCGACGACAGCGCCCTCGAGCGGGCCACCGTTTCCGTTGCCCTTGCCGTTCATGGTCGTCGTCTCCTCCGTACGAGAGCTCACGCGGCGACCCTCTCGGTGGCCTTCTCACCAGTCTTCTCGGCGGTGATGCCCTTGGTGGAGGCGATCACGTTCTTCAGCTTCTTGGAGAGGGCCTCATAGAACATGCTCAGCGGAAACTCGTCCGGAAGCACCTCGTCGACCAGCTTGCGCGGCGGCAGGCTCAGGTCCAGGGCGTCGGGGCCCTTGGCCCAGCGCGAGCCGGGGTGCGGGGCGAGGTAGGTGGACACCAGGTCGTACGCGGCGAACCAGTGGACCAGCTTCGGGCGGTCGATGCCGTCGCGGTACAGCTTCTCGATCTCGCCGCAGAGCTGGTTGGTGACCTGCGGGGCCCGCTCCCAGTCGATCTTGAGGGTGTTGTCGGTCCAGCGCAGCACGTCGTGCTTGTGCAGGTACGCGAAGAGGAGCTGGCCGCCGAGGCCGTCGTAGTTGCGGTTGCGGTCGCCGGTGACCGGGAAGCGGAACATCCGGTCGAACAGCACGGCGTACTGGACGTCACGGCCGTGCGCGTTGCCCTCGGACTCCAGCTTCACGGCCTCCTTGAAGGCGGTGAGGTCGCAGCGCAGCTCCTCCAGGCCGTACATCCAGAACGGCTGGCGCTGCTTGATCATGAAGGGGTCGAACGGCAGGTCGCCGTGGCTGTGGGTGCGGTCGTGGACCATGTCCCAGAGCACGAACGCCTTCTCGCAGCGCTCCTGGTCGCCGAGCATCTCGCGGATGTCGTCGGGCAGGTCGAGGCCGAGGATGTCCACCGCCGCCTCGGTGACGCGGCGGAAGCGGGCGGCCTCGCGGTCGCAGAAGATGCCGCCCCAACTGAAGCGCTCGGGGGCCTCGCGCACGGCGATGGTCTCCGGGAAGAGGACGGCCGAGTTGGTGTCGTACCCGGAGGTGAAGTCCTCGAACGTGATGCCGCAGAAGAGCGGGTTGTCGTAGCGGGTCGCCTCCAGCTCGGCGAGCCATTCCGGCCAGACCATGCGCAGCACGACGGCTTCCAGATTGCGGTCCGGGTTGCCGTTCTGCGTGTACATCGGGAACACGACCAGGTGCTGGAGGCCGTCGACCCGGTTGGCGGCGGGCTGGAAGGCCAGCAGCGAGTCCAGGAAGTCCGGCACGGCGAAGCCGCTGTCGGCCCACTTGCGCAGGTCGGCGACGAGCGCCCGGTGGTACGCGGTGTCGTGCGGGAGCAGCGGGGAGAGCTGCTCGACCGCGGCGACGACCCGGTCGAGGGTGGTCCCGGCGATGCCACGGGAGGGCGCGCCCTCGGCGTCGAAGTCGATGGAACCGTCCGCGGACTGCCAGGTGCGGATCTCTTCCACGGCATTCTTGAGCTCGGGCCACGCCGGGTGGTCGATCACCCTGGCATCGGCGGTCACGTCCCCGCCGACTACATCCTGCACAAGAATTTCCGTCATCACACTTCCTCCACGGGAGAACCTCGCGTCAAGGCACCGTATCCATGGGTGGTTCTCCGCCACAAGGGGAGAAGGAAGAAATTATCCTGTCGACCCCCCATCGCGGCCGCTGTTTTTCCTGTCCGGGGTTGGTGATGCAGCGGCATCCACGGAGTCGCCCCGACGCTGCGGAGCGGGTGCGCGCGGCCCCGGCGCGTCCCCAACGACGCGCCCACGCACGGGTGAACGGGGTCGCGGCACGCCGGGCGGCACGGGTAGGACGGACAGGTCCCCTTCCCGCTCCCGGAGGCGTACGCCATGAGCATCCGTGCCGTCCTGGTCGCCGCCCTCCTCACGGGTTTCGTCCTGGGCATCGCCGCATCCGGGCCGGATCACCCCTCTTCCCCGCGCGGGACGGGTTCCGTCCCGGGCGCGGATCGTTAGGCTGCGACGGTGCCGCGTGTGGCACGGCACCGCGCGGTACCCGCCGTCGACGGAAGCGAGAAGATCTTGAGTTTCCTCACCATCGGTCATCGCGGAGTCATGGGTGTCGAACCGGAGAACACCCTGCGGTCCTTCGTCCGCGCCGAGCACGCGGGCATGGACGTCATCGAACTGGACCTGCATCTGAGCAAGGACGGCGCACTCGTCGTCATGCACGACGCCGAGGTCGACCGGACGACCGACGGCACCGGGGCGATCGCCGACAAGACCCTCGCCGAGCTGCGGGAGCTCGACGCCGGGCTGGGCGAGCGGATCCCGGTGTTCGAGGAGGTCCTGGACGCCGTGCGGACACCCCTCCAGGCGGAGATCAAGGACGTGGCGGCCGCGCGGGCGCTGGCCGAGGTGATGCACCGGCGCGATCTGGCCGGACGGGTGGAGGTGTCGTCGTTCCACGACGAGGCGGTCGCCGAGATCGCCCGGCTGGTGCCGGGGGTGCGGACGGTGCTCATCGCGAGCCACTGGGGCGACGACATCGTCGCGCGGGCGCGGGCCGTGGGCGCCGCCACGCTGGCGCTGGACATCCGGCGGCTCACCCTGGAGACCACCGAGCGGGCGCGCGCGGCGGGGCTGCGGGTCATCGGCTGGGTGGTCAACACGCCGCAGCACCTGCGGCTGGTCCGCGCCCTGGAACTGGACGGCGCGACCACCGACCACCCCGAGATCCGCCGCACGGGCCGCTTCATCGCCTGACGGGCCGGTTCTCCGCCGGTTCCGCCGATACGGCTCCGTCCGCCGTCCCCCGCTCCGCCCGGTCGTCCCCGCCGGGCGGAGCCGGTGCGTCCCGTTCGTCACAGGTGTAACCGGAATGCGCCCGGGAACCCGCGACCTGGATCCAGCAGGTCTTCTCGTACAGCGTGTCCCGGCCATTACCGGACACCGGAACGGACGCATATGAGCAGCGGTTTCATGGGTCCGGAGGGTTACGGCTCCGACCCCTTCAGCGAGTTTCTGGCCCGCTTCTTCGGGGGCGGGGCCGGATCGTCACCCACGGGTGGGCGGCCCATCCCCCGGTACATCGACATAGGCCGCCTGATGAGCGAGCCCGCGCGCCGGATGGTCGGCGACGCCGCCTCGTACGCGGCCGAACACGGCAGCACGGACCTGGAGACCGAGCACCTGCTGCGGGCGGCCCTGGCCACCGAGCCCACCCGTGACCTGATCGCCCGTGCGGGCGCGGACCCGGACGCCCTGGCCGAGGAGATCGACCGCACGGCCGGCGAGGGCCCGCCGCAGTCCCGGATCGCCGTCACGCCCGCCGTCAAGCGGGCGCTGCTCGACGCCCACGACCTGGCGCGGCACGGGGGCGCCTCGTACATCGGCCCCGAACACGTGCTCGCGGCGCTCGCCGCCAATCCGGACTCGGCGGCGGGGCGCATCCTGAACGCCGCCAAGTTCGACCCGGGCTCGGTGCAGGGCTCCGGCGCCGGGCGCGGCGGGCAGGGCCCGTGGGTGGGCGAACCCGACCAGCGGCCGGCGCCGCAGCGCGGCACGCCGACGCTGGACAAGTACGGCCGCGACCTCACCGACATGGCCAAGGAGGGCCGGATCGACCCGGTGATCGGGCGGGACCTGGAGATCGAGCAGACCGTGGAGGTGCTGTCCCGGCGCGGCAAGAACAACCCCGTGCTGATCGGCGACGCCGGTGTCGGCAAGACGGCCATCGTCGAGGGGCTGGCCCAGCGCATCGCCGAGCACGACGTGCCCGACACGCTGCGTGACCGCCGGGTCGTCGCGCTGGACCTGTCCGGCGTGGTCGCCGGCACCCGCTACCGGGGCGACTTCGAGGAGCGGCTGAACAACATCATCGAGGAGATCCGCACCCACTCCGGTGAGCTGATCGTCTTCATCGACGAGCTCCACACGGTGGTCGGCGCGGGCGCGGGCAGCGGTGGCGGCGACAGCGGCTCCATGGACGCGGGCAACATGCTCAAGCCCGCGCTCGCCCGGGGCGAGCTGCACGTCATCGGCGCGACGACGATGGAGGAGTACCGCCGCTACATCGAGAAGGACGCGGCGCTCGCCCGCCGGTTCCAGCCGATCCTGGTGCCCGAGCCGAGCCCGGAGGACGCCCTGGAGATCCTGCGCGGCCTCCAGGACCGCTACGAGGCCCACCACCAGGTCCGCTACACCGACGCGGCGCTGCTCGCCGCCGTCGAGCTGTCCGACCGGTACCTGACCGAGCGGTTCCTGCCCGACAAGGCCATCGACCTGATCGACCAGGCGGGCGCCCGGGTGCGGCTGCGCACGCACACGAACACCGACGCGCGGGCGCTGGAGCGGCAGGCGGAGCAGTTGGCCCGCGACAAGGACCAGGCGGTGGCGGCCGAGCAGTACGAGCGGGCGATGGAGCTGCGCGACCGCATCCAGGAGATCACCGGGCGGATCAAGGCGGGACGCACCGCCCAGCCCGCCGGTGACGGGCCGGCCGTCGAGGTCACGGCGGAGGACATCGCGGAGGTGGTCAGCAGGCAGACCGGCATCCCGGTCAGCAGCCTCACCCAGGAGGAGCGGGACCGGCTGCTGGGGCTGGAGGAGCACCTGCGGCAGCGGGTCATCGGGCAGGACGAGGCCGTCAAGGCCGTCTCCGAGGCGGTGCTGCGCTCCCGCGCGGGCCTCGCCGACCCCAGGCGCCCGATCGGCAGCTTCCTGTTCCTCGGCCCGACCGGCGTCGGCAAGACCGAACTCGCCCGGGCGCTGGCGGACGCGCTGTTCGGCAGCGACGAGCGGATGGTGCGCCTGGACATGAGCGAGTTCCAGGAGCGGCACACCGTCAGCCGGCTGGTCGGCGCCCCGCCCGGGTACGTGGGGCACGAGGAGGCCGGGCAGCTCACCGAGGCGGTGCGCCGTCACCCGTACTCGCTGCTCCTGCTGGACGAGGTCGAGAAGGCCCACCCGGACGTGTTCAACATCCTGCTCCAGGTGCTGGACGACGGGCGGCTGACCGACTCGCAGGGCCGCACGGTCGACTTCAAGAACACGGTCATCGTGATGACGAGCAACCTCGGCTCCGAGGCGATCGGCACCGGCCGCGGCATGGTCGGCTTCGGCGCCACGGACAGCGAGGCGGAGGACGACGCGATGCGGGAGCGGGCGCTGCGGCCGCTGCGCGAGCACTTCCGCCCCGAGTTCCTCAACCGCATCGACGAGATCGTCATCTTCCGGCGCCTCGACGAGGAGCAACTGCGCCGGATCACCGATCTGCTGCTGGAGGAGACCCGGCGCCGGATGCGCGGGCAGGACATCACGCTCGAGTTCGCCCCGGACGCCGTCGACTGGATCGCCCAGCGCGGCCACCAGCCCGAGTACGGGGCGCGGCCGCTGCGGCGCACGATCCAGCGCGAGGTGGACAACCGGCTGTCCCGGCTGCTGCTGGACGGGCGGCTCCCGGCCGGCGCGCGGGTGCGGGTGACGGTCGGGAACGGGCAGTTGGCGTTCCACACGGACGAGCCCGGCAAGGACGAGCCCCAGGGCCCGCCCGGTGGTGCCGGCACGGTGGGCAAGCCGGGGTCGATGGACAGGCCGCCGGGCACGGTGGGCAAACCGGGCGCGATGGACCGGCCCCCGGGCACCCGGGGCGAACCGGGACCCTCCCAGGGCGGACCCGGTGCGCCGCCGGCCGAACCGGGCGGCCCGCCGCCCGCCGCCTAGGCCACGTCCGGCCGGCGGTCCAGGTCCTTCACCAGCAGCTCGAACTCCAGGTCGTCGCGCTGGGGCAGGCCGAAGCGCTCGTCGCCGTACGGGAACGGGGTCGTCCGTCCCGTACGGCGGTAGCCGCGCCGCTCGTACCAGGCGATCAGCTCGTCCCGGACCGAGATCACCGTCATGTGCATCTCGCGCACGCCCCACGCGGCGACGGCGAGCCGCTCGGCCTCCCCGAGGACGCGCCGGCCGACACCGCCGCCCTGGAGGCCGGGACGGACGGCGAACATCCCGAAGTAGGCGGCGTCCCCGCGGTGTTCGAGCTGGCAGCAGGCGACCGGCTCGCCGGCCCGCTCCACGACGAGCAGGCGGGAGCCCGGGGTGGTGATGACCTCGCGCACGCCCTCGGGGTCCGTGCGCTGCCCCTGAAGGATGTCGGCCTCGGTCGTCCAGCCGGCCCTGCTGGAGTCGCCCCGGTACGCCGACTCGACGAGCGCGACGAGCGCGGGCACGTCCGCCTCGGTGGCGTCGCGGTAGGTCAGCTCGTCCGTGTCCCGGGGCAGTGCGGTGTCCATGGTTCCCTCGGTCTCCCTCACAGGCTGTCGGTCCCGTCCCGGAGCCTAACGCGCCCTGCTCGCGCTCCCCGAGTACGCCCCTGCGCTCGCGTGCACCCTCGCCGATCCGGGCATCGTCCCAGGGGCCGTCTCGTCGAGGGGGAGGTACGTCGTGCACGGACCTGCGATGTCCGGCTGGCTGCTGGTGGCGCTGTGCGTGACGGCCGGCGCGTACTGCCTGGCGCGGACGAGGAGCTCCACGGGCGCCGGCCGCCGGGCGGCGGCGGACGAGGCGGTGATGGGTTTCGGGATGGCCGTGATGGCGGTGCCGTCCCCGTCGCGGTGGCTGTGGGTGCCGTACGCCGTGGTGTTCGGCGCGGCGTCGGCGCGGGCGCTGTGGTCGGCCCGCGGCGGCTCCGGCCACCATCTGCACCACCTGGTGGGCTCGCTGGCCATGGTGTACATGGCGGTGGCGATGGCCGGGGGCGGCGGCGGGGCTCACGCGGCGCACGGGGCGGCGGGCGGGGTGCCGGTGGTGACGGGCCTGCTGCTCGCGTACTACGCGGTGTACGTGCTGCGGGCCGGGCTGGGGCTGGTACCGGCGGGAGCCGGGGTGACGGTGCCGACGGCGGGACGCCGGTGGGACGATCCGGAGATGGCCCTCGCCTGCCGGGTGTCGATGGGCCTGGCCATGCTGGCGATGCTCGTCACCATGTGAGAACACCTGTGGGGGCAGCGGAATCCGCAGCAGGGATGCTTCGGATTCCGTGGCGTGCGTCACTTGCCGTCCAAGGCCATACCGATGGGTACTCCACCGCTCCTATGGTGAGTCCATGCTGGTCTCCCTCGCGCTGCTCGCGCTCGGCCTTCTGGCCGCCGTCGCGGCCCCGCGTCTGCTGGCGCGGGCCGAGTGGCCGGAGCGCGAGCCGGTGGTGGCGCTGTGGGTGTGGCAGTGCGTGGTGGCGGCGGTGCTGCTGAGCTTCGCGCTGTCGATGACGTTCAGCGCGGCGGCCGCCTGGCAGGCGGTACGGGGCCATGTGTTCGCGCCCGCGCCGCGCGCGGTGGTCGAGGCCTACGAACTGGGGGCGCACGGTCCGTGGTCCGCCGTGCTCGCGGTGCTGCTGGCGTGCGGCGGCCTGTGGACCGGGGCGATGCTCACCCGGGAGGTCCGCCGGGCCCGGGCGCGGCACCGGCGCAGCCGGGCCGAACTCCTCGTACGCTCGCCGCTGTTGCCGGGCGAGGAGCCCGGCGCGGAGCCCCTGGTGCTGCTGGAGGGCGAGCGCCCGGACGCCTGGTGGCTGCCCGGGGCGGCACCCCGGCTGGTGGTGACCACGGCGGCGCTACGGCGCCTGAAGGGGCGTCAGCTCGATGCGGTGCTGGCCCATGAGCAGGGGCACGCGCGGGCGCGCCACGACTGGCTGCTGCACTGCTCGTCGGCGCTGGCCACGGGGTTCCCGCAGATTCCGGTCTTCGCCGCGTTCCGGGACGAGATGCACCGGCTGGTCGAGCTGGCGGCGGACGATGTGGCGTCCCGGCGGTACGGGCGGCTGACGATCGCGCTCGCGCTGGTGGAACTGAACGAGCACCGTGGGGTGTTCGGCCCGTGCCCCAGCCCGGACGCCCAACTGCCGCACCGGGTGAACCGCCTGCTGACCGCCGCCCCGCGCCTCACGGCCGGGCGGCGTCTGCGTCTGACGGCCGCCGCCGCGCTCGTACCGGTGGTGCCGCTGCTGGTGGCGTTCGTGCCGGGGCTGAGGGCGCTGGGATAGCCGGGGGATCCTCGGGGAGGATCACCCCATGCACTCCCCCACCCGTTCCCCCACGCTCTCCCGTCACGCCGCCGCCGTCGCCGTGTGGTCCGGCGCCCTCTCGGCCGTGCTGCTGGCGCTCGTCTCCGCCGAGTGGGGGCCGCTGGTCTCGTTCGACCGGGCGGTCGCGGAGGGGCTGCACGACTCGGCCGTCCGCAGTCCCGCGCTGAGCCGGACCAACCGGATCCTCAGCGACTGGGTGTGGGATCCGTGGACGATGCGCGCACTGGTCGCGGTGGGTGTGGTGTGGCTGTGGTGGCGCGGGGAGCGGATCCTGGCCGTATGGACGGTGGCGGTGAGCGCGCTCGGTTCCGCCGTGCAGCAGGTGCTGAAGGCGGCGGTGGGCCGCGACCGGCCGCGCTGGCGGGACCCGGTGGATTGGGCGCACTACGCCGCGTTCCCCTCGGGCCACGCGATGACGGCCGCGGTCACCTGCGGGCTGCTGCTGTGGCTGCTGGCCCTGTTCGGCGCGGGCCGGCGGCTGCGGGTCGCCGCCCTGCTCGTCGGCGCCGTCTCGGTGCTGGGCGTGGGCCTGACCCGGGTGTACCTGGGCGTGCACTGGGCGTCGGACGTGGTGGGCGGCTGGCTGCTGGGGGCGTGTGTGGTGGCCGTCGCCGTGGTGACGTACGAGCGGACGGTCGCGTCGAGGCAGCGCTGACGCACGCCGGTGAAGGCCTTCCGGACCGGGCGATCCCCCGCGTCGCCCGGTCCGGCCGGCACGCCTCTGAGTATATTGGCTGCGAGCCAGTCAACGCAGGAGTTAAGCATGTCCCCGCGCAGCGCATCGGTCAATGAAGAGCTGCGGCGGCGTTCGCGGGAGCGGCTGCTGCAGGCGACGGTGGAGCTGGTCTCCGAGCGGGGGTACGAGGCGACGACGCTGGCCGACATCGCGGACCGGGCCGGTTCGGCGCGCGGGCTGGTGTCGTACTACTTCCCGGGCAAGCGGCAGTTGCTCCAGTCGGCGGTGCACCGGCTGATGCACCTGACGCTGGAGGCGGCGCTGGAGCGGGAGCCGCGCAGCGAGGACGGGCGGGAGCGGCTGGCGCGGGCCATCGACGCGATCCTGGGGCTCGCGGTGGAGCAGCCGCTGCTGATGCGTACGCACATGGCCGGGATCCTCCAGGCTGAGGGCTTCGTGCAGGGCCCGGAGCAGCAGCGGCTGGCGTTCCTGCTGCGGGACACGGTGACCAGGTACGGGTCGCGGGACGTGGACGCCGACTATCCGATGCTGCGGGCGCTGCTGATGGGCGCCGTCTTCGCGGTGCTGCTGCCGGGTGCGCCGATGCCGATGGCGAAGCTGCGCGCGGAGCTGTTCCAGCGGTACGGGCTGGACTGGGAGCTCGGCGTGCCGCCGGGCGTGGAGCGGCCCGGCGGCACGTCCATGGAGCTGGGTCAGTCGTCGAAGTCGTCGAAGTAATCGGGCTGGGTCTGCACGTTCAGCTCGTGCATCCGCACCCGCTTGGCCGGGTCGGTGCGACGGTCGTCGAGCCTGAGCACGTCGAGACCCTTGACCATGTCATTCGAGTAGATGTGGCCGTTGTAGTAGTACGCCGACCAGGAGCCGCCGGACACCACCTTCTCGGCGCTGAGCGGGCCCCGCTCGAAGTAGGCGATCTCCTTGGGCCTGGCGGAGTCGGTGAAGTCCCACACCGAGACGCCGCCCTGGTACCAGGCCTGGACCATGAGGTCCTTGCCCTTGACCGGGATCAGCGAGCCGTTGTGGGCGACGCAGTTCTCGGTGTCCGCCTGGTGACGGGGGATCTTGAAGTAGCTGCGGAAGACCAGTTTGCGCTTGTCGCCCTTGCCGACGATGTCGTAGATGCCGTCGGCGCCGCGGTTCGGGCCGATCTTCGCATTGCAGGTGGCCGCGCCGCCGCCGCCGAGCTCGTCGGTGAAGACGACCTTGTTCGCCTTCTGGTTGAAGCTCGCGGAGTGCCAGAAGGCGAAGTTGACGTTGTCCTGCACCTGGTCGATGACCTTGGGGTTCTCCGGGTCCTCGATGGAGAACAGGATGCCGTCACCCATGCAGGCGCCGGCCGCGAGGTCCTTGGAGGGCAGCACGGTGATGTCGTGGCAGCCGGTGGTCTTGGAGACGCCGGGGTTGGTCGGCGCGCCGGGGTTGCCGCCGCCGTCGGGGCCCTCGCCCGGGAAGAGCACGGGGAAGTTCACGATGGCGGCCTTCTCGGGGGCCTTGCGCGGCACCTTGATGACCGAGATGCCGTCGTGCGGTGGCTGGCAGTCGGGGAAGGCGGCGCTCGGCGAGTACGAGGAGACGTAGACGTAGACGTTCCTGCGCTCCGGTACGAGGGTGTGCGTGTGGGAGCCGCAGGCGGTCTCGACGGCGGCGACGTACCTGGGGTTCCGCTTGTCGCTGATGTCGAAGATCTTCATGCCCTCCCAGGAGGACTTCTCGGTCGCGGGCTGCGTGGTGCTGGAGCAGGAGTTGTCGCTGCGCGAGGAGTCGGTGGAGAGGAAGAGGAGGTCACCGGAGACGGATATGTCGTTCTGGGAGCCGGGGCAGAGGACCTGGGCGACGGTCTTCGGGGACGACGGGTTGCTGATGTCGAAGATCCGGAAGCCGTCGTAGTTGCCGGCGAAGGCGTACTCGCCCTGGAAGGCGAGGTCCGAGTTGACGCCGGCGAAGGCCTCGCGCGGGGCGTTGGCCAGGTGGGTGATGTTGTCGCTGTGGACGACCTGGTCCACACCGGGGATCTCGCCGGAGCGGATGGCCGCGCGGGCCTCCGCCTGGTCCTGAGAGGAGACGGTGCCCGCCGGGGCGGGGGCGTCTCCGGGGTCGGGCACGGCGGCCGCGGGGCCGGCCGTCAGGAGTGTCGCGAGGAGTCCGGCCGCGGCGGTGGCCACGCCCAGACGTCTGCGTCGCACGTGAGTGGTGCGCAATGGGGTCACTGCGTCGTCCTCCCTTGTCGCCGTTCGGAGTTGAACGGGTCGCGGACCCCGGCAGTATCTTCCTTTGCATGCACATCTCAACAGATGGCAACAGAGACTTAATGAACGCACAGCGACTGATGAACGCGTTCGAGCGCAGCGGCGGTCCCGGCCATTCCCCGTGCCCCTGGAGGTCCTCGTGTTGAAGCGCACCACAAGCGTCGCGGTGGCGGCCGCCGTGACCGCCGTACTCGCCCTGGCGGCCTGCGAGTCGGCACCCTCGGGAACGGGGGACGAACCGCAGGCCAGGGCGGGCGGCGGGACTGGCGGCCCGGCGGTGGTGGCCCCCGGGAAGCCGGGCGAACCCGCTCGGACGCTGTCACCGGAGGAGGCGCGGAAGGCCGTCCCGCCGGACACGCCCAACTCGGCGGACTTCACGTACGCGCAGATGATGATCGTCCACCACGGCCAGGCGCTGGAGATGACCGCACTCGCCGCGAAGCAGGCCGCGTCGCCGCAGGTGAAGCTGTTGGCGGCGCGGATAGCGGCGGCGCAGGAGCCGGAGATCGGTGCGATGCGGGGATGGCTGAAAAACAACGGTGGCCCCACGACCCACCCGGGCCACGACCACGGCACGATGCCCGGCATGGCCACCGGGGCCCAGATGGCCCAGTTGCGCGGCGCGCGGGGGAAGGCCTTCGACGAACTGTTCCTGAAGCTGATGATCACCCATCACCAGGGTGCGGTCACGATGGCCACCGAGGCGCTGTCGGAGGGGAACAACGTCCAGGTGGAGGAGATGGCCAACGACGTGATCGCGCAGCAGACGGCCGAGATCAACCGCATGCGTTCCATGTGACACGCGGGCGTACGCACGCGTCCGTACGCACTGCACCTCCCGTAGTCGGCGCGGCGATGCGATGCTGGGAGTCCCTGCGGGAAGGAGCGCAGCCGTGCTTCGTGTCGCCGTTGTCGGTTCCGGGCCGAGCGGGGTCTACACGGCCCAGTCCCTCGTCGAGCAGACCGCGGTACCGGACGTGCGCGTGCACGTCCTGGACCGGCTGCCATGCCCGTACGGGCTGGTGCGCTACGGGGTGGCGCCGGACCACGAGAAGATCAAGTCACTCCAGAACAACCTGCGCACGGTCCTGGAGCACGAGCGGGTCGGGTTCATCGGGAACGTCGAGGTCGGCGCGCACGGCCTGACCCCCGAGCGGCTGCTGGAGCTCTACCACGCGGTCGTCTACTGCGTGGGCGCGGCACGGGACCGCAGGCTGGGCGTGCCGGGCGAGGACCTGCCGGGCAGTTACTCGGCCACGGACTTCGTCTCCTGGTACAGCGCGCACCCGGACGCCGCCGCGGGCGGATTCGTGCTGGGCGCCCGCTCGGCCGTGGTCATCGGCGTCGGCAACGTGGCCGTCGACGTCGCACGGATCCTCGCGCGCGGCCCGGAGGAGCTGCACCCCACCGACGTCCCCCAGACGGCGCTGGGCGCGCTGGCCGCGAGCCGGGTGCGGGAGGTGCACATGGTGGGCAGGCGGGGCCCCTCGCAGGCCAAGTTCACCACCAAGGAGCTGCGGGAACTGGGTGCGCTGCCCCAGGCCAGGGTCGAGGTCGACCCCTCGGACCTGGCGCTCGACCCGGCGTACGCCGACCCGGCGGGGCTCCCGGCGGTCAACCGGCGCAACGTGGAGGTGGTGCGCGCCTGGGCGGAGGGCACCGGCTGGGAGCCCCGGGAGCGGGTCATCCGGGTGCGGTTCTTCCTCAGGCCGGTGGAGGTGCTGGAGCAGGGCGGCAGGGCGGCCGGTGTGCGTTTCGAGCGGACGGTTCCGGACGGTACCGGCGGGGTGCGCGGGACCGGGGCGTACGAGGACATCGAGGCCCAGTTGGTGCTGCGGGCGGTCGGGTACCGGGGCGTGCCACTGCCGGGGCTGCCGTTCGACGCGACGCGCGGGACGGTGCCGCACGCGGCGGGGCGGGTGCTGCGGGACGGGGTGCCGTCGGCGGGCGAGTACGTGGCGGGGTGGATCAAGCGCGGTCCGACCGGCGTGATCGGCACCAACCGGCCGTGCGCCAAGGAGACGGCCACGTCGCTCCTGGCGGACGCCCCGGCGCTGGCCCGGCGGGCGGTGGCGGACGACCCGCTGGCCACCCTCCGCGCGTGGGGCCACCGGCCGGTGGAGTGGCCCGGCTGGCTGTCCATCGAACAGGCGGAGGCGGCCCTCGGCCGCACCCTGGGCCGGGGCTCGGTCAAGATCCCCGACTGGTCCGGCCTCCTGTCGGCGGCGGGGCAGGGGTGAGCCGGCACCCGGTCGCGCTCTAGGCGGTGGCCGGGTGGTCGCCCTCGCGGGCGGCCTGGCTCTCGGCGGCGGCGAGGACGGTGTCCAGGAGGCCCGGGAAGAGCGCGTCGAGGTCCTCTCGGCGGAGGCCGTTCATCTTGGCCGTGCCCCGGTAGCACTGGCGGATGACGCCGCTCTCGCGGAGGACGCGGAAGTGGTGCGTGGTGGTCGACTTGGTGACCGGCAGTTCGATGTACGAGCAGGCCACCTCGGCGTCGGCCGCCGCCAGTTCACGTACGACCCGCAGCCGCATCGGGTCGGAGAGCGCGTGAAGCACGCCTTCGAGGCGGATCTCGTCGCGCGCGGGGTGGGCGAGCTCGCGCGGGCTGGTGGCGGTGGTCACGGCGGCTCCAGATCGATCGGGTTCCTCCATTGTACGAGAACCCTCGTAGTTTGACAGGCGCCGTACTACGATGGTTATCGTATGAGCCGTACACCGGCCCGCCTGGCCCCGCCCGGCCCCACCCTGAACGGAGTCCGCCGTGAGCGCACTGTTCGAGCCCCGCACCCTGCGGTCGCTGACCGTCCCCAACCGCGTCTGGATGGCACCGATGTGCCAGTACAGCGCCGAGGCGTTCGGCCCGAACGCGGGCGTGGCGCACGACTGGCACTTCGCCCACTACGCGGCCCGCGCCGCCGGCGGCACCGGCCTGATCCTGCAGGAGGCGACCGCCGTCTCCCCCGAGGGCCGGATCAGCCCGTACGACCTCGGCATCTGGAACGACACCCAGGTCGAGGCGCTGCGCCGGATCACCGGCTTCCTCAAGAGCCAGGGCACGGTCCCCGGTATCCAGATCGGCCACGCCGGGCGCAAGGCGTCGACGGACCAGCCCTGGAAGGGCGGCGCCCCCGTGGGCGCCGACGCGCACGGCTGGCAGCCGGTCGCCCCGAGCCCGGTGCCCTTCGACGACGGCCACCCCGTGCCGGACGAGCTGACGCGGGACCAGATCGGCGTGATCACCGGGCAGTTCGCGGCCGCGGCCCGGCGGGCGCTGGACGCGGGCTACCGGGTCGTGGAGATCCACGGGGCCCACGGCTACCTGATCGGCGAGTTCCTCTCCCCGCACAGCAACCACCGCACCGACGAGTACGGCGGCTCCTTCGAGAACCGCACGCGCTTCGCCCTGGAGGTCGTGGACGCGGTACGGGAGGTGTGGCCCGAGGAGCTGCCACTGTTCTTCCGGATCTCGGCCACCGACTGGCTGGAGGAGGCGGGCTGGACGGCCGACGACACGGTCCGCTTCGCCGCGCTGCTCAAGGGGCACGGCGTGGACCTGCTCGACGTGTCGACCGGCGGCAACGCGCCGCGCGTCCGCATCCCCGTCGGCCCGGGCTACCAGGTGCCGTTCGCGGCGCGGGTGAAGCAGGAGACCGGGCTGCCGGTCGCCGCCGTCGGGCTGATCACCGAGGCCGGGCAGGCGGAGAAGATCGTCGCCAACGGCGAGGCGGACGCGGTGCTGCTGGGCCGCGAGCTGCTGCGCAACCCGTCCTGGGCGCGGCACGCGGCGCGCGAGCTCGGCGGTGACGTACACGTGCCGGACCAGTACCACCGCTCGGTCTGACCTGGGGAAACGCCGCGTCCGGGCGCCACTGTCAGTGGGTGGGTGCAGACTGGCCCGTATCCGCGACAAAGGCGTCCAGGAGGTGTCGGCGATGACCGACGTACTACTGACCGTAGGCACCCGCAAGGGACTGTTCATCGGCCGCAGGCGTGGTGGCCGATGGGAGTTCGAGGGACCGCAGTTCAACGCGCAGGCCGTCTATTCGATCGGCATCGACATGCGCCGGACCACGCCCCGGCTGCTCGTCGGAGGGGACAGCACGCACTGGGGCCCCTCGGTGTTCCACTCCGACGACCTGGGGGCGACGTGGACGGAGCCGGCGCAGCCGGCCGTCAAGTTCCCGAAGGATACGGGGGCTTCGCTGGAGCGGGTGTGGCAGTTGCACCCGGCCGGGCCGGCGGCGCCCGGCGTGGTGTACGCGGGCACCGAGCCCGCCGCGCTGTTCCGCTCCGAGGACGGCGGGGAGACCTTCGAGCTGGTCCGCCCGCTGTGGGACCACCCGACCCGGTCGCAGTGGGTGCCGGGCGGCGGCGGTGAGGGACTGCACACGGTCGTCACGGACCCCAGGGACCCGGACGCCGTGACGGTCGCGGTGTCCACGGCCGGGGTGTTCCGCACCCTGGACGGCGGCCGGAGCTGGTCGCCGTCCAACCAGGGGGTGTCGGCGGTCTTCCTCCCGGACCCGAACCCGGTGTTCGGACAGTGCGTGCACAAGATCGCCCAGGACGCGGGCGACCCGGACCGGCTGTACCTCCAGAACCACTGGGGGGTGTACCGCAGCGACGACGCGGGCGCCAAGTGGACCGACATCGGCGCGGGCCTGCCCTCGGACTTCGGCTTCGCGGCGGCCGCGCACCCGCACCGCGCCGATGTGGCGTACGTCTTCCCCATCCAGGCCGACTCCGACCGCGTACCGGCGGAGCGGCGGTGCCGGGTCTACCGCACGAGCGACGCGGGCGGCACGTGGGAAGCCCTGTCGGCCGGCCTGCCGGACGGCGACCACTACGGCACGGTGCTGCGCGACGCGATGTGCACGGACGACGCGGACCCGGCCGGTGTCTACTTCGGCAACCGCAACGGCGAGCTGTACGCGAGCGCCGACGAGGGCGACAGTTGGCAGTTGCTGGCGTCCCACCTGCCGGATGTGCTGTGCGTGCGGGCGGCGGTGATCGGCTGACGGCCGCTTCGCGTCGCCCACACGTCTCTACGTCTCTACGTCTCTACGTCGACCGGGAACCGCCCTTGCGCAGGAAGCGGCGCAGCTTCGTCAGGGGCCAGGTGTTGATGACGTCGTCCTTCGTCAGCCATCCACGCTGGGCGGTTCCCACTCCGTACCGCATGTACGGCAGGTGCGTGACGGAGTGGGCGTCGGAGTTCACCGCGAACTTCACGCCGTACCGCTTGGCGCGGAGGATGTCCTCGTCGCGCAGGTCGAGGCGCTCCGGATGGGCGTTGATCTCCAGTGCGGTGCCCGTCGCCGCGCACGCCTCGAACACCGCGTCGAAGTCGGCGTCCAGGCCGGGGCGTTTGCCGATCCGGCGGGTGGTGGGATGGCCGATGATCGCGACGTACGGGTTCTCGCAGGCACGGATGAGCCGGCGCGTCAGGGCCTGCCTGCTCTGGTTGAAGTGCGAGTGGACGGAGGCCACGCACAGGTCCAACTCCGCCAGGAAGTCGGGGGGCCAGTCGACCTCGCCGTCGGGGTCGATGTTGAGTTCCGTGCCGTGCAGCAGGCGCATCCCGTGGTGCTCGCGGTCCAGTTCCCGTACGCGCTCGCGCTGCGCCAGCATCTTCTCGTCGGTCATGCGCTGCATGTACAGGTTGGGGGCGTGGTCGGTGATCGCGTAGTAGGCGTAGCCGCGTGCGGCGGCCGCGGCGACCATGTCCTCCAGCGGGGCGAGGCCGTCGGTGAGATCGGTGTGGGTGTGCAGGTCGCCCCTGATGTCGCCGTCCTGGACCAGGTCGGGCACCTCGTCCCGCAGCCCTGCCGCGATCTCGCCCCGGTCCTCCCGCAGCGGGGGCGGGATCCAGGGCAGGCCGAGCCGGGCGTAGATGTCCTCCTCCGTCTCGGAGGTGATCATGTCGCCGCTCTCGGCGTCGAAGAGTCCGTACTCGGAGAGCTTGAGCTTGTGGCGCACGGCGATCTCGCGGGTTCTGATGTTGTGGGCCTTGGACCCGGTGAAGTACTGGAGTCCCGCTCCCCAGGAGGCGGGCGGCAGGACGCGCAGGTCCACCTGGAGGCCCTTGGTGGTGCGGACGGAGGTCTTCTTCTCGCCGTGCGCGATGACCTCGGCGGTGTGCGGAAGGGCGCCGAGGGCGTCCATGAAAGGCGCCGACTTCTCCGCCGCCACCAGGATGTCGATGTCGCCGATGGTCTCCTTCATGCGGCGCAGGGACCCGGCGTAGGTGCACCGCGCGCAGCCGGAGATGGCGGACAGTTCGGCGACGATCTGCTCGGCGACGTCCATGGCGGCGCTGATGAGGATGCGGCCCTCGCCGGCCTTCTGCATGAGCGCGATGCCGTGGAGGATGTTCGCCTCGGTCTTCTCGCCGAAGCCCTTCAGGTCGCGCAGCCGCTCCTGGTGGATGGCGTCGAGGAGCTGGTCGACGGAGGTGATGCCCAGTTCCTCGTGGAGGACCATCGCCTTCTTGGGGCCGAGCGTCGGGATGGTGATCAGCTCCCGGACGCCGGCGGGGATCGACGCCCTGGTCTCCTCGATCGTGGAGACCTGGCCGGAGTGCAGGTACTCGACGACCTTCTCGGCGATGGACTTGCCGACGTTGGGGATGTCCTTCAGGCCCTTGGCGTCGAGCTTGGCGATGTCGGCGTGGTAGCCGCCGATGGCTCGGGCCGCCTTCTCGTACGCGCGCGCTTTGAAGGCGTCGCCTCCGGTGATGGCGATGAGGTCGGCGTACTCCTGGAGCAGCGCTTCGACCTCTTCGTTGGCTCGGGGCATACCTCCAGGGTGCTCCGGCATCACCGAGGGGGCACGCCGGGGATCATCGCGGTGACCGTGGCCGCCGTGGCGACGGCGACCGCCGTCAGACGCCGGTAGTCGAGGGTGTCGGGGGTGTCGGTGGGCCGGTGGTAGTGGGGGTTACGGAAGTTCGCCGTGTCGGTGAGCATGAGGGCGGGGATGCCCGTGTTCCAGAAGGCCGCGTGGTCGCTGCGGTCGAGGTGGGCCAGCGCGGGCACCGCCAGGCCGGCCAGGGCGCCCAGTGGGCCCTGGGGACGGGGGTCGCACAGGGTGACGCAGGGCAGCGCGGGCTCGGTGGCCCGCGCGGCACCGTGCCAGAGGGCGGCCGCCGCCCGTGTGGAGCGCCGGTGGACCAGGAGGGTGAAGTCGCCGCGCAGCCCGGCCGAGCGGACGGCGGTGGCCACGCGGGGGAAGGCGGTGCCGAACCCGGGCGGCATCCGCTGGCTGCCGGCTTCGGCCGTGAAGTACCCGACCGATTCCAGGCAGATCATGCCCGTGACCTCGCGGTTGCGGCGCAGCCACTGGGCGGCGAACCGGGAGCCGATAAGGCCCAGTTCCTCCATGTCGAACACCATGAACGTGACGTCCGGGGGGTTCGGCATCCCGCCGAGGAGCCGGGCGACCTCCAGCAGCGCGGCCACGCCCGAGGCGTTGTCGTCGGCGCCCGGCGCGGCGTCGACGGTGTCCAGATGGGCTCCGACGACGACGGTCGGGCGGCGGACGCCGGCCGGTGGTTCGGCCAGCAGGTTCGCACCGGTCAGCCGCGGGTGCAGGCGGAACCGCAGGGGCAGCGCCCGGTGACCGCGCCGGTCGGTGGAGCCCGGGCGCCACCGTACGTCGAACGGCTGCCGCCCGGCCGGCCGGCCCGCCGCGGCCAGTTCGGCCGCCACATGCGCCTCGGCCCGCAGCATGGCCCCGGGGGCGCGGGTCCGGCTGCGCGGGCCGTCGGCGAGGATCTCGACGTCCCGGCGCAGGCGCCGCGGGTCGGCGCGCGAGGTCAGCTCCCGGACGACGTCGCCCAGGGCCACGGGTCCGGCCTCCGGTACACGGGCCGGCATGCTCCGTCACCGCCTTCCCTCACGGCCTTGCCTCACCGCCTTCCCCCATGGTCGGGGGTGGCGCGGGCGACGGCCACCGGCGGCGTCACGGCGGCGCGTGTGACCGCAGGTGACGGCCACCGGCGGCTCCTCCGGCGGCGTCACGGTTGGCTCGGGCGTCACAATGGGGGTGAGGGGCGCCCCTGCCGTCGCGGAGAGGCGGTCGATGCCCGTGCGGTACACAGCCGTGACTGCCCTGAGCCACTCCGGGCTGCTCCGCGACCACAACGAGGACAGCCTCGTCGTCGGGCCGTGGACCCTGTGCGGCACCGAGACCGAGAACCCCCAGTCACTGGTGTTCGCGCTGGGCACCCCGCTCGTCGTGGCGGTCGCCGACGGGCTGGGCGGGCAGCCGGCCGGCGAGGTGGCCAGTTCCCTGGTCGTCCGCCGGCTCGCCTCGCTGGGTCCGTCCCTGGACGGTGAGGCCGCCGTCCGTGAGGCCCTGGACGACTGCAACCGCGCGGTGTACTCGGCCGCCGAGGGCCATCCCGAGCTGGTGACCATGGGGACCACGGTCGCGGGCGCCGTGGTGCTGGAGGATTCGCTGCTGACGTTCAACGTCGGCGACAGCAAGGTGTACCGGGCGGCCGAGGACGGGCTCCGCCAGGTGAGCGTGGACGACAGCCCGCCGCCGGCGCCGGGGCGGCGCACCACGTCGGCCGTCACCCAGACGCTCGGCGGCGGCTACGCGTTCAGCGCCGTGACGCCCCATGTGGCGACCTCCCCGCTGGACACCGGCGACCGCTTCCTGGTGTGCAGCGACGGGCTGACCGATCCGGTGCCGGACGACGAGCTGGAGAGCCTGCTGCGGGACCGTGGCGACGGCAGGGCCGCCTTCGAGCTGTGGAAAGCCGCGATGGACGCCGGAGGGCCCGACAACATCACCCTCGCCCTGCTGCGCATCGGCGAATAGGCCCGGCAGGCGGAAGCGGTCCCGGAAGGCGGAAGCGGGCCAGGGAGGCGGAAGCGGCGCCACGGCCCTACGGTGGTCTGGGAGGCCGCCGGCACCGGGACGCCGGCCCGCCGATCAGGCCGAGGAGGTCGCTGCGATGGAGAGGCACTTCGTCTGGACGACGACCCGCCGTATCAAGCCGGGCACCCTGGACGAGTTCGAACGGGCCTGGCGCCCGGGCGCGCACCCGGACGGCATGATCCGCGCGTTCGCGTTCTGGTCCGAGGACGGCCAGGAGATCACCGGAGTGTCCTTCTGGGAGTCCAAGGAGGCGTGCGACAACTGGCGGCAGTCCGAGGCGGAGAAGCAGCGGCGCGAGGCCATGGCCCCGTTCGTCGTCGAGGAGCGGGAGGCCTTCCTGCGCGGCGGTGAGCTCAGCATCCCCGATCGGTAGCCATCCCGAACGGCAGGCGGACGATCCCCGGAACGTTCGGTGTGAGGCGTGCTGTTGATCGGCCGGTAGGGTGACCTGCCGTGGCAGCACGACCGTTGAAAGAAATCGTAGAGCCGGGCTGGGCGGACGCCCTCGCGCCGGTGGCCGAACGCATCGCCCACATGGGCGACTTCCTCCGCACGGAGATCGCCGCCGGGCGCACCTACCTGCCGGCCGGACCGCACGTCCTGCGGGCGTTCCAGCAGCCGTTCCACGAGGTGCGGGTCCTGATCGTCGGACAGGACCCGTACCCGACACCGGGGCACGCGGTGGGGCTGAGCTTCTCCGTGGCGCCGGAGGTGCGACCGCTGCCGGGCAGCCTGGAGAACATCTTCCGGGAGCTGAACTCCGACCTGGGGCTGCCCCGGCCCTCCAACGGGGACCTGACGCCGTGGACCCGGCAGGGGGTGCTGCTGCTCAACAGGGCGCTGACCACCGCGCCGCGCCGGCCTGCCGCGCACCGTGGCAAGGGCTGGGAGGAGGTCACCGAGCAGGCCATCAAGGCGCTCGTGGCACGCGGCAAGCCGCTGGTGTCCGTGCTGTGGGGGCGGGACGCCCGCAACCTCCGCCCGCTGCTCGGCGACCTTCCGGCGATCGAGTCGGCGCACCCCTCCCCCATGTCGGCGGACCGGGGCTTCTTCGGCTCGCGGCCGTTCAGCCGGACGAACGAGCTCCTGGTCCGGCAGGGCGCGCAGCCGATCGACTGGCGGCTGCCGTGACGCCTCCCCCGGACGGGGGGTGGGTGCTGGGGGCCGACTCCGGCGGGTCCGGTCTGCGGGTGGCGCTCGCGGCGGTACGTGAGCCGGCCGCGGAGGGCGGCGGCGTACGGGTCGTGGATTGCGTGGAGTTCGGGGAGCCGGTGCGCACCGGGGCGGGCGGGATCGACGCGGCGCACCTGCTGGAGCGGCTGCTGCCCGCCGCCGAGGGGCTGCTCGGGCGGGCCGGGGGCGGCCGGCTCGCGGCGGTGGCGGTCGGGGCGGCCGGGATGGCGACGCTCGGGGACGAGTTGCGGGCCACGCTCCCGGAGGCGCTGCGCCGTTCGCTGGGGGTGGGCCGGCTGGCGCTGGCGGCCGACGCCGTAACCGCGTACGCCGGGGCGCTCGGGCAGCGGCCGGGGGCGGTGGTGGCGGCGGGCACCGGCCTGATCGCGCTGGGCACGGACCTGTCGGGCTGGCGCCGCGCGGACGGCTGGGGGCACCTGCTGGGCGACTGCGGCAGCGGTGCGTGGATCGGCCGCGCCGGGCTGGAGGCGGCGATGCGCGCCCACGACGGGCGGCGCGGTGGCTCGGCGGCGCTGCTGGCGCGGGTCGAGGCGCTGTTCGGGCCCCCGGCGACGCTGCCGGGCCTGCTCTACCCGCGCGCCGACCGGCCCGCCGTGCTGGCCTCGTTCGCGCCCGAGGTCGCCCGGTGCCACGCGGACGGCGACCCGGTGTCGGCCGGCATCCTGGCGGCGGCCGCCCGGCACATCGCGGAGGCGGCGGCTGCCGTCTGCCCGCCCGGCCACGACGAGCCCGAAGTGGCGCTGACGGGTGGCCTGTTCAAGATGGGCGACCCGCTCCTCGTACCGCTGCGTGCCGAGCTTGCGGAGCACCTGCCGTCCGCGCGTACGGTGCCCGCCGCCGGGGATCCGCTGGACGGCGCGGTGGCCGTCGCGGCGGCCCTCGCCACGGGCACGCTCCTGCTGCCTCGCGAGCCGGGCATGCTGGACACAACCACCCTCCAGCCGACCGATCGGGCATAGCCGGACAGAGGGCACCCCACCCTCCCTCTCGCTGATCGGACATAGCTGGACAGAGGGCACCTGACCGCCCCCTCCCCAAGCGTCGGAACAGGTAAAGCCAGTAGCATGCGGCGCCATGAGCTCCCCCACTGGGCCCGCTTCCGGCCTGCCTGTACGAATGCCGCGACCCCGACAGTCCGGGCGGCACCGTCGCCCTGAACCCGTGGCGGCCCCCGAGGGCGCG
This sequence comes from Streptomyces sp. NPDC049837, assembly GCF_040674455.1. Taxonomy (NCBI): domain Bacteria; kingdom Bacillati; phylum Actinomycetota; class Actinomycetes; order Kitasatosporales; family Streptomycetaceae; genus Streptomyces; species Streptomyces sp. NPDC049837. Next base: position 205,116 of record NZ_JBFAMP010000002.1, on the reverse strand, counting down.
CCCGCGCTCGTTCTCGCCGTTCCCGGCGCCCCTTCCGCCGCTGTCCGCAGCCTGGCCGAAGAGGTCGTGAGCATCGCTCGTTCCGAGCTGCCCGGCCTGGAGGCCGCGATCGGTTTCCTGGACGGCGACGACTCCGAGTACCCCACGCTCTCGGCCGTCCTGGAGCGGGCCGCCGCGCTGCGTGTCGAGCGGTACGAGCTCGCGAAGGCCGCCGGCCGTGACGTCGCCGAGCCCGAGGGCCCGGCCGCCGTCGTGGTGCCGCTCCTGGCGGGCCCGGACAGCGCGCTGACGGACCGTATACGGCAGGCCGTCGCGGACAGCGGCGCGGCCGCCGAGACGACCGACGTTCTGGGACCGCACCCGCTGCTCGCGGAGGCGCTGCACGTGCGCCTGTCCGAGGCGGGGCTGGCCCGTGCCGACCGGGCGCGGCTGTTCACGGTCGCCACGGCGGCCGACGGCATCGTGCTGGCGACGGTCGGCGGCGAGGAGGCCGTGCGGGCGGCCGGGATCACCGGCATGCTGCTGGCCGCCCGGCTCGCCGTCCCGGTGATGGCGGCCGCGCTGGACCAGGAGGGTTCGGTGGCGGCGGTCGCCGAGCAGTTGCGCGGCTCCGGCTCGGCGCAGCTCGCGCTCGCGCCGTACCTGATCGGCCCGGAGCTGGCCGAGGGCCTGCTGGACGACGCCGCGAAGGCGGCGGACTGCCCGGTGGCCGAGCCGCTGGGCGCGTACCCCGCGGTCGGCAAGCTGGTGCTGTCGCAGTACACGACGGCGCTGGGCATCGCGCCGCAGCCGCAGGGGACTCCGGTCCGCTGACGAGGCCGGCCAGGCCTGCAAGGGGCCCGCACCGGCAGACGTCCGGTGCGGGCCCTTCGTGTCAGGCGAAGGCCACGCAGGTGGCCGCCGGGACCTGGATCGCGCCCGCCCGGCTCGGCACGCCCGTGGCGGGGTCGATGTCGAACCAGGTCACGTCGCCGGAGCGCTCGTTGGCCACGTACAGCCGCCGCCCCTCCGGGTCCAGGGCGAGGTCCCGGGGCCAGCGCCCGCCGCACGGGACGGCGGTGACCGGCCGGGGCCGCTCCCCGCTCTCGTCGAGGGCCAGGACGGCGATGGTGTCGGCGCCGCGTACGGCCGCCCACAGGAACCGTCCGTCGCGCGAGGCGGCGATCCCGGAGGGGTAGTTCACGGTGTCCGTGGGCAGGGCCACCTCTTCCACGGGTGCGAGGGTGCCCGTGGCGGGGTTCCAGCGGCAGACGGTGAGCGTGGGTGTCAGTTCGGCCAGGACGTAGACGTGGCTGCCCGACGGGTGGAGGGCGAGGTGGCGCGGGCCGCTGCCGGGGCGCAGCGCGGTCTCGCCGTGCGGCGTCAGCCCGCCCGTCGCGGGGTCGAGGGCGATGACGCGTACGGAGTCGGTGCCGAGGTCCACGCTCAGGACCCAGCGGCCGCCGGGGGCGGGCACCACCTGGTGGGCGTGCGGGCCTTCCTGCCGGTCCGGGTGCGGGCCGCTGCCCCGGTGCGGCAGCACGCCCGTGGCGGGCTTCGGTACGCCGTCCGGGCCCAGCGGCAGGGCGCTCACGCTGCCGGAGCCGTAGTTGGCGGTGAGCACGTGTCCGTGGACGAGCGCCAGATGTGTCGGGTGCGTCCCGCGTACCGGCGCGGGCGCGCCGAGCAGTCGGGGCGCGGGGCCCGTGACGTCGAAGGCGGCGACGGCACCGTCCTCCGTCTCGCCGGCCGCGTAGAGCACGTCGCCGCCGGGCGCGGCGATCAGGAACGACGGGTCCGGCACCGCGCCGGACGCACCCGTGACGGTCAGCGCGCCCGTCTCCCGGTCCACGGCGGCAGCGACGACCCCGCGTCCTCCCGCCGAGGTGAACGACCCGATGTACGCGCTCCCACTGCCCCGCCCCGCCTCGTCCACCACCGCGCTGCCCCTCTCCGCCCGCCGACCCGACGTCGGCGCGCCCGACCCCGGTAGCGCCGACGCTAGCAGGTCTAGACCAAGTCGGGCCCGGGTTCGGGGTTACGCGCCGATCAGCGGCTCCCGCGGGGACGTGCGCAGCGGCGCGGCGAGCTCGGTGAGCGCGCGTTCCAGGCTGTGCAGGTGCGCCAGCGCGGGCCCGGCGGCGGCTCCCGGGGCGTGCGGGGCGTCGGCGGGTACGGTCCGCGCGAGCCCGGCCGCGGCCCCGGGGGCGTGCGCGGCGTCGGCGGGTGCCGTGCGGGCCTGACGTGCCTTCTCCGGCGTCGTGAGAGCTTCCACGGCGGCCTCCACCCGCCAGCAGGCGGCGGCCAGCCGGGCGTCGTGGGACGCCTCGGGGTCCGCCGCGACGGAGGCGAGGCCCCGTACCTCCCGCGCGCACGCGTCGAGCAGCGCGAGCACCTGCCGGGCGCGGGCCTTGCGGGCGCGCAGCGGGCTCAGCGGGTGCACGAGCGGGGCCAGCGAGAGCCGTACCCGGCCGAGGAGTACCTCCAGCTCGGCGACGTGCGGGGACGGGTCGGCGCCCGGGGTGCCGGACAGGCGGGCGGCGGCCTGGGCGGTGCAGACGTGCACGCAGCGCAGGGCGCGCTGGATCCAGGCGTCCGTGGTGGCGTGGGTCGTCACGGGCAGCACGAACAGCACGGCCAGCACCGCGCCGATCGCCCCGGCCCCGGTCTCCAGGGCCCGCAGGGCGAGCAGCGCCGGGTCGAGCACGCCGAGCAGCCCGTAGAGGGCCCCGGCCATCAGGGTCACGGACAGCATCATCCAGGTGTACGAGACGGCGGCCGTGTAGAAGATGCCGAAGACGCACACCGCGACCAGGACGGCCGTGGGCACGGCGGCGCCGTCCAGCGGGACGACGGCCACCAGGCCGACGGCGATGCCGAGCAGCGTGCCGAGGACCCGCCGGAAGCCGCGCACCAGGGTCTCGCCGCGGGAGGCGGTGTTGACGAAGATCCACCAGGTGGCGCCGACGGCCCAGTACCAGCGCTCCCCGGAGAGCATCTGGCCGATGACGAGCGCCACGGCACCGCCCGCGGTCGCCTGGACCGCCTGGCGCGTGGTGACACGGGCCAGCCCCCGCCCCTCGTCCGGCGCCTGGACGGCCGGCGGCGGCAGGCGCCGCTCGTAGCACCACAGGCCGAACCGGACGGCCGAGGAGCACAGCAGGGACAGGGCGACCGCGGCGTACAGCTCGGGCAACTGCCCGGGCAGGGTGTGCAGGAACTGCGTCACAAAGAAGGTCATGAACGCGAAGACACCGAGGGAGTGGCCGCGCGGCCCCCAGCGGCGGGCGTAGACCCCGGCGCCCATGACGGCGAGGAAGGCCACGTCCCGGGCGACCGGGTGGTCGTGCAGGACGGCGGCGAGGGCGAGCACCGGGAAGCCGACCACGGGCAGCAGGGCCGTGGTGACCACCTGCCCCCGGACCGTGGTGTCCGTGACGGTGAAGAGCGCGAGGAGCGCGGCGAGCCCACCGGTGATGGCCGCCGCGAGGGAGTGCCCGGCGAGTCCGCACACCGCCACCGCCACGCTGATGCCGAGGACGGCCCGGGTGGCGCTGCGCAGTCGCAGCCGCCCCGGGTCCGGAGCCACGAACACCCTCTTCAGCACAGTTTTCCCGCCCCTTCGACGTTCCGGCATGAAAAAGGCGCCGCGGGATCCGCAGCGCCATCGACACCCCCATGACACCACTCGTCGGCCCGATGGCTCAACTCGACGGAATACCACCGGGCCATTGGCCCAGGGGGGCGGGGGGATGGAGTTCGTGGACAGCGCCAATGGCCGACTCAAGGGCGGGCACGGCCGGGGTCGAAGAAGAAGGGGGAAGCGAACCGATCGCCTGGCGCCACCGCCAGGACCCGTGCCAGGGGAGCGCACATGACGACCACGACCAGGCCGGACCCGGCCCCGAAGCCGACGCCGCCGGCGGACGGGGGCGACGGCCCCGGCGGTCCGCCCGCCCCCTTCGCGGTACGCCACCGGCGTCTCGTGTCCGTACTCGCGCTGCTGCTGATGGCCCTGTCCGGGCTGCTCGGGCACGACGTGGCCGGCCGGCTGTCATCGGGCGGGATCGTGCCGCCCGGGGCGGAGTCGATGCGCGCGGAGGAGATCCTCCGGCGGGACTTCGGGGCGGGCCGGCCGGATCTGGTGCTGCTGGCCCGTACGGACACCCCGGGAGGCGGCGGCCCGGACGCCCCCGCCTCCGTCACGGCCGGCCGGCTGGTGGAGCGGCGGCTGGCCGCCGATCCCGGGGTCGCGCGCGTCCAGTCGTACTGGACGCCGGGTGCGGCGGAGCCGGTGAGGGCGGCGCTGCGGGAGCGGGACGGGCGGGGCGCGCTGGTGCTGGCCTGGCTGCGCGGCGGTGACCACGAGCGGGGCAGGACCGCCGAGCGCGTGGTGCCGGACGTGACCGGACGGTTCGGGCCGCTGGAGGTGAAGGCCGGGGGCGAGGCGGCGACCCGCGTCGAGGTGGCCCGACAGGCCTCCCGTGACGCGCGGCTGAGCGAGCTCGTCGCCCTGCCGGTCACCGCGACGCTCCTGCTGCTGGTGTTCCGCTCGCTGGTGGCCGCCGCGCTGCCCGTGCTGGTCGGGGTCTTCGCGGCGCTCGGCACGACGGCGCTGCTGCGCCGGCTCACCGAGTTCACCGAGGTCTCGGTGTACGCGCTGAACATCGGCACCGCCCTCGCCTTCGCGCTGGCGATCGACTACAGCCTGTTCCTGGTCAGCCGGTACCGGGAGGAGTGCCTGGGCGGCGCGACGACCGCCCGGGCCCTGCACACGGCGCTGCGCACGGCCGGCCGGGCGGTGGCCTTCTCGGCCGGCACGGTCGCGTGCAGCATGGCCGCCCTCCTGGTCTTCCCGCACCCGCTGCTGCGCTCCCTCGGGTACGCGGGCGTGGCGGTCACGGTCATGGCCGCCGCCGGCAGCCTGGTCGTGCTGCCGGCCGTCCTCGCGCTGCTGGGCGACCGGCTGGAACGCCTGGACGTGTTCGCCCGGTGGCGCCGCCGTTCGCGGGCGGACCGCGCGACGGCGCGGGGAGGCTGGGGCCGGATCGCGCTGGCGGTCATGAGGCGGCCGCTGGCGGCGGGGATTCCGGTCACGTGCCTGCTGGTGCTGCTGGCCCTGCCGTTCACCGACGTCCGGTTCACCATGTCCGACGACCGGGTGCTGCCCGCCGGGACCGCCGCCGGGGACGTCGGCCAGGCGTTGCGCACCGGTTTCCCCGACTCGCCGGTCGGGGCGACCACGATCGCCCTGCCCGGCTTCGACGCCCGCTCCCGCGCCGGCGAACTGGACCGGTACGCCCGCCGGGTCTCGGGCGTGGCGGGTGTGGAGCGGGTGGACACGGCCACCGGGACGTACGCCGACGGCCGGCTGGTCGCCCGCACCTCGCCGTCGGCCGCCCGTTTCGTGCCGCCGCCCGGTGCGGGGGCGCGGGGCGCGTACCTGTCGGTGGCCACGGCCGGCGAGCCGGGCGATCCGGCCTCCGCCGACCGCGTCGAGGCGATCCGGGACGTGCCGGCGCCGGTCCGCGCGCAGGTGGGCGGGTTCGCCGCCCGTGTCGCCGATGTCCGCGCGGCGATCGGCGACCGGCTCGGCCTGGCCCTGACGCTGGTGGGCGCGTCCATGTTCGCCCTGGTCCTGGGGCTGACCCGGCGGCCCGTGCTGGCCGTCAAGGCACTGGTGCTGAACACCCTGAGCCTGTGCGCGACCTTCGGCGCGCTGGTCTACATCTTCCAGGAGGGCCATCTGCGGTGGCTGGTGGGGGGCTTCGTCACGACGGGCGGTCTCGACGTGCAGTTGCCGGTGGTGGCCTTCTGCGTCGCGTTCGGCCTGTCCATGGACTACGAGTGCATGCTGCTGTCCCGGATCGTCGAGGAGCGCCGCGCGGGCGCGGACACCGTGACGGCGGTGGCCCGCGGACTGGACCGTACCGCCCGCCTGTTCACCTGGTCGGCCACCATCCTGGCGGTGGTCATGGTGGCGCTGGCGACCTCCGGGCTGGTCTTCCTGAAGGCCGTCGGCGTCGGGCTCGCCCTGGCCGCCGTACTGGACGCGACCGTCGTCCGTGGCCTGCTGGTCCCCGCCGTGATGAAGCTGGCCGGACGCGCCAACTGGTGGTCGCCGTCCTGGCTGGGCGGCAAGGGAGCCAAGGGTGGGCCATTGGTACGGTGATCCCAGGGAAAGCCGTACCAGAAGGGGGCTGAGGGGCCATGGCGGTCGACGAGCTGGACACCCGCATCCTCCGGCTGCTGATCGAGCAGCCGCGCACCAGCGTGCGTGAGTACGCGCGGATCCTCGGCATCGCGCGCGGCACCCTCCAGGCCCGCCTCGACCGCCTGGAGCGCGAGGGCGTGATCACCGGTTCGGGTCCGGTGATCTCCCCCGCCGCGCTCGGGCACCCGGTGCTCGCGTTCGTGCACATCGAGGTCACCCAGGGGCACCTGGACGAGGTGGGCGACGCGCTCGCCGCCATCCCCGAGATCGTCGAGGCGTTCTCGATCACCGGCGGCGGGGACCTGCTCACCCGGGTCGTGGCTCGGGACAACGGGCACCTGGAGGACGTCATCCAGCGGCTGATCCAGCTCCCGGGCGTGGTGCGCACGCGTACGGAGATGGCGCTGCGCGAGCGCGTGCCGCACCGGCTGCTGCCGCTGGTGGAGGCGGTGGGCCGGTCGGCCGGCCGGCGGCGGGGGTGAGGGGCGCCGGGGGACGGCTTGGCATGCTGGGGCCATGAGCACTTCTCGTACCGCCGTCATATTCGACCTCGACGGCACGCTGGTCGACAGCGAGCCGAACTACTACGAGGCGGGGCGCCGGCTCCTGGAGCGCTACGGCGTCACGGACTTCGGCTGGGAGCGCCACACCGACTTCATCGGCATCGGGACGCGCGAGACGCTGGAGATCCTCAAGGAGGAGTACGGGATCGACGCGCCGATCGAGGAGCTGCTGGCGGGCAAGAACCGGCACTACCTGGAGCTGGCGCGCGCCGCGACCCACGTGTTCCCCGAGATGCGGGTGTTCGTGGAGCTGCTGCACGCGGAGGGCGTGCCGATGGCGGTCGCGTCCGGTTCGTCGCGCACCGCGATCGAGGCGGTCCTCGGCGGGACGGGGCTGGACGCGTACCTCACCACGCTGGTGTCGGCCGAGGAGGTCGAGCGGGGCAAACCGGCCCCGGACGTGTTCCTGGAGGCGGCGCGCCGGCTCGGGGTCGAGCCGGCGCACTGCGTCGTCCTGGAGGACGCACCACCCGGCGCGGCGGCGGCCGAGGCGGCCGGGATGCGGTGCGTCGCGGTGCCCTACGTGCCGGGCACGGCCGACGACCCGGCGTTCGCCGGCGCGGGGCTGCTGGTGCGGGGCGGGCAGGCGGAGTTCACGGCCCGGGCGGCGTACGACTTCGTGATGACGGGGCGTTAGGGGACGCCCGGCCCCCCGCCGGTCGCCGCCGCGCCGACCGGCGGCCGCGCGGGAAAACGCGTTGCCCGGCGGCCGGGCGGCGAGGGAGGCTTCCCCTCATGTCCGATACCGGAACCGGCGGTTCGCATGACGTGTCCGCCCTCTTCTCCCACGGCCGACTGACGGCCATCCCGCGCAAGCCGGCCCGGCGCGAGCAGTTGCTCGTCCACCTCGCCGAGACGCTGTTCGAGCCGGGCCGGTCCTATACCGAGCCCGAGGTGAACGAGGCGCTGCGCACGGTGCACGAGGACTGTTCCGCGCTGCGCCGCTACCTGGTGGTCGGCGGCATGCTGGCCCGTACCCGGGACGGCGCCGCCTACCACCGGGTCGGGTAGCCGTCAGAACCGGGCGTGGGCCGTGATGTCCGCGCCGAACTGGTCGATCATCTCCGGGGTCACGGTCGGCCGGCACTGCGCGATGGCCTCCAGGTAGTCCTCGGTGCTCGCCCCGGGCGTACGGGCCTGCTCGCCCCGGTCGCCCAGGTCCCGCTCGAAGGCGGTCTGGGCGGCGATCCGGGCGGCGTGCTCGATGTCGGCCGGGGTGAACAGGTCGCTGGCGGCCACCAGGACGGACACGTCCACGTCGGGCCGGCCGTCGGTGTACCGGGACCAGATCGCGGCGCGCGCCGCCTTGTCGGGCGTACCGATCGGGATGAGGTAGTCGAACCTGCCGGGGCGCAGGAACGCCGGGTCCAGGGAGCGGATGGAGTTGGTGGCGCACACCAGCAGACGCTCGTCGCCCTCCCGGAACCGGGGTATCAGCTTGAGCAGTTCGTTGGTGACCCCGTGCATCCCGCCGGGCTGCGCGGGCTCGGTGCGTACGGGGGCGATCTCCTCGACCTCGTCGATGAAGACGAGCACGCGCTCCAGCTCGGAGATCCGGGCGAAGGCACTGCGCAGCGCGGCCGCCAGGTTCCCCTCGTCGGCCAGGCGGGACGGCAGCAGTTCGACGAAGGGCCAGCCGAGCCGGGAGGCGATGCCCCGGGCGAAGGTGGTCTTGCCGGTGCCGGGCGGCCCGAACAGGGTGATGGCGCGCGGCGGCCGCACCCCGTGCCGGGCGGCCCGCTCGGGCTGGGCGAGCGGCAGGACGACCCGCCGCTCGATCAGGTCCTTCTCCGCCTCCATGCCGGCGACCTTGCCCCACAGGTCGCCCGGCAGGAAGCTCCCGCCGAGGTCCTCCAGCAGGTTGGCGGCGGGCCCGTGCAGCGGCTCGACCTTCTCGAAGTACGCCACGGCGGGCTGGCGCGTGTAGCCGGCGTTGAGCAGGCCCTCGCCGACGAGTTCCTCCTCGGGCAGGACGTAGGCGATCCGCCCGACCCGGGCGGCGACGAGGCGCCGCTCCAGCTCCACCAGCAGCGCGCTCGCCAGGCCCCTGCCGCGCCAGGCCGGCGAGATGGCGATACGCATCACCCACGCGCGCTCCCCGGCCACGCAGGCAAGCGCCGCTCCGATGGGCGCGCCCTGGTGGACGGCGACGACCGCGGGCTGGCGGGACGTCAGCGCGCCGATGCACTCGGCGAGTGAGAACACGGACTCCTGTCCGAGCTCGGCCGTGGTGTCGATCAAGTGGACGACCGCCGCGAGATCGCTTTCACGGTAGTCGTGGATCAGCCAGTTCACCGGTACCACCCCTCGTTCGTGCTGTTCCGGCGAGGCTAGGGGCGGCGGCATGGCCGGTCCTGTGCCGCTGTGCACAAGGGGACGGCGCCGACTACGACATCGTGGAGGTGGACGTCGGGACGGTGGACGTGAGGGGTGCGAGGTCGCCAGGATCCGGGGGACGTCCTCGGCGAAAGGTGGAACGCACCCATGGCGAAACACTGGGCGGACTTCCAGTACGAGATCTACCTGAACGGCATGACCGGCGCCGTACCGCGGCTGCCCACGGACCTGACGCGCCTCGAAGAGCTCGCCGAGCGGCGCCTCGGGCCCGGCCCGGTCGGTTACGTGGCCGGGAGCGCGGGAAGCGGCAGCACGGCGGCCGCCAACCGGGGTGCCCTGGAGCGGCGGCGGATCGTGCCCCGGATGCTGCGCGACGTGCACGAACGGGACCTGTCGGTCCGGGTACTGGGCCGGGAGCTGCCCGCGCCGCTCGCGCTCGCGCCCGTGGGCGTGCTGTCGATCATGCACCCGGACGCGGAGCCCGCCGCCGCGCGGGCCGCCGCCGCGCACGGGGTCCCGTACATCCTGTCGTCCGCGTCCAGCACGCCCATGGAGCAGGTCGCCGAGGCGATGGGCGACGCGGAGCGGTGGTTCCAGCTCTACTGGGCGAAGGACCGGGAGGTCACGCGGTCGTTCCTGGACCGGGCCAAGGCGGCGGGCTTCACCGCGCTCTTCGTCACGCTCGACACGCCGCTGCTGGCCTGGCGGCCGCGCGACCTGGACCAGGCGTACCTGCCGTTCCTGCACGGCGTGGGCACCGCCAACTACTTCACCGACCCGGCGTTCCAGGCCGGTCTGGCGAAACCCGTGCATGAGGACCCGAACGCGGCCGTGATGCACTTCGTCTCCATGTTCGCCGACCCCGCCAAGACGTGGCCGGACCTGGCGTTCCTGCGGGAGAACTGGGACGGCCCGATCGTGCTCAAGGGGGTCCTGCACCCGGACGACGCCCGCCGAGCCGTCCAGGCGGGGATGGACGGGGTGGTGGTGTCCAACCACGGCGGCCGCCAGGTGGCCGGTTCGGTCGCCGCCGCCGACGCCCTGCCGCGGGTCGCCGAGGCGGTCGGCGACCGGCTGACCGTGCTGTTCGACAGCGGCATACGCACGGGCGACGACGTCTTCAAGGCCCTCGCGCTGGGGGCGGATTCGGTGCTGGTGGGGCGCCCGTACGCGTACGGGCTCGGCCTCGACGGGCAGGCGGGTGTCGAGCACGTCATCCGCTGCCTGCTCGCCGAACTGGACCTGACGCTGGCCCTGTCCGGGCACTCCACACCCGCCACGCCGGGCCCCGACGACCTCATCGAGGAGTCCGTATGACCGCCCTGAAGAACGTCCTCGCCGTCATCCCCTCCCACATGGGCGGCCGCACCGCCGGTCAGGCGCTCGCCGGGGCCTTCCCCGGCCTGGCCCGCGTCACCGTCGTCGAGACCACCGGCGAGGACCCGGCGGCGCTGCGCGAGGCGCACGTCGTCATCACCGCGCTCGGCCCGGTCACCGCCGGGCACCTCGCCGCCGCGCCGCATCTGGAGCTGGTCCAGTGCGCCAGCCACGGCTACGACTACGTCGACGTGGCCGCCGCCCTCGAACGGTCCGTCCCGGTCTGCACGATCGGCTCCAGCGGCGCGGAGCGACAGAACGTCGCCGAGCACACCCTCGCGCTCATGCTGGCCCTCGCCAAGCAACTGATCCCCGCCCACACCGCGCTGACCGCCGCGGACTGGGCGCTGCCACGCCTGCGGCCGTCCCTCACGGAGCTGTCAGGCAAGACGCTCGGCATCATCGGCCTGGGCGCGATCGGCCAGGAAGTCGCCCGCCGCGCCCTGGCGTTCGACATGGGCGTCGTCTACGCCGGCCGGCGCCCCGCCTCCCCCGAAACGGAGGCCCGCCTGGGCGGCGCCCGCCACCTGGCGCTCGACGAGCTGCTCCGTACGGCGGACTACGTCACGCTGCACGCCCCGCTCACCGACGCCACCCGCCACCTCCTCGACGCCGAGCGCCTGGCCCTCCTCAAGCCCACCGCCTTCGTCATCAACACCGCCCGCGGCGCCCTCATCGACCAGGAGGCCCTCGCCGACGCCCTGGAGTCCGGCGCCCTCGCCGGCGCCGCCCTCGACGTCTTCGACCCCGAACCGCCCACCCCGTCCCTACGGCTCCTCAAGGCCCCGAACGTCGTCCTGTCGCCGCACGCGGCGGGCGTCACCCGCGAAACGGTGATCCGCATCGCCCTGGCCGCCGTCCAGAACGTCACCGACCACCTGGCGGGCAAGCCGCCCCGGGACGTCGTGGGGTGACCGCCCGGCCCTAGCCCAGGAAGCTGAGCCGCACCTGGCGGTCGGGGTTGTCCTTGTTGGTGTCGACGACGCAGACCGACTGCCAGGTGCCGAGCGCCATTTCGCCGCCGACGACCGGGATCGTGGCGTGCGGGGGGACCAGGGCGGGGAGGACGTGGTCGCGGCCGTGGCCGGGGCTGCCGTGGCGGTGCTGCCAGCGGTCGTCGGCGGGGAGGAGGGTGTGCAGGGCGGCCAGGAGGTCGTCGTCGCTGCCGGCGCCGGTCTCCAGGATGGCCACGCCGGTCGTGGCGTGCGGGGTGAAGACGTTCAGCAGACCGTCCCGGCCCGCCGCGACCTCCCGCAGGAAGGAGGCGCAGGCGCCGGTCAGGTCGTGGACCGTTTCCCGGTGGCCGGTGGTGATCCGCAGCGTACGGGTGGTGAATGCGTCGCTCATGTACCCCATGGTGGCACCGTGCCGACGTGCCGGGAGGCGCCGTGGACGCGGCGGGGCGCCGACGTCACGATGGGGGCATGGTGATCGATGAGGCGTCAGCTCAGGTGTCACTGCCCGGTGCCGTCGACGTGGTGGTCATCGGCGGGGGTGTCATCGGGGCGAGCGTCGCCTTCCATCTGGCCGAGGCGGGTGTGGGGCGCGTGCTGGTGGTGGAGCGGGACACGCCCGCGTCGGGGTCTTCGGGCAAGCCGATCGGCGGCGTGCGGGCGCAGTTCTCCGATCCGGTCAACGTGCGGCTGGGGCAGCGCAGCCTGGAGGCCTGGCGGGCGTTCGGGGAGCGGCCCGGGGCCGACGTCGGGCTGGACGCCGTCGGGTATCTGTTCCTGCTCGGGGACGAGAGCGAGGTGGCCGTCTTCCGGGACGGCATGGCCGTGCAGCACGCGTACGGCGTGCCGAGCCGCCTGCTGAGCCCCCGCCAGGCGCACGCCCTGTGCCCGTACGTCGACCCGGCCTCGATCGTGGCCGCCGCCCACTCCCCCGCCGACGGGTACGCGCTGCCCCGCGCGGCCGTCACCGGCTACCTGCGGGCGGCCGCCGCGCTGGGGGCGACGGTCGTCACCCGGTGCGCCGTCACCGGGATCGAGACGTCAGGCGGCGAGGTGCGGGCGGTGCGCACGGCGGCCGGGACGGTCCGCACCGGGGCGGTGATCTGCGCCGCGGGGGCCTGGTCGGGGGCGGTCGGCGCGATGGCGGGGGTGGACCTGCCCGTCACGCCGCTGCGGCGGCAGATCGCCCTGACCGGCCGCCTGGACCCGGCCCCGCCACGCGTGCCGTTCACCCTCGACTACGGTTCCACGCTGTACTTCCACGGCGACGGCGCCGGCGGGCTCGTGCTGGGGCTGTCCGATCCGCGTGAACGGCCCGGCTTCGGCCGGGAGTTCAGCACCGAGTGGCTGGACCTCTTCCGGCAGGCCGCGGCCCGGCGCGCGCCCGCGCTCGTGGACGTGCCGGTGACCGGCGGCTGGGCGGGCCTGTACGAGACGACCCCCGACAACAACGCGCTGATCGGCGAGGCGCCGGGCGTCAGCCGGTTCCTGTACGCGACGGGCTTCTCCGGGCACGGCTTCCTCCAGGCGCCGGCCGTCGGCGAGGTGGTGCGCGACCTGTACCTCGGCCGCACGCCGTTCGTGGACGTGGGGCCGCTGACCGCCGACCGGTTCGAGGGTGCCCCGGCCGGGGTGCGCCCGGAGGCGCACATCATCTGACCGGACCGGGAAGATCCAGGCGTCCACGCCGGTTAGTGGAAACATGAACTACTTGGATGTGGTCGTCATCGGCGCGGGCCAGGCGGGGCTGTCCGCCGCGTACCACCTCCGGCGCGCCGGGCTGGAGCCGGACCGGGACTTCGTGGTCCTGGACCACGCGCCCCGGCCGGGCGGCGCCTGGCAGTTCCGCTGGCCCTCGCTGACCTACGGCCGCGTGCACGGCATGCACGCGCTGCCCGGCATGGAGCTGACCGGCGCCGATGAAAGCCGCCCCTCCTCGGAGGTGATCGGCGAGTACTTCGCGCGGTACGAGGAGACGTTCGGGCTGCGGGTGCACCGGCCGGTCGGCGTCACGGCCGTACGCGACGGCGAGGACGGGCGCCTGCTGGTGGAGTCCTCGGAGGGGACGTACGCCACGCGCGCCCTGATCAACGCGACCGGCACGTGGGACCGGCCCTTCTGGCCGCGCTACCCGGGCCAGGAGACCTTCCGGGGGCGGCAGCTCCACACCGCGGACTACCCGGGCCCGGAGGGGTTCACCGGGCAACGGGTGATCGTGGTGGGCGGCGGGGCGTCGGGGACGCAGCACCTGATGGAGATCGCCGAGGTGGCCGCCGAGACGACGTGGGTGACACGGCGCGAGCCCGTCTGGCGCGAGGGCCCGTTCGGGGAGGCGGAGGGCCGGGCGGCGGTCGCCCTGGTGGAGGACCGGGTACGGCGCGGGCTGCCGCCCGCGAGCGTGGTCAGCGTGACCGGGCTGCCGCTGAACGACGCGACGCGGCGCGCTCGGGAGGCCGGCGTCCTGGACCGGCTGCCGATGTTCGACCGGATCACCCCGACGGGCGTGGCGTGGGACCGGGGGTCCCTCCTGGTCGAGCGGAGCCGAGACCTTGGGGGACGGCGCACGGTCGACGCCGACGTCATCCTGTGGGCGACCGGCTTCCGGGCGGCCATCGACCACTTGGCCCCGCTCCGGCTGCGCGAACCGGGCGGCGGTATCCGGGTGGAGGGCACGCGCGCGGTACGCGACGAGCGCGTCCACCTGGTCGGGTACGGCCCCTCGGCCTCGACCATCGGCGCCAACCGCGCGGGCCGCGCCGCCGTCCGCGACATCCGCCGCCTCCTGGCACGGGAAACGCCGGAAACGCGGGAAACACCGGAAGCGCGGAACGTACGGGAGACGCGGGAGCCGGTCGCGGTCTGACCTCCGCGCCCGGTCCCGATGGGGCCCGCACCCCCGTGGCGGGCCCCGTAGGCGCGCCCGCCTACGCGACGGTCCTCTCGTGGGCGTTCGCCTGCCACGTGCGTCCCATCGCCCGGAACAGGGCCGGGTACACGCCGACGTAGCGGAAGGGCTTGATGCACGCCATGTACACCGCGCCGAACGCTCCGTTCGGCTTCACCAGCACGGCCATCCGGCCGCGGTAGCCACCGGCCCCGTCCGGGACCCAGCCGATGTGCATGACCGCGTGCACGGTGCGGTTGGCCAGCTCGGCGGCCCACTCGTCATGGAGCTGGTACAGGGAGGTGAACGGAACCGAGCGCGGGTCGTCGCCCCGGGGCGCCTCGCGGAGGTCCGCCGGGAGCCTGTCGCGCAGCGTGCGCACCCGGGCGCCGACGCCGGAGCCGGCCTTGTCCCAGCCGAGCAGCGCGCCGAGCTTCCAGCGGATCGCGAAGAGCGCCCGGTAGACGGGCGAGGACACGCCGTCGCCCGCTCCGTTGGTGATCTGGCGGACCAGATGGTGGAGGTCGTCGGGACCGCCCGGGGTCGGCAGGGCCCACACGTCCTCCAGGTGGAAGTCGTGGGCGATCTCGTGGATCCGCCAGGGGCGGGAGGTGTGGGCGGTGCTGGGGAGTCTCATGCGCTGGCCCCTTCTATACGATGCCGTATAGACAAGGCTAGACCCATCTATACGCCCCCGTATAGATCAGGAAGACGTGAGCGGAGACACACCATGGCGATCGCCCGCACGCCCCGTGGCAAGTGGATCGAGGAGGGGCTGCGGGCGCTGTCCGCCGGCGGACCGGAAGCCGTCCGGATCGAGTCGCTGGCACAGTCCCTCGGCGTCAGCAAGGGCGGTTTCTACGGGTACTTCCGCAACCGCGACGCGCTGCTGACGGAGATCCTCGACACCTGGGAGCGCGAGGTCACCGAGAACGTGATCGAGCGGGTCGAGAACGGCGGCGGGGACGCCAGGACCAAGCTGGGGCGGCTGTTCACGATCGCCGGGTCGGGCGACAGCCCGATGACGGGCACCGCCGCCGAACTGGCGATCCGCGACTGGGCCCGCCGCGACGAGACCGTCGCCGAGCGCCTCAAGCGCGTCGACAACCGGCGCATGGACTACCTGCGCGCGCTGTTCGGCTCCTTCTGCCCCGACGAGGAGGACGTCGAGGTCCGCTGCCTGATCACCTTCTCACTGCGGATCGGCAACCACTTCATCGCCGCCGACCACGGTGCGCACACCCGCGCGGAGGTGCTGGAACTCACCCGGAAGTGGCTCCTCCGGTAGCTCATCCGGCAGCGCCCCCGGCTGCCGCCGGTCAGTTCGGCGCCGCCGCGCGGTTCTCGTTGAACTCCTGGACGTTGCGCTGGTGTTCCGCGTAGTCGGCGGTGAAGCGCGTGTCGCCGGGCCGCACGCTGACGAAGTAGAGCCAGTCGCCCGCCGGCGGGGCGACCGCCGCGCGCATCGCCTGCTCGCCGGGGTTGGCGATGGGCGTGGGCGGCAGACCCTGGCGGTTGTAGGTGTTGTACGGGTTGTCCATCCGGGTGTCGGCGTGCGACGTGTCGAGGGTGGAGCGGCCCAGCGCGTAATTGAGGGTCGAGTCCATCTGGAGCGCCATGCCCTGGGCGAGCCGGTTGTGGATGACCCGGGCGACCTTGCCCATGTCCTCCGGGGTGTCCGCCTCGGCCTGCACGATGCTGGCGATGGTCACCGCCTGATACAGGCTCACCCCGTTGCGCTGGGTGCCCGCGCCGGCACGGTCCGCCCCGAAGCGCTCACCCGCCGTCCTCACCATGTAGTCCAGCAGGCCGCGCGGCGTCGTCTTCTTGTAGACGGGGTATGTGGCGGGGAACAGGAACCCCTCGGGGTTGCCCTGCGCGTCGGCCGGCAGCTTCAGTTTCCCGCCCTCGGCGATCTGCCGGGTGGTTCCGGGCCGCACCTTGAGCACCTTGTCGACCGCCTCGTACACCTGGCTCGCCCGCCAGCCCTCCGGGATGAGCAGCATGGCCGGCTTCTCCGGGGGCGGCGGCGCCGGGGGCTCCTTGAGCAGCACCAGCGGCACCAGCACCGCGGCCGCCACGACGACGACCAGGCCCGCACCCAGGGCCAGCTTGCCGCGGCGGGTCATGCGGGGCTTGCGCCCGGGCGTGCCCGGCGGGGAGTCGTTCACCATGCGGGCACGCTAACCCGGGACAGGCACAGAACCCGGCAATTACGACATTCGACTACACCCGACACGTCGAGCACGAACACGCGAACAGAGGCTCGGATGTTCGCCCGAACGCATGATCGCCGCGCATTTCCCTGCCCCGCGCCCCTGTGGCGCCTGATGCTTGCGGTGCGCAAGCGACGGGCTGCAGACCGCGGTTGCGCAGTCCCACACATGCACGTGACGCACAAGGAGAACGCACCACATGAACGTCATCACCGACCTGCTCGCCGGCGTCGTCCACTTCATCGGCTGGCTCGTCTGACGCTCGCTCACCCCGGCGCCGTCGCTTCCCCGTCCCACGGGAGCGGCGGCGCCGTCGCGTCAGGACGCGGCCGGGCCGTGCCGGAGCGGCGCCTCAGGACGCGGCCGGCTCCAGCTCGGCGTCACCGCGTACCAGGGCGGCGTAGCGGCCGTCCCGCTCCATCAGCTCCGCATGCGTGCCGCGCTCGGCGATCCGCCCCCCGTCGAGCACGACGATCTCGTCGGCGCCCCTGATGGTGGAGAGCCGGTGGGCGATGGTGATGGTGGTGCGGCCGGCCGAGAGCGCGTCGATCGCCTGCTGCACCGCGTACTCCGTACGGGTGTCGAGGGCGCTGGTCGCCTCGTCAAGGATCAGCACGGGTGGGTCGCGCAGGATCGTCCGGGCGATGGCGAGGCGCTGCTTCTCGCCGCCGGAGAAGCGGTACCCGCGCTCACCGACCAGGGTGTCGTACCCGTCGGGCAGGGACGCGATGTGGTCGTGGATCTGCGCCGCCCTGGCGGCCGCCTCGATCTCCTCGTCGGTCGCGTCCGGCCGGGCGAAGCGGAGGTTGTCGGCGACCGAGGCGTGGAACAGATACGTCTCCTGGGAGACCACGCCCACCCCGCGGGCGAGGCTGTCGAAGTCCAGGTCCCGTACGTCGACGCCGTCCAGCGTGACCCGGCCGCCGGTGACGTCGTACAGCCTCGGGACCAGGTAGCTGAGCGTGGACTTGCCCGAGCCGGTGGGTCCGACGACGGCCAGGCTGCCGCCCGCCGGCACGGTGATGTCGATCCCGTTCAGCGTCTCGCCGCTCTTCGCGTCGTACCGGAAGTCGACGTCCTCGAAACGGACCTCACCGCGGATCTTGTCGAGCCGGACGGGGTCGGCGGGCTCGGTGATGTCGACCGGGAGGTCCAGGTACTCGAAGATCCGCTGGAAGAGGGCGAGGGAGGTCTGTATCTCCACCCCGGTGGAGAGCAGGCTCACGGTGGGCCGGAACAGGCCCTGCTGGAGCGAGACGAACGCGACGAGCGTCCCGATCGAAATGGCCGGTCCGCCCGCCTGGAGCGCCAGCCCGGCCGCCCAGTAGATCAGCGCGGGCATCGCGGCCATGACGATCCCGATCGTCGACATCCGCCACCGGCCGGCCATCGAGGCGCGCACCTCCAGGCCGACCAGCCGCTCGGACTCGGTGGCGAAGGACCGGGTGAGGGAGTCCGCGCGGCCCATCGTCCGGCCCAGCAGGATGCCGCTGACGGAGAGCGACTCGGTGACGGTGGCGGCCATGGCGGCCATCTGCTTCTGCCGCTGCGTGGTGATCTTCTTGCGCTCGCGGCCGACCCGGCGGCTGATCCACACGAACAGCGGCAGCAGGAGCAGCGAGACGACCGTCAGCCGCCAGTCCAGCGCCAGCATGGCGACGACGGTGGCCACGACGGCGGTCAGGTTCGACACGAGGGACGTCGCGGTGGAGGTCACGGTCGCCTGCATGCCGCCGATGTCGTTGGCGATGCGGGACTGGACCTCGCCGGTGCGCGTGCGGGTGAAGAAGGCGAGCGGCATGCGCTGCAACTGGCCGTAGACGGCGGTCCGCAGGTCGTGCATGACGCGCTGACCGACCGTCGTGGAGATCAGCGTCTGCAGTACACCGAAGACGCTGGTCACCACGGCGGTGAGGATCATGCCGAGGGCGAGGAGCGTGAGCAGGCCGGTGCGCTGCTGCGGGATCGCGGTGTCGAGGATCTCGCGGAGCAGGAAGGGCGAGGCGACCGAGACGAGCGACGAGGCGCCGACGAGCAGACCGACCACGGCCAGCCGGCCGCGATAGGGGCGGAAGAGCCGGAGGATGCGCCGGATCTGGGCCGGAGGCTGTTCCGGATCGGGTGGCGGTGGCGTCCAGGTGGACTCTGTGTGGATGCGCATGGGCTCCTTCGGAGGTCGGGTGCTGCGACGTGGGCGGGCCGAGCTGCGCGCCGCGCCCTTTTACGAGCATTTTTGAGAGCATAGCTCACTGTTACCTATCTTCACAATGAACATGGTCCTGATACCATCCGGTCATGAACTCCCCCGACGCCGACGGCCTGCTGGCGGAGCAGTTGCTCCGGCTGACCCGGCGCCTGCACCGCAGCCAGAAGCGGCAGCTCGAGTCGGCCGACATAGCGATCACCCCCGCGCAGTCCCGGCTGCTGCGCACGGTCGCGCACTACGACCACCCGCCCCGCATGGCCGATCTGGCCGCCCGCCTCGAAGTCGTGCCCCGCGCGGTGACCAGCCTGGTGGACGGCCTGGAGGCCGGCGGCCGGGTCCGCCGCGTCCCCGACCCGGCCAACCGCCGGGTGGTGCGGATCGAGCTCACCGACACCGGCCGTGACACGCTGCGGCAGTTGCGCAGCGCGCGCCGGGCGGCCGCAGAGGACATCCTTGCTCCATTGACCGCCGAACAGCGCGAGGTGCTGGGCGGTCTGCTGTCCGCTCTGGTCGACGGAGTGCCGGAGCGGCGCTGCTGACGCCCGTGCCGCCCGTCGAGGGGACCGTGACATGCCGTTGCTGGAGCCGAAGCCCGACGCCCTCCGCCCCGGCGCGCACCGCGGCCCGTCCCCCGACCGGGTGCCCGACCTGGTGGCGCACGGTTCACCCGGACGGCTGCGCGACGAGCTGATCGCGCTGCTCGGCCCCGGGAAGGTGCTGTGGCAGGTCTCCGACCTCGTCCGGTACGCGTCGGACGCGAGCCCCTACCGCTTCGTCCCCCGGGTCGTCGTGCTCGCCGAGGACACCGACGACGTCTCGGCGATCCTGTCGTACGCGCACGACAAGGGCCGCGAGGTGGTGTTCCGGGCGGCCGGGACCAGCCTCAACGGGCAGGCGCAGGGCGAGGACATCCTGGTGGACGTGCGCAGGCACTGGGCCGGGATCGAGGTGCTGGACGGCGGCGCCCGCGCGCGGATCCGGCCGGGCACCACCGTCGCCCGGGCCAACGCCACCCTGGCCCGCCACGGCCGGGTGCTGGGCCCCGACCCGGCGAGCGCCGTGGCGTGCACGATCGGCGGGGTCGTCGCCAACAACGCGTCCGGGATGACGGCCGGCACCGCGCGCAATTCGTACCGCACGGTCGCCTCCCTCACCGTCGTACTGCCGTCCGGCACGGTCGTCGACACGGGCGACCCGGCCGCCGGCGAGGCGCTGGCACGCACCGAGCCCCGCCTGTGCGCCGAGCTGCTGGCCATCAAGGCGGAGATCGAGGCGGACCCGGTGCTGACGGCCCGTATCCGCGCCAAGTACGAGCTGAAGAACACCAACGGCTACCGGCTGGACGCCTTCCTGGACGGCGCCACGCCCGTCGAGATCCTGCGCGGGCTGATGGTCGGCTCGGAGGGCACCTTCGGCTTCATCTCCGAGGTCGTGTTCGACACCCTGCCGCTGGACCGCGAGGTCGCGGCGGCACTGCTGTTCTTCCCGTCCCTGCCCGCCGCCGCGGCCGCCGTCCCGCGTTTCACCGAGGCGGGCGCGGTCGCCGTGGAGCTGATGGACGGCAATACGCTGCGGGCCTCGGTAAGGGTGGACGGGGTGCCCGCCGACTGGGCGCGACTGCCCGGCCCGGCCACGGCGCTGCTGGTGGAGTTCCGGGCGCCGGACACGGCGGCGCTGGAGGCGTACGAACGGGCGGCGGCGCACGTCCTCGACGAGGTCGAACTGGTGGCACCGGTGGGGTCGGTGACCAACACCTTCACCCGGGACGCCGGCGTGATCGGCGGGTACTGGAAGGCGCGCAAGGCGTTCGTGGCCGCCGCGGGCGGCAGCCGTCCCCCCGGTACGACGCTGATCACCGAGGACTTCGCGGTACCGCCGTCGCGGCTGGCCGAGGCGTGCGAGGCGCTGCTCGCGCTCCAGGCGGAGCACGGCTTCGACGCCGCCGTCGCCGGGCACGCGGCCCACGGCAACCTGCACTTCCTGCTCGCCTTCGACCCGGCCGACCCGGCCGACGTCGACCGGTACGCGGCCTTCATGGACGACTTCTGCAAGCTGACCGTCGAGGAGTTCGACGGCTCGCTCAAGGCGGAGCACGCCACCGGCCGGAACATCGCGCCGTTCCTGGAGCTGGAGTGGGGGCCGAAGGCCACGGAGCTGATGTGGCGGACGAAGCGGGCCTTCGACCCGGAGGGCGTGCTGGCTCCCGGGGTCGTCCTCGACCGGGACCCGCGGGCGCACCTGCGCGGCCTGAAGACGGTGCCGAGGGTCGAGCCGATCACCGACGCGTGCATCGAGTGCGGCTTCTGCGAACCGACCTGCCCGAGCGGGGACCTGACGACGACGCCCCGCCAGCGGATCGTGCTGCGCCGGGAGATGATGCGGCAGAGCCCCGGTTCGCCCGTGGAGGACGGGCTTCTGGCGGCGTACGGCTACGCGGCGGTGGACACGTGCGCGGGCGACTCGACGTGCGGGCTCGCCTGCCCGGTGGGCATCGACACCGGCGCGCTGATGAAGCGGCTGCGGCACGCCCGGCACTCGGCGCGCGAGGAGCGGATGGCGGCGCTGGCCGCGCGGCGGTTCGCGGCGGTGGAGTCCTCCGCGCGGCTCGCGGTGGCCACCGGCCGGCGGCTGGGCGACCGGCTGCCGGCGTCCGTGACGGGCCTGCTGCGCAAGACGGTACGGCCGGACCTGGTGCCCGGGTGGCTGCCGGAGATCCCCGGCGCGGCCGCCGCCGAACTGCCCGCCACGGAGCGGGCGGACGCGGCCGCCGTGTACTACCCGGCCTGTGTGAACCGGATCTTCGGCGAGCCGCTCGGGTACGACGGGCCGTCCCTGCCCGAGGCGGTGGTCGCCCTGTCGGCGCGGGCCGGGAAGCCGGTGTGGATCCCGGACGACGTGGCGGGCACCTGCTGCGCCACGATCTGGCACTCCAAGGGGTACGAGGAGGGCGCCCGCGTGATGGCCGAGCGCGTGGTGGAGGCCGCGTGGGGGTGGACGGCCGGTGGCCGGCTGCCGCTCGTCGTGGACGCCTCGTCCTGCGCGCTGGGACTGGGCCGCGAGGTGGTGCCGTACCTGAGCGCCCACCACCGCGAGCTGCACGCGGAGCTGACGGTGCTCGACTCGGTCGTGTGGGCCGCCGACGAGCTGCTGCCGCACCTGACGGTACGGCGGAAGGTCGTTTCGGCGGTCGTCCACCCCACCTGCGCGATGCGGCACCTCGGCGACGAGGACCGGCTGCCCGCACTCGCGGCGGCGTGCGCGGAGGAGGTCCTCGTCCCGGACGACGCCGGGTGCTGCGCGTTCGCGGGCGACCGGGGCATGCTGCACCCGGAGCTGACGGAATCGGCGACGGCCCGGGAGGCGGCCGAGGTGACGGCGCGGGCCTTCGACGCGTACCTCTCCGCGAACCGCATGTGCGAGCTCGGCATGCACCACGCGACGGGCCGCCCCTACCACTCGGTGCTGCTGGAGCTGGACCGGGCGACTCGCGACTGATCCCCTGCCGCCCGGCAGTTGTCCGCTCCGGCGGGAGCGTCAACGACGGTTGACACCACGGATCGCGTCAACCTAGGTTGACGCCATGGATGATCACATACTCCTCGGCTGCGGGGTGGCCGCCGGCCCGCTGTTCACCGCCGCATACCTGCTGGCCGGTGCCGGACGGAGGGACTACGCGTCACTCCGCCACCCCATCAGCTCGCTCGCTCTCGGCCCCGCCGGATGGACGCAGACCATGAGCTTCATCTCCGCGGGCTTACTCTCGCTGGCACTCTCGGTGGGGCTATGGCGTGTGGGAGCTTCCCGCTGTGGCGCCCTGCTGGTCGGCATATGGGCGATCGGCCTCATGGGCGCCGGCGTCTTCCGGACGGATCCCGTACGGGGTTACCCGCCCGGAACCCCTGATCGGCCTCGGCGCCATACCCTCGCGGGCGCTCTGCACGACCTGTTCTCCCTCGTCGCCTTCCTCGCACTCGCCGCCGCATGCTTCGTACTCGCCCTGCCGGGCTCGCCGGGATGGGCCGTCTACTCCGTCTCCAGCGGTGTGCTCTTCGCCGTGACGATGGCGATGGCCGGCGTCGCGTTCGACCGCGGACAGCGCTTGGCCCACCTCGGCGGGCTGATCCAGCGCGCCGCGATCACCATCGGCTGGACCTGGCTGACGCTGCTCGCCGTACGCACCCTGCCCACCTGAACGGCCCGCCCCCGTACAAGAGTCCATGTGCTCGAAACGAGAGTCCAACCAGCGCTCTTGCGTATCACCAGCCCCAACAGCCAGGGTCCTTGCCGGGATTCATGAACCAGCCGCGCACACAACGCACTGGAGGTTCGATGAACGACGCAGCACCCGGGAACCAGAACCGGGCGCAGGACTCACCCAGCCGCCGGTCCGTCCTGCGGACCACCGCCGGGGTGGCGGGCGCCGCCGGACTGGGGCTCGGCGCGCTGGGCGGTACCGCTGCCGCCGCCGAGAACGACGCACCGGAGACCACCACCACTCCCCCGCGCCAGGGCCGCACGATGGCCGGCGTTCCCTTCGAGCGGCGTTCCACCGTCCGCGTCGCGATCGTCGGGCTCGGCAACCGCGGCGGCAGCATGATCGACCTGTTCCTCGCCATCCCCGGCGTCCGGGTGGTCGCCGTCTGCGATCCCGTGAAGGCCAAGACGGAACAGGCCGCCGCCAAGGTGGTGCAGGCCGGACAGCCGTCACCCGCCGTCTACGCCAACGGTGAGAACGACTACGAGCGGCTCTGCGAGCGCGGCGACATCGACCTCGTCTATGTGGCGACCCCGTGGGACGTCCACTTCGCCATGGCGAAGACGGCGATGCTGAACGGCAAGCACGTCGGCGTCGAGTGCCCCATCGCGATGCGCCTGGACGAGCTGTGGGAGCTGGTCGACCTCTCCGAGCGCACCCGCCGCCACTGCATGCAGCTCGAAAACTGCTGCTACGGCAAGAACGAGATGCGGGTGCTGCGCATGGCCCACGCGGGCAAGTTCGGCGAGCTGCTGCACGGGGCCGGGGCGTACAACCACGATCTGCGGGGCCTGATGTTCTCGCCGACGTACTACGAGGGCCCCTGGCGCCGGCTGTGGCACACCCGGCTGCGGGGCGACCTGTACCCCAACCACGGCTTCGGGCCGGTCGCCAACTACATGGACATCAACCGGGGCGACCGCGCGGTCAGCATCAGCAGCTTCGGCACGCCCGCGCTGGGGCTGGCCGAGTACCGCGAGGCCAACATGGAGCCGGACGACCCGAGCTGGAAGGAGACGTACATCGAGAGCGACCGCACCATCAGCATGGTGCAGACCGCCAAGGGCCGGGTGATCCGGCTGGAGCACGACGTCTCGACCCCGCACCCGTACAGCAGGATCAACAGCCTCGGCGGTACGAAGGGCGTCTTCGAGGACTACCCGGCGCGGATATACATCGAGCCGGACCACAACGACCACCGGTGGGCCGACTTCTCGGCGTACGCGGCCGAGTTCGACCACTGGCTGTGGAAGGAGCACGCCAACCCGCCCGGCGGCCACGGCGGGATGGACTACATCATGGTGTACCGGCTGATGCAGTGCATGAGGCTCGGCCTGGTCCCCGACTTCGACGTGTACGACGCCGCCACCTGGACGGCCCCGGTGCCCCTGAGCCACGCCTCCATCAAGGCGAAGGGCGCTCCGCAGCGGATACCCGACTTCACCCGCGGCGAGTGGAGGAGGGCCCGCTCGGGCGTGGACTCGGTCAAGCCGGAGTGAGAATCGCGGGAGCGGGCCCGGACCACCGGGCCCGCTCCGCGCGTTCAGCAGCGACGGCGGTCCTCCGTCACCGTGCCCTGCGCCGTCCTCAGGGTCCGGTCGTGGCAACCGCCGGAGCCGTACAGCCGGTAGCGCTCGGAGCTGGTGCCGACGGCATGCCGCTGGTCGCGCGGGACGCCCGTGGTGTACGTCGCGTCGCCCGCGTACGTGTCGTCGAGCCGGGACCACCGCGGCCGCTCGCCGTTCCGCAGGACCACGGTGTCGGCGCGGTCGCCGAGCGCCAGCACGGTGCGCAGCCGGTCGCCCGCGCCGAGCGTGGTCTCGCCTTCCATGGTGTACGTGCGGTGGGTGCGGGTGGTGGTCCCGCCCCGGGTCACGGTCTCGTCGTCCCGCCAGGTCGCCGTCAGCGCGTCCCGGCTCTCGCCGTCGGTCCAGCGGTGTACGGAGGTCCCGGCCACCGCCCGGGTCACGGTCGTCGTCACCCGGCCGTGCGAGGTGTCCAGGTGGCCGGCGACGGTGAGCCGGTGGGCGGCCTCGGTGTCGAGGCGGTGCTCGGTACCCGGCGTGTACACCGAGGAGTTGGCGGGCGTGCTCTGCTCGTGCCGGGTCAGCGCGCCGGTGACGACGTCGCGGCCCTCGTCCTGCCAGACGAGCACGTTCGTCGGCGTCGACCAGCCGGTCTGCCCGGCGGGGACGCCCGCGACGGAGACCTCGACGCGGTGCGGGCGGCCGTCGTTGAGCAGCGCGGCGAACGGCGTCAGGTCGTAGACGACGGGCTTGACGTCGAACGCGCGGGGGCCGGGGATCACGTACCAGAGGAAGGGGTTGGACCAGCCGCCCGTCCAGACCGTCGGGAAGGGCGCGGCGATCCCGGCGAGCCGTCCGTCGACCGAGATCCGCACCTCGCGGTGGGGGCCGTCCGCCGCCTTGCACGAGTAGGGCGCGGCATCCGGGACGGTCATGTACCAGTACTCCTCGCAGCCGCCGCCGGAGCCGGTGGCGTACACCTCGGCGAGGATGCGTTCGGAGTTGCGCGGGGTGGTCAGGGACGGGGAGCCGAGCGGGATCACCCGGTCGGGCACGCCGGCGGCCGGGGCGGGGGTCCCCGCGTAGAACGTCAGCGTCACCGTGACGTCGATGACTCCGGTGTACGTGTCGTTGACGACGTTGCCGATGAGCATCTCGACCGGTTGCGGGCGGCGCAGGGTGTCGCTGTAACGGGTGATGTCGGTCTCCACCGACCAGGTGATGCCGTCGGGCGACGGCTGCGGGGTGGACGTGCGGAAGACCTCGACGCCGCCGATGGAGAGGTGGCCGAGGCGGTCGTACTGCCGTCCCTTCACCCTGCCGTCGAGCCGCAGCACCACCGTGCTCCACCGGTCGCCGCAGCCCTTGGGGGGCGTGTAGGAGCCCTTGTAGGGCGTGAAGTCGCGGAACTGCGCCTGGGCGAGGGTCATTTCACAGGTGGGCGCGCCGGCCGGCCGGGGTACGGGCGGGGCGGCGGTGACCGGATCGTGCCAGTCGGTGCCGAACTCGGCGGGCGGCTGGGGTGATACGGCGGAGGCGGACGGGGTGGAGCCGAACAGCGCGGTGACGGCCAGCACTCCAGCCGTGAGCATGCTCATGACCATTCGTTGTCTCATGGGCCGGGAGTGAAGCGCGGGACGGGTGTCCGGCGCCAGAGGCCGGCGGTGAACCTTGGCGCGTTCCGCACGGTTGCGCCGGAAAATCGATTGCCGACCGTGGGTCCGGAAGGCGAACCTTGCACGGTTTCCGGCAGCCGCGCCGCGCTGCCCCGCCGTGCCCTGCTCTCCCCTCCCCCGTCGACGGAATCCCTGGGACGTCATGCAGATTCACCATCTCCCGTACGCGGACCCGGGCGAACCCGACGTCCGGTCGGGCACCCGCTTCCTGCTGTGGCTGGGCCGCAACCAGCTCGGCGGACAGGTCAAGTCCCTGCTGTGGGGCCTGCTGCTGCACCTCGGTATCGCCGGGCTCCCGCTCGGCGTGGGCCTCGCCGTGCAGGCCGTCATCGACCGCTCGGGCGGCGGCCTGGCCCGGGCGGGCGCCCTGATCGCCCTGCTCGGCGCGGCCATCGCGGTGGGCGACACCATGCAGCACCGCACGGCGGTCACCAACTGGATCACGGCCGCCGCCCGCGTCCAGCAGTTGCTCGCCCGCAAGACCGCCGAGTTGGGCTCGCTGCTGACCCGGCGGGTCGCCGCGGGCGAGGTCGTCGCCGTCTCCACCGGGGACGTCGAGAAGATCGGCTGGTTCGTGGAGGTGCTGTCCCGGTTCGCCGCGGCGGCCACCACGCTGCTCCTGGTCTGCGTGGGCCTGGTCGTCTACCAGCCCGCCCTCGGTGTCGTCGTCGCCGCCGGCCTGCCCGTCGTGGCCCTCGCCGCCCTGCCGCTGCTCCCCCGTGCCACCCGCCGCGCGGACGTCCAGCGGGAGAAGGCCGGCCGCGCCACCGAGCTGGCCTCGGACACGGTGGCCGGCCTTCGCGTCCTGCGCGGCATCGGCGGCGAGGAGCTGTTCCTCGGCCGCTACCGCGAGGCCTCCCAGGAGGTGCGCCGGGCCGCCGTGCGCAGCGCCCGCATGTGGGCGCTGATCGCGGCGGTCCAGGTGCTGCTGCCGGGACTGCTGCTGATCGTGGTGGTGCTGTACGGGGCGAAGCTCGCCCTGGAGGGGCGCGTCTCGGTCGGCGAACTGGTCACCGTGTACGGGGCGGTGACCCTCACCCATCATCCGCTGCGGACGTTCGAGGAGCTGGCCATGGCCTACTCCTTCTCGCGGCCCTCCGCGAAACGCGCCGCCCGGGTGCTCTCCCTGACGCGCACGACGACCACCACCGTGACCGGCGCCCACGAGCGGCCGGGCGGGGACCTGTACGACCCGGTGACCGGGCTGCTCGCCCCCGCCGGCCTGTTCACCGCCGTCGTGTGCGGCGACCCGGACGCCGCCGGGCAACTGGCCGACCGGCTCGGCGGGCACCCTTCCGAGGACCCGGACGCACATGTCTCCGTACTCCTCGGCGGCGTACCGCTGGACGAACTCCCGCTCGACACGGCGCGCTCCGCCGTCCTCGTCCAGGACAAGGACCCGGTCCTGCTCTCCGGCACCCTGCGCGAACTGCTGGACGTGCCGTCGTCGGGAAAGGTGAGCGCCGAGGACGCCCTGGCGGCGGCCCAGTGCGGTGACGTGCTGGAGGCGCTCGCCCAGGCGTCGGCGGACGGCGGCGGCGACCCGATGCGCACCCGGATCACCGAGCGCGGCCGGTCGCTGTCCGGCGGACAGCGCCAGCGCCTGGCACTGGCCCGGTCGCTGGTCGCCGACCCGGAGGTGCTGGTGCTGGACGAACCGACGTCGGCGGTGGACTCGCACACCGAGGCGCGGGTCGCGGCGGGCGTCCAGCGGCTGCGCAGCGGCCGGACGACCGTGGTCCTGGCCTCGTCGCCGCTGCTGCTCGACCTCGCGGACCGGGTGGTGCTGGTCCACGCGGGCGAGGCCGTGGCGGTGGGCACCCACCGCGAACTGCTGGCCACCGAGGAGCGCTACCGCGCCGTGGTCACGCGCGAGACCGAAGAGGAAGCCCTTGTGGACATCGAGGAGTCGGCATGACCGCCGTCATCGGCATGGCGCCGCCGGAGCACGACCCGGCGGCCCCGGAGTCGGCCACCACGCTGCCGGTCGGCACGGCCGCGACCGTACGGGCGTACGTGACCGAGCTGCTGCGCCGCCACCGCACCGCGTTCGCCGCCCTCATCGCCGTCAACGCGGTCGCGGTGATCGCCTCGATGGTGGGCCCGTACCTGCTCGGGTCGCTGGTCGACCGGCTGGCCGGGGGCGAGCGGGACCTCCACCTGCCGTTCACCGTCGGCGCGTTCACGGCCGCGCTGCTGGCGCAGGCGGTGTTCGTCCGGCTGGTGCGGCTGCGGGGCGCGATGCTCGGCGAGGAGATGCTGGCCGATCTGCGCGAGGACTTCCTCGTACGGTCGGTGGCGCTGCCTCCGGGTGTGCTGGAGCGGGCGGGCACGGGTGACCTGCTGTCCCGGATCACCACCGACATCGACCGGCTGGCCAACGCCATGCGCGAGGCCGTGCCGCAGCTCGCCATCGGCGTGGTGTGGGCGGGCCTGCTGATCGGCGGCCTCGCGGTGACCGCACCGCCGCTGGCGCTCGCCGTTCTGGTGGCCGCGCCGCTGCTGATCGCGGGGTGCCGCTGGTACTTCAGGCGGGCGCCCTCCGCGTACCGCTCGGAGGCCGCCGGCTACGCGGCGGTCGCCGCCGGGCTCGCCGAGACGGTCGACGCGGGCCGGACGGTCGAGGCGCACCGGCTGGGCGCGCGGCGGGTCGCGCTGTCGGACCGGCGGATCAAGGAGTGGACGGCGTGGGAGCGGTACACCCTGTTCCTCCGCTCGGTCCTCTTCCCCGTCATCAACGTCACCCACACCACCGTCCTGGCCGCCGTCCTGATGATCGGCGGGGTGTTCGTGCTGAACGGGTGGATGGAGGTGGGCCAGTTGGCCACCGGCGCGCTGCTGGCGCAGATGCTCGTGGACCCGGTCGGGATCATCCTGCGCTGGTACGACGAGCTCCAGGTGGCCCAGGTGTCGCTGGCCCGGCTGGTGGGCGTGCGGGAGATCGAGCCGGAGAGCGGCGACGAGTCGGTCCGCCCGGACGGACGCGATGTGCGGGCGGAGGAGGTGCGGTTCGGGTACCGCGAGGGCGTGGACGTGCTGCACCGGGTGTCGATGGACGTCCCGCCGGGCACGCGGGTTGCCCTGGTCGGCCCGTCCGGCGCGGGCAAGTCGACGCTGGGCAGGCTGCTCGCCGGCATCTACGCGCCGCGCACCGGGCGGGTCACGCTGGGCGCGGCCGAGCTGTCGCGGATGCCCGCCGAGCGGGTGCGGGAACACGTGGCACTGGTCAACCAGGAGCACCACGTCTTCGTCGGTACGCTCCGCGACAACCTGCTGCTCGCGCGGACGGGCGCGGCGGACGCGGAGCTGTGGGCGGCCCTCGGGGCGGTCGACGCGGACGGGTGGGCGCGGGCGCTGGACGACGGCCTGGACACCGAGGTCGGCTCGGGCGGCCTGGCGCTGACCCCGGCCCAGGCCCAGCAGATCGCGCTGGCCCGCCTGGTGCTGGCCGACCCGCACACCCTGGTGCTGGACGAGGCGACGTCCCTGCTGGACCCGCGCGCCGCCCGGCACCTGGAGCGCTCCCTCGCCCGGGTCCTGGAGGACCGCACGGTGGTGGCGATCGCCCACCGCCTCCACACGGCCCACGACGCGGACGTCATCGCGGTCGTCGAGGGCGGCCGCATCACGGAGCTGGGCAGCCACGACGCCCTGGTCGCGGCGGACGGCGCGTACGCGGCGCTGTGGCGGTCCTGGCACGGGTAAGACCGACGTACGGGAGGGGCTGACTAGATGGCGCTACCGTTCCGGAGCCGTTCCCTCACGCCTGCCGCATCCGGATGGTCCAGGTCCGCGAGAATCGCCAGCGCGCGACGCCAATGGGCCTGGGCATCGCCGTGCCGTCCTTTGCTCGCGCACGCCTGTGCCAGGACGTCCAGGGCTGTCGCCTCACCGAGCCGGTTGCCGACCTCCTCGTGGAGAGCGAGGGCCTGCGTGCTGAAGTCCATGGCCTCGTCGAACAGCCCGAGGGCGAGATGGAGGTCGGCGAGCTTGTCCAGAACGAGTCCCTCGCCGAACGTGCGCCCCGAGTCGCGGAAGATGTCCAACGCCTCACGCAGTGCGGCGACCGCTTCCTCATGGCGCCCCAGCGCGCGGTAGGCGGGCGCGAGGTTCTCCAGACTGTGCGCGGCCAGGGCGGCATCGCTGGTCCGCTCGGCGGCCGCCAGCGCTCGCCCGAGGCAATCGACGGCTTCCTCGAAGCGCCCGGCCAGCACCAGCGAGTCGCCGAGGGAGTTCAGGAACCACCCCTCCTCCTCCCCGATCGCCCGGCACACCTCCAGGGCTTCCTGGTTGTACCGCAGATTCTCCTGGTACCGACCGCCGTAGAAGTGAGCGGCCGCCAGGTTCCGGAGGACCATCGCCTCGGCACGCCGGTCCCCCAGGCGGCGCGTGGCGGCCAGCGCCGCTTCCGCGGCCGACACCCAGTCGGTGGTGGGCCTGCGTAACTGGAAGAAGGACCGGAGGGCGACGGGCAGTTGCCATGCGATGACGTCCTCGCCGATGTCGGCGGCCTGGCGACAGGTGGCGAGGAGATTCAGGAACTCCGTCTCGCACCAGTCAGCCGCCGCCTCGCGCGAGGGGAACGGAATTTCCAGCGCCGGATCGGGACGGTCACCCGACGTCGCGTCGAAGGGTGCGGGTCCTTGACGGACGCCGAGCACCGTCCCCGCGGACTCGGTGGTGAAGAGGTACCAGGTGAACAGCCGACGCAGCGCGGCGCGGCAGTCGTTCTCGTCGTCCTCGGCGGTGCTGCGCTCGTGGGCGTAGTCACGCAGCAGGTCGTGGAAGCGGTAACGGTCGTTTCCCACGGCCTCAAGCAGGTGCAGACCGGCCAGACGCGCCAGGTCACGGATGGCTTGTGCCGGTGTGCAGCCCGTCAGCGCGGCGGCCGCCGTGACACTGATGTCGGGTCCGCCGAAGAGCCCCAGCAGGCGAAAAGTCCGTGCGGCCGTGGGCGGCAGATGACGGTACGACCAGGAGAACACCTCACGGACGGCGGTCGTCTCATCGCCGTCGTATGTCGCCAGCGCGTCCAGCCGGGTGCTTCCGTGGCCGAGTTCGGCCACCAGCGCCCGGAGGGAAAGGCCCGGACGTGCGGCTGCCTGCTCGGCGGCGATACGCAGGGCCAGCGGTAGGTAGGCGCAGCGGGCCGCCAGCTCCGCCGAGGCCGCGGGTTCCTGGTCCACCCGCTGCCTGCCGATGACGGAGCCGAGGAGCTCAACCGCCTCGTCCGGTGTGAGTGCGTCGAGCACGATCCTTTGTATCCCTTCCCGCGCGACCAGCCCGGCCAGCCGGCTGCGGCTCGTCACCAGCACCAGGGACGGCGATGTACCGGGAAGGAGAGGGCGGACGTGTGCGGCGTCCCGTGCGTTGTCCAGGACGATGACCATGTGCCGGCTACTCACAAGCGTGCGGTAGAGGCCCACCCTCGCGTCCAGGCCGTGGGGGATCCCGGCGGGTGCCACGCCGAGACTCACAAGGGCCTGTTCCAGCGCCTGGTGCGCTGACAGGGGCGGGCCGGCGTCGTAGCCCTGGAGGTTGATGTACAGATCCCCGTCGGGGAAGCGGCCGCTCACCGTGTGGGCCCAGTGGAGCGCAAGGGCCGTCTTGCCGACTCCGGCCGCTCCCGCGAGCGCGGAGATGACCACCGTACGGCGGGCCTGTGTGTCGGACGGCTCGACGAGCGCGGCCAGTCGCGCCAACTCCGTCCCCCTGCCGGTGAAATGGGTGGGCCCTGGGGGCAACTGCCGGGGCGGCGGAGCAGCTCTCGACGCCGCGTGGTGGAAGTGCACACCGCCGAGCACCTGACCCGACTGGACGACGACATCGGCGGTGCCGGGAAAGTCGTTGTGAGTGCCGCCGGAGGACTGTGGACCGACACGATCCGTCATGGCTGCAACCCTCGTCCGAGTGACGGGGTTTCACGGTACCGGGACAGCGTGTTGACTGTCCATGACCCGTCGTCACTGTTGACACGGCCGCCAGTCGCGCGGTTCCCTTCCCCCGGGGACCCACGGGACGTCCCGAGGAGGGTGCGTGTGCATCCCACATCCGGCGAGGAGAGCGGAGCACGACTGGGTCCGCGGCCGTCCGTGCTGGTGATGCAGCCCACGACCCTGTGCAATCTCGACTGCCGGTACTGCTATTTGCCCGCCAGGCACGAGCGCCGCGACATGTCGGCCGCGGTGCGGCGAGCCGTGACAGCGGCGGTGGTCCGCTGGAGCCGTTCCGGCCCCTGCCCGGAGGTTCTGTGGCACGCCGGAGAGCCGCTCACCGTGGGCGTCCCTGCATTCCGGGAGCTGCTCTCCGGATGGCCGCCCGGCACGGTGCACCGGGTCCAGACGAACGCCACTCTGATCGATGACACGTGGTGCGACCTGTTCGACCGGTATCGCGTCCGGGTATCCGTCAGCGTCGATGGTCCCGGGGTCATGAACGGCGACCGGGTCACCCGTGCGGGAGGGCCGGCAGGACGGCGGATCGAGGCCGGGACGGCGCTGCTCGTCCGTCGCGGCATCCCCTTCGACATGCTCTCCGTGGTACGCGATCCCTCTCCTGGGACGGCACGCGCCATTTATGCGCATGCGTGCGAGGTGGGGGCTCAACAGCTCGGAATACTTCCCGAGGAGAGGAAGGGCGCTCACCACGGAGTCCCGCGAGCGGCCGGGACCGGCTGGGCCGGTTTCTTCCATGAGCTGTACGTGCAATGGCGGGCCAACCCTCTGGTGCGTCTGCGTGAGCTCGAATCCGTGGCCAATTGCTTCGACGCCATACGCGCCGGGGTCACGGCCGCACAGATCCGTGACATGCCGGTGGAGCCCATTCCCACGGTGTGCCACGACGGCGAGGTTGTCGTCATGTCGCCGGACCTGGCGGGCTTCACTCACCCGCGCCATGGGCGTTTCACGGTCGGCAACGTGCTGGAGCAGCCCCTGGAGCGCTTGCTGCGCCGAGCCGAATCCGTTCCCTGGGTCCGGGAGGCCCTCGCCGGGGTGGAGGCGTGCCGCCGGACGTGCCGGTACGCGGTGGCCTGCGGCGGGAGCTGGCCGGCGAACAAGTACTTCGAACTGGGGCGACTCGACGGGACCGAAACGGCCTACTGCCGGAATCTCCAACAAGCCAAGGTGGAAGGAGCACTGTTGTGCCGGACCTGATGCCCTGTGGAACTCGGGGCGAAAGTCTTGAAGAGGTCGTCCTCGCGCATGCGGAGCACCTGGAGTGGCTGCTGGGGCCGGTCCACGGACCCTCCGATAGCGGCCTCTCCGAAGAGGGTCTCGTCTTTCATGCGTTCCAGTCGATGAATCAGAGCTGGAGCCGCGCGGCCACGTAGACCTCACCCGTCGTAAAAGGCCCGACGAGGGAAGGACCCGGCGAAGACGAGGGCGTGGGATGCCTTCCGGCGCCTTTGCATGGACCCGTCGTGCAAGGCGATCCCAGCGGGCAGCACTACGAGATCGCCGACCTCAATGGTCCACACGGCACAGACGATTCTCGAGAGCTCATCGGGGTGCTCGGTGAGGAAGTCGCGCAACTGCTTGGTGGTGGGGATGTTCCGGCCGTTGCCCGGGCTGACCATGTCCGACAGGTGCAGGGACGACATGTTCAGGGCGACCACCAGTGAGCGGGGCCCCGGTCCCATGTTGTGGATGACGCGCCTGTCGGCCGACGCGACGCGTACATCGCGGGGAAAGCGTTCACCCTCGCCACCGCTCGTCCACACGTTGTCGTAGTGCAGGCCGACCCGGACGGCGTGCAGCCGCTCCGAGTACTGCGGCAGGCGCGGGTCGACCACCGTGGTCGTCCGCGATCCCGCATGGGCGGACAGCACGTCCACCAGCCGTCCCGTATGCGGCCCGAGCGGGTAGTGGGAGCCGTGGTGCGGGACGAAGCCGGGGGCTGCCGCTTCCACGCGGGCGTCGGCGACCAACTGCCCGGGATCCGGCAGTCTGCCGAAGCCCAGGCATAAGCCGGCGGGTGTGTCCGGTGCCGCGACGAACGGGGCGAGGCGTTCAAGATGCCTCGCCGCCACGCGGAGCGGTGCGTCCGGGACGATGGCGTCCTGTGTGAACCCCTGGTGCGACACCTCTTCGGGTGTCGCCAGATGGACTCCGCACACTGCGAGCCTGTGCCGGTGCGACCGCAGCCAGGCAGCGGTGCAGTCCAGCCGGATGGACCTGTCGTCGACCCGCAGACCGGCCAGCAGGCTGTCGACCGAGTCCGTTTCCATCCAGCTCCCCTGCCCGGCGCGATCGCCCGTCACACTCCCCGTTCGGACCGGACCTCGGCGCCGTGGACCTCCAGCGCGGCGCGGACCGCCGATTCCAGGGCGCCCTCGATCCAGGCGGGCTTGACGGAGGTGTGGCAGCCGGCGAAGTGCAGCGGGCCCTCCGGGGTGCGCATGTCGAGGAGGATCTCGGTGTGCTGGCCGGGCAGCAGGACGGACGCCTCGCCGTAGGCGTACGGGTCGCGCTGCCAGCTCTGGGTGCGGCCCACGCCGGTGAAGAAGACCTCCAGCCGCCGGCCGTACACCTCCTGCATGCCGCGCAGGGCGAGGGCGTACCGGGCCTCGTCGTCGTAGGCGTCCCAGCGCCTGGCGTCGTCGGCCCAGCTGTAGGAGGCGAGGACGACCCCGCCGGCGCTGCCGGGGACCGGGTGGGAGGGGTTGAACATGAAGCGGTTGGGGTTGTCGGTGACCGAGCCGCCGCCGATGACCCCGGCGGCCTCGGGCTGGTCGCGGGAGACCCAGGCGTTGGCCGCGTAGTGCGTGCGCTGCGCCTCGGAGAGGTGGCCCGCGGGCACGGAGGGGTGCCGGCCGAGCATCCGGCCGTCCCGCTCCACCTGGTCCTTGCGGTAGGCGTCGTACAGCCCGGGTTCGATCGCGTCCAGTTCCCGCCGCCAGTCGTCCTCGTCGAACTCCCACCAGCGGCGGCTGAATTCGAGGAGCACCTTGGTGGCGCTGTCGTAGTGCACCTCCTGGATGGCGCGGCGCTTGCCGTACGACACCCGCGCGGAGATCTGGACGTGCCGGAGGCCGGAGAACGGGATGGTCACGATCGCCGCGTCACCGGTGAACCGTTCGCGGACGACCTTGCCGCCCCGGCCTTCGGAGACCGTTTCGACGACGACCCGATCCCCCTCGTCCCGGGTCTCGATGCGGGTGACGCGCCGGTCGAAGCGGACCTCGTCGCGTACCTGGTCCAGGAGGGCGTCGACGAGGACGGCGGTACCGCCGGTCAGCTCGTAGAAGGCGGTGCCGGGGCTGATGAGGGACTGGCTGATGAAGGTGTGCAGGAAGGACAGGGGCAGCCTGGAGGTCATGTTCTCCAGGGTTCCGACGAGGTCGATGGTGCGTTCGTCGAGCCCGGCGTACTCGGTGAGGAACCGGTACATGGACCAGTCGCCGAACCGCCGGACGACCCTGGCCCAGCCTTCGAGCCGCTCGGGCATCGGCTTGTCGACCCGGGTGCCGTCGGGGCGGCGGGTGCTGTACTCGTCGCGTACGGGGTCGAGGGCGGCGCGCACGATGTCCGCCGCCGGGACATTCTCGTACGCCTTCGGGACGCCGAAGGAGCGGTTGATGGCCCGGGGATTCCTGGCGTAGTCGGCGCGACGGGTGCTGATGCCGTTGACGCGGATCCAGGTGCGGTACCGGGGCTTTCCGTCGGGGCCGGAGTCGATGTAGTGGAAGGGCCGCCGCTCGATGCCGAGCTTGTCGATCAGCCCGATGACGAGCGGGTGACTGCCGGGGATGCGCATGGCGCCGGCCTCGGCGTACTGCTTGGGGTCGGCGAACGGCTGGGCGGCGTTCTCGTGGCCGCCGGTGCGGAAGGTCTTGATGCGGCCGCCCGCGCGGTTTCCGTTCGCCTCGACGACGGTGACCCGGTGGCCGGCGCGCTTGAGCAGGGCCGCGGCGGCCAGGCCGGCCGGTCCGGCGCCGAGGACCAGCACCTTCTTGGGCGCGGAAGGCGCCTTGGGCAGTCCGCCGCCGAGCAGGATCTTCTCGTAGGCCGGGACCAGGGGCCGGTCGTTCTCGTCGAGGACGAGCAGGGCGCGGGCGACGGCGAGGCAGGTCTGCCGGTCGGCGGTGGAGCGGGGGGCGGCGGCGGGGGCGGGGGCGGGGGCCGGTGCGGCCGCCGGTGCGGATGCGGCTGCGGCAGGGGTCGCGGGGAGGGCGGCGGCGGCAGCCATTGAGCCGGTGGCGACAGCTAATTGACGGCGCGTCAGGTCTGTGGAGTCCATGATCAGAAGAAATCGGATCTCAAGCTTCCGCGCAGCGGCTTCGCACCCCGTTCACCCGAACGGGACGATCAGATGAAGTTGAGCGCGGCCGCCCCGCCCACCCCGCCCAGCAGCATGAACGCCGGCATCAGGACCTTCAGCTCCACCCAGCTCCCGGCCCGGAACCGCATGCCCTTCGGCGGCCCCACGGGGTACCACCGCTTGCCCCCGACCGGGATCGGCCACAGGATCGGGCAGCCCGAGACGGTCAGGGCGTCGCCGATGTCGTGGACGAGGGCGCCGAGCACGATCGGCAGGCCCAGCCACAGGTACTCCTGCCCCGGCGCGGTGAACAGCCAGTCCGAGCCGTTGCCGGGCTTGTCCAGGACGCCCGCGAGGATCCACGCGCTGGTGGCACCCAGCAGCCACACCAGGACGTCGCTGGACATCCGGGCCGCCCGCCACAGCAGGCCCTCCACCGCCAGGACCAGGTGGACGAAGAGGATGGCGAGGACCGCCCACCGGCCGCCCGTGATCGCCAGGACCGACGCGCCCGCCCCGCACAGCACGGCCCACACCCAGGTGTGCGTGAGGGTGCGGTGGCCGCCGCTCCGGCGGGCGTCGGCCCGCGTCCTGGTGGCCTTGTAGACGGCGTACGAGAGCTTGTCGACGATCTCGCAGAGCCCGCGCGAGATGGGGCCGAAGGCCCGCGAGATGGTCGCCGACTTGTGGTCGAGGTCGGGCGCGAGCGCCGCGCCGGCGCAGATCAGGGCGCCGACGACGAGCACCGGCCACGGCATCGGGTGGCCCGCCGCGGCGGTCGCGGCCCCCACCCCCAGCCACGCGGCCGCGCCGGAGAGTGAGTGTGCCGGTCCCATCATCTGCGTTCCCCGCCCCATGTGCTCTTGTCGTGCGCCCCGGTTGACGGGACAGCCTAACGTTCGTGATCTTCGTACGAACGGCCGGTTCCCCCTTCCGGGCGGGAGCCAGGCAAGATGGGGGCGTGACCCTTATCGATCAGTTGCCTCCGGAAGCCGACCCCGATGCCCTCTTCGAGGCCTTCTCGTCATGGGCCGAGGAGCGGGGCATCACCCTGTACCCGGCCCAGGAGGAGGCGCTGATCGAGGTGGTCTCCGGGGCCAATGTGATCCTCTCCACCCCCACCGGCTCCGGGAAGTCGCTGGTCGCGGCCGGTGCGCACTTCACCGCCCTCGCCAATGACCAGGTGACCTTCTACACCGCGCCGATCAAGGCGCTGGTGTCGGAGAAGTTCTTCGACCTGTGCAAGCTCTTCGGCACCGAGAACGTGGGCATGCTCACCGGCGACGCGTCCGTGAACGCCGACGCGCCCGTGATCTGCTGCACGGCGGAGGTGCTGGCCTCGATCGCGCTGCGTGACGGCAAGGACGCGGACATCGGCCAGGTCGTGATGGACGAGTTCCACTTCTACGCCGAGCCGGACCGGGGCTGGGCCTGGCAGATCCCGCTGCTGGAGCTGCCGCAGGCGCAGTTCGTCCTGATGTCGGCGACGCTCGGCGACGTCTCGATGTTCGAGAAGGACCTCACGCGCCGCACCGGCCGGCCCACCTCGGTGGTCCGCTCGGCGACGCGGCCGGTGCCGCTGTCGTACGAGTACCGGCTCACGCCCATCACGGAGACGCTGACCGAGCTGCTGGAGACCAAGCAGGCGCCGGTCTACATCGTCCACTTCACCCAGGCGCAGGCCGTGGAGCGGGCGCAGTCGCTGATGAGCATCAACATGTGCTCGCGCGAGGAGAAGGACAAGATCGCCGAGCTGATCGGCAACTTCCGCTTCACCACCAAGTTCGGCAAGAACCTCTCGCGGTACGTGCGGCACGGCATCGGCGTGCACCACGCGGGCATGCTGCCCAAGTACCGGCGCCTGGTCGAGAAGCTGGCGCAGGCGGGTCTGCTGAAGCTGATCTGCGGGACGGACACCCTGGGCGTCGGGGTCAATGTCCCTATTCGTACGGTTCTGTTCACGGCGCTCACCAAGTACGACGGCAACCGGGTGCGCACGCTGCGTGCGCGGGAGTTCCACCAGATCGCCGGCCGGGCCGGCCGGGCGGGCTTCGACACGGCCGGGTTCGTGGTGGCGCAGGCGCCCGAGCACGTCATCGAGAACGAGAAGGCGCTCGCCAAGGCGGGCGACGACCCGAAGAAGCGCCGCAAGGTGGTCAGGAAGAAGGCCCCGGAGGGCTTCGTCGGCTGGACCGAGAACACCTTCGAGAAGCTGATCGCCTCCGAGCCGGAGCCGCTGACCTCCCGCTTCCGCGTCACGCACACCATGCTGCTGTCGGTGATCGCCCGGCCCGGCGACGCCTTCCAGGCGATGCGCCGGCTCCTGGAGGACAACCACGAGCCGCGCAAGAACCAGCTCCGGCACATCCGCCGCGCCATCGCGATCTACCGCTCGCTGCTGGACGGCGGGGTCGTCGAGCAGCTCGACAAGCCCGACGCCGAGGGCCGCACGATCCGGCTCACCGTCGACCTCCAGCAGGACTTCGCGCTCAACCAGCCGCTGTCCACGTTCGCGCTCGCGGCCTTCGACCTGCTGGACCCGGAGTCCCCGTCGTACGCGCTGGACATGGTGTCGGTCGTCGAGTCGACGCTGGACGACCCCCGCCAGATCCTCGCCGCCCAGCAGAACAAGGCGCGCGGCGAGGCGGTCGGCGCGATGAAGGCCGACGGGGTCGAGTACGAGGAGCGGATGGAGCGGCTGCAGGACATCTCGTACCCGAAGCCGCTCGAAGAGCTGCTGTGGCACGCGTACAACACGTACAAGAAGTCGCACCCGTGGGTCGGCGACCACCCGGTCTCGCCGAAGTCCGTGATCCGTGACATGTACGAGCGGGCGCTGTCCTTCACCGAGTTCACGTCCTTCTACGAGCTGGCGCGCACCGAGGGCATCGTGCTGCGGTACCTGGCGAGCGCGTACAAGGCGCTGGACCACACCATCCCGGACGACCTGAAGACGGAGGACCTGGAGGACCTGATCGCCTGGCTGGGCGAGATGGTGCGGCAGGTGGACTCCTCGCTGCTGGACGAGTGGGAGCAGCTCGCCAACCCGGAGGTGGAGACGGCCGAGGAGGCCCAGGAGAAGGCCGACCAGGTCAAGCCGGTCACGGCCAACGCCCGCGCCTTCCGCGTGCTGGTGCGCAACGCGATGTTCCGCCGCGTGGAGCTGGCCGCGCTGGACCAGCTCCAGGAGCTGGGCGAGATGGACGCCGAGTCCGGCTGGGACGAGGAGCGCTGGGCGGAGGCGATGGACGCGTACTGGGACGAGTACGACGACCTCGGCACCGGACCGGACGCGCGCGGCCCGAAGCTGCTCGCCATCGAGGAGGAGCCGGAGCACGGCCTGTGGCGCGTCCGGCAGACCTTCGCCGACCCGAACGGCGACCATGACTGGGGCATCAGCGCGGAGGTGGACCTGGCGGCCTCGGACGAGGAGGGCCGGGCGGTCGTCCGCGTCACCGACGTCGGCCAGCTCTGAAAGGACGCATGGATGACCAACCCCGCCGAACGGCTCGTCGACCTGCTCGACCTGGAGCAGATCGAGGTCAACATCTTCCGGGGCGCGAGCCCTCAGGAGTCCCTGCAACGGGTCTTCGGCGGGCAGGTCGCCGGCCAGGCCCTGGTCGCCGCCGGCCGCACCACGGAGGGCGACCGGCCGGTGCACTCGCTGCACGCGTACTTCCTGCGGCCGGGCATCCCCGGCGTGCCGATCGTGTACCAGGTCGAACGGGTCCGGGACGGGCGGTCGTTCACCACCCGGCGGGTCACCGCCATCCAGCGCGGCAAGACGATCTTCAACCTGACGGCGTCGTTCCACCAGCCGGAGGAGGCGGGCTTCGAGCACCAGCTCCCGCCGCGCCTGGACTTCCCGCCGCCGGAGGAGCTCCCGTCGGTCACGGACGAGATCCGCGAGCACCTGGGCGCGCTGCCCGAGGCGCTGGAGCGGATGGCGCGCCGCCAGCCCTTCGACATCCGCTACGTCGACCGGCTGCGCTGGACGGCGGAGGAGGTCAAGGAGGCCGACCCGCGCAGCGCGGTGTGGATGCGCGCGGTGGGCCCGCTGGGCGACGACCCGCTGGTCCACACGTGCGCGCTGACGTACGCCTCCGACATGACCCTGCTCGATGCGGTCCGCATCCCGGTCGAACCCCTCTGGGGGCCGCGGGGCTTTGACATGGCGTCGCTGGACCACGCGATGTGGTTCCACCGCCCGTTCCGTACGGACGAGTGGTTCCTGTACGACCAGGAGTCCCCCATCGCGACGGGCGGCCGCGGCCTGGCGCGCGGCCGCATCTACGACCGCGAGGGCAGGCTGCTGGTGTCGGTGGTCCAGGAGGGGCTGTTCCGCCGCCACTGAGAGCACTTGGTGTCACAGGCCCGGCAGGGCGTCCTGGTCGACCTGGTGGCGCCGTGTCCTGATGTCGGGGCCCGCCGGATGCAGCTTGGCGTCGCAGGCGGGCCCGAGTCCGGTACGCCGTGAGGCGGCACCGGTCAGCGGCCGCCCGCACAGCCGGCACCACACCGGCGGTGGGCCGGCGGCGACGGTCTCCGCTCCGAGCGGTGGCTGTTCCTGGTGCACGCCTGTCTGTCTACCAGGCGCACGTGTTTTGATCGACCCTGATGGCTGCCCCGTTGGCAGTGCCCTTTCGAGGAGGAGTCCCGCATGACCCTGTACGACATCCCGCTGCGCACCCTGTCCGGTGAGCCGACGAGCCTGGCCGAGTACGGGGACAAGGCGGTGCTCGTCGTCAACGTCGCCTCCAAGTGCGGGCTCACGCCGCAGTACGCGGGCCTGGAGCGGCTGCACAAGCAGTTCGCCGACCGTGGCTTCACGGTGCTGGGCGTGCCGTGCAACCAGTTCGCGGGCCAGGAGCCGGGCAGCGCGGAGGAGATCGCGACGTTCTGCTCGGCGACGTACGGCGTGACGTTCCCGCTGCTGGAGAAGACCGACGTCAACGGGGACGGGCGGCACCCGCTGTACGTGGAGCTGACGAAGGTGGCGGACGCGGACGGCGAAGCGGGCGACGTGCAGTGGAACTTCGAGAAGTTCCTCATCGCGCCGGGTGGCGAGGTCACGCGCTTCCGCCCGCGCACGGAGCCGGAGGCGCCGGAGCTCGTCGCGGCGGTCGAGGCGAGCCTGTCCGTCTGACGCATCAGGGGGTCGGGCAGGCGGACCACAGGCCGGCGCCGGCCTGGCGGGCGGCTTGCTCGGCCCTGGTCATCGTGGGCCAGTACTTGTCGTTGGGCTCGAAGAGCACCTTGGTGGCGTGGCCGCTGCGGACGAGGGACTCGTTGACGAAGACGTCCTTGTCGTTCCACACGTAGAGCAGATACCGGTCGAACCTGTCCTTGAGTTCGACGTCACGCTCCGTGCGCAGCCTGCTGCCGATGGGCAGCAGTTCGGCGGTACGGGCGGTGGCCTCGCGGCTGAAGCAGTCACCGCGCTCGGGGGTGTCGATCTCCAGCAGTCGTACGCGCGCGACGGCCCCGTCCGGGACGACCCGGCCGTCACCCCGCACCTCGATGGTGTCGCCGTCGATGATCCGCAGGACGACCGGTCCGCGCTGCCTTCCGGGCTGTGGCTCGTCCGCACCGGCCGGTGCCACTCCTACGAGGCCCACGGCCGTGGCGAGGAAGGCCGCGACCGCGCCATTCCTGCCGCGGCGGGTCCATGAGGAAGGGCGCATGACGCCCCCTCTCATCAGGGGTTTTCCGTCCTTCTCAGTACAGCACCGGCGTACCGGTCACGCGACCGCGCTCAGCGTGTCCGCCAGGCGGTGGCGGGTGGCGCGGGCGGCGGGGAGGGTGGCGAGGGCGAGGGCGCCGGCGACGGCGGCCGTGGTGAGGGCCAGGAGGTGGAGTGCGGGCGGGGCGTGGGCGATGCCGGCGCCGATGCCGGTGGCGTGGGCCTCGTGGTCGATCAGCCAGTGGGCGAACGGGACGCCGAGCGCGGTGCCGAGGAGGGCGGCGGCCAGGGCGGTGCAGCCGATGGCGGTGACCGTGACGGTGGTGATCTGGCGGGGCGACAGGCCGATGGCCTTCAGGGCGAGCAGGTC
Organism: Streptomyces sp. NPDC049837; assembly: GCF_040674455.1. Classification (NCBI taxonomy): domain Bacteria; kingdom Bacillati; phylum Actinomycetota; class Actinomycetes; order Kitasatosporales; family Streptomycetaceae; genus Streptomyces; species Streptomyces sp. NPDC049837. Next base: position 162,617 of record NZ_JBFAMP010000002.1, on the reverse strand, counting down.
GCGTTCGCCGTCCCGGACGGTGCCGCCGATCGCGGTGGACAGTTCGGTGAGGCCGATGAGGGCGAGAACGCCGATCAGTCCGGCGACGACACCGCGCAGTGCGGAGAGCCGGTCGGCCGGGGTGGTGACCTCGTGGATGTCGAGCCGTCCCCGGGAGGCGTCGGCGAGTTCGGCGCTGACCGTGCGCGGGTCCGCGCCGGGGCGGAGCTGGAGCTGGTAGAGGGTGGGGCGCAGGTCGGGGTCGTTCTCGCGGAGGGTGTCGAGCGAGGTGGAGACCACCCGGCCGCCGTTCTCCGGTTCGATGCTGCGGCCGACGATGTGCAGCACCTGCGGGTGGCCGCCGACGGTGAGCCGTACCCAGTCGCCGACGTGGGCGCCGAGCAGGTCGAGCAGGCCCTGTCCGGCGACGGCCTCGTCGGGGCCTCGGGCGGCGCGGCCCTCGGCGATCGAGTACGGGTAGGGCCGCTCACGGGTGCCGAGGCCGCGCAGCGCGATGGTGCCGGTCTGGCCCGGGACGAGCGCGGCGACCTCCAGGCCGGGGTGGGCGGCGGCGATGTCGCGGTTCGCGGCCAGGAGGGCGGCCGCCTCCCGGTCGTTCAGCGTCGAGTCGGGGCGGGCTGTGAGCGCCGCGGCGAGGCCCACCTCCTGGGGGCGGCTGTCGAAGCGTTCGATGGTCGTCCACGCGCCGAGCGCCACGGTGATCAGCAGCAGCGGCAGCGCGAGCCGCACGATGGTGGCCGGGGCGCGCCGCCCGCGCCCGAACGCCCGGTGCCAGCCGAGGACCAGTGCGGGCGGCACGCGCAGCCCGAGCGCCTTCCGGGCCGCGCCGGACAGCCCCCCGCCCGGGGCGGCACCGGCCGGCAGCACCGGTACGGGCGGTACGCGGCCCGCCCGCCAGGCGGCGAGGCAGGTGGCCGCCCCGATGAACAGCACCGCCGCGACCGGGACGAGCAGGAGCGCCGGGAGGTGGCCCGGCAGGCCCTGCCAGACCTGGACCGCGTCACCCAGCCGGCCCGGCAGGCGGCCGCCCAGCGTCCGGACGAGCAGCACGGCGAGGGCCGCGCCGAGCACGGCGAACGCCAGGTGCTGGACGAGGAAGATCCGCACCACCTGGCCCGGGGTGAACCCGACGGCCTTGAGGACGGAGATGTCCCTCAGGTGGCCGCGCACCCGTGTGCTGATGGCGCCGAACACCGCGAGCGCGGCGGCGATGAGTGCGCCGAGGCCGAAGAGCCCGAGGACCTGGCCGAGCAGTTTGGTGTCCCCTTGCGCCTCTGCGCGGGCCTGCTGCCAGGTGGAGACGTCGGTGACGGCGCCCGCGCCGATCGCGGTGACGGCGCGCTGGACGGTGTAGTCGGTGTCGTCGGGGTCGGCGAGCCGCAGTCCGACGACCTGGCCGGCGGTGCGGTCCTCGGGCACGGCGCGCGGCAGGGCCCAGACCGTGCCGGGCCGTTCGCCGGGGCGGTAGCGGCGCTCGGCGGTCTCGGCGACGCCGCGGACGGTCAGGGTGCGCCCCGCGACGGTGAGCCGGTCGCCGGGCTCGGCCCACAGGGCGCGGGCGAGCCCGGCTTCGAGGACGACGCCGTCGGGGGCGGCCGGGTCGAGCCAGCGCCCGGAGGTCACGAGGGGGCGGCCGGTCGCGGGGAGGCGGGCGCCGGTGGCGCGCAGTTCCACGCCCGCTCGTGCGCCGCGCGAGGCGGCGGTGGTGGTGGCGGTGCGGTACGGGCCGGAGACGTCGGCCACGCCGTCGAGGGCGGCGAGCCGGCCGGTGTCGGCGGCGGGCCCGGTGTGGAGCCAGACGTGGGCGCCCCGGGACTGGGTGAAGACCCGTTGCCAGGGGTTGGTGGCGTATCCGAACAGCGCGGTCGCGAGGAGCAGCGACGCGACGATGCCGGCGGTGGCGGCGACGAGGAACAGCGCCTCGCCCCGGTGGGTCCGCAGATCGGCGTGCGCCCAGCGCAGCATGGCCCGCACCGCCGGTCAGTCCTTCAGTTCGTTGAGTTCGAGCACGCCGGACAGGCCGCGGCCGCGCGCGGGCGCGGAGCCGAGTTCGGCGTCGTCGGCGATCCGGCCGTCGAAGAAGCTGATCACCCGGTCCGCGGCGCTGGCGAGCCGGGCGTCGTGGGTGACGAGGACGATGGTCTGGCCGCGCTGGTGGAAGCGGGTGAGCAGCCGCATGACCTCGCGGGTGCCCTTGCTGTCAAGGCTGCCGGCCGGTTCGTCGGCGAGGAGCAGGCGCGGCTGGTTGACCAGGGCGCGGGCGAGGGCGACGCGCTGCTGTTCGCCGCCGGACAGCTCGCCGGGCATGCTGCGGGCCTTGCCTTCGAGGCCCAGTTCGGCGAGGAGCTTCACGCGCTCGGCGCGGGCCTGCCTGGCGGGGGTGCCGGCCAGCAGGGCGGGCAGTTCGATGTTGTCGGCGACGGTGAGGTTGGAGACGAGGTTGAAGAACTGGAAGACGATGCCGATGCGGCGGCGCCGCTCGATCGCCCACCGTGCCTCGCTGTAGTCGTCGGTGCGCTCGCCGTCGAGCCACAGGGAGCCGCTGTCGGGGCGCTGGAGGCCGCCGAGCAGGTGCAGCAGCGTGGACTTCCCGGCGCCGGACGGGCCGGTGACGGCGACGAATTCGCCGTGCCGTACGGCGAGGTCGACCCCGCGTACGGCGTGTGCGGGGGCGCCCTCGCCGTGGTGGGTCTTGACGAGGCCCTCGGCGCGCAACAGCGGTATGCCGTCGTTCACTGCAGGTCCTCCAGTTCCTCCTGGCAGCGCTCCAGCCAGTCGAGGTCGGCCTGGAGGTGGAGCATGGCGCCCTCGATCAGCAGGTGCGATATGCGGTTGTCCCGGTCTTCGGTCGCGGCCAGCTTGGAGAGGTTGCGCATGGTGTTGAGGTACTCGCGTCGCTGTTTGTTGATGAGGGCGATCTGGTCGGCGAGCCCGGTGCGGGGGGCGAGGGCGAGTTTCATGAAGAACTCGTCCCGGACCCTCGGTTCGTCGGCCGTCTCCTCGAACCAGGCGCGCAGTGCTTCGCGCCCGGCGTCGGTGAGGCGGTAGATCTTCTTGTTGGGCCGGCTCTCCTGGGCGATCTCCTCGCCCTCGATGAGGCCGGACTTCTCCAGCCGGCCGAGCGTCACGTAGATCTGACCGACGTTGGTCGGAGGGTACGCGGCGCCCAGCAGTTGCTCAAGGTCCTGTTTGAGCTCGTAGCCGTGGGCGGGGCCGCGTGCGAGGAGGGCGAGGAGGGGAAGGCGCACTCGTGCTGTCCTCCTCCGCGTGCTCCCGATGTGATGTGGGCTCTAGTATCGCCCATGCCTAACGGGTATACATGCCCGCAGACGCGGACGCCGATGTCATGCGCCGGGTGCACTGGGAGGAACCTATGCGGTGGATACGTGCCGCGGGTAGGGGGCTCCTGGTCGTCATGGTCGTTCTGACGGGGTACGCGGCGTCCGGCGCCGTCCCGGCGGACCGCGCGCCCGACGGCGGGCGGGGCCCGATGACCCTGGCGACGGCCGGTGACCTCACCGGCTATCTGGGCCGGGTGCTCGACGGCTGGAACCGCGAGCATCCGGGCGAGAAGGTCACGCTGGTGGAGCTGCCGGACTCGGCGGACGAGACCCGGGCCCAGATGATCACGGACCTGCGGTCGGGTGCGGGCCGGTTCGACGTCCTCAACATCGATGTGGCCTGGACGTCGGAGTTCGCCGCTGCCGGGTGGATCGCGCCGGTGGACCGGGCGCGCTTCCCGCTGAACAGCTTCCTGCGTCCGGTCGTGGACACGGCGACGTACGACGGCAAGCTCTACGCCGTCCCGTATGTCACGAATGCCGGAATGCTCTTCTACCGCAAGGACGTCCTCGACCGCGAGGGCGAACGGCCGCCGCGCACCTGGGCCGAGCTGGAGCGGCAGGCCCGGACGATCGCCCCGGAGTACGGCCTCGGGGGCTACGCGGGCCAGTTCCTGCCGTACGAGGGGCTGACCGTCAACGCGGCGGAGGCGGTGTACTCGGCGGGCGGCACGATCCTCGGCGACGACGGCGAGCGGGTCACGGTGGACTCGGCGGCCGCCCGCTCGGGGATCGGCTTCCTCGCCCGGGGCGTCCGGGACGGCTGGATCCCCCGGGAAGCGCTGACGTACACGGAGGAGGAGTCCCGGCGGGCGTTCCAGGACGGCCGGCTGCTCTTCCTGCGCAACTGGCCGTACGCCTACGCCGGCGCGTCCGGCGAGGACTCGCGGGTGGCGGGGAAGTTCGGCGCGGTTCCGCTGCCGGGCCCCGAGGGGCCGGGGACGAGCGTGCTGGGCGGGTCGAACCTGGCGGTGAGCAGCCACGCACGGCACCCGGAGTCGGCGCGTGACCTCATCGCGTACCTCACCAGCGAGCGGGTGCAGCGTCGCGTGCTGACGGAGGGCGCGCTGCCGCCGGTGCGGGCGGCGCTGTACGCGGACCCGGCGCTGGTGCGGCGGTTCCCCTACCTGCCCGCGTTGCGCGCCAGCGTGCTGTCGGCTGCGCCGCGCCCCAAGAGCCCGCATTACGAGCAGGTCAGCCTGGCCGTGCAGGCCGTGGTGCACGACGCGATGGCGCAGCGCCAGACGCCCGAGGCGGCCGTGCGGCGGCTGGCCGGGGAACTCGCGGCCATCGCGCACCGCCGCTGAGCCGAATCCCCTGACGCCCCCGAACCCTCCCCTGTAGTTACCGGTTAGGTAACCAGACTCGGCCGATCCATGGGATATACCTGGACATAAGCCGCCAACTTCCGCTGTTTTCTGCACCATCGTTGACACCCTCTCGTCATGCCTACTTAACATGCATGCATAACCGCTACCCGCTCTGGATGGCGCGCACCCCTTCACGAAGAAACAGGTCAACGGGTGATGCTCACAGCTCCGGCCGACGACGGCCTCTCGCAGCACCTCACGCACCGGTCCGCCCACCCCTGGTGGCGCGACGCGGTGATCTATCAGGTGTACGTCCGCAGCTTCCTGGACAGCACCGGCGACGGCATCGGCGACCTCGCCGGGGTCCGGGCCGGCCTGCCGTACCTGAAGAAGCTCGGCGTCGACGGCATCTGGCTGAGCCCCTTCTACCCGTCACCGCAGGCCGACCACGGCTACGACGTCGCCGACTACTGCGACGTGGACCCCGTCTTCGGCGACCTGGACGAGTTCGGCCGGCTGGTGGCCGACGCCCACCGGCTCGGCATCAAGGTGCTGCTGGACATCGTCCCCAACCACTGCTCCAGCGAGCACGCCTGGTTCCGCGAGGCGCTCGCCTCCGCCCCCGGCAGCGAGGCCCGTGCCCGGTTCCACTTCGCCGAGGGCCGCGGCCCGGGCGGGGACGTGCCGCCGAACAACTGGCACGCCATGTTCGGCGGCCCGGCCTGGAGCCGCGTGACCGAGCAGGACGGCACGCCCGGCCAGTGGTACCTGCACATGTTCACGCCCGAGCAGCCGGACCTGAACTGGCGCAACCCCGAGGTGGCCGCCCACTTCGACCACGTGCTCCGCTTCTGGCTGGACCGGGGCGTCGACGGCTTCCGCATCGACGTGGCCGCCGGGCTGTACAAGCACCCCGACCTGCCGGACTCCCCCGACCCCGAGGCCGACGCCCGCACCCGCGACTCGGTCAACCCGCTCGCCTGGAACCAGCCCGAGGTGCACGACGTGTGGCGGCACTGGCGCGCGGTGTGCGAGGAGTACACGGCCCGCGACGGCCGCGAACGGCTGCTCGTCGGCGAGGTCTCCGTACCGACCGCCCGCGAGCACGCCAAGTACGTCCGCCCCGACGAGCTGCACCAGGCGTTCTTCTTCGACCTGCTGAGCGCCCCCTGGGACGCCGGCACCTTCCGTACGGTCATCGACGAGGCGATCCGGGACATCGCGGGCACCGGCTCCACCGTCACCTGGGTGCTCAACAACCACGACCAGGTGCGCACGGTGACCCGGTACGGCGAGTCCGGCACCGAGGGCAGCGGCCTGGGCGCCGCCCGGGCGCGGGCCGCCGCGCTGCTGATGCTGGCGCTGCCCGGCGCCGCGTACATCTACCAGGGCGAGGAGCTGGGCCTGCCCGAGGTGGTGGACCTGCCCGACGAGGTGCTCACCGACCCGATATTCCGGCGCACCGGCAGCCGGGCCCGCATCCGTGACGGCTGCCGCGTACCCCTGCCGTGGTCGGGGCACGCCTCGCCGTTCGGGTTCAGCACCGGCGCCGAGAGCGCCAAGCCGTGGCTGCCGCAGCCCGGCTGGTTCGCCGAGCACGCCACCGACCGGGCGCTCGCCGACACGCGCTCGTTCTGGCACCTGTACCGCGAGGGCCTGCAACTGCGGCGCGGGCTGCCCCAGTTGGGCGAGGGCACCATGCGCTGGCTGGACTCGCCGCCCGGTGTCCTGGTCTTCGAGCGCGGCGAAGGGCTCATCTGCGCCGTGAACTTCACCGCCGACCCGGTGCCCGCACCGGTCTCCGGCGCTCCCCTGCTGTCCAGCGGCCCTTGCCCGGCCGGCGTACTGCCCGGTTCCACCGCCGCCTGGTGGACCGGTGACCACACCACCTCGGAGGTATCACGATGATGACGCGACGACGGATGGCGATGGCGTGCTGTTCGGCGCTGGCCCTGGCCCTCGGGGCGACCGCCTGCGGCGGCGGCCCCGTGAGCGCGGGCGGCGGGAGCAAGGACCTCAGCGGCCAGACCCTCAGCGTGGCCGGTGTCTGGTCCGGCGCCGAGCAGAAGAACTTCCAGAAGGTCCTGGACGCCTTCACCGAGAAGACCGGCGCCAAGACCCAGTTCACCTCGACCGGTGACAACGTCTCGACGGTCGTCGGCAGCAAGATCGAGGGCGGCAACGCCCCCGACGTGGTGATGGTCCCCCAGGTCGGCGTGCTCCAGCAGTTCGCGAAGAAGGGCTGGCTCAAGCCGCTCCCCGACAAGACGGTCAACACCGTCCACACCAACTTCGCGCCCGTCTGGTCGGAGTACGGCTCGGTCGACGGCAAGCTGTACGGCCTGTACTTCAAGGCCGCCCACAAGTCGACCGTCTGGTACAGCCCGGAGGCGTTCGAGCAGGCGGGCGTCAAGCCGCCGAAGACGTACGAGGAGATGCTGAAGAACGGGCAGACCGTCTCCGACTCCGGCCTGCCGGCGTTCGCGGTCGCCGGTGAGGACGGCTGGACGCTCACCGACTGGTTCGAGAACGTCTACCTGTCCCAGGCCGGTCCCGAGATGTACGACAAGCTCGCCAAGCACGAGATCAAGTGGACCGACCCGACCGTGGTGAAGGCCCTGACCACTCTCGGGCAACTGTTCTCCGACAAGCAACTGATCGCGGGCGGCCAGAAGGGCGCGCTGAGCACCGACTTCCCCGGCTCCGTGGAGAAGGTCTTCGGCCCCGACCCCGAGGCCGCCATGGTGTACGAGGGCGACTTCGTCGCCGGGATAGCCAAGGACCAGTTCGGGAAGAAGATCGGCCAGGACGCCACCTTCTTCCCCTTCCCCGCGGTCGCGGGAGGCAAGGCCCCCGTCGTCAGCGGCGGTGACGCGGCCGTCGTCCTCAAGGACGGCAAGAACCAGAAGGCCGCGGAGGCGTTCCTGGACTACCTGGCGACGCCCGAGGCGGCCGCCGTGTGGGCGGAGGCGGGCGGCTTCCTGTCCCCCAACAACAAGCTGGACCTCGCCTCGTACGGTGACGACACGCTGCGCAAGACGGCCAAGTCCCTGATCGACGCGGGCAACTCGGTGCGCTTCGACATGTCCGACCAGGCGCCGGCCTCCTTCGGCGGCACCAAGGGCGTGGGCGAGTGGAAGCTGCTCCAGGACTTCCTGCGCGACCCGTCGGACCCGGCGGCCACCGCGGCGGCGCTGGAAGCCGCGGCGGCCAAGGCGTACAAGGGCTGACGACCATGACCACCCTCACCACTCCCGTGGGGGCCGCGAGTCCCCGGCGGCGCGCCCAGCGCCGCCGGCGGACCATCGCCGTGGCCTTCGTCCTGCCGGCGCTGCTGCTCCTCGGCGCGCTGGTCGTCTACCCGGTCCTGTTCTCGGTCGGCCGCAGCTTCTTCGACGCGGCCGGGACCCGGTTCGTCGGCGGGGAGAACTACGCGGAGATGTTCCGCGACCCCGCCACCCTCACCGCCATCCGCAACAGCGCCATCTGGGTGGTCGTCGCCCCGACGCTGCTCACCGGGCTCGGGCTGATCCTCGCCGTGCTGGTGGAGAAGGTCCGCTGGGCCACCGCGTTCAAGCTGCTGCTGTTCATGCCGATGGCCGTCTCCTTCCTGGCGGCGGGCATCATCTTCCGGCTCGCCTACGAGGAGGACCCCGACAAGGGTGTCCTCAACGCGGCCGTCGTCACGGTGCACGACGCCTTCAAGGACACGTCCTCGTACCCGGCGGCCCGGGCCCGGGACGGTCAGGGCCTGGAACGCGCGCCGGACGGCTCGTACCGCGCCACCGACCCCGTCTCCCCCGGGCGGACGGTGGCCCTCGGCCTCGTCGGCATACCGCCCAAGGAGGTGCCGGCCGGGGCGAAGTCGGCGTCCCCGGCGAAGGCGGGCGCGGACGAGCTGGGCGGTGTCGTCTACCTGGACTTCACGCCCGGCGGCGGGGGGCGGCCAGGCGTGATCGACCCGGCCGAGCGCGGGCTGCCCGGGATGGCGGTGGAGGCCGTCCGGGACGGCAAGGCGGTCGCCACGGCGACGACGGCGGCGGACGGTTCGTTCCGCTTCGCCGGCCTCACGGACGGTGCGTACACCGTGCGGCTGCCCGCGGCGAACTTCGCGCCGCCCTACGAGGGCGTCTCCTGGCTCGGCCCGGCGCTGGTCACCCCGGCGATCATCGGCGCCTACCTGTGGATCTGGACCGGCTTCGCCATGGTGCTCATCGGCGCCGGGCTGTCGTCGCTGCCGCGTGACGCGCTGGAGGCGGCCCGGATGGACGGGGCGAGCGAGTGGCAGGTGTTCCGCCGGATCACCGTGCCGCTGCTGGCGCCCGTGCTGACGGTCGTCTTCGTGACGCTGGTGATCAATGTGATGAAGGTCTTCGACCTGATCTACATCATCGCGCCCGGGCCGGTCCAGGAGGACGCCACCGTGCTGGCCACCCAGATGTGGCTGGTCTCCTTCGGCGGCGGCAACAACCAGGGGCTGGGCAGTGCGCTCGGTGTGCTGCTCCTGCTGCTGGTGATCCCGGCCATGGTGTTCAACGTCCGCCGCTTCCGCAGGAGCCAGTCATGAGCGCGACCGTCACCGCGCCCCCGTCGAAACCGGCCGCCCCGCCCGCGCCGTCCGCCCGCCCGGCCCCCGTCCGGCCACCCGGCGGCCGGCTGCGCCGCTGGCTGTCCAGCGGCCTGGTCCAGGCGTTCCTGGTGGTCGTCGGCCTCGTCTGGATCACCCCGGTGGCCGGGCTGCTGCTCTCCTCGCTGCGCTCGGCCAACGACAACGCGGCGAGCGGCTGGTGGACGGCCCTGACCAGCCCGGCCCAGCTCTCGTTCGACAACTACACGGCGCTGCTGGGCAACGCGGGCATCACGCGGGCGTTCTGGAACACCGTGCTGATCTCCGTGCCCACCACCGTCCTCGTCGTGGTCGTCGCGGCCCTCGCCGGATACGCCTTCGCCTGGCTGGAGTTCCCCGGCCGGGACTGGATCTTCCTCCTGGTCGTGGCCCTCCTCGTGGTCCCGGTCCAGGTGGGCCTGCTCCCGGTCGCCAAGCTCTTCGGCCAACTGGGCCTGTTCGGCACGATCCCGGGCGTGGTGCTGTTCCACGTCGCGTACGGGCTGCCGTTCGCGATCTTCCTGCTGCGCAATTACTTCGCCGACATCCCGCGCGAGATGCTGGAGGCGGCGCGGATGGACGGCGGTGGCGAGTGGCGCATCTTCACCCAACTCGTCCTGCCGGTGGGCCGCCCGGCCATCGCGAGCCTGGCGATCTTCCAGTTCCTGTGGGTGTGGAACGACATGCTGGTCGCCCTGCTCTTCGCCGACAGCTCCTCGCAGCCGCTGACGGTGGAACTCCAGTCCCAGGTCAGGCAGTTCGGCAGCAACATCGACGTCCTGGCACCGGGCGCCTTCCTCTCCCTGATCGTGCCGGTGGCGGTCTTCTTCGCCTTCCAGCGGCACTTCGTGCAGGGGGTGATGGCGGGTTCGGTGAAGTGAGCTCACGGGTACGGGCGGGGCGCCTCACACGGGGGAGGCGCCCCGTCTCCGGCCCGGGCGCGGCGTCAGCGGATCGGCATGCCCGAGAGGGTGCGGGCGATGACGAGGCGCTGGACCTCGCTGGTGCCTTCGAAGATGGTGTAGATCGCGGCGTCGCGGTGCATCCGCTCCACCGGGTACTCGCGGGTGAAGCCGTTGCCACCGAGGATCTGGACGGCCTGGGCCGTGACCTTCTTGGCGACCTCGCTGGCGTAGAGCTTGGACATCGAGCCCTCGGCGGAGGTGAAGGGCTTGCCGGTGGTGGCCATCCAGGAGGCGCGCCAGACGAGGAGGCGGGCCGCGTCGATCTGGGTGCGCATGTCGGCGAGCTGGAAGGCGACGCCCTGGTTGTCGATGATGGGGCGGCCGAACTGGACGCGCGTCTTGGCGTAGTCGAGGGCCACTTCGTACGCGGCGCGGGCGGTGCCCACGGCCATGGCGCCGACGGCGGGGCGGGACGCCTCGAAGGTGGCCATGGCGGCGTTCTTGACGCGTTCGCCGCCCGCCTTGGCCTTCTCGCGGGCGCGGGCGAGGCGCTCGTCGAGCTTCTCCTTGCCGCCGAGGAGGCAGGAGCCGGGGACCCGGACGTCCTCCAGGACGACCTCAGCGGTGTGGGAGGCGCGGATGCCGTGCTTCTTGAACTTCTGGCCCTGGGAGAGGCCGGGGGTGTCCGGCGGGATGATGAAGGACGCGTGGCCCTTGGAGCCGAGCTCGGGGTCGACGACGGCGACGACGACGTGGACGTTGGCTATGCCGCCGTTGGTGGCCCAGGTCTTGGTGCCGTTGAGCACCCACTCGTCCTTGGCCTGGTCGTACACCGCGCGGGTACGCATGGCGGCGACGTCCGAGCCGGCGTCGGGTTCGGAGGAGCAGAAGGCGGCGACCTTGACGTCGTCGGGGTCGCCGTACATCTGCGGGATCCAGGTGCCGATCTGTTCCTCGGTGCCGTTGGCGAGGACGCCGACGGCCGCCAGGCCCGTGCCGACGATGGACAGGGCGATGCCCGCGTCGCCCCAGAACAGCTCCTCCATGGCCATGGGGATGCCGAGGCCGGTGGGGTCGAAGAACTGCTGGGCGTAGAAGTCGAGGGAGTAGATGCCGACCTTGGCGGCTTCCTGGATGATCGGCCAGGGGGTCTCCTCGCGCTCGTCCCACTCCGAGGCGGCCGGTCGGATCACGTCCTTGGCGAAGCCGTGCAGCCAGTCACGGACCTGCTTCTGGTCGTCGTTGAGTTCAAACGTGAACTCGGCCATGTTCCCTCCCGGCGTGTTACTTGCGGTAACCGCAGTCTGTTACTGGTAAGTAGCCGCTGTCAACCAGCAGCGCCTGCGGGGCGGGTGTTACGTTGCGCAGGTCTTAAGGACATCGCACGGGCGGGGAGACACGCTATGGAGACCACACACCGGACCGACCAGCAGCGGTCGGCCGACCAGCGGCGACGCGAACTGCTCGAGGCCGCCGACCGCGTGGTCCTCCGCGACGGGCCGCAGGCGTCCATGAACGCCATCGCCGCCGAGGCCGGCATCACCAAGCCGATCCTCTACCGCCACTTCGGCGACAAGGGCGGCCTGTACCGGGCGCTGGCCAAGCGCCACACGGACGCCCTGCTGTCCGCTCTGCGCGCCGCGCTCGACGCGCCCGCCGACCGGCGTGAGCGGGTGGAGGCGACGCTCGACACCTACCTGGCCGCGATCGAGGCCCGCCCGCAGGTGTACCGGTTCCTGATGCACCCCTCGGAGGAGACCGCCACCGGCCAGCAGTCCGAGCAGGGCTTCGACATCGGCCGCCACTCGGCGCCCGTGCTGCGCCGGATGGGCGAGGAGCTCGCGCAGGTGATCGCCGAGCGCGTCGACCTGGGACCGGGCAGCGAGGCGATGGCCCGCGTCTGGGGCCACGGCATCGTCGGCATGATGCACGCGGCGGGCGACTGGTGGCTCGGCGAACGCCCCTGTACGCGGGCGGAGTTGGTACGGGGGCTGGCGGACCTGCTGTGGGGGCGGCTGGAGCAGGTCGACGACCGGGTGGGCGGCCCGGGGTTCTGACGATTCAAGCCCGTCCGGCGTTGGAGGACACGCGCGAAGCGCGTACGGGGTCCGGGGCGAGGCCCCGGTTCGGGAAGGGGCGGCCGTCAGGCGCCCCGCGCCCACTTCGCCCGGCGTGCCGCGCGGAGCGCCTTCGCGCGGCGCCAGCCGGAGAGGCGGTCCGGGTAGACCATGCCCTCCAGGTGGTCGCACTCGTGCTGGAGGCAGCGGGCGAAGAAGCCGGTGCCCTCGACGCGCACCGGGGTGCCCAGCAGGTCGACGCCCTCCACCACCGCGCGGTCGAAGCGTTCCGTGCCCGCCTCGATGCCCGGCAGGGACAGGCAGCCCTCCGCGCCGCGCACGGTGACCCCGTCCGCCTCCAGGAGGCGCGGGTTGACGATGTGGCCGAGGTGGCGGACGTCCTCGTCGTCGGGGCAGTCGTAGACGAAGACCCGCAAACCGACGCCGATCTGGTTCGCCGCGAGGCCGACGCCCTCGGCGGCGTACATCGTGGCGAACATGTCCTCGATGAGCCGGGACAGGGACGGGCCGAAGTCGGTGACGGGCTCGCAGGGGGTGTGCAGGACCGGGTCACCGAGCAGGGTCATGGCTCGTACCTGGCCGGAACTGCCGGGGATCGTCCGGTTTCGCATGGCGCCCAGCGTACGTTCCACCCACGCCGGATGGTTTCGGCAGGTGGCGCGGTTCGGGCGTCCGGCCGGATCTCGATAGGCTGAGCCCGGACCCACGCTAGGAGGAACAAGGACGATGGCAGGCAACTCGGAGCCGCTGTCGCCGCGCGCCAAGCTGGCCGTGACGGCAGGCAAGGCCGCAGCGGCGGTGTCTCGCGCGGCGGGACGCGGCAGCGGATCGGTGATCGGCGGCCGGGTGGCGCTCAAGCTCGACCCCGAACTGCTGGGGCGGCTCGCGCAGCATCTGGACGTCGTCCTGGTGTCGGCGACCAACGGCAAGACCACCACCACCCGGCTGATCGCCGAGGCGCTGCGGGCCAGTGGCCCGGTCGTCTCGAACGCGCTCGGCGCGAACATGCCCGCGGGCATCACCTCCGCCCTCGCGGGCGGCTCGGACGCCAAGTACGGCGTGATCGAGGTCGACGAGAAGTACCTCGCCGGCGTCGCGCGCGACGTGGCGCCCAAGGCGATCGCGCTGCTCAACCTCTCCCGCGACCAGCTCGACCGCGCCGCCGAGACGCGGATGCTCGCCGAGAAGTGGCGCGAGGGCCTGTCCGGCAGCAAGGCGGTCGTCATCGCCAACGCCGACGACCCGCTCGTCGTCTGGGCCGCGTCCTCCTCCCCCAATGTCGTGTGGGTGGCGGCCGGTCAGGAGTGGAAGGACGACGCCTGGTCCTGCCCCGCCTGCGGCGGTGTGATGCAGCGCCCCGGCGACGACTGGTTCTGCGGCGAGTGCGGCTTCCGCCGCCCCGCCCCGAGCTGGGCGCTCAGCGGCGACCACGTGCTGGACCCGCACGGCTCGGCCTGGCCGATCCACCTCCAGCTCCCCGGCCGCGCCAACCGGGCGAACGCCGCGACCTCCGCCGCCGTCGCCGCCGTGTTCGGCGTGCCGCCGCAGGTCGCGCTGGAGCGCATGTACCAGGTGCAGGCGGTGGCCGGCCGGTACGACGTGGTGAACTTCCAGGGCCGCGAGCTGCGGCTGCTGCTGGCGAAGAACCCGGCGGGCTGGCTCGAAACGTTTTCGCTCATCGATCCACCGCCGACGCCGGTGATCCTGTCCGTCAACGCCCGTGGCGCGGACGGCACGGACACCTCCTGGCTCTGGGACGTCGACTACACGCGGCTGGCCGGGCACCCGATCGTGGTGATCGGCGACCGCCGGCTGGACCTGGCCGTGCGGCTGGAGGTCGCGGGCCTGGACTTCCGGGTCTGCGAGACCGTCGACGAGGCGGTGCAGCTCTCCCCGCCCGGGCGGATCGAGCTGATCGCCAACTACACCGCGTTCCAGGACGTCCGCCGCCGCGTCGGCAACTGACCCCCAGAAGGACATGAGCATGAGCGACAGCAGTCTGCGTCTCGTGTGGGTCTACCCGGACCTGCTCAGTACGTACGGAGACCAGGGCAACGCCCTCGTGGTGGAGCGGCGCGCCCGCCAGCGGGGCCTGGACGTGCAGCGGGTGGACGTGCGCAGCGACCAGCCCATCCCGACGTCCGGTGACATCTACCTGATCGGTGGCGGCGAGGACCGGCCGCAGCGGCTGGCGGCCGAGCGGCTGCGCCGCGACGGCGGGCTGAACCGGGCGGCCGAGAACGGCGCCATCATCTTCTCGGTGTGTGCCGGGTACCAGATCCTGGGCCACGAGTTCATCAACGACCTCGGGGAGCGGGAGCCGGGCCTCGGCCTGATCGACGTGATCTCCACGCGCGGCGAGGGCGCCCGCTGTGTCGGCGACGTGCTGGCGGACATCGACCCGCGCCTGGGCCTGCCCCAGCTCACGGGGTTCGAGAACCACCAGGGCGTCACCCACCTCGGTCCGACGGCCCGCCCGTTCGCCCGGACCGTGTTCGGCAACGGCAACGGCACCGGGGACGGCACCGAGGGTGCGTACAACGACACCGTTTTCGGGACGTACATGCACGGACCGGTCATGGCGCGCAATCCGCAGATCGCGGACCTGCTGCTGAAGCTGGCCCTCGATGTGAACGCGCTGCCGCCGACCGACGACCGGTGGTACGAGGCGCTGCGCGCGGAGCGCATCGCGGCGGCCTCGCAGCCGGCCTGACGGACCGTCGGTCCACAGGTTTTGTCGGTTCGTATGACTACCGTCCAGTAGTCGGACGCTCGTTTCGGCCCCGTCACCCATTGTCGGTAGGGTGGCGGGGATCCAACCGGACGACGTGGTCCGGGAGTCGGCCCACGTTGCAAAGGTATTTCGGGCTATGCGCATTGGTGTGCTCACCTCCGGCGGCGACTGCCCCGGTCTGAACGCCGTCATCCGTTCCGTCGTGCACCGCGCCGTCGTCGACCACGGGGACGAGGTCATCGGCTTCCACGACGGCTGGAAGGGCCTCCTGGAGGCCGACTACCGCAAGCTCGACCTGGACGCCGTGGCCGGCATCCTCGCCCGCGGCGGCACCATCCTCGGCTCCTCCCGCGTCCAGCCGGCGCACCTCGTGGACGGCGTCGAGCGCGCCAAGGGGCACGTCGCCGACCTCGGCCTCGACGCGATCATCCCGATCGGCGGCGAGGGCACCCTCAAGGCGGCCAACCTGCTCTCCCAGGCCGGGCTGCCGATCGTCGGCGTACCGAAGACCATCGACAACGACATCGCGTCGACCGACGTCACCTTCGGTTTCGACACGGCCGTCGGGGTCGCCACGGAGGCCCTGGACCGGCTGAAGACCACCGCCGAGTCCCACCAGCGCGTGCTGATCGTGGAGGTCATGGGCCGCCACACCGGCTGGATCGCGCTGCACTCCGGCATGGCCGCCGGTGCGCACGCGATCGTCGTCCCCGAGCGCCCCTTCGACATCGACGAGCTGACCGCCCGGGTCGGGGCGCGCTTCGAGGCGGGCAAGAAGTTCGCGATCGTCGTGGTCGCGGAGGGCGCCAAGCCGCGCGCGGGCACGATGGAGTTCAACGAGGGCGGCAAGGACATCTACGGCCACGAGCGGTTCGCGGGCGTGGCCCAGCAGCTCGCCGGCGAGCTGGAGCACCGGCTCGGCAAGGAGGCCCGCGCGGTGATCCTCGGCCACGTCCAGCGGGGCGGGACGCCGACCGCGTACGACCGGGTCCTGGCGACGCGGTTCGGCTGGCACGCGGTGGAGGCGGCGCACCGGGGCGAGTTCGGCATGCTGACCGCGCTGCGCGGCACGGACATCGTCATGGTGCCGCTGGCCCAGGCGGTGGAGACGCTGAAGACGGTGCCGTCGGAGCGGTACGACGAGGCCGAGACCGTCCTGTGATTTCCGCCTTGTGCTGAATGTTTTGTACTGAATGAACCGCCCCCGGTCGCAGTCGCGATCGGGGGCGGTTCTACTCTGGACCCCGCAAGCGGACAACCCAGCACGAAACGAATCAGGAGCCGGCGGATGGATCACAGCGGGCACGGTATGCACGACATGCCCATGGATCTGCCGCCGTTCAGCCTGGAGCGGGCGCTCGCGTTCTCCCCGGACACCTTCTTCCTCGTCGGCTGCCTGCTGGCCCTCGGCCTGTACGGGTGGGGCGTCGCCCGGCTGCGCCGGCGCGGCGACGCCTGGCCGGCCGGCCGGACCGTCTTCTTCGTCGTCGGCGTGCTGACCGTGGCGCTGGTGATGTGCACCAGGCTGAACGACTACGGCATGGTCATGTTCAGCGTGCACATGGTCCAGCACATGGTCATCAGCATGCTCTCGCCGATCCTGCTGCTGCTCGGCGCGCCGGTGACGCTCGCGCTGCGCGCGCTTCCGGTGGCGTCCCGGCGTGGCGCCAAGGGGCCGCGCGAGCTGCTGCTGGCGCTGCTGCACAGCCGCTACATGAGGATCGTCACGCACCCGGTGTTCACGATCCCGCTGTTCATCGCGAGCCTGTACGGCCTGTACTTCACTCCGCTGTTCGACTTCCTGATGAGCTCCAAGCCGGGGCACATCGCGATGATGGTGCACTTCCTGGCGGTCGGCCTGGTCTTCTTCTGGCCGATCATGGGCGTGGACCCGGGGCCGCACCGGCCCGGCTATGTGATGCGGATGCTGGAGCTGTTCGCGGGCATGCCGTTCCACGCCTTCTTCGGCATCGCGCTGATGATGGCGACGGAGCCGATGGTCAAGGCGTACGAGAACCCGCCGGCCTCGCTCGGCATCGACGCGCTGTCCGACCAGAACGCGGCGGGCGGCATCGCCTGGGCGTTCAGCGAGATCCCGTCCGTGCTGGTGCTGATCGCGCTGGTGTACCAGTGGTACCGGTCCGAGCAGCGCCACGCGGTCCGCAAGGACCGGCAGGCCGACCGGGACGGCGACAAGGAGCTGGAGGCGTACAACGCCTACCTGGCCTCGCTCCAGGCGCGCGGACGGTAGCGGCGCGGGTCGGGGCGGCGCGGGCGACAGCGGCCCGGACGGTGGTCGCCGGGCGGGCAGCGGCCGGGCGGGCAGTCGCCGGGCAGTAGCGCGGTGGCCCTCCCAGGGGCGACCATGGCGGTACGGCCGCCATGAGGAGGACGCGCATGTCCGGTTCCACGAAGACGATGGGTGGGCTCACCATCGGGGCGCTGGTGGTGACGACGGCGTACACGGTGGCGCTCGGCAGCAACGGCTGGCTGTGGTTCGGCTGGGTGGTGCTCGGGCTGGTCACGATCGGGATGGCCGCCACGCGCGACACATGAGCCGCGCCCGGGCCCACCCGTTCGCCGGTCGTGACGTCGCGGCCACGCACTGTCAGGGCGGCTGGAAATCCCGTGGCCCTTCCGCCCTCGGTGGTGGCAGGGTCGCCGGTCATGAACGAGTACGGAGTCCTCGCCCTGTCGCCGCAGCGCACCTCGACCGGGGAGCTGCTGTCGGCCGCCGCGCGGCGCCGCGGCATGCGGGTCGAGGTGCTCCCCGCCGATGGCGGCGCGGGCAGCGGGGAGCCCTGGCGCTCGGGCGGCGTGCATTACTACGGCGGGCCGCTGTTCGCCGGCCGGGTCGTGGAGGACCTCGCGGTCGCGCTGCTGGAGCCCGCCGACGACTGGCCGGCGGCGCTGCCGTACGCGTACACCCTCCGCAACATCACCGAGGCCACGCTGGGTGAGGCCCGCGGGCTGACGCGGCCCGCGTTCGTCAAGCCGCCGAGCGACAAGAGCTTCCCCGCGGCGGTCCACGCCGACGGCGGCCGGCTGCCCGGCGGGGGCTCCGGGCTGCCGGCGGACACTCCGGTGCTGATCAGCGACGTGGTCACCTGGGAGGTGGAGTTCCGGCTGTTCGTCCTGGACGGGGAAGTGCGCACCGGCTCGCAGTACGCCACGTTCGGCCGGCTCGATACGGCGCCGCTGGACGGCCACCGGCACCGCGCGGCCGTCCTGGACTTCGCGGAGGGGCTCCTCGGCGACCTCGGGGACACGCTGCCCGGCGCGGTGGTCGTGGACGTCGGCCTGGTGACGGCCACCGAGCCCGGAGGGGCCGAGGGCTGGGCGGTGGTCGAGGCGAACATGGCGTGGTTCAGCAACTGCTACGCCGCCGATCCCGGCCGGGCGCTGGACGTCGTCCTGCGTTCGGCGGGCCCGCGTGACCGGCTGGCCGAGCGGGACCGGCCCTTCTGCCGTGCCTACCGTCCGTGCGTACCGTCGCGTACCGCGACCAGGCCGTTGAAGACGCCGACGTAGGCCGTGCCGTCCGGTCCCAGGGTGATGGGGGCCCAGTTGTTGTCGTACAGCGCGCCCGTGCCGGTGAGTCGGCGCCAGCGTTCCTCGCCCGTGTGGAAGTCGAGGGCCGTCAGGTACCAGGCGTCGATGCCGAGCGGATGCGGGTCCTTGCCGTAGAGGTACAGCAGGCCGTTGGCGGTGGACAGTTTCGGGACCGTCGAGGGCGAGCGGACCGGGCTCTCCCAGACGGTGTCGCAGCCGCTGCCGTCGGCGCGTACGTCCACCCGGGTCACGCCGCCGGTCACACCGCGGCCGAAGAGGAGCGACGTGACGTTCTCGTAGCCGTAGTTGTTCTCGACGACCAGGCTGTTTCCCCAGGAGACGAGGGAGTTGTCGGTGGTGGACCGGCCGTGGGTGAACACCGGCACCGCGCACACCAGCCGGCGGTCGTCCGGTGCGGCGGCGTCGCGCCGGTAGACGAGGACGTTCATCCGGTCGTCCGCGTTGTCGGTGATCGCCACATACCGCCGTCCACCCGCGCCGAACAGGTCGGGCGTGGTGCCCGAACCCCGGTTGACCGAGCCCGGTTTGGCGCCGCTGCCGCGGTCGTATTCCTCACGCCACACCACCTCCGGAGTGCCGTCGGGCCGGGCCCGGAAGCTGTGGAGCGCGTGGTCGGAGACGATCCAGACGCCGTCCTCGGCGACGGAGAAGGAGTTCTGGATCTCCTCCCCGGCCAGCCGCATGCACCGTACGGTCCCGTCGGCGGGGTCGAGGGTGCCCACCCGCCCCTGGCGGGTCACCCACCAGATGCGGCCGTCCCAGTCGGGCATCACCGACGTCACGGGGTCGCAGTCGCCGCTGGGGCGGAGGTTGGTCCACGTGACGCAGTCGTGCGGGACGTGCGCCGTCAGGTCCCAGTCCGCGTCGACGGTGAACCGCCATGACCCGTCCGGGCCCCGGGTGTGCGCCAGGCGCACGATGTGGTGGCGGGAGTCGGCGAGCACCAGGCGGTCCCGGTCGTCGAGGTACGCGTACGCCCCGCCGGAGGTGTCCTTGAAGATCCGGGAGAAGTCCAGCCGGGTGATGGCCTCGACGGTGGACGGGCGCTGGGGCAGCGCGTACTCGGCGAGCGTGGCCAGCGACGAGGGGTGCAGCAGTCTGACGACGAACCCCGAGAACGTGCCGCAGACGGTGACGATACGCCCGGCACGGTCGAAGGTGACGGTGGCGCACTCCCCGCCCAGCGCGGCCATGGCGCGGCTGCGCACGACGGGCGACCGCCCCAGCGGGCCGCTCCAGGGGTACGTGCCACTGCCCGCCGCGTCCGCGTGCATGCCGCTGCGGCCGTTGGGCGCGAGGTGCGGATGCTGCGGCGGGCCGTCGCCGGGGACCGGTCGGGGCGTGGCGGCGGCGCCCGTGTAGCCGGGCACGAGCCGGTGACCGGGGGCGAGCGGGATCCCGTCGGACCGCACGCCGGTCAGCACCGGCGCCGAGGCGAGGCAGGCTGCGGCGATGCAGGCCGCGGCGAGCACAGTGGCCCGGCGCCGCCGGATCGTGGTCGGCATGCGGTGACGCTAGGACGATGATGTTGACACGTCCATGCCCATGCGCGCGCCGCGCTCGCTCGGAAGATCGCTCAGAAGCGGAAGACCGGGTCGGTCTCGGTGTCCAGGACGCACGCGTTCGGGTAGGTCCCGCGCCAGTCGATGCGGAGGCCGTGCCACTCCCCGACGGCCCGGGCGGTGACCGGGTCGAACCTCTTGGTGCAGGGATGCTGGTCACCGCGCAGCCGGTCGAGGTCGCCGCGCGCCGTGTCGAGGGCCGCGCAGGCGCCCTCGGCGTCGGGGTGGGGGCCGCGGGGCCGGGGCGAGCAGTGCAGCCGCACGCCACGGATCCAGCTCTCGCCGCCGCCCGAGACGGTGAGGAAGAGGCCCTTGCCGCGATCGGGCTCGCGGTCGCGGTCGCCGTCGGGGGTGTCCGCGTGGACGGGGACGGCCGCGGTGAGGGCGAGGAGGACGGCTGCGGCGGCGATGGCGCGGAGGGACATCTCGTACTCCCGGGGCTCCTGGTGCGGGCACACGCACGCTCAGGGCACCTCCGCGCGGGCGCGCCTCCAAGCCGCCGCGCCGCACGGTGCCGCGCGGTACCGCGTACGGCCCACACACCGCCACCGCCCGCCGGCGCGACCCGGTGGCGGGGGGCGGACGGCGCGGGGCGGGGCGGGCGGCGCGGGGCGGGCGTCAGCGGCGCATGGGGCCCCAGGGGCGGCGCTGGCGGGCCACCTCCGCCTCGGCCTCGTCGATGACCGCCAGGTCGATCCAGCTCACCGGCACGATGTCGGTCAGGAGCGGTTCGTTGTCCGGGCCCCGGCCGACCTCGCGGCCGTGCAGCGTCCAGGGGCGTACGTCGCCGTCCCGGTCGCGGCGCAGGTGGCAGTAGTCGTACAGCCGGCGGGCCACCCACAGGCGGAGGGGGCGGTCGCCCCACCAGGTCTCGACCTGGAGCGGGTTCGCTGACAGGCCGGGCATCGGGATCCCGGTGAGTTCGTCGACGCTGCGGGTGGCGTCCAGGTCGCGGGCCGGTCCCCGGGACCAGCGGACGTAGAGGGACCCCCGGCGTTTCACCAGCTCGCCGAGGTCGTGGAGCGAACGCACGGTGGGCAGCGCGAGCTCGTCGTCCGGGGCCGCGCTGCGGCCGGCCGTGTGGGTCATGGGCTTCACCCTCCTCACGTACCCAGCCATTTTCCGTGGACGCGGGCCTTCCCACCACGCGACCGCGCCCCATGACGCCGGGGCGCACGCGTACGCGCACGGCGGCGCAAGGGGGGCGCTCGGACCGATGGGACGCGCGCCCCCGAACGTACCGGGGCAATGTTCCTCCGCCGCCGCCCGGGGAAGCCGCATGGGTGACCATACGGAAGCCCGGCGTGAGCGCCTGGGCGGACGACAGGGAGGGGATGGGGCATGACCAGGGTGCTTGTCCTGCACAGCGCGGGTCTGCTGCGGTCGGCGCTGGTGGCGCTGCTGAAATCGGAGGGGGCGTTCGACGTGTTCTCGGCCGGCTGGCGTACCGCGAGCAGGCACGCGGAGTCCTTACGGCCGGACGTGTGCGTGGTGGACCTGGACTGTCCGGGGGCGGCGGCGCTCCTGGACGGCGGGGCGGAGGGGGACCGGGCGGCGCTGGGCGCGCGGGCGGCGCTCCTGGTGCTGGCGTCGGCGGGCCGGCCAGGGGCGCTGCGCCGGGCGTTCGAGGCGCGGGCGCTGGGTTTCGTGGACAAGCACGGTTCGCCGCAGCGGCTGGTGCGGGCGATCCGGAAGGTCGCCGAGGGCGAGCGGTTCGTGGACGAGTCGCTCGCCTTCGGGTTCCTGGAGGCGTCCAGAATGCCGCTGACGGCACGCGAGCTGAGCGTGCTGGCCCGGGCGGCGGAGGGGGAGTCGATCGCGGAGATCGCGCGGGGCCTGCACCTGTCGAACGGGACGGTGCGCAACTACATGGCGTCGGCCACCCGGAAGGTCGGCGCACGCAACCGGATCGACGCGATCCGTATCTCGCAGGGCGCCGGGTGGGTGTAGGGAACTCTGCAAGGAACGCGCGGTTCAGGCCGCGTCGGGGTGCCAGAGGCCGACGAGGTCCCGGTAGAGCCGCGACCTTGTGAGCAGTTCGTCGTGCGGGGCGCACTGGGCGCGGTCCCCGTCCAGCACCAGGACCCGGTCGGCCCGTACGGCGGACGGGATGCGGTGGGCGACGACGACCAGGGCGCCGGGCCGGGCGGCGAGGGCCCGCTCGGCGTGCTCCTCGGTGTCGGGGTCCAGGTGGCAGGTCGCCTCGTCGAGGAGGAGCAGCGGGGCGGGCGCCAGGTAGGCGCGGCCGAGCGCCAGCCTCTGCCGCTCGCCGTGCGACAGGCGGCCCGGGTCGATCACCGCGTCCGGGCCGCCGAGACGCCGCACGAGCGGGGCGAGCCCGAGCGCCTCGACGGCCCGCCGGACCTGGTCGGGTGTGGCGTCGGGGCGGAGGTAGCGGAGGTTGTCCAGGACGGTGCCGGTGAAGACGTACGCCCGCTGGGGCAGCAGCGCGGGTGCGCCGGTCACGGCGACCGTGCCGGCGGTCGGGGCCAGGAGCCCGGCGAGCAGCGCGGTCAGGGTGGACTTGCCGATGCCGCTCGGGCCCACGACGGCGAGGTGCTCCCCCGGTTCGACGACGAGGTCGAGGCCGTCCAGCACCGGTCGCGCCCCGGGGCCGTAGGCGAAGGTGACGCCCCGCAGCTCGGCGGCGGGCGGGACGCGGCGCAGAAGGATGGGGGGCCGTTTCACCGGTGCGTGCGCCGGCGCCGGGGGCTCGGCCGGCTCGTCGAGGAAGCGGTCCAGGACCACCAGCAGCCGCGTACCGGCCGTCCCGAACGCGGTCATCAGCGCGTCGAGGGCCGGCAGCAGCGCCTGTACGAGGTAGGTGACCGCGCCGAGCAGGGCGCCTGTCGTCACCCCGCCCCGCAGCAGCCACGGGGTGGCCGCCAGCAGCGCGACCACGGGCAGCCGGCCCGCCGCGCCCAGGGCGAGCGTGCGGACGGCGGCCCAGCGGGCCAGGCGGCGGGACAGTCGGGCCTCGGCTTCGACCAACTGCCGCACGTCCGCGGCGACGTGCCGCTCGCCGCCGCACGCCACCACGTCCCGCAGGCCGGCACCGACCGCGCCCACCCGGTCCGACAGCGCCTCGTCCGTGTCGAGGAAGGCGCGTTGCACGGCGGCCATGGGGGCGAGGGTGGCCAGGAACAACCCCAGTCCGAGCAGGAGCGGCGGCAGGACGACGAGGGTCAGCGCGGGTTCCAGGGTGGCCATGCCGAGAAGCGCGCCGAGGGCGGTGAAGACGAAGGAGCGGGCGGTCAGGACGAGCCCGGCGAAACTGTCGCGGGCGATCTCGGTCTGGTGGGTGAGCCGGGACACGGCGGCGGCGCCGGCCGCGCTCTCGGCGCGTGCCGGGTCGGCCACCGCCGTGGCGAGGGCCTGGGCCACCGCCCGGCGGACCAACCCGTCCCGCAACGGCTCGACCAGGCCCGCGAGCCCGGCGAACACCCCGCGTACGGCGAGCCCGCCCAGGAGGGTGCCGGCGGCGGCCACGGCCAGCCACAGCAGGCCGACGTCCGTGCGGCCGGCGAGGAACCCGTCGTCCAGCGCGCGGGCCACCCCGTACCCGCCGAGGAAGGTGTGCGCCGACTCCAGCAGCGACCAGGCGGCCAGGCGCAGCACGTCCCGCCTGCGCCGCAGCAGGAAACGCCGTCCTTCGGACAGGGCCTGACGTGCCGTCATGCGCCGTCCGTTCCCGTGGCCGTGGCTTCCGCCGCCGCGAATACCGCCCGGTACGCCGGGTCGCGCCACAGCGCGCGGTGCGGCCCGACGGCCCGTACCCGGCCGTCGTCCAGCCACACCACCAGGTCCGCCCGGGCGGCGGAGGAGAGCCGGTGGGCGACGACCAGCCGGGTACCCGGCCGGACGTCGTGGGCCAGCGCCCGCTCGACCTGCCGCTGGGTGACCGTGTCCAGGCCCGACATGGCGTCGTCGAGGATCAGCAGCCGCCCCGCGTGCGCGAACGCCCGGGCGAGCCCCAGGCGTTGCAGCTCGCCGCCGGAGAGCGGCGCGTCGGCGAGGGGCGTGTCGTAGCCGGCCGGCAGCCGCTCGACGAACCCGTCGGCACCGGCCGCCCGCGCGGCGGCCCGGACGGCGCTCGTCGTGGCCGGGTCGGCGCCGAACGCGATGGTGTCGCCGACCGTCGTACCGAACAGGGAGGGCCTGCTGAAGGCGTAGCCGACCTCCCCGCGCAGCTCCCCGGGCTCGACGCGGTCCAGGCGTACGCCGTCGAGGAGGACGCACCCCTCGTCGGGGTCGGTGAGCCGGCCCGCGACGGCGGCGAGCAGCGACTTGCCCGCGCCCGACCGGCCCACCACGGCGGCGGTGGCCCCGCCGGGTACGAGCAGGTCGACGCCGCGCAGCACGGCCGTCCCGTCCCGTACGACGGTGACGCCGCGCAGTTCGAGCGTGCCCGCGGCGCCGGCGGGCAGGGCATCCCCGCCGTGCGGTACCGCCGGGAGCGCGAGGAGTTCGCCGGTGCGGCGGGCGGCGGCGCGGCCGCGCACCAGGGCGCCGAGGGCCGCGGCGACCGCGCCGACACCGGCGGCGAGTGCGGCGTACCGCGAGGCGGCCACCAGTTCGCCGACGCCCAGGGCGCCGGACGCGAGCCGGGCGCCGCCGACGGCGAGGACGACGCACACCAGGAGGGGCATGAGGACGCCGCTGCGGGCGACGGCCCGCCCGTAGACGTGCCACATCGTCCGCCCCTGGATGGCGAGTTCGGGCAGCGTGGCGAGGATGCGCCGCTGTTCGTGGGCGGCGGTCCCGGCGGCGGCGATCGTCCGGGCGCCGGCCAGCGCCTCGACGAGCCGGTCCGCCATGGCGGACTGCGCGCGCTGGTAGCGCGAGACGGTGTCGGAGGAGCTGCGGGCGAAGGCCCTCAGCAGCAGGGCCAGCAGCGGGACGCCGGCCAGGAAGGCGGCCGCCGTCCACGCGTCGATGACCAGCAGCGCGACCAGCGCCCCGAGGGGCGGGAGGACCGTGGCGAGCGCGCCCGCCGCGGTCGCCGGCACGGTGCCGGCCTCGGTGGCGTTGGCCGTGAGCCGGGTGGCGAGGTCGCCGGGCGCGAAGCGGGCCGCCGCGTGGTGCGGGGCGGCGGCGAGCAGGCGGGTGAGGGCGCGGCGGCGGAGCCAGGCGGTGGACCGGGCGTTGGTGGTGCCGGTCAGCAGGGCCACCATCGCGTCGAGGACCACCTCGGCGGCGATCACCGCGGCGCACAGGGCGACCCAGCGCGGCGCGTCGGCCGACTGGGCGAGCAGCAGGTCGAGGCTCCGGCCGAGGACGGCCGGCTCGGCGAGGGCGGCCAGCGCGGCGCCCAGCGAGCAGACCAGGATGGCCCCGGCACGGCCTCCGCTGTGCCGGGCGGCGCCCCACAGAATCCGGCCGGTACGGTGCCGGTCGTCGGCCCCGCCGTCGGGTTCACCCCCGGGCCCGGCGCCTCCATGCCCGCCACCGTCGGGTTCACCCCCGGACCCGGCGCCTCCATGCCCGCCACCGTCGGGGTCGCGCCCATGGCCGTGCCCGGGTGTGGAACCCGGCGGGTCCGCCGGGGCGGGACCGGGACCGTGCGTGGGGCCGCTCGCCTCCGCGGTACCGGGCGCCGGTGCCGGGTCGGCTTCCGGGGACGGGGAGGTCATGGGCCGTGTCCTCCTGGAGCGGGATGTGGACGGTCCCGGGCGGGGTGAGCCGCCCGGGACCGGGTGATCCGTGCGGCCGCGCGGCATTCGGCACCGCGCGACCGGGCGGGTCAGTTACAGGTGGTGACGCTCAGGCTGCTGTCACCGCAGAGGAGCAGGCTCGCGCGGCTGCCCGTGGCGATGTCGCCCGTGGCCTCTTCCTTCGGGGTCTCCATCGACTGCAGGTCGAGAAGCGTCATGATCGGTTCCTTTCCTTCATGGGGACGGTGTGCTCTGTCTCGGCCCCTGGCTGGGGCCGGCTCATGGGCCGCCGGAGCGGCGGGAGGAACGGCAGGTGCGCGCGGTCGTCGGACGCGGCGCTGCCGAGGGCGAGGAGACAGCCGGCGGTGCCCGTGGCGAGGTCCATGGACAGCCGCATCATCTGCTCGCCGGGGAAGGCCAGATGGCCCTGGTACGGCACGGCGTGCCGGGCGAGGGCGTCGATCTGGCGCCGTACGTCGGAGGGGGCGGTGCCCGGGCCGGGCGCGGTGGTGCGGCTGAGGTACAGCACCATGCCGGCCGCGCCCCGGAACAGCCCGGGCTGGGCGTAGAACGTGGCCTGGGCGGCCCGCACGATCTCGCGGCGCGCCCGGTCGAAGTCCGCGTCGTCGCGGTGGGCGGCGTAGTCGTCGAGGACCATCCCGATGCCGACGCTCCCGGCGCCGAGGTACGGCATCGTCCGCCACCCCTCGTCGACCTGGAGCGTGCCGCCCGCGCTGGTGACGCAGCGGGCCAGGTCGCGCCGGAGCGCGTCGGCGGCCAGGTCGAGGAGCCCGGTGTCGCCGGTGCGTTCGTACAGGCGGAGGAAGAGCAGGGCGGGGCCGGACGCGCCGTACAGCAGCCCGGCGCGCGAGATGCCGGGGAGGGCGCCCGCGACCAGGTCGGCGCAGCGGAGGGCGGCGTCCCGCATCCCGAGGGCGTCCAGGGCGAGGCCGACGCCCGCGAGGCCGCTGTGCAGGTCGGGCGCGATGCCCTCCCAGGGCCGCTGGAGGGTCGGTTCGGCGAGTTCCAGGGCCCGTTCGGGGTGGCCGAGGCGGTCCAGCGTCCAGGCGACGCCGGCCAGCCCGTCGTAGAAGCCGATGGGGGTGCCGGATTCGGGTTCCTTGGTGCGGCGCAGCAGCCACTCCTCGGCTTCCGGGCACCGCCCCGCGCCGGTCCCGTCGAGGGCGTACAGCACGCCGGCGGTGCCGTATCCGAAGGACAGTCCGCCGCCCGCGGAGGCGAACTGGGCGATGTCCCCGGGGAAGTACCGGTCCTCGCGTTCCGGTGTGGCGGAGGCGAGCACGGCGCTCGCCATGGAGTCGCGGCTGCGCGGCCAGTCGCCGGGCTCGACGGGTAAGTAGGGCCCGCTCGCGGAGCGCCCCGCGATCTCCTCGACCGCCTCGTCGAGGAAGGCGCGCGGTACGGGGAAGTGCGCGGCCGCGATGTCGGCGAGGTGCCGGGCCTTGCCGGGGTCCAGCGGGAACAGGCTGGTCAGCGGCATGAACAGGGCGATCCGCAGGCACGCGAGCGCGTACCGGTCGACGGCGAACCCGCGCCGGTCGGGCGGTGCGACGAACGCCGGGTTGGCGACGGTCTGGCGGCGGCCCTCGTCGATGTGGGCGGCAGCCTCGAAGTCAAGGAGCGCCACGGACGTCTCGTCCTCGGACACCATGATGTTGAACAGGTGCAGGTCGTTGAAGACCACTCCGCGCGCGTGCACGGCGTCGACGGCTTCCTCCACCAGGCGGTGGATGCGCAGCGCCCAATCGGTGTACTCCGCGAGGGACTCCGGTGTCGGGTCGGCCTCGATGAGCGGGTGGCGGCGGGCGAAGAAGGTGTTGAGGGGCTTGCCCTCCAGGAACTCCATCGCCAGGAAGTGGTGGTCGCCGAGCACGAACGTGCCGCGCACGTCGGGCGTGTACGGCAGCCCGGCGAGTCGTTCCAGCGCGGTCCGTTCGCGCCGCAGCCGGGTCACCGCGTCGGCGCCGTCGGCGGCGAGGCCGGCGTGCGGGCGGGCTTCCTTGAGGACGACCTTCTCGCCGGTGCGGCGGTCGTGGCCGACGTACACTCCCCCGCCGTTGGAGAAGTGCAGGGCGCTGTCGATGGTGTACGGGATGTCGGTGACCGTCACGGCGGCCCGGGCGTCGAGGTGGGGTTTGAGGAAGGCGGGCGGCTCGACCCAGTCGGGCAACTGGAAGACGGGTCCCCGGAGATCGGGGACGAGCCGCCCGTCGGGGTGCTCGACGGCCGGGCACAGTTCGCCGTTGTCGCCGTAGCAGTGCCGCTGGGTGAAGCTGCCGTAGCGGACGTACACGGGGCCGTCTCCCCAGCGGAGGTCGCTGAGGATGTACGGGCCCGGCTCACCGGCGAGCAGCGCCGCCAGGTCGTCGGCGATCCGGTGGCACTGCTCGTCGCCGGCCGGGTAGACGGTGATGAACTTGCCGCTGGCGGCGCGGTCGGCGTACTTGGCGTTGCGGGTGTGCAGCAGGTACCGGCTCGGGACGAACTTGAAGGCGACGCCCCGGGCGAGGCAGTAGTCCATGACCCGCGAGAGAATCGTTTCGGCATTGTCCAGGCACGCCGATACGTGGATCTTCCAGCCCTGTGCGGGCAGCGTGGCGTCGACGGGGCGCAGGGCCAGCCAGTCACCGCTGCGGTGCCGGCGCCACCCTTCGGGTACGGGCGCGAGCGCCGCCCCGTACAACGCGCCCCGGCGGTCGGTGCCCTCGGCGGACAGCCGGTACGGCGCGTCGTAGAAGTGGCGGTCCGCGTCGCAGAAGGCGGCGTAGCCCTTGATCACACCTGCTCCCTCGGTCGGCGACGAAGACGACGGTGCCACCCGGGAGCGGGCGGCGACAGTCACAACCGTCAGCAACCGACCGTGCGGAACGCATGAGTAACCCCCCGCCCCTCCCGGCTCCTAGGACGCGGACCGGCCCTCCCGGGCGACCAGGGTGAAGGAGTGACCCGCCGGGTCCGCGTACGTCCGCACGTCCCGTGGACCGGAGTTGTCCTTGGTGTCCACCGGCCGGGCACCCAGGCCCACCGCCTCGCGCTCGGCCTCGTCCATGTCGTCCTCGGCCACCAGGATGTGCAGGTGCGCCTGCTGGGAGTCGTCGGGGCGGGGCCAACTGGGCGGCGCGTAGCCGTGGTCGCGCCGTACGGCCACGCACACGCCGTCGTGGCCGATCACCTCGATGAAGTCCGGATCGGTTCCGCGTCGGGTCCGGGCGTCCAGCAGCCTGGCGTAGAACTCCGCCAGGGCCTCGGGTTCGCCGCTGTCCAGGACCAGGACACTGCTCTTGGGCACAGTCATGGATTCCGTGTGCCCCCGTCCCCGCGTCCCATCACCGGAGGTCGCCCGGCGTGGTTCCGGGGGGCGACACGCGCACCTACACTGATCTCCCTCGAACTGGTTTCTGGCCTGGTAGAACGCACAGAGCCGAGCCGATCCGATCCGGCGCAGTAGGGAGCCAGCCAGTGTTCTACTACCTGCTCAAACACATCTTCCTCGGACCGGTGCTGCGGCTGCTGTTCCGGCCGAGGACGGAGGGGCTGGAGCACATCCCGGAGGACGGCGCCGCGATCGTCGCGGGCAACCACCTGTCCTTCTCGGACCATTTCCTGATGCCGGTCGTCCTCAAGCGGCGCATCACCTTCCTCGCGAAGCAGGAGTACTTCACCGGTCCGGGCATCAAGGGCCGGCTGACCGCCGCGTTCTTCCGCAGTGCCGGCCAGATCCCGGTGGACCGCTCCGGCAAGGAGGCCGGACAGGCGGCGATCCGCGAGGGGCTCGGCGTGCTGGCCAAGGGGGAGCTGCTCGGGATCTACCCGGAGGGCACTCGCTCCCACGACGGGCGGCTCTACAAGGGCAAGGTCGGGGTGGCGGTCATGGCCCTGAAGGCGGGCGTGCCGGTGATCCCGTGCGCGATGGTCGGGACGTTCGAGATCCAGCCGCCCGGCCAGGTCGTACCCCGAATCAAACGGGTGACGGTCCGGTTCGGCGAGCCGCTGGACTTCTCGCGGTTCGCCGGGATGGAGAACGACCGGACGGTGCTGCGTGCCGTGACGGACGAGATCATGTACCGGATCCTCGCGCTGTCGGGCCAGGAGTACGTGGACGAGTACGCGACCAAGGTCAAGGAGGCCCAACAGGGCGAACAGCCCCGGAAGTTCCCGAAGTTCCGGCGCTGACCGGGGGATCACCGATGGGTATCGTCGGGGCGGCGAAGGACTCCGCCCGAAAGGACATCGGTGAACGAGCACCAAGCGCATGAGCATGGGACGCACGAGCACGAGACGTACGACAAGCTGATCGGCCTGCTGGACGAGCGCGGGGCCGCCTACCGGATCATCGAGCACGAGCCGGAGGGCGCCACGGAGGCGGTCAGCGCGATGCGCGGCAACCGGCTGGAGCAGGCCGCCAAGTGCATCGTCGTGATGGTCAAGACCGGCAAGAAGACCAAGCGGTACGTGCTGGCCGTGGTCCCGGGCGACCGGCGGGTCGACCTCGGGGCCGTGAAGGCGCTGCTGGGCGGCGGTTACGCCGGGTTCGCGACACCCGAGGTGGCGGAGCGGCTGGCGCGCAGCGTGAGCGGCACGATCCTGCCGTTCTCCTTCGATCCGGAGCTGGAGCTGGTCGTGGACCCCGCGCTGCTGGAGGAGGACGAGATCTTCTTCAACGCGGCACGGCTGGACCGTTCGCTGGCGCTGCGGACGGCGGACTACGTGGCCATCGCCGAGCCCCGGACGGCCCCGATCGCGGCCTGAAGGCTCACAGGCTCGCCAGCGCCTCGTCCAGGACGCGCCGCAGGCGCAGCGCGTCCGGGGCGACCGCCGTCACGAGGGCGGCGGGCCCGGCCAGCGGCGTGACGGCGGCCGTGTCCCCGATCAGGTGCGGCTCGACGGGCTTGTCCTCGAAGTCCGGGTCGACCACGAGGAGTTGGCCCACCGCCCGGTGTCCGCCCAGCACCGCTCCCCCGTCCCAGCCGCCGGGGGCGCCCGGGCCGTAGGACAGTTCCTGGTCCAGCAGCGGGCGGCCGGCGCGGCGCACGGTGAGGCGGGTGGTGAGGGTGCCGGGCTCCTCGCCGTGGCGGCCCAGGATCTGCTCCTCGCGCAGCACCAGCCGTGCGGTGCCGGCCAGGTCGACGGTGGTACGCATCCGGAGGACGGAGCCGTACGCGGAGACCAACTGCTCCGGCAGCCAGCGCAGCTCCGCCCCTTCGGCGACGGTGAGGCGCACGTCGTAGCGGGCGTGGCGGGCGTCCCGGCCGGGCAGGGCGACCGTCGCGGCCGCAGAGTCGACGGCGAGCCGCGCCCCCTCCCGTACCTCCGCTTCCACGGCCAGCCGGTCACCGCCGAGCGGCGCCGTCATCGCGCCCACGACGGTGACCCGGGTGTACGGCCCGGTGGCGCGGGTGCGGCGCAGGGCGAGCGGCCCGTCGCTCACCAGGACCGGCAGCGCCCCGCCGGCCTCGGCGACGATCCGGGCGGTGGCCTGGACGCTCATGCCGACCAGGCGGCGAGCTGTCCGCGCACCCAGTCGGCGACCGGCCCGACGCCCTGCTCGCCGGTGAGCGAGGTGAACGCGACGGGCAGGTCGCCGCGCTGCTCCTTGGCGTCGCGGGCCATCCGCTCCAGGTCGGAGCCGACGTACGGGGCGAGGTCGGTCTTGTTGATGACGAGCAGGTCGGCGGTGGTGACGCCGGGGCCTCCCTTGCGCGGGATGTCGTCACCGCCCGCGACGTCGATGACGAAGATCTGCGCGTCGACGAGGCCCTTGGAGAAGGTGGCGGTGAGGTTGTCGCCGCCGGACTCGACGAGGATCAGGTCGAGCGGCCCGACGCTGTCCTCCAGGTCCTCGACGGCTTCGAGGTTGGCGGAGATGTCGTCGCGGATCGCGGTGTGCGGGCAGGCGCCGGTCTCCACGGCCTGGATGCGCTCGGGCGGCAGGACGGCGTTGCGCAGCAGGAACTCGGCGTCCTCGCGGGTGTAGATGTCGTTGGTGACGACGGCGATGGAGAGCTGGTCGCGCAGTTCGCGGCAGAGGGCGGCGACGGTGGCGGTCTTGCCGGACCCGACGGGTCCGCCGAGGCCGATGCGCAGCGCGCGGCGGGTGCCGTCGGGGCGGTGGGCGTCGGCGCTGACGGCGGCGGGGCCGGTGTGGTCGTGGTCGAGGTGCATGGTTTCTCCGGTGTTGTCAGGATGCGAAGAGGCGTACGGGCCAGGCCGCGTGCTGCTCGGCGGTGATGTCGAGCAGCGGCGCGGAAGCGGCGGGCAGCGCGTCGATGCCGTGGTCGGCGGCTCGCGCGGCACGGGCGGCCACGGCGTCCATGTCGGGCGCGAGCCGGGCGAGGACGGCGGTGGCCTGGAAGGGGTCGAGGCTCAGCAGGCGGACGGCGGCCGTGGCGGGTCCGCTGACCGTCTCGTACGCGACGCAGTGCGCGGCGTCCTCGGGGCCGAGGCCCGCCGCGCGGGCGGCCAGGCCGAGGACGACCGGCTGGTGGGCGCCGCGCGGGAACGCCCTGGCCAGCGCGTCGAGTTCGGGGCTCGGCCAGGTGGCGCGGGCGGCCCGCAGCATCTGGCGGCCGAGCTTGCGGGCGGTGGCGCGCAGCGCGGGCGACGGGGTGCGGGCGTCGGCGGCCTCGTCGAGCGCGGCCGGGTCGTGGCCGAGGGCGGCCGCGGCGGCGAGGGCGGCGGCGGTGAGCCCGCTGGTGTGCAGCCGGCCCCGGCAGAACGTCTCCAGGTCGCGGGCGTCCCGGATGCGTCCGGCCTTGACGGCCGGTTCGGCGCCGCCGGAGTGGGCGTGGCCACCGGCGGGGAACCGGCCGTCGGCGAGGACGAGCAGAGCTGCGCGTGTCATCGGATCGCCCTCAGAAGAGGAAGTAGCGCTGCGCCATGGGCAGTTCGGCGGCGGGTGCCGGATCGACCGGCTCGCCGTCGATCGTCACGGTGAACGTGTCGGCGTCGACCTCCACGCGCGGCAGGGCGTCGTTCTCGCGCATGTCGGCCTTGGTGACGCCCCGGGTGTTCTTGATCGCGACGAACTCCTTGGCGAGACCCAGCCGTTCGGGCAGGCCGTCGTCGAGGGCGGAGTGCGTGACGAAGTTGAACGAGCCGGCCGCGGCGGCCGTGCCGAGCGCGCCGAACATGGGGCGGGGCATCACCGGCTGGGGCGTGGGGATGGACGCGTTGGCGTCGCCCATCTGCGCGTACGCGATCTGCCCGCCCTTGATCACGGTCTGCGGCTTGACGCCGAAGAACGCCGGCTCCCAGAGCACCAGGTCGGCGAGCTTGCCGGTCTCTACGGAGCCGATCTGGTGGTCGAGGCCCTGGGCGACGGCCGGGTTGATCGTGTACTTGGCGACATAGCGACGGGCGCGGTGGTTGTCGGCGCGGCCGTCGCCCGGCAGCGCGCCCCGGCGGCGCTTCATCACGTGCGCGGTCTGCCAGGTCCGCAGGATCACCTCGCCGACGCGGCCCATGGCCTGGGAGTCGGAGGAGATGATCGAGATGGCGCCCAGGTCGTGGAGGATGTCCTCGGCCGCGATGGTGGAGGGCCGGATGCGGGACTCGGCGAAGGCCAGGTCCTCGGGGACGGCCGGGTTGAGGTGGTGGCACACCATCAGCATGTCGAGGTGTTCGTCGAGCGTGTTGACGGTGTGCGGCCGGGTGGGGTTGGTGGAGCTGGGCAGGACGTACGGCTCGGAGACGACGGTGATGATGTCGGGGGCGTGACCGCCGCCCGCGCCCTCGGTGTGGTACGCGTGGATGGTGCGGCCCGCGATGGCGGCGAGGGTGTCGCCGACGAACCCGGCCTCGTTGAGCGTGTCGGTGTGGATGGCGAGCTGGGCGCCGGTCTCCTCGCAGACGCCGAGGCAGGCGTCGATGGCCGCCGGGGTGGCCCCCCAGTCCTCGTGGATCTTGAACCCCAGGGCGCCGCCGCGCAGTTGGGAGTGCATCGCCTCGCGGGAGACGGTGTTGCCCTTGCCGAGCAGGCCGATGTTGACGGGGTACGTCTCCAGCGCCTGGAACATCCGGGCGAGGTGCCAGGGGCCGGGCGTGATGGTGGTGGCCCTGGTGCCTTCGGCGGGGCCGGTGCCGCCGCCGACGAGGGTGGTGATGCCGGAGGTGAGCGCCTGCTCGACGACGGTCGGCGAGATGAAGTGGATGTGCGCGTCGATGGCCCCGGCGGTGACGATCTTGCCGTTGCCGGCGATGACCTCGGTCTCGGGACCGATGACGAGGCCGGGGTGGACGCCGTCCATGGTGTCGGGGTTGCCGGCCTTGCCGATGCCGCTGATCCGGCCGTCGCGGATGCCGAGGTCGGCCTTGACGATGCCCCAGTGGTCGATGATGACGGCGCCGGTGATGACGGTGTCGGGGGCGCCCTCGGCGCGGGTGGCACGGGACTGGCCCATGGACTCGCGGATCACCTTGCCGCCGCCGAACACCGCCTCGTCGCCCGCGCGTCCGGGCCCGCCGGAGCGGTCCTCCTCGATCTCGATCAGCAGGTCGGTGTCGGCGAGCCGGATGCGGTCGCCGGTGGTGGGGCCGAAGAGGTCGGCGTAGACGGCCCGGTCGAGCAGGGCGCGGCTGGGCTCAGGCATCGAGGGAGCCTCCGGTCTGTCCGCGCAGGCCGGGGACGACGCGCAGCCCGGCGAGCGGTACGAGTTCCACGTCGACGGGGATGCCGGGCTCGAAGCGTACGGCGGTACCGGCGGCGATGTTCAGCCGCTGGCCGTGGGCGGCCGAACGGTCGAAGTCGAGGCCCGGGTTGGCCTCGGCGAAGTGGTAGTGGGAGCCGACCTGGACGGGCCGGTCGGCGGCGTTGAGGACGGTCAGGCGCGTGACGGGGCGGCCCTCGTTGAGGGCCACGGGCTCGTCCGCGTAGAGGATCTCTCCGGGAATCATCGGCGGCGCTCCCCCGTCAGACGATCGGGTCGTGGACGGTGACGAGCTTGGTGCCGTCGGGGAAGGTGGCCTCGACCTGGACGTCGTGGATCATCTCGGCGATGCCGTCCATGACGTCGTCGCGGCTGAGCACCTTGCGGCCGGAGGCCATGAGTTCGGCGACGGTGCGGCCGTCGCGGGCGCCCTCCAGGATGTGGGAGGTGATGAGGGCGACGGCCTCGGGGTGGTTGAGCCTCACCCCGCGCGCCCGGCGCTTCTCCGCCACGTCGGCGGCCACGTGGATGAGCAGGCGTTCCTGCTCGTGCGGCGTCAGTTGCACGTTTCACCTCACAGTCTCCCGCCCGATCGGTCCCGGGCGCAGCGGGACCATATCCGGCTTCAACACTCTGTTGACCTGCGACAACGAGTGTTGCGCAGAGATATTTCAATCTCGGGCAGAAGTTTTTCCGGGAGGTTAACTGGCCCTTTGCCCGCCCATGGACATCAGCGCGCGCAGCCCGTCCTGGAGGACGGAGACGGGCGCGGAGCCGAAAAGCGCCTGCTGGGCGGCGAATCCCTGTGCGGCGGCGATCATCGTCCGGGCGACGTGGTCGGCGGGGATGTCGTCGCGCATCAACCCGGCCTTCTGGTACGCGAGGACGACGCGGATCCAGGACTCGCGCACCTTCAGGTACCCGGCGCGCATGACCGCGGAGAGGTCCTCGTTGCGGAGGGTCTCGGTCCAGACCTGGATCATCAGGCGGGGGAAGCTGTCCTCGCCGTCGCAGGAGAGGCCGGACCGCTCGGTGAGCACCTCGGTCATGACCTGGCCGACCAGGACGTCCGGTGGCGGGGGCGGGCTCGTGCGGGCGGCGGTCTCGAAGGTGGTGCGGATCGCGTCGAGCACCTCGGTGACGATGGCCTCGATCAGCTCTTCCTTGCCGCGGAAGTAGCGGTAGACGGCGCCGGCCGACAGGCCCGTCTCGCGGAGGACGTCCGCCATGGACGTGGCGTGGAAGCCGTTGCGGACGAAGCAGCGGGCGGCGCCGTCGAGGATCTGGCGGCGGCGGGCGTCGAGGTGGTGCTGGGAGACGCGGGGCATGGTCGCCAATGTAAAACGAACGTTCCTTCTTGACAAGAGCGGCGCGGCGGCGGACAGTGACCTCGGGAACATAAAACGAACGATCCTTCTCTTAGGATTGCCGCCGGACGGAGGCCCCATGCCAGCCATGCCAGCCAGCCCCGCTTCCCCGACCCGCCGCACGGCCGCCGTGGCGGTCCTGATCCCCGTCATCGCGGCCCTGGCCCTGTGGGCCTTCGCCTGGCCCGCCGCCCGGGTCGCACCGCGCGACCTGCCGATCGGCGTCGCCGGCCCGGCCGCCGTGGCGGGCCCGGTACAGGAGCGCTTCGAGCAGCGCGGCGAAGACGCCTTCGACGTGCACCGTTACGAGGACGAGGCCGCCGCCCGCGCCGCGATCGGGGACCGGGTCGTATACGGAGCGGTCGTCGCCGGGCCGCACGGGCCCCGGCTGCTCACCGCGTCCGCCGCGAGCCCGGTCGTGGCCCAACTGCTCCAGCAGGCGCTGCCCACGGCACCGGCGACCGACGTGGTGGCCGCGCCGCCGGGCGACCCGCGCGGCAGCGCGCTGGCCGCGAGCATCCTGCCGCTCGCCCTGGCGGGGGTGGCCGCCGGAGCCCTGGTCACCCTCCTCGAACTGCACGGCGCCCGGGCCGTGGCCGCACTGGTGGGCGCGGCGGTGCTGGCCGGCCTCGTCGGCACCGCGATCACCGGGAGCTGGCTCGGCGTGATCACGGGCGACTGGTGGACCGAGGCGGGCGTCCTCGCGCTGGCCGCGCTGGCGATCGGGGCGGCCGTCGCGGGCCTCGCGGCACTGCTCGGCCGGGCGGGGCTCGCGCTCGGGGCTCTGGTCATGGTCCTGCTGGGCAACCCGTTCTCGGGCGTGGCGGGCGCGCCGGAGCTGCTCCCGGAGCCGGCCGGGGCGATCGGCCAGTGGCTGCCGCCGGGGGCGGCCGGGTCACTGCTGCGGTCGGTGGCGTTCTTCGACGGCGCGGCGGCGGGCGGCCCCCTGCTCGTCCTCGGCGCCTGGGCGGTGCTCGGCCTGGCGGCGGTCGTCGCCGGTGGCCGGCGCGTCCGGGCGACGGCGCCCGCGCCGGGCCACCACCGCGCGGCCGAACCGGCCCGGGCCGGCTGACCCGGACGCCGGCCGCCACACCCCGGACGCCGGCCGCGCGCCGAACGCGCCGGCCACCGGCCCGGCCCGGTCGCCTTCGGTCACCGGTCGTCTTCGGTCACCGGTCGCCCCCGGTCACCGTGAACGGTCAGGCGCCCGGCCGGGGGTGGTGGCCGCCTGGGCGGTGTTCCGCGGCGATGCCGAAGCGGCCGCGTTCGCCGGGAGCGGACGAGGACGGTACGTCGCGGACCGTGGAGACGGAGCGGATCACCTGCTCCTCCGCCGCCCCCGCCGCGTCCTCCTCCCGCTCCGCTTCGAGTCGTTCCAGGTCGGCGGCCGACACCAGGGCCACGAGCGGCTTGCCGTGACGGGTGACGACCACCCGTTCGCCGCCGTAGACGACACGGTTGATCAGATCGGCGAGCTCTGCCCGGGCTTGCGTCACCGGAATCTCGTAGGCCATGCTCCCCATCATAACGGCCTGTACGTCCTGTACATTTTTTACAGAGATGACGGAGACCAGAGAGAGGCACGTCATGAGCTACGTCATGAGCCACGCCGCGCGCCACGTCCTGCCCGAGTTCACCGAACGCACCAGTTCCGGCACCCGCACGCTCGATCCGTACGGGAAGCTGCTGGAGGAGCGGATCGTCTTCCTCGGCACCCCCATCGACGACACCGCCGCCAACGACGTCATCGCCCAGTTCCTGCACCTCGAACACGCCGCGCCCGACCGGGACATCGCGCTCTACATCAACTCCCCCGGCGGCCCCATCAGCGCCATGTCGGCCATCTACGACACGATGCAGATCGTCACGTGCGACGTGGAGACCACCTGCATCGGCCAGGCCGCGTCGACCGCCGCCGTCCTGCTCGCCGCCGGCGCACCCGGCAAGCGGATGGTCCTGCCCGGCGCCCGCGTACTCGTCCAACAGCCCGCCATCGAGGAGCCGTTGCGCGGGCGACCGACGGATCTCGACATCCACGCGCGGGAGTTGCTCCGGCTGCGTGGCCAACTCACGGACATGCTGGTCCGCCACACCGGGCGGACCCGCGAGCGCGTGGAGGCCGACCTGGAGCGCGACACGGTCTTCGACGCGGCCGCCGCCGTGGCGTACGGGCTGGCGGACCACGTCGTCCCGAACCGCGGGAGGTGAGCGATGCCGGCTCCCGAACCTCCGGACTGGCCACCGCTCCCCGCACTGACCCGCGCCGAAAGCGCGTTCGTCGACAGTTGGCTCGAAGTCGTCGACCTCCTGGGCCGGATCAATCCGGCGCGCGCCACCCACACGTACAGCGCCCTGCGCGCGGCACAGGCCCTCGTCGGGCGTGCGACCGCGCTGCGCGACGCCCTGACCTCGATGCATGAGCGCGGTGAGAGCGATGTGCATGCCCATACGCTGGCGCGGGCGTTGCGGGTGCTTGACGGCGAACGGCGCGCGGGACGCGTGACGGTGCCTCAGAATCGAGGCGTGGGACCGACGTAGCCCTCCCCCGGATGGGCTCAGGAGTACGAGGACCGCTCCCTCGTTCAGCGTACGCAACCGGACGAATTTGGTACGACGCGAGTTGCGCACCCGGTGTACACATCTGGCGGAATATCAGGTTCCGGCCCTGGTACGGGGTTCGTCGATGTCACGCCGCCGGGCACCAAATCGGCCCTGTCCACCCGAATGGATCAGTCGTGAGGAGCCTCACATAAGGCCGTTTCGACTCGGAATTTCACCCCGACATGGGTCAAGATCCCTGACGACGACAAGCCCCCGCCACCGCGGCGGGGCGGTCCGGGCGGACGCCGAGTCCTGCCGCCGTCCGGATGACTGGTCGACAGGAGTGGATCGGCAGGAGTGGAGGACCCAAGCAGTGCGGGTGACCGGACGGTGTTCGTACGGTCGGTCTCCCTTGGGGTGAAGCCGCGTCAGCGGCCGGGCAACTTCGCCAGCCCGAACCCGACAGGTCATCCTTCACAGGCGGCTGACGAAGGGTTGCGCAATGACCGCGCAGATTCATGTCCCGTCTCTGCTGTCCCGGGCCGGTGCCGTCTCGGCACTCACCCTCGCCGCCGTCGGCGGCCCGATGCTGGCGCCCGGCGCCGTATCGGAGGCACAGGCCGCCCCGGCACACGCGACCAAGGCGCTGAACATCGCCGCGTCCAAGAAGGGCGCACCGTACAAGTACGGAGCGGCGGGCCCGTCCCGGTTCGACTGCTCCGGCCTGACGCTCTACTCGTACAAGCAGGTCGGCAAGACGCTGCCGCGCACGGCACAGCAGCAGTACAACAAGACCCGCCACATCTCCGCCTCCAGCCGGCAGAAGGGCGACCTGGTCTTCTTCCATCGTGGGAGCAACGTCTACCACGTCGGTATCTACGCGGGTAACAACAAGATCTGGCACTCGCCGAAGTCGGGTTCGGTGGTCAAGCTGGACAAGATCTGGTCGAAGTCGGTCTGGTACGGACGCGTCCGCTGATGCTCCGGGCATGACCCGTGGTGCGGGGGTACTCGTCGGGAATGTCCGGCGAGAGCCCCCGCACCGCGCGCGACGGGACGCGCAACGAGACGCCCCTGGAGCGCGCCGACCGCAATTTCGCCGAGCTGCTCCAGGAACTGCGCGTCACCCAGACCGGCGTCCAGATCCTGTTCGCCTTCCTGCTGACCCTGGCGTTCACGCCCCGCTTCGGCTCGCTCGACTCGTACCAGCGCGGCATGTACGTCGTGACGCTGCTGCTGTCCGTCGTGGCGGCGGTGCTGCTCACCGCCCCGGCCGCACTGCACCGTTCGCTGTTCCAGCGGGGCGCCAAGGCGCGCATCGTGGCCGTGTCGTCGAAGCTGGCGAGGATCGGGTTCGTGGTCCTGGCGCTGGCCCTGACCTGCTCCGTGTCGCTGGTCGTGGACGTGGTGCACGGCAGGCCCGAGGGCCTGGCGGCGGGCGCCTTCACCCTGCTGGTGTGCGGCGGCCTGTGGGGGCTCCTCCCCCATCTCGTACGGCGCGGGCTCAGCGACCGGCCACCGGAGCGACCAGGAGCGACACCCCCAGGGCGGCGAGTCCACCACCGGTGACGCCCTGCACGGCCCTGGCGGTGCGCGGCCGTCGCAGCCACCGCCCCAGCCGGTCCACCAGCAGCGCGACGGCCGGGAACCAGACCAGGGCGAGGACCACCACGATCGACGCCAGGAGCAGCGTGCGCGGCAGCACGGCCGCCCCGTCCGGCACGAACTGCGGCAGCAGGCTCAGGAAGAGGACGGGCGCCTTGGGGTTGAGGACGTTGGTCAGGAACCCCTGCCGCAGGCTCCGCCCCACGCCGAGAGCCGGCTCCCCCTCGACCGCCCCCGTCCCGGCTCCCTTGAGCGCGCTGCGCACCGCCTGGACGCCCAGGTAGAGGACGTACGCGCCACCGGCGATCTGGAGCGTCCGGTAGAGGACGGGCACCGCGACCAGGAGCGCGGCGAGCCCCGCGACCGCGAGCGCCGTGTGGACGACCAGCCCGCCCGCGACGCCCACCGCGCACGCCACACCGGCGCGGCGGGAGGCCAGCGAGTTGCGCACGACGACGGTGAAGTCGGCGCCCGGCATGGCGACCATGCCTGCCGCGACACCGATGAAGGCGATGAGCTGTGCGTCCATGGTCACCCAGGCTGACGCACCGGAGGCCTTAGCGTGTACTTGCAATCTTGAGGGCCTGCCTAAAGGAACGCTTAATGTACGACCCCGTGCGGCTGGCCGCGCTCGTCGCGGTCGCGGAAGCCGGTTCGATCACCCGGGCCGCGGGGCGGCTCGGCTACACGGCGCCCGCGCTCTCCCAGCAGCTCGCCAAGCTGGAGCGGGAGGCGGGCGCGCCGCTGCTCGTGCGCCATCACCGGGGCGCCAGGCTGACGGCGGCGGGCGAGGTGCTGGTGGCGCGGGCGCGCCGGGTGCTGGACGAGATGGAACGGGCGCGGCACGAGCTGGCGCTGCTGAACGGTCTGACGGGCGGCCGGCTGCGGGTGGGCACGTTCACCACCGTGGGCATCCACCTGCTGCCGCCGGTGCTCAGCGCGTTCCGGCGCGCCCACCCGGACGTGGAACTGGCGGTCACCGAGTACGAGCCGCCGCGTGGGGTGGCCGCGGTGGCGGCCGGGCAGGTCGATCTGGCGCTGACGCACGCGTACGAGCCGGCCGGCGCCGAGCCGCCGCCGACGGGCGTGTTCCTGGAGCCGCTGCTGGTCGAGGAGCTGGTGCTGGTGACCGCGCCGGGTCATGTCCTGGCCGAGGGCTCGGGACGGCTGGCGGTGGCCGAGCTGGCGGACCAGCCGCTGATCAGCAGTGCCCCGGCGCATCCGGCGCGGCGGGGTGTGGAGGGGGCCCTGCGCGAGGCGGGGGCGAGACCGGCGGTGGTGTGCGAGTCGCCGGGCTACGCGCTGGTGTGCGCGCTGGTCAGCGCGGGCCTGGGGGTGGCGGTGGTACCGGAGATGGTCGCCGCGATGGATCCGGCGCCGCTGGGTGTGCGCCTCTTGGAACCGGCCGCGTTCCGCCGGACGATCTCGGTGGCGCACCGGGGCGACGAGTCGGGGCCTGCGGCCCAGTCGCTGCGGGCGTTGCTGCGTGGGGGTTTCGGGCGGGGGGCGTAGGGAGGGACCGCCTGCACAGGGCGGGGAGCGGGTCAGGTCTGGACCGGGACCGTCCAGGGGAGGGCGATCCAGACGGTCTTGCCGCCCTCGGGGGTCGGGGTGACCGAGAGACGGCCGCCGCATTCGGCGGTGAGCCAGCGGATGATCACCATCCCCCGGCCGTTGTCCTGCTGTACGGCCGCGGGCAGCCGCTGCGGCCAGCGGGGGTGGCTGTCGGTGACGCCGATGCGCAGTTGTTCGTCACGCTCCAGCCGGACGTCGACCGTGAACGTCGGCGACTGACCGAAGGTGTGCTGAACGGCGTTGGTGGCGAGTTCGGAGACGATCAGCCGCACCGTGTCGGCCGTTTCCGCCTCACCGGGGAGGCCCCATTCCGCGAGGACGTCCGCCACGTATCTCCGGGCGGCGGAGACCGAGGCCGGATCGCTCGGCAGAGTGACGGATGCTTCCTGATGGTCTGCCATGGCGACCTTGTCCCTTTCCCACCGGGGCCGGGCTCCGACACGTACCGGATGTTTTGTGGGGACGGCCTCGGACTGTGCTTCGCGCCAGACTGCCACTTATGTCGCCCCTGATGGGGGCGATCCACCAAGATATGCATATATCTGTCGCTCGAAGCGGTGAACTCTGCGACGCGAGACCGGATTTGGGCGGCAAACTGACGGGTTGGCCCCACCGCGGGCGGCCCGGTGGCGGAAAGGTCCCGACGGCGGGAGGAGGCGGTCATGCGAGGCGGTCGGCACGGCCCGGCGGTGCGCCGGCGCAAGCTCGGCGAGGAGTTGCGCGGGCTGCGCCTGGCCGCGGGCCTGACCAGCCGTGAGGCGGCGCGGCTGGTGGGCTGGCACCAGTCGAAGGTGAGCCGGATCGAGACGGGGACGAGCGGGGTCACGGGTGCGGACGTGGCGAAGCTGCTCGATGCCTACGGCGTCCACGAGCCGCGGCTGCGCGCCCTGTTGGCGGCGTTGGCGGGGGCGGCGGCGGACGGCGGCGGGACGGGGTGGTGGCACGCGTACCGGGGCGTGCTGCCGCCCCCGTACCAGGACTTCATCAGCCTGGAGGCGCAGGCGTGCACGGCACGGACGCTGGAGACGTCGGTGGTGCCGGGCCTGTTGCAGACGGCGGAGTACGCGCGTGCGGTGACCCGGGCGGCGCTGGAGGGGATTCCGGCGGCGACGGTCGACTCGTTGGTGCGGGTGCGGATGGCGCGGCAGGAGGTGCTGCGCGCCGATCCCCCGCTGAGGCTGGAGGCGGTGCTGGACGAGGCGGTGCTGCGGCGGCAGGTGGGCGGGCCGGGCGTGATGCGGGAGCAGTTGCGGCGGTTACTGGAGTGGGCGCGGCTGCCTCATGTGCGGCTCCAGATCCTGCCGTTCGCGACGGGTGAGTACGTGGGACTCTCGGGACCTTTCGTTATCTTCTCCTTTCCGAACATTTCTGATCTGGACGTGGTTGCTCTTGACCACTTGACGAGTAGCCTCTACCTCGAACGCACGGAAGACCTCGAGGCGTACTGCGCCGCCTTCCGCACCATGCAGGCGCACGCCCTGTCGCCCGAGGAGTCGTCGGAACTCATCGCCGGGATCGGTGACGGCGCGTAGGGAGAGGCACCCCACATGTCTGCTTACCTCGCACAGCAGGACCTCGCACACCAGAACCCCACATATCAGGACCTCGCACACCGGGACGGCCTCCGCTGGTGGCGCAGCAGCCGCAGCGTCGGCATGAACAACTGCGTCGAGGCCGCCCGCCTCGACGCCGCGCGGCTGGCCGTGCGCGACTCGAAGGACACCGCCAGGCCGCCGCTGCGGTTCTCCGCGACGGCCTGGACCTCCTTCATCGGCTCCCTGAAGCGGGTCGGCTGACCGGGGCCGGCGCCGTACGGAGGATCGTGGCGACCGCCCCGTCGACCTGACGTTCCGTCAAGTCGGCGCGGGCGGTGAGCCGGAGGCGCGAGATGCCGTCCGGCACCGAGGGCGGCCGGAAGCAGCCCACCGCGAGCCCCTCCGACCGGCAGTCGGCCGCCCACTTCACCGCCTGCTCCGGCGACGGGGCGCGTACGGAGACGACCGCGGCGTCCGGCCGTACGGCGGTCAGGCCCGCTGCGGTCAGCCGTGCGTGCAGGGTGGCCGCCACCGTACGAGCCCGGCCCGCCAGGCCCGGTTCGGCGCGCAGCAGCCGCAGGCTCGCCAGCGCGGCACCGGCGGCGGCCGGGGCCAGCCCGGTGTCGAAGATGAAGGTCCGGGCGGCGTTGACCAGGTGCTCGATCACCCGGGCCGGACCGAGGACCGCTCCACCCTGGCTGCCCAGGGACTTGGAGAGGGTGAGCGTGGCGACGACGTCCGGGCTGCCCGCGAGCCCCGCCGCGTACAGTGCGCCGCGCCCGCCCTCGCCCAGCACGCCCAGGCCGTGCGCGTCGTCGACGACCAGCGCGGCGCCGTGCGCCCGGCACGCCGCAGCGAG
Source organism: Streptomyces sp. NPDC049837 (assembly GCF_040674455.1). Classification (NCBI taxonomy): domain Bacteria; kingdom Bacillati; phylum Actinomycetota; class Actinomycetes; order Kitasatosporales; family Streptomycetaceae; genus Streptomyces; species Streptomyces sp. NPDC049837. The sequence goes on along the minus strand of NZ_JBFAMP010000002.1, from coordinate 118,706 downwards.
CCCGGCCAGTGGCGCCGCGTCGCCGTCCACGGAGAAGACCGAGTCCGTCACCACGAGCGCCCGGCGGCCCGGGTGGGCGTCCAGGGCCTTGGCGACCGCGTCGGGGTCGGCGTGCGTGACGACCGCCGTCTCGGCGCGCGAGAGCCGGCAGCCGTCCACGATCGAGGCGTGGTTGCCCGCGTCGGAGACGATCAGCGAGCCGCGCGCGCTCAGCGCCGTGAGGGCGGCGAGGTTGGCGGCGTACCCGGAGGAGAACACCAGCGCCGCCTCGAACCCGCAGAAGTCGGCCAGCTCCCGTTCCAGCTCACCGTGGAGCTCGGTGGTGCCGGTCACCAGGCGCGAGCCGGTGGCGCCGGCGCCCCAGCGGCGGGCGGCCCCGGCGGCCGCGGCGGTGATGTCCGGGTGGTGGGTGAGGCCGAGGTAGTCGTTGCTCGCGAGGTCCAGCAGGTCCGGTACGGCCGGTCGCGGGCGGAGCGTACGGACCAGACCGGCGTCCGCGCGGCGCCGTGCCTCGTCGTCGGTCCAGTCGAATGGGTCCTGCGGCATGGGTCGGTCCCTTTTTGTAGGCAGCGCACAGACCCTAACCGGGGTCGGCCGTGGTCAGAGTGTGGTCATACACACACCCCAATCCGCGTCTGTTGTGGAGTTCCTCCTTGGCCCCGGGCCATGCCGTAGGCCAGGATCAGCTTCCATGGACCTGCTGAACACGCTGGTGGACAAGGGGCTTCGGCGCGAGCTGCCGACCCGCGAAGAAGCGCTCGCCGTGCTGGCGACCTCCGACGACGAGCTGCTGGATGTGGTGGCCGCGGCCGGGAAGGTACGCCGTCAGTGGTTCGGGCGGCGGGTGAAACTCAACTATCTGGTGAACCTCAAGTCCGGCCTGTGCCCCGAGGACTGCTCGTACTGCTCGCAGCGGCTCGGCTCCAAGGCGGAGATCCTCAAGTACACCTGGCTGAAGCCGGAGGAGGCGTCCAAGGCCGCCGCCGCGGGGGTCGCGGGCGGCGCCAAGCGGGTCTGCCTGGTCGCCAGTGGCCGTGGTCCGACGGACCGGGACGTCGACCGGGTCTCCAAGACCATCGAGGCCATCAAGGAGGAGAACGAGGGCGTCGAGGTGTGCGCGTGCCTCGGGCTGCTGTCGGACGGTCAGGCGGAGCGGCTCCGCTCGGCGGGGGCGGACGCGTACAACCACAACCTCAACACGTCCGAAGGGACGTACGGGGACATCACGACCACGCACACCTACGCGGACCGCGTCGATACGGTGCAAAAGGCGCACGCGGCGGGCCTGTCGGCCTGCTCGGGGCTGATCGCGGGCATGGGCGAGAGCGACGAGGACCTGGTCGACGTGGTCTTCGCGCTGCGCGAGCTGGACCCGGACTCGGTGCCGGTGAACTTCCTGATCCCCTTCGAGGGCACGCCGCTCGCCAAGGAGTGGAACCTGACCCCGCAGCGGGCGCTGCGCATCCTGGCGATGGTCCGGTTCGTCTGCCCCGACGTGGAGGTCCGCCTCGCGGGCGGGCGCGAGGTCCACCTGCGCACCCTCCAGCCGCTGGCCCTGCACCTCGCCAACTCGATCTTCCTGGGCGACTACCTCACCAGTGAGGGCCAGGCCGGCAAGGCCGACCTGGAGATGATCGCCGACGCCGGGTTCGAGGTGGAGGGCACGGACACGACGACGCTGCCCGAGCACCGGGCGGACGCGTCGTCCTGCGGGACCGGCGGCGGCTGCGGTTCCGGCTCGGTGTGCTCGTCGGACGAGGAGCCGGCGGAGACCGCGGCCGCTCCCCGTACCGACCTGGTGGCCGTGCGCCGCCGGGGCGCCGGCACGGACCTCGCGCCCAATGCGTGACCTGGGCACCGCCGAGCTGATCGCCCTCGACCGGGCCCACGTCTGGCACCCGTACGGCCCCATGCCGGGCCGTACGGACCCGCTCGTCGTGGAGTCCGCCTCCGGGGTGCGGCTGCGGCTCGCCGAACCGGCGCACGGGCAGCACGAGCTGGTCGACGGCATGTCGTCCTGGTGGTCCGCGATCCACGGCTACAACCACCCGGTGCTCAACGAGGCGGCGCGCGACCAGTTGGACCGGATGAGCCATGTGATGTTCGGCGGGCTCACCCACGAGCCGGCCGTGCGGCTGGCGACCCGGCTGGTCGAGATCACGCCGGAGCCGCTGCGGCACGTCTTCCTCTCCGACTCGGGCTCGGTGTCCGTCGAGGTCGCGATCAAGATGTGCCTCCAGTACTGGCGCTCGGTGGGCCGCCCGGCCAAGCGGCGGCTGCTGACCTGGCGCGGTGGCTACCACGGCGACACCTGGCAGCCAATGTCGGTGTGCGACCCCGAGGGCGGGATGCACGAACTGTGGTCCGGCGCACTGCCCCGGCAGGTCTTCGCGGGCCCGCCGCCGGCCGGGTACGAGGAGACGTACGCGGAACAGCTCCGGGAGGAGATCGGGCGGCACGCGGGCGAGCTGGCCGCCGTGATCGTCGAGCCGGTGGTACAGGGCGCGGGCGGGATGCGGTTCCACGACCCGGCGTACCTGCGCGTGCTGCGGGAGGCGTGCGACGCGCACGACGTGCTGCTGGTGTTCGACGAGATCGCGACCGGTTTCGGGCGGACGGGCACGCTGTTCGCGGCGGAGCACGCGCGCGTGGCGCCGGATGTGATGTGCCTGGGCAAGGCGCTGACCGGCGGCTACCTGTCGCTCGCGGCGACACTGTGCACCGCGCGCGTGGCGGACGGGATCTCGCGGGGCGAGGTGCCGGTGCTGGCGCACGGGCCGACGTTCATGGGCAACCCGCTGGCCACCGCCGTGGCGTGCGCCTCGATCGACCTGCTGCTGGGCCAGGACTGGGAGCGGGAGGTCAAGCGGATCGAGGCGGGCCTGCGCGACGGGCTGGCGGCGGCGGCCGAGCTGCCGGGGGTGCGCGATGTGCGCGTGCTCGGCGCCATCGGCGTCGTCCAGCTCGATCACCCGGTGGACATGGCGGCCGCGACGGCGGCGGCCGTGCGCGAGGGCGTGTGGCTGCGGCCGTTCCGGGACCTGGTGTACGTGATGCCCCCGTTCGTCACCGGCGACGACGATGTGGCTCGGATCTGCCGCGGGGTCCTCGCGGCGGCACGGGAGGGTTGAGATGTCGGTACTGGTGGTCAGCGGCACGGGCACGGAGATCGGTAAGACCGTCGTCACGGGCGCTCTGGCGTCGGTGGCGCGGGCGGCGGGACGGTCGGTGGCCGTGCTGAAGCCCGCACAGACCGGGGTCGGCCCCGGCGAGCGGGGGGACGCCGACGAGGTCGTCCGGCTCGCCGGTGAGGGGGTCACGCCGGTCGAACTGGCGCGGTTCCCCGAGCCGTTGGCGCCGGACACGGCCGCGCGGCGGGCCGGGATGGCACCGGTCGGTCCGGCCGAGGTGGCCGACGCCGCGCGAAAGCTGGCGGACGAGTATGACCTGGTGCTGGTCGAGGGCGCGGGCGGGCTGCTCGTGCGCTACGACGAGGAGGGCGGCACGCTCGCCGACGCGGCCCGGCTGCTGGGCGCGCCGGTGCTGGTGGTGGCGCCGCCCGGTCTTGGCACGCTGAACATGGTGACGCTGACCGCCGAAGCGCTGCGGGCGCGCGGGCTGACGCAGGCGGGTGTGGTCGTCGGGAGCTGGCCGGACGAGCCGGGGCTCGCCGAGCGCTGCAACGTCACGGACCTGCCCAAGGTGGCGGGCGCGCCGCTGCTGGGCGCGGTGCCCTCGGGCGCGGGGGCGCTGCCGGCGGAGGTCTTCCGGGCGCGGGCGGCCGGGTGGCTCGCCCCGTCGCTGGGCGGCACCTGGGATGCGGGGGCGTTCGCCGCGGCCGTAGGCTCCTGATCATGCGTGCTGTCGTCAGCGAGATCGTGCTCGACTGCGCCGACCCGGCCGCGCTGGTCCGCTTCTGGGCCGCGCTGCTGGGCGGCGAGCCGGTGGACCGGAGCCCCGACTGGTCGTACGTCGACCCTCCGGACTTCGTTCGGGTCGCCTTCCAGCGCGTGCCGGAGGGCAAGTCCGTGAAGAACCGGCTCCACCTGGACCTGGAAGCGGGGGACGTGGACGCCGCCGCGACCTGGGCGGTGGGGCTGGGGGCGGTGCGGGTCGGCCGCATCGTGACCGACGACCACGGCGACTTCCAGGTGCTGCGGGACCCCGAGGGCAACGAGTTCTGCTTCGTGTCGGGCTGACGGGGGGACACTGACCGTGTAAGCCCCCTTTCGCCGGGAGGTCCGCGATGCGGGACACCGTCCACCACCCGCTGTTCGCCCGCTTCTACGCGCGCGTGAGCGTCGCCATGGAGACGAAGGGCGGCGTCGCCGCGTACCGGGACGAGCTGCTGGCCGGGCTCTCCGGCCGGGTCATCGAGGTCGGCGCGGGCAACGGGCTGAACTTCGCGCACTACCCGGGCACCGTGTCGGAGGTCGTCGCGATCGAGCCGGAGCGGCGGCTGCGGCAGTTGGCCGCGAGCGCGGGGCTGCGCGCCGAGGTGCCGGTGGACGTGGTGCCGGGCGTGGCGGAGGCGCTGCCGGTGAAGAGCGAGGCGTTCGACGCGGCGGTCGCCTCCCTGGTGCTGTGCACGGTACGGGACCTGCCGCGGGCGCTCGGGGAACTGCGGCGGGTGCTGCGGCCGGGCGGTGAACTGCGGTTCTTCGAGCACGGGGTGGCCCAGGGGCGGGCGATGGCGACGGTCCAGCGGGCGCTGGACCGCACGGTGTGGCCGCTGGTGTCGGGGGGCTGTCACACGGCCCGGGACCCGCTGGCCGCGATCGAGGCGGCGGGGTTCGAGGTCGTCACGTACCGCCGGTTCCGGATTCCGGAGCAGGGGCCGCAGTTGCCGTCCTCGCCCTGTGTGCTGGGCGTGGCCCGGCGGCCCGACCCGGGGGACGGTCGCCCGGGGGACGGCCAGGAGGGCCGTGCGCACTAGTGTGCGGGCATGACGTCGCACGCGTACCTCTCGCAGTTGTTCTCGCTGGACGGCCGGGTCGCCCTGGTGACGGGCGGCAGTTCCGGCATCGGCCGGGCGATCGCGGGTGCCCTCGCGCGGGCGGGGGCGAGCGTCGTGATCGTCGCGCGCCGGGAGGCGGAGCTGGCGGCCACGGTCGACGAGCTGCTGGCCGACGGCTGCCGGGCCGCGTGGGTGAGCGGCGACCTGTCCACGCGCGAGGGCGTGCGGGCTGCGGCGGAGAAGTCGGCGGGGGTGTACGGCGAGCCCGACATCCTCGTCAACAGCGCCGGGATCAACCTGCGGCCGCCGATGGGCGAGGTGGGCGAGGACGTCTGGGACGCCACGATGGCGGTCAACCTCGAGGCGCCCTTCCTGCTGGGTGAGCGTTTCGGCCCGGGCATGGCCGAGCGGGGTTACGGGCGGATCATCCACGTCACCTCGCAGCAGGCGCACCGGGCGTTCGTGCGGAGCGGCGCGTACGGGGTGTCGAAGGGCGGCCTGGAGTCGCTGGCCCGTTCGCAGGCCGAGGCGTGGTCGGCGCACGGGGTCACGTGCAACACGCTGGTGCCGGGCTTCGTGCTGACGCCGCTCAACGCACGCCTGCAGTCCGACCCGGAGACGGTCGCGGCGCTGGCCGCGCGCACGATGGTGGGGCGCAACGGCCTGGCGGACGACTTCGCGGGCGCGGCGGTGTTCCTGGCGAGCGCCGCGTCGGCGTACGTCACCGGGCACTCCCTCTTCGTCGACGGCGGGCTGTCCGTCCACTGACCGTGTGCGTCCCGCGTTCGGTGCGGTGTGCGTTTCGGCTAGGGTGATCGTCCCTGGAGGTGACGCCCCGTGCCCGATGAGCAGGAGCAGTTGTTCGCGGCGGTCGACGCGCTGCTGGAGCAGGCCGCGCAGGACCCGCTGCCCGAGCCCGACGAACGCAAGCGGCTGCGCGAGGCCGCCGGGCTGAGCCAGGACCAGATCGCCAAGGCGCTGTCGGTACGGCGTGAGACGGTCACCGGCTGGGAAACGGGCCGCACCGAGCCCCGGGCGCCGAAGCGGGCGGCCTACGCGAGGCTCCTGTCGGGCCTCGCCGAACGCCACCCGGCTCCCCCGGCGCCGGTACCGGAGCCGTCGCCCGCGCCACAGCCGGCCGAACCCGCGAAGAACGGCCCCACGTCAGAGGCTCCCGTGCCGGAAGCTCCCGCCCAGGAGGCGCCCGTGCCCGTCGCCGTTCCGGAGGACCAGGCCACCGTGCCGAAGGGCGCCGAACAGCCGGGCGCCGGGCCGGCGGGCGGTGCCCTCCGTACCGCACCCCAGGTGCCGGTCGCCGGCACGGCCACCGCGCCGCGCCCGGCGGCGTCCGTCTCAGCGCCGCCGCCCCGCCGGGCGCAGGCCGCCCCGGCACAGCGCGGCGCGGTCGACGGGCGGTTCACGAACGGGCCCGTCGCCGTGCTGGACGGGGACGGGAACGCGTACTGCGCCGGGGGCCTCGTCCTCGACTGCCCCGCCCGGGACATCCCCGCGCTCGTCGACTGGGCGCTCGGCGAGGCCCAGTTGGGCGCGCCCCGGCTGCACCGCAACGGCAAGGACGCCGACCCCCTCGTCGTCCTCACCGAGTCGGCGGCCGTACGGCTGGGGCTGCCGCCCGAGCTGGCCGACCGGCGCGGGCTGCGGCTGCCCGAGGACCACAAGGTCGTGCGCCAGATCACGAAGGCCAAGTGGAAGATGACGCGCCGGGGTTTCGGGCCGTGGGCCTGGGTGTACCGGCCGGCGCAGGGCAGCCGGCGCGTCTGTGTGCAGTTCGCCGTCCTGCCGTGGGGCGCGCTGGACAGCCGTGCGTGGGGCGACGCCGCCGGACTGCCCCCGGCCGAGCTGGCCGACGTGCTCGCCACGTACGCCTCCCGGGTGATCACCCCGCGCGGCACCACCGCCGTGTGCGGGCTGGAGCTGATGAGCGCGCTGCGCCCGCCGACCCGGGCCGTGTACGACGAGGCCGCTGGGGCGTGGGTGTCCGCGCCCAGCCCCGGGTCGCTCACCGAGCCCGTGGACCCGGCGCCGCCCGAGGCCCCGGACGAGCACCCGGTGGTCGCGCAGCTCTACCCGCGCGGGCACCGGCGTACGCCCGACGAGGTCCTCGACGAGGAGGCGTACGACTGGATCCGCGACCCGGAGCTGCTCACCGACGCCGAATGCGCGCGGCCGTACGCGGTCGGCATCGACGTCAACATGGCGTTCGCGGCGGCCGCGAACCGGCTGACGGTCGGACTGGGCGCGCCGGTCCACGTGACGTCCCCGGTCTTCGACAAGAAGACGCCGGGCTCCTGGCTGGTGGACCTCTCCGCCGTCGAGGTCGACCCGCGGCTGCCGAACCCGTTCACGCCGCACGGCGCCCGGCCCGAGGGACCGGCCTGGTACGCGACGCCGACCGTGGCGTACGCGATGGAGCTGGGCCACGAGGTGCGGCCGGCCGAGGCGTACCTGCGCCCGGACAGCGGCCCGTACCTGGACGCCTGGTACCAGCGGCTGCGCGACGCCTACCTGACGACCATGCAGGAGCTGGGCGTGCGTGCCGGGATGCCGGAGGACGAGTACCTCGCCGCCATGGAGGCGGTCGACCGGCTGAAGGCGGACGACCCGGGGCGGGCCGCCGTCCTGTCGGCCGTCAAGTCGACCGTCAAGGGCGGTATCGGCAAGCTCCGGGAGCGTCCGCAGGGTGCCGGGTACCGTCCCGGGGAGCGGTGGCCGGCGCTGGAACGCCCCACCTGGCGGCCGGACATCCGCGCGGCCGTCATCTCCACGGCCCGGGTCAACATGCACCGCAAGATGCGCCGTCTCGCCGAGGGTGCGGGGCTGTTCCCCATCGCCGTCCTGTCGGACTGCGCGGTCTACCTCTCCGACGGCCCGAGCCCGCTGGACTTCCTGCCGCGCACCCCCGAGGGCGCACCGCTCCCGGGCGGTTTCCGGCTGGGCGTATCGCCGGGCATGGTCAAGCACGAGGGCACGCAGTCCCTGATGTGGGCCGTGCGGCTGCTGGACGAGGGCCACAATCCGGCCCGCCACATCAAGGGGACGGACGCGGCGGCCGGCGGGGAGTAGCGGCGAGGGCGGTGGCGGTCCGTCAACGGGAGTCAGGGGCTCCACCGGCGCAGTTCGGCGGCGATGGCGCGGACGTCCGCCCCGCCCGCCTTCACCAGCCGGGCCAGGTCCCTGACCTTTTCGGGCGAGGGCGCCACGTCCAGCCCGGAGGCGACCAGGTAGCCGTAGGCGACGGCGCAGCCGTACAGGGCGTTGGAGTGCTCCAGCGCGGGGACGTGCAGCAGGAGTTGCAGCAGCGCGGCCGCCCGGGTGTGCGGGTCGTCGTAGACGGGTACGCCGAAGATCTCGGCGTCGTGCCGGCTGACGGCGGCGACGAGTGCGCCCCAGTCGGTGACCTGGGGGTCGCCCGGCGTGTTCTGCTCGGCGACCATGAGCAGCCAGGCGAGGTCGACCGAGAGGTTCATGCCCGCCCGTCGGGCGTACGGCGCTCGGGGGCGCCGAACTCCTGCGCGAAGACCGACTCGTACTGCTTCATGAAGTCGGCCGCGGCCTCCACGAAGGTGCGGCCCGCCTCGCCCGCGTCCCGCTGGACGAGCTCCTCGATGTACCGGTTCACACTGACGCCCCGCTGCTGCGCCCTGCGGCGGGCGGCCTCGGCGGTGGTCTCGTCGACGCGTACGTTCAACTGGGTCTTCGCCACACCATCAAGCTAGCGCGAAACCGCTAGCATCGACAAGAGTGGGCCGGGCCCGGAATTCCGGGGCGGATGAGGGACCGGCTCACGGATGATGGGGCCATGAACGATCTTCGTATACGCACCGCCGCGCCGGCCGACCTCGACGCCGTCCTCGCCTTCTGGAAGGTCGCCGCCGAGGGCACGAGCATCAGCGACGACCGGGACGGCGTCGAGCGGCTGGTCGCCCGCGACCCGGAGGCGCTGATCCTGGCGGAGAGGGGCGGTGAGCTGGCCGGGACGGTGATCGCCGGGTTCGACGGGTGGCGCTGTCACCTCTACCGGCTCGCGGTCCACCCGGACCACCGGCGCCGGGGCGTGGGCGCGGCGCTGCTCACGGCCGCCGAGGAACGCTTCGTACGGCTCGGCGGGCGGCGCGCCGACGCCATGGTCCTGGACCGCAACGACCTGGCGCACCACACCTGGCGGGCGGCGGGCTACGCGCCGCAGCCCGAGTGGAGCCGGTGGGTCAAGCCCCTCGAAAGCTGATCGTTTTGCTGATCCTTTACCATGGGTGGACCAGTCACCATCGATCGAAAGGTGTGAGCGTCCGCCCATGGGCGAGCCTCCCAGTAGCACCCGTCACCGACATCGCGCATCCCTCCCCTCCGTGGCCGACCATGGGACGGAGGTGAACCGATGACCGAAGTGCTGCTGCTCCTCGTGGCGCTGCTGCTCTCGCTGGCCTGCGGCGCGTTCGTCGCGGCCGAGTTCTCCCTGACGACCGTCGAGCGCGGGGACCTCGAACGGGCCGTCGAGCGGGGCGAGCGCGGGGCTCCCAGCGCCCTGAAGGCCGTACGTTCCCTCACCTTCCAGCTCTCCGGCGCCCAGCTCGGCATCACCGTCACCAACCTGGTCGTGGGCATGCTGGCCGAGCCGTCCATCGCCAAGCTCATCCGTGGCCCGATCCAGGACACCGGCCTGTCGGCGTCCGTGGCGTCCTCGGTGGCGCTGGTCATCGGTACGGCCCTGTCGACGGTCGTCCTGATGGTCGTCGGCGAGCTCGTCCCGAAGAACTGGGCCATCTCGTCCCCGCTGGGCGTCGCCAAGGTGGTCGCCACCCCGCAGCGGGTCTTCACCGCCGCGTTCGGTCCCCTGATCAGCCACCTCAACAACACGGCCAACCACATCGTGCGCCGGCTCGGCATGGAGCCGGCCGAGGAGCTGGCCTCCGCGCGCAGCCCGCAGGAGCTGGTCGCCCTGGCCCGCCACTCCGCACGTGAGGGCGCCCTGGAGGCGGACACCGCCGAGCTGTTCGTCCGCACCCTGAACCTGGCCGGGCTGACCGCCGAGAACGTCATGACCCCGCGCGTCCAGGTCACCGCCCTGGAGGCGGCGGCCACCGCCGAGGACGTCGCCAACGCGACCCGCGCGACCGGCCTGTCCCGCTTCCCCGTCTACCGGGGCGGCCTGGACTCGGTCATCGGCATCGCGCACATCAAGGACGTCCTGACCGTTCCGGCCGGGCAGCGGCACCGCAAGCCGGTGACGGAGATCCTCCGCGAGCCGCTGCTCGTCCCGGAGTCGCTGACCGTGGACCGGCTGCTGGACCGGCTGTCCGGGAAGACCACGATGGCCGTCGTCATAGACGAGTACGGCGGCACGGCCGGAGTCGTGACGCTGGAGGACATCGTCGAGGAGGTCGTCGGCGAGGTGCGCGACGAGCACGACCCGCACGAGACGCCGGACCTGGCACCGGCGGGCGAGGACGCCGACGGGCGGCCCCTGTGGTCCGCCGACGGCGCCGCCCGCACCGACCAACTGGAGACGATCGGCCTGCGCGTGCCGGACGGCCCGTACGAGACCCTCGCCGGGCTGGTCGCCACCGAGCTGGGCCGCATCCCGGCCGTCGGCGACAGCGTCACCCTGGGCGGTTGGCTGCTCGACGTGGTGGACGCCTCCGGGCGCCGCGCCGCGCGCGTCCTGCTGCACGCCCCGGTGGGCGGGCCGGACGGCGGGTCCGGGGAGCCGGGGGCCCATGAGGGCGGGGAGGCGGGCCGATGACCGCGATCCAACTGCTGATCGGTTTCCTGACGCTGGTGGTGAACGCCTTCTTCGTCGGCGCCGAGTTCGCCATGATCTCCGTGCGCCGCAGTCAGATCGAGCCGGAGGCGGAGGCCGGGAACCGGCGGGCGCGCAGCGTCATCTGGGGCCTGGAGCACGTCTCGGCGCTGCTCGCGGCGGCGCAGCTCGGTATCACGCTGTCCACCCTGGTGCTCGGTGTCGTCGCCGAGCCGGCCATCGCCCACCTGCTGGAGCCGGTGTTCGACGCCCTCGGCGTGCCGCACGGGCTGGTGCACCCGATCTCGTTCGTGATCGCGCTGTCGCTGGCCACGTACCTGCACATGCTGCTCGGCGAGATGGTGCCGAAGAACATCGCCCTGGCCGAGCCGACCCGCACCGCGCTGCTGCTGGGCCCGCCGCTGGTGGCGCTGGCGCGGGCGCTGAAGCCGGTGATCTTCACGATCAACGCGTTCGCCAACGCCCTGCTGAAACTGCTGCGGGTCCAGACGCGGGACGAGGTGGCGGCGACGTTCTCGGACGACGAGCTGGCGCGGATGGTGAAGGACGCCGGTGACGCGGGCCTCCTGGACGACCGGGCGGCCGAGCGGCTGCACGACGCCCTGGAGCTGGGGCGCCGTCCGGTGCGTGACGTGGTGATGCCGGTGGAGCGGGTGGTGTACGCCCGGGTGGGCACCACGCCGGAGGAGCTGGAGGCGCTGGCCGCCGAGTCCGGGTTCTCCCGCTTCCCGGTGGTCGACCCGTCCCGCCGCATCCTCGGCTACCTGCATGTGAAGGACGCCCTGGACGTGACGCCGCGCGACCTGCCGTTCCCGGTGTCGGCGATGCGGCCGATCGCCCGGGTGCGGGCGGCCACGCCGCTGGACGACGTCCTGACGGCGATGCGCCGTAGCCGTACGCACCTGGCGGCCGTGCTGGACGACGACGGCAAACTGGCCGGCATGGTCACGATGGAGGACGTCCTGCGGAAGCTGGTGGGCCGCCCGGCGGTCTAGCACCGGGACCGGTACCGGGGCTCGTACCGGTCTCGTGCTGATCTCGTACCGGGCGGTACGATCACTCCGCCATGGAGATGAATGCCACCTACAACAGTTTCGTCGCGGTGGGCGACAGCTTCACAGAGGGCATGTCGGACCTGCTGCCCGACGGCTCCTACCGGGGCTGGGCCGATCTGCTGGCGGCCCGCCTCGCCGCCCGCACCCCGGGGTTCCGGTACGCGAACCTCGCGGTGCGCGGCAAGCTGATCGGCCAGATCGTCGGCGAACAGGTGGACCTCGCGGCGGCCATGAAGGCGGACGTCGTCACCCTGGTCGGCGGGCTCAACGACACCTTGCGCCCGAAGTGCGACATGGGCCGGGTGCGCGGGCTGCTGGAGGAGGCGGTGGAGCGGCTGGCCCCGTCGTGCGGGCAGTTGGTGCTGATGCGCAGCCCCGGCCGCAGAGGCCCCGTCATGGAGCGGTTCCGGCCGCGCATGGAGGAGCTGTTCGGGTACGTCGACGAACTGGCCGCCCGGCACGGTGCCCTGGTGGTCGACCTGTACGGCGCCGAGGTGCTGGGCGACCCGCGGCTGTGGGACCTGGACCGGCTGCACCTGACCACGGAGGGGCACCGGCGGGTGGCCGAGGCCGTGTGGCAGGCGCTCGGCCTGGCGCCGGAGGAGGACTGGCGGGCGCCGCTGCCGCCCACGGTGCCGCCCGCGTGGCTGGCGCGGCGGATCGGCGACGTACGCTTCGCCCGGCAGCACCTGGGGCCGTGGATCGGGCGGCGGCTGACCGGCCGGTCCTCCGGCGACGGGCGGCCGGCCAAGCGGCCGGAGCTGCTGCCGTACCTCCTCGGCGACGACGCCCCGGCCGCCGGGCCGCGCTCGTAGCAACCCACAATCCGGACCGCGGCGCCGACCTGCAGAAACCGCCAGTAGAATCTGGTCACTGTTCTACGGGCAAACCCATCTTGGCTGGTCAGACCAGGTCTCAGCAGGATTGTGAGAGATCATTTCTCACAATCTCTCACATGAGGGCCTTTTGGCCCCCTCCGTGGAACGCGTCGAGCGCCTCCGCCGCCGCCCTCATGTCCTCCGCCTCGATGGACACGTACTTCCGCTTGGTGAAAGCCGCGTTCGTGTGGCCCGCCCACGCCGCGAGGATCACGTCGGGCACGCCGGCCAGAGCCAGAGCCTTGAGCACCGCGTGGCGGGCGTCGTACAGCCGCACCCGTCGCAGCGCCAGCGACTCCATCAGCTCGTAGGCGTGCTCCCGTAGCTGTCGGGTGTTCATCGGCATGCCCAGCTCGTCGACGAGGACGTAGCCAGAGTCGGTGTACCCCTCGCCCGCAGCCAACTTCTCCGCGGCCTGCTGGGCGCGGAACCGGCGGAGGGCCTCCCACGGCGCCCGCGGCAGGGGCAGTGACCGTTCGCCGGATGCCGTCTTGGTGTCCTTCTCGAGCACCAGGTGATTGCCGACCATGGTCCGGGTGACCGTGATGGACAGCAGACCGTTCTCGAGGTCGATGTCCGTCCATCGCTGGCCGCAGACCTCCGCCGGCCGCAGCCCCATCAGGGACAGCAGCAGCGGCGCGAACAGGCGGTCTTCGGCGATGCCGCGCACGAACGTCTGTACCTCCGCCACTGTCCACGGTTCGGCCCTGGTGCGCTCCCGCTTGTCGGTCTTCTTGTCGACGAGCGAGACGCGCACGTACTGGGCGGGGTTCACCGCGATCAGCTTGCGGACCACGGCCCGCCCAAGGGCTTCCTTGATGCGCGTCAGGATGCCCTCGACGGTGGACACGGCCAGGCGCGTCCCGGGCTCTCCGCCGCGTCGCCGGCCGGTCGCCACCACCTCATCGACGAAGTCCTGCAGTTGCTCCTCGGTCAGCTCTTGCAGGCGGACGTGCCCCAGGCGGTCGATGACGTGCACGAGCGCCAGCCGGTACGTGCGGATCGTCGTCTCCTCGACGTCGCGCCGCTTGTACTCGAGCCACTTGTCGAGCCACTCCCCCAGCGTGATCTTGCTGGGGGCGATGAAGGTGCCTGCTGAACGCTGGTGCAGGATGCGGTCCCGCTCCGCCTTGGCCTCCGTCTTCGTGTCACGGGTGATCGTGAGCTGAATCCGCTTGCCGTTCTCGTCCGTACCGGCGTCGACCACCGTGCGATAGCGCACCTTCCCGCTCTGCAGGACGACGCGCTTCGGTTCAGCCATTCCCTGATCCTTCCTTCTCGGTCTCAACGGCCCTGCCAGGACGAAGAGACGGCTCTGGGCGGCGCAGTACCCGGTGCGGCTCCTCGCGCTCGATTCGCTTGAACTCCTGGGAGCTGAGGCCGCGCATGCCCAACATGACGAGACCGCGTTCCTTCAGCCAGCAGTCCCGAGCCTCACGCCACTGGCGACGAGCCCGAATCACCTCGTCGATCCAGACCCCGTCCCCCTTCTGAACCCGGCGCGCTGTACGGCCCATAGGCTCGCCCCACAGCCACTCGGGGGGCTCCATGGCCACCGGCTCCGGTTCCGGCCGTCTACGCCGTGCCACGGCGCCTCCTCTCCAGATCCCAGCGGACGTTCGCGGCCTTCGACGCCCGCTCCTGAGCCGGGCTGCGGCCCACGTCCTCACCCTCGGCAGGCAGCGCCAGTTGATCCAGCAGCTTGCCCAGCGCCAGGCGGTGAGCGCGAGCCTCCGCGAACAGGCCCGACACCCGCGGCTGCCCGGTGCTGCCCTTCACCGTCACCGGCCCGGCCGCGATCGCCTCATGCATGGCCTCGAGCTCGTCGACCGTCCGGCACGCCTGGGCCAGCAGCGCCAGCTCATCAGCGGCCAGCTCGTACTCGTCGACCACCCGGCGCCACAAGTCGGCGCCCGCCTCGCCGAGCCCGAACGGCTCCTCGACTGCCTCCATGGCTCCTCACTCTCCGCCACACGTGGCGATCTTGGTTCCCAAAAACGATCAAAGGGGCAATGCTCGTGGCCTGGCGCTCCTCCCCGGCGGTCCGGCAGAAGATCCAGAAGGGAGGCCCTCGGGTGGGGGTCGTGACTCTGGGTGGTGGCAAGCCGGCCCGCGACGGTCCCTGGTGGAGCCGTGCGGGCCGGCTGTGGCGCTGGCCGGGTCTCTGCGAGAGAAAGAGTGCTCGCTCACCGGCCATGGCTCCCGCTCACAGGTAGGCCTACAGACCTGCTGCGGGTGACCTTGACGCCAGTCTTAGAAGCCCGCGGCCCGCTTGACCGGGTTGTCTGCCACTTCGTCCCAGACGGCTTGCTTCTGCTCGTCGGGGGCCGGGAGCCAGAGCTGTCCGCCGTTGGTTGCGTGCCAGCCGAGGAACTGGCGGGTGTTGAGGCCGAACCACGGCGGGCGGGCCATGGCCATCCGGCTGGGCGAGAGCTGGTGGTAGTTGCGGATGGCCACGTACTTCCCGTTCGGGTCGTCGGGGCAGGTGAACCCGGCGCGGGCCAGGGCTCCGCGGGCGGTGTGGATGGCGACGTACCGTTCGGCGAGTTGGTCACAGGTGTCGGATGCCTTGCGGACCTTGGCCGGGGCGGCGAGCAGGTGGCGGGGTTCGGTCTGCCCGTGCTCCAGCAGTGTCTGCCAGGCCCGCCGGAAGCTCTGCCAGGTCTCGTCGTGGGCGGGCTTGAGGTGGTCGGTGATGGCGGCCAGCCCGTGCGCGTGGACGGCGGACTGGACGCGCTTGACGGCGATGTCCTTGCAGTAGCCCAGCATGACGCTGACGTCCTGGTGCTGAAGCTCTGCGGCCCGTGCGGCGCCGATCTGCGCGACGTCGGGGAGCTCGGTGCCCGCGTGTACCGCGTCGACGGTCTCGACGGCGAGGCGCTCGATAACGGCGACGACGGACTCGGGCGGTTCGGGGTAGGGCTGGGCGACGATGGCGGCGTGGGTGTCGCGGGCCTTGATGACCTCGGCCGGCAGGCTGTAGTACCCGGCGTCGTAGCCGTCGAACAGGGCGGTGAAGGGGAGGGCCTGGCTCACTTGTTCTCTCCGTTCTTGCGGGCGGTGGAGCGGGCGATGGCGTCGCGCATCAGTTGCCGGTTGCGCTTGGGCGGGGTGGCGCGGATGAGGCGGCTCATCTGCTGGCCGGTGGTCTCGGGCTTGGGCTCGTCGGACATGGCGTTCTCCTACGGTTAGCGGCGGCCGACGCGGGCGCGGAACGCCTGCCGGTTCATCTCCTCGCGGAGGCGAGGCTCGAAGGTGACGTTGATGAGGTTCCTCAGGGCCGGGTCGTCGAAGTGGACGTGTACGTCGACCCCGCCGGGCTCCACGATGGACATGACGGGCGGGCTCCAGCCGGCGATCGTGGCGGCCGACATCCGGCCGGCGGCGGCCTCGACATCGACGAGGCTTCGGTCCATGCCCTGAACAAGGCCAGCGCCGAGCTGCTTGCCGACCTGGTCCCTCATCACCTGAGACGGGCTCTTGATCTTCAGGGCCTTCTTGATGGCAGCCACCATGGAGGCCCCTAGCTTGTTCATCTCCTTCTGCAGAGCCTGCTCCTGAGACTGAAGGCCCGCGAGGAAGCCCTTGGAGGCGTTCTTCCCGGCGTCGAAGAGAGCGTCAGCCGTGGTCGAGCCGATGGTCGTCGCGAGCTTGGCGCCCTGCTTCGCCAGGCGATTGAGGGTCTGCAGCTCGGTACTGGTCGCACCGACCAGCTTGCGCGCCAGGGCGCTGCCGGGTCCCTCCTCGACGACCTGCCGAAGCAGGTCCTTGTGCAGGCCCCGCCGCTCCAGGATGCGAATGTCACGCTGGAACTCGGCCGCCGTCTGCTGCCGGGCCTTCAGGTCGTGGATTACCGTCTCGACGTCGCGCCCTTGACTGAGAGCCATGAACTCCTTGATCGAGTCGCGCTGAGAGTTGGCGAACTGCTTGGCCTCAGCGATCTGCGCCCGGATCTGGTCACGGCGCGTGGCCATGTCCTGGAGCCGCCGGCTGGTGCGGTCGACCTGCCCGGCGAGCCGCCAGCCGGCGTTACCCAGCTTTTTCAGGTCAGCGATCAGGGTGTTCGACGCCGACCTGATGTCGGATGCCGACTTGAACAGTGCCCGGGAGAACGAGCCGAAGTCCGCGGGGAGCTCGCGGCGCGCGTTGATAACCGACTGAGGCGTCTTGACCTTGCCACCCTTGGCGTAGCCGACCGGCCCACCGGAGGCCAGCCGCATCGCATTGAGCGAGTCGAACAGGTGCGACCCGTACTTGCTGACCGCGGCCGCCCTGATGACGTACTCACCGTTCGACAGCATCGCTGGGATGCTGTCGGAGGTGCTGCTGCCAGGACCGTCCACCGGTCCGCCGCTGGCGCGGGTCAGCTCCGGGCGTAGTGCGCGCGGAACAGCCCCCGACTTGTACGTCGTGTAGACCGTGGTCACGTTGACGGTCTTGCTCTGCAGGTTGTCGATGGCCCGCTTCAAGGCCTGGGCGTTCGACACGGCGGAGCCGGTTGGCGCCGTGACCTTGACGTTCTTGCTGTTGGGGATCGCCGTCACCGCGTAGCCCGCCGCCCGCAGCTCCTTGATGGCAGCCGCGGTCGGGGCCTTGATGGTGACGGTCTTCCCCGGCTGAAGGCCGGCGATCTGCATGTATAGGGCGTTGATCTCGCGCGTTGCCGCCACGGCGCCGGGTGCCGTCACGTTCGTCACGGCCGTGGCCGGGAGCTGCGCGTAGGCCCCTGTCAGGGCATTTATCTGCTTCTCGGTGAAGCCGGCTGCGCCCATCGCCGACCGAAGAGCTGCGACGTTCGCGGCGAGAACGGCGTTACCCGCCTCCACCGAGCCCTGCTGCTCGGCTACTGACTGGGCGTGCGCCATCGCGGCATCGGCTGCGTCCAGGAACGCGCCCTTCACGGCCCGCCCCTTCTCCGTGGTGACGTCGAGCGACTTGCCGTTCTCCTTCACGGCCTCGGACAGGCTGGACAGCGAGTCGCGGAACGCGATCTCCTTCTGAGCCGCGTCGATCGCCACGCCGTTCAACGCCTTTAGCGCGTCTGAGAGCTTCTCGGCTTCGCTGCGCTGGTCGGCCATGGCGTCGGCCGTGATCAGGGATTCGTCGCCGAGTTCGCCCTGAGACCCCGCGGTGAGCTTGGACTGCGTCCCGGCCTCCACCACCGCGTTCGTGTAGTTCGGCAGCAGCGTGCGGAGCTTCTCCGTGGACGTACCCGACGCTTCCGCCTTGGCCGCGAGGGCGGCGAAGTTCTCGGATGCTTCCTTGCTGGCGCCGGACTGGACGAGCGCGGCGAGGGCCTGGTCGACGGCCTTCAGGTCGTCGCGGGCCTTCTCCAGCTTCGCGCCGCCTTCTGCCCACGGGTCGAACGTCGAGAAGAAGTCCTCTACCCGGTCGAGGACGCCGGGGTGGGCTATGCGGTTGACCGCCTCGCCGAAGCCCTCCAGGTCCTTGCCGAAGACCCGGGCCACTTCGCCGCTGACCTTGCCCTTCTGGGCGAAGTCGACGAGGGCGTCCTTCAGCTTGGACACGTTGGCCGGCGCCTCGTCGAATCGGGAGGTGACCTCCCGTACCCCGTAGGCGACGGCGGCCAGGGCGCCGAGGACCAGGCCGAGCTTGCCGAGGGTCAGCATCTGGGCCCGCACGGTGGCGGCCGTGATGCCCATCGCGCGGAGTTCGTTCCGCACCAGAATGATGCGCGGCAGGAAGAGCAGCATGGAGGCGCCTGCCAGGCCGATGACGCCGATGATGCCTGTCAGCATGCCCGCGGCCTGCTGGAGACCGGGGGGGAGCCCGTTGTACGCGTTGATCGCCCGGGTGACCCACTGGACCATGTCGCGGAGGGCCGCATTGGCGGCTGTGCCCGTCTGGATGAGGGCTGTTTCCAGTGCGCCCTTCAGCTTCTGGGCGTCGCCAGCCAGGTTGTCCATACGGACAGCAGCCACGGCTGCCGCGTAGCCATGGTCGTTGACCGCGTTCGTGTAAGTGCGGACACCGGCCTCGCCGTGCTTGTAGATGATGTTCGCCGCGCGCACGGCGTCGGAGCCGAAGATCACGCCCATGGCCGCGTTACGAGCTTCAGGGGTCAACTTCGAGAATGCCTGCTGCATCTTGCCGGCGAACGCCTGAAGGCCGATGAAGTTGCCCTGAGCGTCATAGGCGCTCAGCCCCAGCCCGTCCAGGGTCGCCTGGGCCTCCTTGGAGTTCGGCGTGAGGCGCTGCAGCATGACCTTGAACGAGGTACCGGCGTCGGAGCCCTTCAGACCCTCAGCCGCGAACAAGGTCAGCGCGCCGACCGTGTCTTCCAGACTCAACCCGGTCTGTGAGGCCACCTGACCGGCCATGCGCAGCGACAGGCCCATCTGGTGCACGTCAGTCGTGCTCTTGTTGGCAGCAGCCGCCAGCAGGTCGGCAATGTGCCCGACGTCCTTGCCCTTGAGACCGAACACGGTCATCGCGTTCGCGGCGATCTCCGCGCCCTCAGCCACGTTGATCTCAGCAGCAGCCGCCAGGTTCAGGGCGCCCGTCAACGCGCCGCCCGCGATATCGGACACTGACACGCCTGCCTTGGCCAGCTCGTGCTGAGCCTCCGCGGCTTCGACGGCACTGAACTTGGTCGTGCGCCCGGCCTCCAAAGCCGCAGTCCGCAGCCGCGCCATCTCGCTGGCCGACGCCTGGCTGACAGCCTTGACGTTGCTCATGGCCTTCTCGAACCGGGCCGCGGCTGCCACGGCCAGGCCGAACGCGGCGACCAGGCCCAGGCTGCCCATCTGCACAGCCTTCAACGACCGCTGCTGGTTCCGGCCCATCTCCTCCATGGAGCGCCCCGCGTTGCGCATGCTGGTGCGGATGTCGTTCGACGTGCGGTTGGCGCTCTGCGACGCCTGAGCCATCCGCGCCCGGAACGCGGCGATGTCCGCCGTCAGCAGGACGGACACGGTACGAACAGCCACGGTCAGTCACCCGCCTTCAGGTGCAGCCGGTAGCTGTTGAACAGCATCTGCGCGGTACGGGCCTTGACCGGGTCGCCGCTGGTGGACGCCAGGTGCATCTGTACGGCGATCTGCTCGTCGCACGGGTCGGGGTCGGCGAACGCGTCCTCGATGAGCGCGTCGGCGTCTACGCGCTTGATGGCGTCGGCGATGTTCAGCAGGTCGTAGCTGCTGGGTTCGTGGCTCACGATGCCTCCTGGGGGCTGTCGGTGAACGCCCTTGGAGCGTTCGCGCACTGGGGGTTGTGCTGCTGGGCGCAGCGGGGGTGTCCGCGGCAGAGGCGGGCGCCGCACCCCTTGGAGCACAGGAGGTAGGTGCCGCGGGTGAGGGGGCGGGCGCATGAGGCGCAGAACCCGAGCCGCTTCCCCGTGCGCCGACCCTTGGCCCTGTAGCGGGCTTTCAGGCCGTGCCGGCGGTTCTCGGCGAGCTCCTCGCGGCGCAGCTTGTCCGCTGCCGCCTTGGCCTTCGCTGCCGCTATCCGTGCGGCTATCACCTGCTCGACATGGGAGGTCATGGGTGGCTCCTATCGGTGTGGTGCTCCTGGTCTGTGGTTGCTGCGAAAGGCAGCAGCAGAAGGGGTGAGTGGGGGCTTCAGTTGGTGTCTGTGTGCCAGGGGCGCACGTTCCACCCCCTTAAAGAGGGGGGTGGAAACGTGCACCTAGGCGGCGTGCACCCGCGTGCACCTGTGCGTGCACCTGTGATCAGGGGTTTTACGGCGAGCGTGCACCCCTCGTGTAGACCGTGCGGGGTGCACGCCCAAATCGGTGCGTGCACCCTCCCGTGCACCTCACGTGAGCCCCTGAGTCATCGGAAAGTAGGACGCGGAACCACCCGGGAACCCGGGTTCGACTCGAGTCATCTCGCCGAGGGTGACGTGCCGTTCGAGCTTCCGCCGCGCCTTCTCTTTCTGTGCCCTGGTGGGGTTCTTCGTCTCGAACAGCGCCTCGGCGGCCTTCAGGGCGGTCAGCCCTTCCGGTCCGGCTACCCGGGCCATCTCGGTCAGGTCGGCCGTCTGCGTGACGCTGGTTACCCCGGCCGCGTGGTCGTGGGTCAGATGTAGCGGCCCGATCTCGTCCATCGGCTGCTTCAGGTGCCGGAGGTTCACGACCGGGTCGCCGGCCTCGCCCCACAGCAGGACGATGGACCCGGCGCCCGAGGTGATCCACACGGAGCCGTAGATGTCCGCCATCGTGTTCGGCGCGGCACCGTTCGGGCCCCGCTTGACCAGGTGGTGCAGCTCCAGCACCTGGACGCCCTGCCGGATTGCCATCTGCCGGGCCCGGTTGTACCCGGCGCCGACTTGGTCGTCGGAGAGACCTACGGCCGCATCCTTCAGCGAGTCGATGACGACCGTGTCAGCGCCCGCCTTGTCGCACATGGCGGCCAAGACGCTGGGCTGCTGGGCCAGGTCGAACGGTGGAGGGCCCTCCCAGACGACCAGCCGGTCGTTCAGGATGGCCGGGTCGTCGTAGGCGAAGATGCGGTGACCCGCCCGCCGCGTCTGTGACGGCCGGTCCATCGCCAGCAGAAGAACGCGCTTCCCGGTTGCCACCGGGTAACCAAGGACCGTGTCCTGCAAGCCGATGCGCGCTCTGATGATCTGGTGGGCGAGGGTCGTCTTGCCGACGCCCTGGGGAGCGGCGAGGAGAAGGGCCTCCCCCTCCGCCCACAGGACTTCGCTGCCTTGCCCCCAGACTGCCGGCGGAGTGGCGGGCACGTCCTGGAAGTACGAACCACCCTGCTTGAACACGGGGGCGACGGCTTCCTGCACCGGCTCCTTCACGGGGCTCGGCGCGAGCGCGAGGGCTGGACCGCGGGCCCAGTCCTCTGGCCACATGTCGGGAAGGGTCACGCAGCGGCCCCCCCTTCGCGGTAGGTGCGGGTGCGGTTGTGGGGAAGGTCGATCTGGCGGCCGTCGATGAGGTGGCGCCACTTGTCGGTGCCGGGTACGCGGATGGGCGGCCAGCCAGTGGTGGCCTGCAACCGATGCGGCGGAGGCGGCACGTAGGCGGCAGCGCGCCGGGCCGTTTCGACGGCTTCGGCGAGCGGCGGCCGTGCTCGCATGCAGTCGGTGAACCACTGGATGAGTGCTTCTTCGTCGCCGTACTTGCGCCACTTCTCCGCAGCGTCGAGGGCGGCGGCGAGCCGCTTGGGGTCGTCGGGCTCGAGGTCGAGCCATGCCGGGCTGGCGTATGGGGGGAAGACGCCAGCGAAGAACAGGCCGCGGGCGTCGGCCCAGAGCTGGACGACGTCGCCGGGGTCGATGTGCGGCCCGTCGTGTGACACAGTGGACGCAGACGAACCGCCCGCCGCGGAGTCTTCTCGGTCCCCAGGTGATTGCTGCACCTGGGGGCCGCTGGCTTTGGGGCTCATGCCGCCTCCGGGTCGTTCTCGTCGACGCCGCTGGGCTCCCCGGAGAGAAGCCGGACAAGGTCGGCTGTGATGACGACGTGCCGGGTTCCGAGGGGGATCGTCTTGACGGGCGACTCGCCACGCTTGATGCGCTCGCGGAGGTAGCTGGGGCTGCAGCCAATCGCAGTTGCGGCCTGAGGAACCGGCACAGTGGCCGGCCACTTGCGAATCTCGGAGAGCGTCGGCTGGCCCATGGATGCCTGCTTCTTAAGCGGCATGGACTTCCTCCTCCACGAGAAGGTCGTCCACCTGTCGGCCGAGGGCGTCAGCGATGGCTGCGAGGACGGTGGTGGGAGGGGTTACGCGGCCTCGCTCGTACTCCTGGATGGAGTAGGCGGACCGATCGATGCTGATGGCGAGTCGTTCGATGGAGATGCCTGCGGCCTTGCGGGATTCGCGGAGGCGGCGGCCGGAGAAGTACCGAGCCATCGGGATGTGTCTCCTGAAAACACGAACGCCGAGCACGACTGACCGGTCTTCGGTCTCAGTCGTCTCGGCTTCCCGTTGCGGGGGTCCCTGGCTGCCGTTGCGGTCTAGCCAGTTTCCGCCGTTCGCCCTTGCCTGTGCATCGCCGTTCGGCTGCCAGGCCGTTGCGGCCTGGCTGCACCCCTGGGGGCTAGAACTCGGTGTTCTATTTGGCGGATAACCCTACTACAGGGAAGCCGATACCGGTAGGGGTGTTCGGCTGACGGATGGGTGCGCGCCCGCTCCACAGGCGGGCCGGTCAGGTGCCGGGCGGTGCTCAGATCCCCGCCCGTAAGTGGGCCGGAAGGCTTCGGATGCACCCCTCTACCTGCCTTACCTTGCAGGTCAGCGGGCCTTACCGCCCCTGCTACCGGG
This sequence comes from Streptomyces sp. NPDC049837, assembly GCF_040674455.1. NCBI lineage: Bacteria > Bacillati > Actinomycetota > Actinomycetes > Kitasatosporales > Streptomycetaceae > Streptomyces > Streptomyces sp. NPDC049837. The sequence goes on along the minus strand of NZ_JBFAMP010000002.1, from coordinate 95,796 downwards.
GTAAAGGGCCCCCGCTACTTCGCTGGCTTCTAGCGATCACCCCGAAGGGGTCAACAAGCTTCGCTTGCCAGCGACTTGGTAGCGGGGTTCCCCTCTACCCGGTGAAGGGGATCGCCCCCTCGATGTCGCGACGCTGGTACCCGGCGCCGTTCTCTCCGTTGATCTTCACTTGCTTGCTGGTGCGGTTGACGCCCGCACCCTCGAGTTCCTTGGCCAACTTCTCCGCGTCCCAGTCGCCGTAGGTGTCCTCATCAAGGTTGACGAGCCGCTGCAGCAGGTCGCGGGTGAACATGCGCGGGGAGTGCTGCATGCACTCCAGCACGTCGGAGATGACGGCCGGGATGCGGTGCCCGTGCTCGGCTGCCTCCGCGACGACGTCGCCGGCTGCATCCCCCGTGAGCTGCCCAACCGCCTTGCGCATGGCGCGGCCCTTGGCGCACAGCGCGTTGAACTCGGCGGTGGTGAGCAGGTCGTTCTTGACCGTGGCGAACGAGGCGGGGCCGGTGACCAGGACGACGACGCCCTTGTGGTCCTCGGACAGAACCGACGCGTCAGCGCCCATGGACGCCTTTCCCTTTCCGAGCACCATGTCGGACGACGTCTGGTCGGTGACCTGCGTACACGCCCGGATGGTGATGATCTCCCGCAGCTTCGTCGGCACCGACTCGGCGTCCGGTCGCTGGGAGGCGTAGTTGGAGATGAACCCGGCGGCCGGGCCGCGGCGGGCGATGCGCGCCATGTCGTCAATGACGGCCTTGCGCTCCTTCTCGTCGCCGATCGCGATGAACGCTTCCTGCAGCTCATCGACGGTGAAGAAGATGAACGGCATGTTGTACTTCTCGACGATCGCCGGGGTCAGCTTGCCCTCCGGGCAGATGCTGGTCGGCAGCTCACGGAGGATCGCGAAGCGGCGTTCCATCTCCGTGAGGAGCTCTTGCAGCATCGCCTTGAACGCCTCGATGGCGTCGTCCTCGGCGCCGACGACCAGGCGGTGCGCGACCTGCCGCATCTGCATCCAGTCCTGGCCGCCCTTGAAGTCGGCGACGTAGTGCCGCACGTAAGGGTCGAGCAGGCCGGCCGCCGTGAGCAGCCGCTGGGTGAACGTCTTACCGCGCCGGGGCAGCCCCCCGAAGAACATCGACTGCCACACCACGGGCACCGCGACGCGGTTGCCGCGCGCGTCCTGCCCGAACGGGATCGGGTCCCAGATGGAGAACCGCTCCATCTTCGCCAGCGGGGACGGCACAGGGTCGGCCAGGTAGGGATCGTCGTCCGCGACCCACATCGACACCCGCGACGCGTTGCCGCCCTGAGCAGCGCGGACGCGTGACATGACGACCTGGATCTCGTCTACGCCGAGTTCGGCGGCGATGGTGGTGCGCTTCGCCAGGACGTCGACAGCAGTCTTGCCGCCGCCCTTCGGCAGATCGAAGATGACCGCCCAGCCGTGGCCGTCGCGGACCGGGCCCATGACACAGGAGACCTTCGGTCCGTCGTCGTCTCCCTTGCCGCTTTTCAGGAGGCCGGAGGCGCGCAGCGCGTCGTTGAGCTGCTGGGCGTTCATGTCGACCCGGATGGGCGGTGCGGCGTGGTCGAGCAGGGTGGCTTCCTTGCCGCGTCCCAGGTGGGCAAGGGGAAGCGCGGTGGCTGCGGCGGCACCCAACTGGAGCATCGGCGGGGCGAGGTAGGCGCCCAGGGCTGCGGCGGCGACCGCGCCGGCGGCAGCGCCCCAGCGCCAGCGGCGCGACTCGGTACGAGCCCGGTGCGCCATCTGGTGCCGCAGCGCGAGCTCGGCGTCCTCGGGCTTGGCCTTCACTTGGGCGGCCAGGGCCTTCACCGTGCGGGTGTGGTCCTGGCAGGACAGCACCGGCCACAGGCCGCGGCAAGCGCGGAAGAAGCCGCGGGAGGCCAGCCACACCGTCTTGACGGCGTACTTGGGGACCCGGATGCCGTGGTAGCGGGTGTTCCACCAGCACAGGCGTCCCAGGGCCTTGGCGTTGGCCTTGATCCGGGCCGGGGTGCGGGCCCAGGCGGGCAGTACGGGCGCGTCCGGCACGGTCAGCCAGTCGGCGAGCGGGTTGTCGTCGCGGTCGACGGCCTCGACGACGTCGACCGGCTGCGGCTCCTCGACGGCCGGGGTCGGGTTAGTCGGCTTGAGCAGGTTCACCTTGACGACCGGATGCCCGTTGACGGGCCGGTCCAGGACTTCCGTCATGATGGTTCCTCCTGGTTTTCGTTACGCATTTCGTTACGGGACCGGGCACGGGGCGGCCGGCGATCCTTGGCCGGGAGACGGCCGCCCCGTGGCGTAGCTAGCTGTGCTTCCGTCCTCGCTTCTCCGCGCCCTCGATGACGCGGTCGATCTTCCGTTGCAGGTCACGCTGGTCGACGTCGTCACCAGCCAGCCCGCGCTTGCACATGCGGGCCACGTACCAGGCGACTTTCGCCTTCTCGCTGCTGGTCAGCTTCGGCTCGCCGCTCACTCGTCGTCACCCGACGCCTGGAGGTGGGCGTCCATGAGGGCGGCCTGCACGTCCTGGACCTGGCCCTGCTCGATCTGGGCGTAGACGGCTTCGCTCGCCATGAACTGGCGGTCCTGGTAGTTCGGGTCCATGGGTTCCTCTCCAGGGGCTGGACTGTCCGGCCCCACCGCTCCCCCACAGGTGTGCTGCGGGGGACGGAGGGACCGTCAGCCCTTGCCCTTCTGGTAGTCCGTCCACATGCCGCGCAGAACCAGCAGGCAGGCCGTGGCGCACACGGCGCCGATGGCCACGGCCACGGCGAACAGGGCGCTGACCATGCCGACGGAGACGACCACGCCGCCGATCACCAGCCACTTGCGGGCATCGAAGTCCTGCCGGGGCGCCGGCACCGGCGCGGCCTGCTGCTGGGCGAGGAGCTGCTGCGCGGCGAGGATCGCGGCGATCTGCTGCACCATCGCCGTGTTGTCGGCTGCCTCGACCGCTTCCCGGGCGGCCTTCTCCAGGTCACTCACTCTGACCACCCGTCATCATCTCGGCGAGGAGCACGTCACGGCGCAGGTCCGTCGCCTCGCGACGGGACAGTCCGAACTCCTCGCGCAGCCTGTCGATGGTCACGCCCCGCTCCCCCGACTTGACCAGCCTCCGGTGCAGCCGCCGAGCGCGTTGCCGCAGCTCAGTCGGCGTGAGGACGATCGGCGCGGTGACCACCTGCCGGGCCTCCGCCGCTGGTACCGCAGGCGCCTTGGCGGGCGGATTCCCGATGGTCGTCTGGAAGGGGAACTTGTCCGCCCACGGGTCGACCGCGGTGACCTCCGGGACGACCACCTTGCGCGGCTCGATGCTGGCCCTCTTGTTCACGGGCAGCGGCAACGGCATCAGCCCTGAGGGTCCCGAGCAGATGACCGGCGGGGTGACCATCGCGGTGATCGCCTTGCGGTCATCCGCAGAGCGATCAATGGTCACCTCGTCGGCCCGTTCCACGGTCACTTCCGCAGCAGCGCGAACGTGATCAACGCTCTCCTGCCCAGCGAGGGCCTGGTGGATCTGCCGCATCAGCGCGCCGAACGCCAGCAGGGCGGCCGTGGGCGGCACGGCAGCTACCACGTAATCCAGCAGCGGCACGGCGCCCGGGTCGCGGGTGCCGGTCACCCCGGCCACGTTCAGGACGATCGAGCCGACCGACCCGGCGGCCGTCAACCCGATCGCCCACGGGTCGACCCGCCGCGCCAGCGCGGCCCGAAGCATCAGCAGTTCACCCGCGACGATGAACAGGTCCAGGGTGGCCGGCCACGCCCATGCACGCGCCGGGGCCTGGCCGAGCCCGTGGCCCAAGGCCACCTCCGCGAGATGCGCGTAGGACAGCCAGAACGCGGCGCCCGTCAGCGCGATGATGACAGCACCGGCCCCGATGGCCAGGGCCCTGGTGGGGTTGAAGTCCTTCATCACTCGTCAACTCCTTCGGCGACACGCACCACCAGGTGCGCGGCCAGGCAGACGCCCTCACGGTCCCGGCGCTCACTCGCCTCGAGGAGCGCGGCCATCAGGGCAGGAATAGAAGGCAGGGGCCGGGCCGACCGGCCCGCCGCACGGATGGCGGCGTGCTCGGTCGGGCGGCGTACAGGCCATCGGGAGCTCACCGGGTGGCTTCCAGGACGGCGAGGCGGCGGGCCATCGCGCGGACCTGGGAGGCGTTCTCCACGAGGGCTGCGGCCAGGGCGTCCAGCGCCGCCGAGCCCATGGGGTGAGGGCCCGCCAGCAGCTCCACCGACACGAACACGTCCCGGCCGGGGTCCATGTTCGTGAACGGCCGCTGCTCCAGCATCAGCGACAGCAGAGGCGACTTGCCCTCAGGCGTCGGCACGTACAGCGGCACATCCTTGCCGGTGTGCGTGATGTCGACCCGGGCCCCGCCATCCTGGTGGTACTGCTGCGTGCACCAGGCCGGGCAGGGGATCGTCACGTCGCCGTGGTCCATCGTCGGGATGGTCACGGTGCGGGCGCTCACGCCTGGGCCTGCTTGCGGTACTCGGCGCGGAGGGCGACCAGCTCGGCCTGTACCCCACGGAGCCTGTCCAGCCGCTGGGCGAGGGAGTTGATGACCGTCTCCAGGCCGTCCGGGTCGAGGCCCTCGATCCAGTGGTCGTCGACCACCTCGACGTCCGCGTGCGGGAGACGCTGGGACACCTGCCGGTCGAACGGGTTGACGTTAACCATCACCCCGAGAACCCGGAACTCCTCTGGCTCGCCGTTGACGTTGATCGGCAGCGTCAGGCTCTCGGGCTCCTGGTAGCACCAGATGTCGTCGCGGAAGGTGGGCGACGCCATGTCGCCGCTGTGGTCGGCGACACAGCCCGGCATGCACGTCACGGTCTGGCGCTTGCCGGTGGCGCGGTCGACGAACGACCAGGAGCGGGGCTTCAGCGTCTCGACCGACGCGGCCGCCGGCTGCGTGGGGATACCCGCCAGGAACGGCTCGACCAGCCCTCCAGAGGGCTTGACGTTCTTGGGTACGGTGGTGCTCACAGCGTCACCGCCAGCTCTGCGGCGGGGATGCCGCGGTCGGCGAGGTACTGCGTGAAGGCGGCGCGGGAGACACGGATGGTGCCGCGGCCCTGGCCAACGCGATACGACGGCAGCCGCCCCGACTTGATCTCGGCGTAGACCGTGGAGGGGTCCACCCGGAGCGCGATGGCGATGTCCTTGACGCGGAGCGGACTGCCCGGAGGCGTCTCCGTCTGGGCATGCGAGATAAGCTCAACGTGCATCTGTGAGACTCCAGATCTCGAAGGATGCGGAGCCCTGGCGGACACGGCGCTGCAACGTCGTGATCACCCCGCCGGGGCTCACGTCTTGTTCCTGCGTAGTCGCGGGAACTGCGTACCTCTAGACTGTTCTAGAGTCCCCCCGAAGTCAAGGACTCTTCTAAAGTACTCAAGAACAGGAGAGTTTTAGATGTCCTCGAATCGGCGGCCGATGGCTCCCTATCAGCGCATCGCTGCCCAGATCATGGCGCAGATCGACAGTGGGGAACTCCGTCCTGGCGACCACGTCCCGTCCGTGAGCAAGATCATGCAGACGGAGGGGGTGAGCACGGCGACTGCCGCTCGTGTCGCTGCCGTCCTCCGTGCCGAGGGCTACGCGGAATCAGTGCCGGGCGTCGGCACGATCGTGATCGAACGCAAGACGCTCACCGCGGGTGCCGACCGTCTCGCCAAGCTGCAGGCGGGCGGGGCCACGCTCGGAGACGATGAGCGTGTTGAGATCCTCGACGCCGTGAGGCAAGAGGCGTCCCAGGAAGTCGCCGACGCCCTCGGCCTGGAGGCCGGCGCCGAGGTTGCACGGCGCCGGCGACGGTACCTCGACAGCGCGGGCGTCGTCACGGTGTCCACGACGTGGGTGTCCGGCGCGATTGCCGACCAGGCGCCGGAGTTCCTTGAGGTCGCGCCTCTCCCCAGGATGACGTTCGGGCTGATTGAGGAGCGCACCGGGCGGCGGGTGACTCGCCGCCGGGACACGGTGGCGCTCCGAGAGGTGCCCGAGGACGTCGCCGGACTGCTGGAAGTCGAGGCGGGCACACCGACCGTCGTCGTGATCAATCACTACTGGGACCAGAACGGCGAGCCGACCGAATACGCCGTCGACTACCTCGGTGCCGGCCGTGAGCTGTCGTCCGAGTACGACCTCGACTGAGGTGAGAGCACAGCAAGAGGCCCCGCCGGATGTCCGGCGGGGCCTTCGTTTGTTGCTACGACGGACGTCTCACGCCTATCTCACAGAACAGCGCTCAGAGGGTCACCCAAGGGCAGGATGACCAGCAGTTTTCCGCACGCCACGTGCGTGACAGATCCTCTATGTGCGCCGGGTAAACTCTGGTCACGTGACTGCCAAGCCCCGCATCCCCAATGTCCTGGCCGGCCGCTACGCCTCCGCGGAGCTCGCCGTCCTCTGGTCCCCCGAGCAGAAGGTGAAGCTGGAGCGCCGGCTGTGGCTCGCCGTGCTGCGCGCCCAGAAGGACCTCGGGATCGAGGTGCCGGACGCCGCGCTCGCCGACTACGAGCGGGTGCTCGACCAGGTCGACCTGGCGTCGATCGCCGAGCGCGAGAAGGTCACGCGCCATGACGTGAAGGCGCGGATCGAGGAGTTCAACGCGCTCGCGGGCCACGAGCAGGTCCACAAGGGCATGACGTCCCGCGACCTCACCGAGAACGTCGAGCAGCTCCAGATCCGGCTCTCCCTGGAGCTGATGCGCGACCGCACGGTGGCGGTGCTGGCCCGGCTGGGCAAGCTGGCGGGCGAGTACGGCGAGCTGGTGATGGCGGGGCGCTCGCACAATGTCGCCGCCCAGGCCACGACGCTCGGCAAGCGGTTCGCGACCGCGGCGGACGAGCTGCTGGTGGCGTACGCGCGGCTGGAGGAGCTGCTGGGCCGCTACCCGCTGCGCGGCATCAAGGGCCCGGTCGGCACGGCGCAGGACATGCTGGACCTGCTGGGCGGGGACGCGGCGAAGCTCGCGGAGCTGGAGCAGCGGATCGCCGCGCACCTGGGCTTCGCGCACGCCTTCACCTCGGTCGGCCAGGTCTACCCGCGCTCCCTCGACTACGAGGTCGTCACCGCGCTGGTGCAGCTCGCCGCCGCGCCGTCGTCGCTGGCCAAGACGGTCCGGCTGATGGCCGGGCACGAGCTGGTCACCGAGGGCTTCAAGCCCGGCCAGGTCGGCTCCTCGGCGATGCCGCACAAGATGAACACCCGCTCCTGCGAGCGCGTCAACGGCCTGATGGTCATCCTGCGCGGCTACGCGTCGATGACCGGCGAGCTGGCGGGCGACCAGTGGAACGAGGGCGACGTGTCCTGCTCCGTGGTCCGCCGGGTGGCGCTGCCCGACGCGTTCTTCGCGCTCGACGGGCTGCTGGAGACGTTCCTGACGGTGCTCGACGAGTTCGGCGCGTTCCCGGCGGTCGTCGCCCGCGAGCTGGACCGCTACCTGCCGTTCCTGGCGACCACCAAGGTGCTGATGGCGTCGGTGCGCGCCGGGGTGGGCCGCGAGGTCGCGCACGAGGCCATCAAGGAGAACGCGGTGGCGTCGGCGCTGGCCATGCGCGAGCAGGGCGCCGAGCGCAACGAGCTCCTCGACAAGCTCGCCGCCGACGACCGTATCCCGCTGGACCGCGAGCAGTTGGACGCGGCGATGGCGGACAAGCTCTCGTTCACGGGTGCCGCCGCCGACCAGGTCGGTGTGGTGGTCGCCCGGATCGAGGAGATCGCCAAGCAGCACCCGGAGGCCGCCGGTTACGTCCCCGGTGCGATCCTCTGACGCGGGGCACACGACCCGTATGACTCCCCAGGAACTCCAGGCCGCTCGCGACCGCATCGTGCCCGATGTGATCGCGGGCGGTCTGTCCGTGCTGTTCTGCGGCATCAACCCGGGCCTGATGTCGGCCGCGACGGGCCACCACTTCGCCCGGCCCGGCAACCGCTTCTGGCCCGTGCTGCACCGGTCCGGTTTCACCCCGCGGCAGTTGAAGCCGTCCGAGCAGGACGAGCTGCTGACGTACGGGCTCGGCATCACCAATGTCGTCGCGCGGGCCAGTGCGCGCGCCGACGAGCTGAGCGCCGAGGAGTTCCGCGAGGGCGGCCGGCTGCTCGCCCTCAAGGTGGCGCGGCTGCGGCCGCGCTGGCTGGCGGTGGCGGGTGTCACCGCGTACCGCACGGCCTTCCACGACCCCAAGGCGCGGATAGGCCCACAGGAGCGGATGATCGGCGACACCCGGATCTGGGCGCTTCCCAACCCCAGCGGCCTGAACGCGCACTGGACGCTGGAGACGATGGCGGAGGAATTCGCCCGGCTGCGCGCCGCCGCCGAGGAGTCGTAGGAGCGGGACCTAGGGCGGGTCTATCTCCGTGACGGCGGTGACGAGCTGGAACGGCAGCTCCTTGTCCCAGTGCGAGACGCCCAGGGCTATCCACCGCCCGTCCGCCCGCCAGAGGTGGACGTCGGGGACGGACTGGCTGAGGGCGTCCCAGGGGTCGGGTATCTCCTCGCCCGCCATGCCCCGGTCGAACACCGACCAGAGGCTGAACACCTGCGGTTCGCCCCAGCGGGCGGTGAGCAGCATCGCGAGCGCGTCGCGCTCCGCGTCGTACTGGTCCTCGACGATCTCGCGCCGTGTGCCGTCGTCCTCCCAGAAGTCCTCGCTCGTCGCCAGCTCGGCGATGTGGTAACCGACGCCGCTGTAGCCCACGTCCGTTCTGCCGAACTCCCCGGGGAAGGGGCGGGAGCGCAGCCGATCGATGGTCGCCAGATGCCGTGCGGTGGTCATGGCTCCAGTAAAGCGGCCACCACTGACAATTGGCGTTCCGTCAGGCCCCCGGCCCGCATGCCTTCACGCGTCCCTGCGGCGTACGGCGAACCAGCCCGCCAGCAGCGCGGCCGCCGCCCAGCCCGCCGTCACCGCGAGCCCCGTCCAGGGGCCGATGCCAGGCGTGTCCTGGTGGACCACCAACTGCCCCGCCTGGTCCGGCAGGTAGTCCGCCACGCCAGAGGCGACGTCCCCGACCACGAACGACACGATCAGGACGAACGGGACCAGAACGCTCAGGACGGCGGTGCCGCTGCGCAGCACGGCCGCCAGGCCCGCCGCGAACAGGGCCATCAGCGCCAGGTAGAGGCCGCTGCCGACGCAGGCGCGCACCGCGCCGGGGTCGCCGAGCCCGAGGGCCCGCTCCCCCACGAACGCCTGCCCGCCCAGGAAGGTGACGAAGCCGGTCACCACACCCACCAGCAGGACCAGGGAGCCGACGACGGCCGCCTTGGCGGCGTAGAAGCGTGTCCGGTCGGGGACGGCGGCGAGGGAGACCCGCAGGGCACCGTTCACGTACTCGGAGGAGACCGCCAGCGTGCCGAAGGCGATGGCGGCGACCTGGCCGAAGTTGAGGCCGAAGAAGGCGGCGAAGAGCGGGTCGTCACCGGTCTGTCCCGCTTCGTCGGCCCCCGTGAGGGCGTTGACGAGGACGGTGATCCCGGCGGTGACCGCGAACACGGCGATCAGGGCCGCCATGAGCGAGCGCATGGTGCGGATCTTGAGCCACTCGGAGTGGAGGACGGCAGCGGTACGCATGGTCAGGCCTCCTGGCGGGTGGTCGTGAAGTCGGCCTCGGTGGCGGTCAGCTCGAGGTACGCCTGTTCCAGCGAGACGCGTTCGTCGGACAGCTCCTGGACGGGGATGCCCTCGCGGGCGGCGAGGGCCCCGATGTCCTCGGCCTTCGCGCCGTCGACGGTCAGCCGGCCGTCGTCCGAAGGGGTCGCGGCACCGAGCCCGGCAGCGGCGAGGGCGGTGCGCAGGCGGTCCGGTTCGGGGGTGCGCACGCGGGCGCGCGGCCTGCTGCGTTCGTCGAGGAAGTCCTTCATGGGAGTGTCCGCGAGCAGCCTGCCGCGCCCCAGCACGACGAGGTGGTCGGCGAAGGTGGCGGTCTCGTTCATGAGGTGGCTGGAGACCAGGACCGTGCGGCCCTCGCGGGCGAGGCGGCACATCGTCTCGCGGACCCAGACGATGCCTTCCGGGTCGAGGCCGTTGGACGGCTCGTCGAGGATCAGCACGTCCGGATCGCCCAGAAGGGCGGTGGCGATGCCGAGGCGCTGGCGCATGCCGAGCGAGTACGTCGCGATGCGGCGGCCGGCGACCGCGCCGAGACCCGCCTCCTCCAGGACCTCGTCGGCCCGGCGCGCCGGGATGCGGTTGCCGGCGGCGATCACCCGCAGGTGGCCCCGGGCGGTGCGGGAGCCGTGGGCGGCCTGCGGGTCGAGCAGGGCGCCGACCCGGCGCAGCGGCTCGGCGAGGGTGCGGTAGGGGCGGCCGCCGACCAGGGCGGTGCCGGACGTGGGGCGGGCCAGGCCCAGCACGAGGCGCAGAGTGGTGGACTTGCCGGCGCCGTTGGGGCCGAGGAAGCCGGTGACGCGGCCGGGCAGGACGCTGAAGGTGAGGCCGTCGACGGCGCGGCGGCCGCCGTAGTGCTTGGTGAGTGCGTGGACGTCGATGCTGGTCATGCCCTCGAGCCTGGCCGTCGTACCGGGGGCGTGACCTCCCCCTCGGGGGGCTCTCGTCTCCCCCGCACGGGGGAGCCGCCCGCCCCGGGGGCACTGGCACGATGGCCGTCATGCGCCGAGTCCTCCGCCTCTTGACCCGACGGGTCACCTATACGCGCTGGTTGCACCTGTGCCTGCCGTCCCTGGTCTACGCGGTGTGGATGTACATCAGCGTCGACTCGCCGTGGGTGCCGGTGCTGCTGGTGCTGCCGGCGGGGCTGGTCGCGTGGGTGCGGCTGGCGGAGGGTGTGCAGGCGCAGTTGCTGCTGGGGCCGGACGCGCGAGTGACGGCCGCGCCGTCCGACACCTGGGAGCAGCGGGGGCGCACGGTCCTGTGGCTGGGGGTGCGGCTGGTCGCCGCCGTCGTGACGATGGTGGCCACGGTCCGGCTGCTGATGCTGACCTACGACCTGCTGGCCGCGGCGGGCGGCGGTGCTCCGGGCGACTGGGTGTACGGACCGCTCGCCGTGCTGCCCCTGGTCGCCCTTCTGGCAGTGGTCGTCGGCCTGGGCGAGCTGATCACCAGGGTGGCGGGGCGGTTGCTGGGGCCGTCGGCGGCGGAGCGGCTGGCCGCTCTGGAGGAGCGCACCGAGCGGCTGCTGGAGGGCAACCGCATCGCGCGTGAGCTGCACGACTCGATCGGGCACGCGCTGACGGTGGCCGTCGTGCAGGCGGGCGCGGCACGGGCGGCGCGGGACCCGGAGTTCACGCAGCGGGCGCTGGCGGTGGTGGAGGAGACGGGCCGCGGCGCGCTGGAGGACCTGGAGCGGGTCCTGAAGGCGCTGCGCGAGCCCGGGCACGCCCCGGGCACGCGCCCGTCGCTGGTGGAGGCGGAACGGCTTCTGGAGTCGGCGCGCGCCTCGGGCGCGGACGTCATGGCGGAGGTGTCGGGCCCGGTGGAGCAGGTGCCGGGACCGGTGTCCCGGGAGGGCTACCGCATTCTCCAGGAGGCGCTGACCAATGTGCTGCGGCACGCGGGAAGGGTGCCGGTGAGGGTGCGGATCGCGGTGTCGGAGGGGTGGCTCGACATCGAAGTGACCAATCCGGTCGCGGGCTCCGCCCGTTGGGAGGGCGGCAGCGGTCTGCGCGGGATCCGGGAGCGGGCGGCGCTGCTGGGCGGGAAGGCGTTCACGGGACCGTTCGAGGGCGAGTGGCGGGTGTGCGTGAGCCTCCCGCCGGACGGCCCGGACGGGGCGGCGGCCTAGGCTGGTCCGATGCCCATCACGGTTCTGCTGGTCGACGACGAGCCTCTGGTGCGCGAGGGTCTGCGCGCCGTCCTGGGGGCGCAGCCCGACATCGAGGTGGTCGGGGAGGCCGCCGACGGGGCGGCCGTCCTTCCGCTGGTGCGTCAACTGCGGCCGGACGTGGTGGCGATGGATGTGCGGATGCCGCTGCTCGACGGCATCGAGGCGACGCGGCTGGTGCTGCGTGCGGTGCCCGAGCCGCCGAAGATCCTGGTGGTGACGACCTTCGAGAACGACGAGTACGTGTACGGGGCGCTGCGCGCGGGTGCGGACGGGTTCCTGCTGAAGCGGGCCCGGCCGACGGAGATCGTCCACGCGGTACGGCTGGTGGCGGAGGGCGAGTCGCTGCTTTTCCCCTCGGGGGTGCGGTCGCTGGCGGCGACGTACGGCAACCGCACCGCGCGGGCCGCGCTGGAGCGGGCGGCGCTGACGGAGCGGGAGTCGGCGGTGCTGCGGCTGATGGCGCGGGGCATGTCGAACGCGGAGATCGCCGCCGAGCTGGTCGTCGGCACCGAGACGGTCAAGTCCCACGTCAGCGCCGTGCTGGCGAAGCTGGGGGCCCGTGACCGTACGCAGGCGGTGATCGCGGCGTACGAGTCGGGGTTCGTCGCGCCCGGGTGAGCGCCCGGTCCCGGGGAGTGCGCGGCGGGCGCCCCCGGCGAGGGGCCTGACGGCTCGGCCGGGTCATTGAGTACCATCCGGCAGACATTGCGTTCTAGCTGGGAGGACACACGGTGGGCCGGCTGACCGGCGGGGATCCGTCGCTGCTGCGGCGGATCAATTCCGCGGTGGTACTCCATGCGCTGCGGGACGCCGACGCGCGCACGCTCACCGACCTGACCCGGATCACGGGGCTGTCCCGGCCGACCGTCGAGGGTGTGGTCGAGGGGCTCATCGGCAACGGCCTGGTGGTCGAGGCGGCGCCCGAGGAGGGCGAGGCGCGGCGCCAGGGGCGGCCGGCGCGGCGGTTCCGGTTCCGGGCGGAGGCGGGGCACCTGCTGGGTGTCGAGATCGGGCCGCACCGGGTGGCCGCGCTGCTGTCGGGGCTGGACGGGCGGATCATCGGCGCCGGGTCCCGGGAGGTGTCGGAGACGGCGTCGGCGGACGAGCGCCTGGAGCGGGTGCGGGCGGTGGTCGCCGACGTGCTGCGGCGCACCGGTGTGGCGCGCGGCAGTCTGCGGGCGGTGGGTGTCGGGACGCCCGGGATCGTGGAGGCGGACGGCACGATCCGGCTGGGTACGGCGCTGCCGGGCTGGACGGGTCTGGCGCTGGGCGAGCGGCTGCGGCGGTCGTTCCGGTGTCCGGTGCTGGTCGAGAACGACGCGAACGCGGCGGCCGTGGCCGAGCAGTGGAAGGGCGCGGCGACCGATTCGGACGACATCGTCTTCGTTCTGGCCGGGCTGAGTCCGGGCGCCGGGTCGCTGATCGGCGGGCGGCTGCACCGGGGGTTCGGCGGGGCGGCCGGGGAGATCGGCGCGCTGCACCTGCTGGGGCAGGGGGCGACGCCGGAGACGCTGCTGTCGACCACGGACGAGCCGCTGCACCCGCTGGACGAGCAGGCGGTGGCGGAGGTGTTCGCGCTGGCCCGGGAGGGCGACGCGCGGGCCCGGGCCGCGGTGGACCGGTTCATCCAGCGGCTGGTGCACGACGTGGCGGCGCTGGTGCTGGCGCTCGATCCGGAGCTGGTGGTGGTCGGCGGCTGGGCGGCCGGCCTCGACGGCGTACTCCAGCCGCTGCGGGAGGAGCTGGCACGGTTCTGTCTGCGGCCGCCCCGGGTGGCGCTGTCGCTGCTGGGTGAGGCGGCGGTGGCGACGGGTGCGCTGCGGCTGGCGCTCGACCATGTGGAGGAGCAGTTGTTCGCGGTGGAGGGAACGGTGACGGCCCGCCGCTGAGCGACGGGCCGTGACAGGCGTGGTTCAGGACGCGATGCCGAAGTCTCCCGCGTCGCCGAAGGTGAGCCGGCAGGTGTCGGCGCGGTAGGTGGCGACGGAGACGGCGGCGGTGCGCCCGTCGGACAGGTAGCGGGTGGTGACGACGAGGACGGGGGCGCCGGGCAGCCGGTCGAGCTCCTTGGCGTCGTCCGCGCGGGCGGAGCCGAGCTCCACGGCGCGGTCCTGGCCCTCCAGGGCGAGCCGCTGGAGTTCGCGCAGGACGGCGCGGGCGCGGGCCGGGCCGGAGGGGGCGTCGATGCCGGTGAGTTCCGGTACGGAGGCGGCGGGGACGTAGAGCTGCTCGGCGGCGACGGCCTGACCGTGCGTCATACGGAGGCGGCGCACGGTGTGCACCGGCTCGTCGGCGCCCTGGTCCAGGTCGAGGAGGCGGGCCACGGCGGCGGGCGGGGCGGCGAGGGCGCAGTCGACGGGCTGCCAGGTCTCCTCGCCGGCGCCGGGCCACTGCGCCTGAGCGGTGGAGACGTCCACTCCCATGCGGGGCGGTGCGACGGTGGTGCCGACACCGCGGCGGCGCTGGAGGCGGCCCTCCAGTTCGAGCTGTTCGAGCGCCTGACGGAGCGTGGCACGGGCGACGCCGAAACGGGCGGCCAGTTCACGTTCGTTGGGCAGGATCTCCCCCACCGAGAATTCGGTGTCCAGTGCTTCGCCGATCACGGTCTTCAAGTGCCAGTACTTGGGCTCCGGCACCGATTCCAGTTGCGTGGTCCCCACCCTGATCCTCCGCAATCGCCGGACTCCCGGCGGCTTTCCGTGCCTTGTTTATTAAAGGTTCCTGCACTATCCCTGCGACCATAAGGCGGCACCCACCCTTGGTCAAGACCAATCGTCGGCCGGTTACGGAGCGGGGTCGAGCCTTGTCGCAGAGCGTTCACAGGCTGTTCGCGTACACCGCGGGGTGACGACGAAGGCCCCGCGCCCGGGAGAGGGGACGCGGGGCCTGGTGGCGCCCATGGGTGCCGGTTACGACACCAATGCGGCTAGCTTATCCGGATTTCTCACGATATAGATGCACTGGATGCGGCCGTCCACCACATCCACCTGAATCAGCGAGTCGGGCTTCCCGCCGGCGAGTACGAGCAGCGCCGGCCCGCCGTTGACCTCGACGGCCCGGAGCTCGGCGTACGCGGCCGGATCGCCGGCGACCGCGCACAGGAACCGGCCGATCTTGTCGGCGGTCTCCATGACGCGCCGGGGCGCCTGGGCCTTGCCGCCGCTGTCGCCGATGAGCCGCACGTCGGGCGCGAGCAGGGCGAGCAGTCCGTCCAGGTCACCCCCGGCGGCCGCGGCGAGGAACCGCTCGGTGAGGTCGCGGCGTTCGTCGGGGTCGACGTCGTACCGGGGCCTGCCCTCGTCGACATGGCGGCGGGCCCGGCCCGCGAGCTGCCGCACGGCCGCCTCCGACCGGTCGAGGGTGGCCGCGATCTCCGCGTACGGGAAGCCGAACGCCTCGCGCAGGACGAACACCGCCCGTTCCAGCGGCGAGAGGGATTCGAGGACGACCAGGACGGCGAGCGACACGGAGTCGGCGAGCACCGCGTGTTCGGCGGTGTCGGGGACGGTCGGGCCGAAGTCGGTGAGGACCGGTTCGGGCAGCCAGGGGCCGACGTACGCCTCGCGGCGCGCCTGCACCTGGCGGAGCCGGTCGATGGCGAGCCGGGTGGTGACCCGGACGAGATAGGCGCGAGGCTCGCGGATCTCGGAGCGGTCCGCGGCGGACCAGCGCAGCCAGGCCTCCTGGACCACGTCCTCGGCGTCGGCGACCCGGCCGAGCATCCGGTAGGCCACTCCCGTCAGGACGGACCGGTGCGCCTCGAAGACACGGGTGGTGTCGTCGGCGTCCGGGCCGGCTTCTGTGTCTGTGTCGGTTGCCACCGTCCCATCATGCGGTACGCGGCGGACACGGGACGGCCCGGCCCCTTGAACTCGGCCCTACCGGGCGGTAATTGTTGCTGACGAAGCGTCTAAGACAGGGCGTGCCCAGTCAGGGACAGGAGCAGCAGCATGGCCGCACAGGTGTCCTTCCCGGTCGAGTCCCCGCGCGGGTCCGGCACGGTGACGGTGGAGTACGAGCGGATGGGCGACGGGGAGCCGCTGCTGCTGCTCCACGGCATAGGGCACCACTGGCAGGCCTGGCAGCCGGTGCTGGAGATCCTGGCCGCCGAGCGCGAGGTGGTCGCCGTCGACCTGCCCGGCTTCGGCGCCTCCCCCGCGCTGCCCGACGGGTTCGCGTACGACCTGGCCACGGTCGTGCCGGTGCTCGGCGCGCTGTGCGAGGCCCTGGACCTCGACCGTCCGCACGTGGCGGGCAACTCGCTGGGCGGGCTGCTGGCCCTCGCGCTCGGCCGCGACAAGCTCGTACGGTCGGTGACCGCGCTGTCGCCCGCCGGCTTCTGGACGGAGAGCGAGCGCCGGTACGCCTTCGGGACGCTGCTCGCCATGCGCCAGGGGGCCGAGTCGCTGCCGCTGCCGATGATCGAGTGGCTGTCCCGGTCGCCCGCCGGGCGGGCCGCGCTCACCAGCACCATCTACGCCCGGCCCGGGCGGCGTTCACCGGAGGCCGTGGTCGCCGAGACGCTCGCGCTGCGCGGGGCGACCGGCTTCCGCCAGACGCTGGTCGCCGGGCGCCGGGTGCTGTTCACGGACGACGTCCCCGGGCTGCCCGTCACCGTCGCGTGGGGCACCCGCGACCGGCTGCTGCTGCGCCGCCAGGGCGTCCGCGCCAAGCGGGCGGTCCCCGGGGCACGGCTGGTACGGCTGCCCGGATGCGGACACGTGCCGATGAACGACGACCCCGCCCTCGTCGCGCGCGTGCTCCTGGACGGCAGCCGCTGACCGGCGGCCCAGGACACCCGAGCCGAGCGCGACGCCCGCGCCGACCAGCGCGCTGCCGGCGCCCTGGGCGACACCGTAGGAACCGGTGGCGACCAGCGGCGCGGTCATCGCCGCGGACACCGGGATGAGCCCGGAGAACAGGGTGGCGCGCTCGGCCCCGATCCGCTGCACGCCCACGTACCAGCAGACGAACCCGACGACCGTGACGACGGCGGCCTGCCACAGCAGCGCCACCGCCTCCTGCCCGGTCGGTGCGCGCAGCATGGCCGTACCGTCCATCAGCAGCCCCGCGAGCGCCGATTCGAGCGCGGCGACGCCGCACACGGTGGCCGACAGCAGCCTCGGGCCGAGCGGCTTCAGTACGGGCACGGCCAGCACCGCGAACCCCACCTCGCCCACCAGGGCCCCCACCGACCACGCGATCCCGGCCGCGTCCGTACGCCCCCACCCCTGCACGGTGAACGCCCCGGCCGCGACGAGCAGCGCCCCGTACAGCACCGGCCGCGCGGGCCGGCGCCCGTCCAGGGCGGGCACGAGCACGGCGACCACCACCGGCGCGCAGCCGACGAACACGCCCGGCACCGCTGGTTCCGCGGTGCGCTCGGCGGCCAGCACGGCCAGGTTGAACCCGACCATCCCCACCGCCGCCAGCACCGCCACCCGCGCCCACTGGCGTGCCGTCAGCCCGCGTAGGGCGGTGGCCGCGCCCCGCCCCACCAGCGGGAGGAGCAACAGGAAGGCCAGGCCGTAGCGGAGGGCCTGCCCGCCCGCGTACGGGTAGTCGCCGAGGACGCTGTTGGCGGTGAAGGAGGCGCCGACGAGGACGCAGGCGAAGGCGGCGAGCAGGGCGCCCCGCGCCCGGTTCACGTTCATGGCGACGACGCTAGGCGGGGCGGCGGTCCGGTCGCAGGGCCACTTCCGCCCGTGGTTCGTGGACCACTTGTAGGGTCGGGAGCATGACGGGCGAACGGGGTGGGGGCACCTGGGAGTTGCTGCTGCCGGCGGTCGCCGCGCCGCCCCGGCGACGCGGCCGGATGCTCCAGTCGGCGCTGCGTGACGCGGTCAGGTCCGGCCGGCTCGCGGCCGGGACGCGGCTGCCGTCCAGCCGGGAGCTGGCGGCCGACCTCGGGGTGTCGCGGGGGCTGGTGACGGAGGCGTACGAGCAGCTCACGGCCGAGGGGTACCTGCGCAGCGGCCGGGGCGCCGGGACGTGGGTGGGCGACGCGGTGCGGCAGGCCACGCCCGCGACGCGGGACCTGGCCCCGCGTGCCGTGGGCGCCGGGGTGGACTTCCGCCCCGGCTCGCCGGACCTGTCGCTCTTCCCCCGTACCGCCTGGGCGGCCGCGCACAAGGCGGTCCTGTCCCGGTTGCCGCACCTGGCGCTCGGCTACCCCGACCCGCGCGGGCTGCCCGAGCTGCGTACGGCCCTGGCCGCGCTGCTGACGCGGCGGCGGGGCGTGGTCGCCGACCCCGAGCGGCTGGTGGTGTGCTCCGGGGTGGCGCAGGCGATGACGCTGCTCGGTTTCGTCCTGGGGGCGCGGGGGCTGCGTGCCCTGGGCGTCGAGGACCCGGGCGCTCCGGAGCCCACGGCCCTCTTCGCGTCGGCCGGGCTGCGGACCGTGCCCCTGCCGCTCGACGCGGAGGGTCTCGCCGTCGGGCCCCTCACCGCGTCCGGTCTGCGGGTCGTGGTCACCACGCCCGCCCACCAGTTCCCCTCGGGGATCGCCTACTCCGCGCGGCGCCGCGCCGAACTGCTCGGCTGGGCCCGCGCGGTGGACGGCTACCTGATCGAGGACGACTACGACGGCGACTTCCGCTACGACCGCTCCCCCGTGGGCGCCCTCCAGGGCCTGGACCCGGAGCGCGTGGTGTACACCGGCTCGGTCAGCAAGTCCCTCGCGCCCGGGCTGCGGCTCGGCTGGATGCTCGTCCCGGAGTCGCTCGCCGGCGAGGTCGTCGAGCGCAAGCGCACCATGGACCTGGGCAACCCGTCGCTCGACCAGGCCGTGCTCGCCCACTTCGTCACGAGCGGCGGCTACGACCGCCAGTTGCGCCGCTGCGGCCGCGCCTACCGGGAGCGGCGGGACGCGCTCATCGACGCCCTGGAGGAGCACTTCCCCGGCACGGAGGTCAGCGGCATCGCGGCCGGGCTCCACGTCATCGCGCGCGTGCCGGGGCGTTACGCGGCGGGGGGCGTCCTCGTGAAGCGGGCGGCCGCCGCCGGGGTGACCCTCCGTCCGCTCGCCGACTACGGGACGGCGACGGCGACCGGTCCGGACGACGGGGACGTACGGCTGGTCCTGGGGTACGCCCATCTGACGCCGTCCGACATCGCACGCGGGGTAGGGCTGCTGGCGGGGGCCTGAAGGCGGTTGTTCACGCGGGGTTCGCGTGCGCGCCGCCACCGGGCGTTAGGCATGGGGCGACTCCCCGCCCTGTCTCTTGGAGGCGTATCGATGTCGCACACTCCGTCGCACCGTCCGAGCCCGTCCCCCGCCCGCCGTACCGTGCTGCGCGGTTCGCTGGCCGCCTCGGCGGCCCTGTCCCTGGGTGCCGCCGCGCCCGCGTTCGCCCGGTCCGGGCGGCCGCGTGCCGCGTGGGGCGTGCAGACGGGTGACGTCACGGCGTCGTCCGGCCTGGTGTGGGTACGGTCGGACCGCCCGGCCCGCATGGTCGTGGAGACCTCGGCCACCGAGTCGTTCCGGCACGTCCGCCGCCACGTCGGTCCGCTGCTCGGCCCGGACACGGACTTCACCGGCACCACCGCGCTGCGCGGCCTGCCGCCGGGCGAGCAGGTGCACTACCGGGTCACGCTCACCGACCCCGACGACCCCCGGCGCGCCGGCGAGCCGGTCCTCGGCACCTTCCGCACCGCGCCCGCGCGGCGCCGGGACGGGGTGCGGTTCCTGTGGTCGGGCGACATCGCCGGGCAGGGCTGGGGCATCAACCCGGACATCGGCGGGTTCTTCGCGTACGACGAGATGCGCCGCCTGGACCCGGACTTCTTCCTGTGCAGCGGCGACACCGTCTACGCCGACGGGCCGCTCCGGGAGAGCGTGACGCTGCCGGACGGGCGGGTCTGGCGCAACGTCATGACGGAGGAGAAGGCGAAGGTCGCCGAGACGCTCGCCGAGTACCGGGGCAATTTCCGGTACAACCTGCTGGACCCGGGCGTCCGGGCCTTCAACGCCCAGGTGCCCTCCATCGTGCAGTGGGACGACCACGAGGTGCGCAACAACTGGTACCCGGGCCAGATCCTGGACGACCCGCGCTACACCGAGAAGGACGTCGACGTCCTGGCCGCCCGCTCGCTGCGGGCGTTCGGCGAGTACTTCCCGGTGTCCACCCTCCACGCGGGGCGGATGCACCGGGTGGTGCGGTACGGGCCCCTCCTGGACGTGTTCGTCCTCGACATGCGGACGTACCGCAACGCCAACTCGCCCGGCCGCCAGACCGACGACACCACCGGCATCCTGGGCGCGGAGCAACTCGCCTGGCTGAAGCGGGAGCTGAGCCGCTCCCGGGCGGTGTGGAAGGTGCTCGCCGCCGACATGCCGCTCGGGCTGGTGGTCCCGGACGGCGCAACGGACATCGAGGCGGTCGCGCAGGGCGACCCGGGCGCGCCGCTGGGCCGTGAGCTCCAGATCGCCGAACTGCTCCGGTTCGTCAAGCACCGGCGGATCACCGGCACGGTGTGGCTCACGGCGGACGTGCACTACACCTCGGCCCAGCACTACGCGCCGGAGCGGGCGGTGTTCAAGGATTTCGCGCCATTCTGGGAGTTCGTCTCGGGACCGCTCGCGGCGGGCGGGTTCCCGGCGAACGCCCTGGACGGTACGTTCGGCCCGGACCGGGTGTTCGTCCGGGCGCCGGAGCGGGCGAACGTCTCGCCGATGGAGTCGCCGCAGCACTTCGGCGAGGTGGACATCGACGGCGACAGCGGCGAACTGACCGTACGGCTGCGGGCGACCGGTGGGGCGGTGCTCTTCTCCAGGACGCTCCGGCCGGGGCGGGTCGGCCAATGAGGCCCCAAGACCAAACTATTGAAAACCGGACCTATCATGCCAGACGCACACTTAACCCATCAGTCACAAAGCGTTCGTGATCACGCAACACCACGCGGTCACAGTGATGCCATGACTGATGCGACTTCCGCGAAGAGCACCCACCGCCGCCACCACCGACACCACTGGCGGCGGGATCTCGTCGAACTGGCAGCCCTGTTCACCGCCGTGGCCGTCGCGGACGCGGTGGCGAACACCGTTGTGCACGGTCCGGACGGCCCCTACCTCCTCGCCGTGTCGGCGGTGGTCCTCATCGCGACGGCGGCGTTCCACACCTGGTGGGCGCGCCGCCACAGCCATGCCCCGCCCACCGCCTCCCATACCGGCGCCGATGCCGGCGGCGGCCGGGAGGCGACGGGCTCCACCGGCGGGGAGGCGGCGGGCGAGACGGTGCTGTGGCGCATGCGGACCACCGTGCGCGACGAGCCGGGCAGCCTGGCCGCGCTGTGCACGGCGCTCGCGCACCTGCGCGTCGACATCCTGACCCTCCAGACCCATCCGCTGGCCGACGGCACGGTCGACGAGTTCCTGCTGCGGGCGCCCGCCTCGCTCCAGGCGGCGGCGCTGACCCGGGAGGTCGCCGCGGCGGGCGGCACCGGAACCTGGACCGAGCGGGCCGACGCGCACGACCTGGTGGACACCCCGACCCGGATGCTGGGCCTGGCCACCCGGACCGCGCTGGACGCCGCCGAACTGCCGCTCGCGCTGCGCCAGTTGCTCGGCCGGTGCACCATCCACTCGCTGCCCGCCGTCTCGCCGACCGGCCGCCCGACCGGTGCGACGGCCCCGGTCGAGGGCGTCCTGGAGGACGGGGAGACCGTGATGCGGCTGCGTGACCCGAACGGGGGCGCCATCACCGTCGAGCGGCCCTACCTGCCGTTCACGCCCACCGAGTTCGCCCGCGCCCGGGCCCTGGTGGAGCTGGACGCCCGCCTCGGCCCGCGCATCCCGCGCAGCCAGGACGTGCTGACCCTCCCGGAGGGCAACGAGATCACGGTCCGCCGCGCCGACCAGGGCGACGTCGGCGCCGCCCGGGCCATGCACGAGCGGTGCTCCGACCGCACCCTGGGGCTGCGCTACCACGGCCCGGTCGGTGACGCCGGGCGCTACCTGAACCACCTCCTGAGCCCCCGGTTCGGCCGGACGCTCGCCGTCGAGACGGCGTCCGGCCGGCTCGTCGCCCTCGGCCACCTGCTGTGGGACGGCGACGAGACCGAGGTGGCCCTGATCGTCGAGGACGACTGGCAGCGCCGCGGCATCGGCACGGAGCTGCTGCGCCGTCTGGTGTCGCTGGCCCGCGAGGCCGGCTGCGAGAGCGTGTACGCCGTGACGCAGTCGTCCAACACGGGCATGGTCGCGGCGATGCGGGGGCTGAACCTGCCGCTGGACTACCAGATCGAGGAGGGCACCCTGGTGATCACCGCGCGACTGAACGGGGTTCCCGTGCCCCGCCCCCAGCAGCGGGCCGGCCGGGGCCGGCACTGAGCGCCTCCGTCAGATCCCGCCACAGGTCCTCGACGTCCTCCAGGCCGACCGACATGCGCAGCAGCCGGTCGCTGACGCCCGCCGAGCGCCGGTCGTCCTGGTCCACGATGCGGTGGCTGATGGAGGCCGGGTGCTGGATCAGGGTGTCGACGCTGCCGAGGCTCACCGCCGGCGTGATCAGCCGTACCGCGGCGATCACGTCGTGCGGGTCCCCGTACACCTCGAAGGAGACCATCGCGCCGCCGATCTCCGGGTAGTGCACCCGGGCGACGCGCGGGTCGACCGCCAGCCGGCGCGCCAGCTCGGCGGCGGACGTGGAGGCGGCCCGCATCCGCACCGGCAGCGTGGACAGCCCGCGCAGCAGCAGGTAGCTCGCCAGCGGGTGCAGGACGCCGCCGGTGGCGAACCGCACCTGGCGCAGCTTGCCCGCGAACTCCTCGTCGCACGCCACCACGCCCGCCAGCACGTCGCCGTGCCCGCCCAGGTACTTGGTGGCGCTGTGCAGGACGATCCGCGCGCCGTGCTCCACGGGGCGCTGGAGCACGGGGGTGGCGAAGGTGGAGTCGACGAGGAGCGGCACCGAGCCGCAGCGTTGCGCGACGGCCCGGATGTCGACCTCGGCGAGGGTCGGGTTGGCGGGGGTCTCGACCATCACCAGGCCGGTGTCCGGCCGGATGGCGTCGGCGATGCCCGCCACGTCGGTCCAGGTCACCTCCGTACCGAGCAGCCCTGCGGTGAGGAGGTGGTCGCTGCACCCGTACAGGGGCCGGACCGCCACCACGTGGCGGAGGCCCATGCTCGCGCGGACCAGCAGGACGGCGGTGAGCGCGGCCATGCCGCTGGCGAACGCGACGGCGCTCTGGGTGCCCTCCAGCCGGGCGAGCGCGGTCTCGAAACGGGCGGTGGTGGGGTTGTCGAGCCGCGAGTAGACGGGCGGCCCGTCCGGGCGGGCGCCGGTGGTGGCGAACGCGTCGATCCGCTCCGCCTCGGCCCGCGCGTCATGGGACGGGTACGTGGTGGAGAGGTCGATCGGCACGGCGTGCAGGCCCAGGGCGGCGAGGTCGTCGCGCCCGGCGTGCACGGCTTCGGTGGCCAGTGCCCTCGGGGCTCCCGGGGTGGGGAGGGGGGCGGTGGCGTCGTGGGACAGGGCATCCATGGACGGCACTCTGAACGGATACCCGGGAGTAGCCTAAAATCGCCGTGTTACGTTCGGCGAATGAACGATTCTGTCGTCCTCGACACGGTCGATCTGCACATACTTCGCCTTTTGCAGAACGACGCCCGGACCACCTACCGGGAACTGGCCGCCGAGGTCGGGGTGGCCCCCTCCACCTGCCTGGACCGGGTGGCACGGCTGCGCCGGACAGGGATCATCCTGGGCAACCGGCTGCGACTCGATCCGGCCAAAATCGGCCGCGGTCTGGAGGCGCTGCTCCTGGTCCAGGTACGCCCGCACCGCCGGGAGCTGATCGGCCCGTTCGTCGACCGGATCCGGGCCCTCCCGGAGTCCCGGGCCCTGTTCCATCTGACCGGTCCTGATGACTACCTGGTGCACGTGGCCGTGTCGGACCCCTCCGACCTGCAACGACTCGTGCTGGACGAGTTCACCTCGCAGCGCGAGGTCGCCCGCGTGGAGACCCGGCTGATCTTCCAGCAGTGGGAGTGCGGGCCGCTCCTGCCGCCCGGCGCGCCCGCTCATTTGTCAGCCGACCGAGACGGATGAGGATGACGACGGCGCCGGTGGCATACCAGGATGGCCTCATGCCAGAGACCTCCAGCAGCGCGCTCCCCCGCGTGGTCGCCGACGCCTATGTCGACGCGCTCATCGAACTCGACCCGATCACCGGTACCTACCTGGGTGTCCAGAAGAGCGCCGGGCTCCTTCCGGACTTCTCGCCCGCCGGTCAGGAAGAGATCGCCGCCCTGGCCCGTGAGACCCTCGCCAGGCTCGACGAGGCCGAGCGCCTGCCCGGCGCCCGCGGTGACGCCGAGCGGCGCTGCGGACGGCTCCTGCGCGAGCGCCTCACCGCCGAACTGGCCGTGCACGACGCCGGCGAGGGACTGCGTACGGTCAGCAACATGCGCTCACCCGCGCACAGCGTCCGCATCGTCTTCACCGTGATGCCCACCGAGACCGACGACGACTGGGCGGCGGTCGCCGAGCGGCTGCGGGCGGTGCCTGCCGCGCTGGACGGCTACCGCGAATCCCTCGAACTGGGCCTGGCACGTGGCCTGCCAGGCGGCCCGCGCGCAACGGCCACGTTCATCGGGCAGCTCACCGAGTGGACGGGCAACGACGGGGCGGGCCGCGGCTGGTTCGAGGAGTTCGTGGCGGCCGCCCCGGCCGGGCTGCGCCCGGAGCTGGACGCGGCGGCGGGCGGGGCCACCCGGGCGCTGGCGAGGCTGCGGGACTGGATGCGGGACGTGTACGCCCCGGCCGTGAAGGGGGCGCCCGACACGGTGGGCCGGGAGCGGTACGCGCGCTGGTCGCGGTACTTCAACGGCAGCGACTGCGACCTGGACGAGGCGTACGCGTACGGCTGGGGCGAATACCACCGGCTCCTGGCCGAGATGAAGGCCGAGGCGGAGAAGATCCTGCCGGGTGCCGGGCCGTGGGAGGCGCTCGCCCACCTCGACGAGCACGGCACCCACATCGAGGGGGTCGAGGAGGTACGGGTCTGGCTCCAGGCCCTGATGGACGAGGCGATCGAGGCGCTGGACGGCACGCACTTCGAACTCGCGGAGCGGGTACGGAAGGTGGAGTCGCGGATCGCCCCGCCGGGCGGGGCGGCGGCGCCGTACTACACCGGCCCGTCCGAGGACTTCTCGCGCCCGGGCCGCACCTGGCTGCCGGTCGACGGCGAGACCCGGTTCCCGGTGTACGACCTGGTGTCGACCTGGTACCACGAGGGCGTGCCCGGCCACCACCTCCAGATCGCGCAGTGGGTGCACGTCGCCGACCAACTGTCCCGTTACCAGGCGACCATCGGCGGGGTCAGCGCCAACGCGGAGGGCTGGGCGCTGTACGCGGAGCGGCTCATGGACGAGCTGGGCTTCCTGCCGGACCCGGAGCGGCGCCTGGGGTACCTGGACTGCCAGATGATGCGGGCCTGCCGGGTGATCGTGGACATCGGCATGCACCTGGGCCTGGAGATCCCGGCGGACTCGCCGTTCCACCCGGGTGAGCGGTGGACTCCGGAGCTGGCGCAGGAGTTCTTCCAGCGGCACACCAGCCGCCCGCCGGCGTTCGTCGAGAGCGAGCTGACCCGCTACCTGTCGATGCCCGGCCAGGCCATCGGCTACAAGCTGGGGGAGCGCGCCTGGCTGCTGGGCCGGGAGAAGGCCCGGCGGGCGCACGGCGACGCCTTCGACGCGAAGAAGTGGCACATGGCCGCGCTGTCCCAGGGCCCCCTGGGACTGGACGACCTGGTGGACGAACTGGCGCGGTTGTGACGGTGCCGGGGCGCCTCCGGGGCGGGCGTCAGCAGCCGCAGTCGGCCGCGTCGATGGGGGCGGTCAGCGGGTCGGCGTCACGCTTCCGCTGCCCCTCCCAGGTCTCGTACGGAAAGCCCTCGCGGGCCCAGTACTCGAAGCCGCCGAGCATCTCCTTGACCTGGTAGCCGAGTTCGGCGAGGGCGAGGGCCGCGCGGGTGGCACCGTTGCAGCCGGGGCCCCAGCAGTACGTGACGACCGGCACGGACTTGTCCAGGAGCTGCTCCGCCTGCTCGGGGATGAGCGCCGTCGGCAGGTGGACCGCGCCCGGGATGTGGCCCTGGTCCCAGGACTCCGTCGACCGGGAGTCGAGGACGACGAACCCCGGGTCACCTCCGGCGGCGAGCGCGGAGGCGACGTCGGAGACGTCCGCGTGGAAGGCGAGGCTCGCCGAGAAGTACACGGCGGCGGCGGCCGGAGAGGCCGGCGGGACGCGCAGGACGGGGTTGGCGGCGGCAGGGGCGCTGGTGATCGGTGTCGTCGTCATGCCCAGAAATCTACGGTTCGTTGATCATCTCGGTGAAGTGACAATCCCCGGAGATCGCCTTGTCCGGCCGGGGATTCCCCTGCTATTCCTCGTCCATGACCGGATATTCACCGGACGCCACCGACTGGCGCATCCTCGCGGCCCTCCAGGACCAGGGCCGGGCCACCTTCGCCGAACTGGCCCGTACCGTCTCCATGTCGGCGAGCGCCGTCACCGAGCGGGTGCGCAGGCTGGAGGAGGCCGGCGTGATCGCCGGGTACACCGCGGTCGTCGACCAGGAACGGCTCGGGCTGCCCATCCTCGCCTTCGTACGGCTCCGCTACCCCAACGGCAACTACAAGCCCTTCCACGACATGCTGGAGACGACTCCGGAGATCCTGGAGGCGCACCACGTGACGGGCGACGACTGCTTCGTCCTGAAGGTCGCCGCCCGTTCGATGCAGCACCTGGAGGAGATCTCCGGGAAGGTCGCCGTGCTGGGCTCGGTGACCACGAGCGTCGTCTACTCGTCGCCGCTGCCGCGCCGCGCGATCAGCCGCTGAGCGCTCCCCCGGCGCGCAGCCGCACCGCCGAACCGCCGCGCTCCTTGACGACCTCCAGTTGGGTGGGGATACGGCGGCGCAGGTCGGCGACGTGGCTGACGATGCCGACGCTGCGGTCCCGTTCGCGCAGCGAGTCCAGGACGTCCAGCACCTCGTCGAGGGTCTGGTCGTCGAGGCTGCCGAAGCCCTCGTCGATGAAGAGCGTGTCGAGGCGTACGCCGCCGGCCTCGTCGGTGACGACGTCGGCGAGTCCCAGCGCCAGGGCCAGCGACGCGAAGAACGTCTCCCCGCCGGAGAGCGTGGCCGTGTCGCGCTCGCTGCCCGTCCAGGCGTCCAGGACGTGCAGGCCGAGGCCCGCCCGTTTGCCGCCGGCGCGGGCGTCGGAGTGCACGAGCGTGTACCGGCCGGACGACATCCGCTGGAGGCGCACCGTCGCGGCGGCCGCCACCTGTTCGAGCCGGGCCGCGAGCACGTAGGACTCCAGCCGCATCTTGCGCTCGTTGTCCGCGGACGTGCCGGCGGTCAGCCCGGCCAGCCGTGCCACCCGCTCGTACTCCTCGCGCAGCGGCCCCAGGCGGCGCACCTCGGCGGCGGCCTGCCGGGACAGCCGGGCCAGCTCGGCGCACCGCTCCCGCTGGGCGGCCAGGGCGGAGTCCGCGTCGCGGGCGGCCCGGTCGGCGGCGGCGTGGGCGGCCCGGGCGCCGTCCGGGTCGGCGGGCGGGCGCTCGGCGGCGGCGCGCGTCTCCGGCTCGGCGAGCCGGTCGGCGACCGCGGCGGCCTCGGCCTGCCAGGCGTCCAGCCGCCGCTGGAGGTCACGGTGTTGTACGTCGTCGAGCAGCGCGGCGGCCGCGGCGCGCGGGGTGTCGAACCCGGCCCGGAACGCGGCGTCGGCGAGCCGGTCGTCGGCCTCCTTGAGGCGGCGGGCGGTGTCCTCGACGGTACGCACGGCCTCGGCGGCCTCGACGAGGCGGGCGATCCGGTGCTCCAGCAACGCGGCGTGCTCGGCCACGGCGCCGCCCGGCACCCGGGCCAGCTCGGCGTCCACGGCCGCCTGTTCCCGGTCGAGCGCCTCGCGCTGCGACGTCCGCGCGGCGGCCCGCCGCTCCACCTGCTGCCGCACGTCGAGCCGCCGCTGCTGCTCCCGCTCCGCCCGGCCGAGCGCCTCCCGCGCCGCGTGCACCCCGCCGGCCACGGCCCGGGCACCGTCGTAGGCACGCTCCAACGACGCGACCTGGTCCGCGAGTTCGGCGACCGACGGCTGGTCGCCGGCACCGGCGACGTCCGTGCCGGCGGCGACCTCCGCGCGGGCGGCCGTCAGCGCTTCCTCCGTGACCGCCAGTTCGCGTTCGGCGGCCGAGCGGGCGTCCTCGGCGCGCTTGTGGGCGGCGTAGGCCGCGTCCTCCGTCGTACGGTCGATGTGGTCGGCGTCGGCGCGGGCGGGGGCCGGGTGGTCGGCGGAGCCGCAGACGGCGCACGGTTCGCCGTCGGCGAGGCCCGCCGCGAGCTCGGCGGCGATGCCGCGCAGGCGGCGCTCGCGCAGGTCCAGCCACGTCTCGTGGGCGGAGTTGGCGCGCTCCCGCGTCTCCGCGAGGCGCGCCGAGGCGGCCGCCACGTCCCGTACCAGCGCGTCGCGGCGGCGGGCGGCGGCCAGCCGCCGGCGGGCGGGTTCCAGGCGGCCCGCGAGGTGTTCGGCCCGGGTCGCGGCCTCCTGGGCGGCGTCGACCCGGTCCTGGAGGGCGCGGCGGGTGGCCTCCCAGTCGGCCAGCCACGCGGCGGCCTCCTGGAGGGTCTCCTCGTCGGCGCGGGCCTGGCGGTCCAGCTCGTCGCGCTCGCGGGTGAGCTCCGCACCGCGCCGCTCGGCCCGGCGGGCGGTCTCCAGGCCGCCGAGCTCCTCCCTCAACCGCCCCGCCAGCGCGGCCAGCCGCTCGGCGCCCGCGTCGGCGAGGTCCGGCGGCAGACCGGCGACGGCCCGCTCCTGGGCGGCGCGCGCCGTGCGGTGCTCCCGCTCGGCGTCGTCGCGCAGGCTCAGCGGGCCGGCCACCCGCTCGGCCTTGCGGGCCCGGTCCAGCAGGGCCTGCCAGCCGTCGCGCTCGGCCCGCCGGGCGTCCAGTTCGGCGGCGCGCCGCCGGGCGTCCTCGTACCGCTGCTGCCGCGCGGCCAGCTCACGCTCCTCGTCGAGGGCGCGGCGGGCGGCGGCCTGCCGGCTCTCGGCGGCGGCGAGCGCCGATTCGGCGACGTCCAGCGCCTCCCGGGCGCCCGACCTGGCCACGGCCGCCCACGACAGGACGTCTGCGGCGAGGCCCGGGTCGCCCGGCCTGCCCTCCGGGGCGGGCCAGCCGGCGGCCGCGCCGCCCGCCGCCTGGGCCATCCGGTGGGCGAGCGCGAGGAGCCGTTCGTCGCCGTCCTTCACCTGCTGCTCGGCGGTGCGCCGCAGCTCGGCGAGGCGCTCCTCGACGGCGGCGAAGCGCCGGGTGTCGAAGAGCCGGCCGAGGAGCCGGCCACGTGCCTCCGCGTCGGCGCGCAGGAACCGCGCGAAGTCGCCCTGCGGCAACAGCACCACCTGGCAGAACTGCTCGCGGCTCATGCCGAGGAGCTGGGTGATCTCCTCACCGATCTCCTGGTGGGAGCGGCTCAGCGCCTTCCACTCGCCGCTCTCCGCGTCGTACTCCCGCAGCCACGACTGGGCCTTCTCGGTCGTGAAGCCGCCTCCCCGCTTCTTGGGGCGCGGCTGGGCGGGCCGCCGGGTGATCTCCAGCCGCCGGCCGGTCACGGTGAGGTCGAGCACGACCTCGGTGTACGTGCCCACCGGGGCGTGGTCGCTGCGCAGCGACGTCCCGGGGCTCTGCCGGGCGCCGGGCACCGCCCCGTACAGGGCGTAGCAGACGGCGTCGAGGACGGAGGTCTTGCCCGCGCCGGTCGGCCCGTGGAGCAGGAACAGGCCCGCCTGGGACAGCGTGTCGAAGTCGACGGTCTGCGTGGTGCCGAACGGGCCGAAGCCGGTGATGTCGAGCCGGTGGAGCCTCACCCGGCCACCTCGCGCTGTGCCATGTCCACCCGTACGTCGTCGAAGGCGCTCAGGAGCGCCGCGCGCTCCCGGTCGTCGGGGCCGGTCCCGCCGCGCACGTGGGCGACGAAGTCCTCGGCGATCTGCTGGTCGTCGCGGTCGCGCAGGCGCTGCCCGTACGAGGCGAGGTGGTCGTCGTCGGGCCGCTCGGGGTCGAAGAGCAGGCTGAGGACGTGGGGGAAGCGTTCGGCGAGGCGGGCCATGGGCTCGGCGGGCCGCACGGGGTCGGTGAGGGTGGCCTCGACCCAGGAGTCCTCGTGGCGGGCGAGCACGGGGTCGGCGAGCAGGTCGTCGAGGCGGCCCCGGACGCGGGCCAGCGGGCGCGGCACCGGGCAGTCGACCCGCTGGGCGCGGACCGTCCCGTCGCCGTCCAGGTCGACGAGCCACATCGTCTTGCGGTGGGCGGCCTCGGAGAAGGAGTACGCGAGCGGCGAGCCGGAGTAGCGGACCCGCTCGGTGAGGGCCTGGCTGCCGTGCAGGTGCCCGAGGGCGACGTAGTCGACGCCGTCGAAGACCCCTGCCGGGACGGCGGCCACGCCGCCGACGGTGATGTCGCGTTCGCTGTCGCTGGGTTCGCCGCCCGCGACGAAGGCGTGGGCGAGGACGACGGAGCGGGTGCCGGGAGCGCGGCCGGCGAGGTCGGCGCGGA
This sequence comes from Streptomyces sp. NPDC049837, assembly GCF_040674455.1. Taxonomy (NCBI): domain Bacteria; kingdom Bacillati; phylum Actinomycetota; class Actinomycetes; order Kitasatosporales; family Streptomycetaceae; genus Streptomyces; species Streptomyces sp. NPDC049837. The sequence continues at coordinate 65,422 of NZ_JBFAMP010000002.1, read as the reverse complement.
CCCGGTCCATGGCGGCGGTCAGGACGGCCTCGTGCCCGGTCTTCGTGGCACCGAACTGGTCGCGTACGAGGGCGGGTTCGAGGTACGGCAGCCCGTAGAACGCCACGTCGCCGTGGGTGTCGGCGAGCAGGACGGGGGTGCCGACGCCCGTGGGGTCGGTCCGCAGGTGGATCCCGGCCCGCTCGATGAGCCCGGCGCCGACGCCGAGCCTGCGGCCGGAGTCGTGGTTGCCGGAGATCATCACGGTGGGTACGCCGGCCTCGGCGAGCCGGTGCAGGGCGGTGTCGAACAGCTCCACGGCGGGCAGCGGCGGTACCGCGCGGTCGTAGATGTCGCCGGACACCAGCACCACGTCCACGTCGTGCTCGCGCACCGTCGCCAGGAGGTGGTCGAGGAACGCGGCCTGGGCGTCGAGCAGGTTCACACGGTGGAACGACCGCCCCAGGTGCCAGTCCGATGTGTGCAGCATCCTCACGACGCCGCTCCGCACGACGCCGCTCCGACCCGCGATGGCCGCATGTGTACCGCTCCTCCGCACCGTTGTGAACCCCGTACACGCTAACGGTGCGCGGCACCCGCTACGTCACGGACCTCTCTTCTCACCGGTGGGCGGGACCGGTGACCCTGACGTCTGCGGGACGGAGGAGGTGGTCGCCGACCCGGTAGCCGGGGCGCAGGATCTCGCTGCACACCGGCCGCTCGACCAGGAAGGAGCGGCGGTACGTGACGGCCTGGTGGACGCGCGGGTCGAACGGGTCGCCCACCGCTCCGAAGGTCCCGAGGCCCAGGGCCGCGAGCTCGCTGTCCAGGGCCAGGGCGACGCGCTGGAAGCCGCCGGTGAGCTCGCCCTGCCCGGCCGCCTCCCCGATGGCGTCCAGCACGGGCATGAACCGGCGCAGCACGTTCGCCACGGCCGCCTCACGCACCGCGAGGCGGTCGCGGTGGACCCGGCTGCGGTAGTTGTCGTACTCGGCCTTCAGCCGCTGGAGGTCGGCGGTCCGCTCGGCCAGCGCAACGGCCAGCGCGGCCGCGCCGGGTGGCGGCGGTGGCGACACCCGTGCCGCCTTCGGGTCCCACCGCCCGGGACCGGCCGCGTCGGGCCGCGCGGCAAGCTCCTGGCCCTCGGCAAGTTCGGGGCCCTCCGCCGGGGCGTGGCGCTCGGCCCGCTCGTGGCTCCCGGCCCGCTCGTTGCGCTCGGCCCGCTCCTGGCCCTCGGCCCGGTCGGCCCGCTGGGTGGGGCCGGCGGGGCCGGGGCGCTCGTCGGGGCGCGGCGCGGTGTCCCCGGGCCCGGCCGGCTCGGGGCGGTGGCCGGCGGGGGCGGGCGGGGCGATCATCGGCGGCGGGTCGGGGCGGCCGGTCACCGTGGTCAGCCCGCGGCGCGTGCCCGGCCTCATCCCCCGCCTCCCTGCTGCTGCCGGTCGTCGTCGACGATCTCGGCGTCGACGACGTCCTCGTCGGCGTCGGCGCCCTTCGGGCCCTCTCCGGCGGCCGCACCGGCACCGCCGGCCGTGCCCTGGTCGGCCTGCGCCTGCGCGTACATGGCCTGGCCGAGCTTCTGCGAGACGGACGCGACCTTCTCCGTGGCCGTGCGGATCTGTGCGGTGTCCTCGCCCTTCAGCTTCTCCTTCAGTTCGGCGAGCGCGCCCTCGACCTCGGTCTTGACGTCGCCCGGGACCTTGTCCTCGTTGTCCTTGAGGAACTTCTCCGTCTGGTAGGCGAGCTGCTCGCCCTGGTTGCGGGTTTCGGCGGCCTCGCGCCGGCGCCGGTCCTCCTCCGCGTGGCGTTCGGCGTCCCGGACCATGCGGTCGATGTCGTCCTTCGGCAGGGCGGAGCCGCCGGTGACGGTCATCTTCTGCTCCCGGCCGGTGCCCAGGTCCTTGGCGGTCACGTGCATGATGCCGTTGGCGTCGATGTCGAAGGAGACCTCGATCTGCGGAATGCCACGCGGGGCCGGCGGAAGGCCGGTCAGTTCGAACATGCCGAGCTTCTTGTTGTACGCCGCGATCTCGCGCTCGCCCTGATAGACCTGGATCTGCACCGACGGCTGGTTGTCCTCCGCCGTCGTGAAGATCTCCGAGCGCTTGGTCGGGATCGTGGTGTTGCGCTCGATCAGCTTGGTCATGATGCCGCCCTTGGTCTCGATACCGAGGGACAGCGGGGTGACATCGAGGAGCAGGACGTCCTTGACCTCGCCCTTGAGGACACCGGCCTGGAGCGAGGCGCCGATGGCGACGACCTCGTCCGGGTTGACGCCCTTGTGCGGGTCCTTGCCGGTCAGTTCCCGCACCAGCTCCGTGACCGCCGGCATCCGGGTGGAGCCGCCGACCAGGATGACGTGGTTGATGTCGGACACCTTGATCCCGGCGTCCTTGACCGCGTTGTGGAACGGCTTCTTGCACCGCTCCAGCAGGTCGGCGGTCATCTGCTGGAACTGGGCGCGGGTGAGCTTCTCGTCCAGGTGCAGCGGGCCATCGGCCGAGGCGCTCAGGTACGGCAGGCTGATGGTGGTCTCCGTGGTCGCCGACAGTTCGATCTTCGCCTTCTCGGCGGCCTCCCGGAGGCGCTGCGTGGCCATCTTGTCCTTGGACAGGTCGATGCCGTAGGCGCTCTTGAACCGCTGCGCCAGGTGGTCGACGACCCGCTGGTCCCAGTCGTCGCCGCCCAGGTGCGTGTCGCCGTTGGTCGCCTTGACTTCGACGACGCCCTCGCCGATCTCCAGCAGCGAGACGTCGAAGGTGCCGCCGCCGAGGTCGAAGACGAGGATCGTCTGGTCGTTCTCCTTGTCGAGGCCGTACGCGAGCGCGGCGGCGGTCGGCTCGTTGATGATGCGCAGGACGTTGAGGCCCGCGATCTCGCCGGCCTCCTTGGTGGCCGTCCGCTGGGAGTCGTTGAAGTACGCCGGCACGGTGATCACGGCGTCCTTCACGTCCTCCCCGAGGTAGCCCTCCGCGTCCCGCTTGAGCTTCTGGAGCACCCGGGCGGAGATCTCCTGGGCCGTGTACCGCTTGCCGTCGATGTCGCCCTGCTCGGGGAAGCGCCAGTCCGCCTCGCCCATGTGCCGCTTCACGGACCGCACCGTGCGGTCGACGTTGGTCACGGCCTGCCGCTTGGCGACCTCACCGACCAGGACGTCCCCGTTCTTCGCGAAGCCGACCACGGAGGGGGTGGTGCGGGCGCCCTCCGTGTTGGTGATCACCGTCGGCTCGCCGCCCTCCAGAACGCTGACCACCGAGTTCGTCGTACCGAGGTCGATACCCACCGCGCGTGCCATCGCCGTCTCCTCAGCTCACCGTCCACTCCCACAGGAGGTCCAGGACCGTGCGGCCGCCCGCGCATGGCCCCGCGGGTTCCACGCGGGTCGGCCCGGCCCGCAGCAGCCCGTCGACCGGGACGCGCCGTGCGGGACGTCGGCTCGCCCGCCGGGCGTCGTCGTAGGCGGCGCGCCGGGCCGGGTCACGCAGGGTGCCGTAGGCCGCCACCACGTCGTCGAGCCGCTCGCGGGCAGCCGACCGCTCCGCGTCGTCCAGCTCGGGGTGGGCGTCGGGGTGCAGGGCACGAACGAGCCCCCGGTAGGCGGAGGCGATCTGTTCGGCCGAAGCCATCGGCTCCACCCCGAGTACCGCGTAGTGGTCACGCGGGCCCGCCACGGTTCTCACCTCACTGACGTCCTCACTGAACGTCCTCAGAAAATTATGCGTCGCCGTACGCCTCGCCGCCCAGCTCCAGCCGGGCGGTCCCGGCCGTCGCGTCGGCGAGCCAGGCGCGGAAGGCGTCGACGTCGGCGCCGGGCAGACCGACCTCGATGGTGACGGCCTCGGCGTACCGGACGTCCCGCACGGTCCGGCCGGTCGCCCGCAGGTCGTTCTCCAGCTTTCCGGCCCGCTGGTGGTCGACGGTGACGGTGGCGAGCCGGAACCGCTGCCGGGTGAGGGTGCCGAGCGCGTCGAGCGCCTCCCCCACCGCGCCGCCGTAGGCCCGGATGAGCCCGCCCGCGCCGAGTTTCACGCCGCCGTAGTAGCGGGTGACGACGGCGGCCACGTGCCGGACCTCGCGGCGCATCAGCATCTGGAGCATGGGCACGCCCGCCGTGCCGCCCGGTTCCCCGTCGTCGCCGGCCTTCTGTACGGCGGCGTCGGCGCCGATCACGTACGCGAAGCAGTTGTGGGTGGCGGTCGGGTGCTCCTTGCGGACGCGTGCGACGAAGTCCTGCGCCTCCTGCTCGGTCGCGGCGGGCGCGAGGGCGCAGATGAAGCGCGATCGGTTGATCTCGGTCTCGTGCACGCCCTCGCGGGCGACCGTCCGGTACTGCTCCTGCATCCCGCCACCCTATGCGTACGGTGGCGGGGGAATCTCCGGCGGAGGGTGGCCGTTGGCGCAGGGAGACGACGACCTTACGCACAGGAGGCAGGCGTGCCCAGCGAGACGGAGACCATCCGCAAGATCCTGACCGAGTCCGGGGACACGTGGGCGGTGGTGGGGCTGTCCAGCAACCGGGCCCGTGCCGCCTACGGTGTGGCCGCCGTCCTCCAGCGCTTCGGCAAGCGGGTCGTACCCGTGCACCCCAAGGCCGAGACGGTCCACGGGGAGCAGGGGTACGCCACCCTCGCGGACATCCCCTTCCCCGTGGACGTCGTGGACGTGTTCGTCAACAGCCACTTGGCGGGTGCCATCGCCGACGAGGCGGTGGCGAAGGGCGCCAAGGCGGTGTGGTTCCAGCTCGGCGTGATCGACGAGGCGGCGTACGAGCGGACCCGGGCGGCCGGGCTGGACATGGTGATGGACCGCTGCCCGGCGATCGAGATCCCGCTGCTCAGCCCGCGCTGACGCCGAGGCCGTCGAGGACGACCGCGCCCGGCAGCTCCGCGAAGGTCTTGCCGGGCACGATCAGCTTGCCCCGGCGCCGGCCGCTGCCGATCAGGACCCATTCGGTGTCGACGACGGCGGAGTCGACGAGCAGCGGCCAGTCGGCGGGCAGCCCGATCGGGGTGATGCCTCCGTACTCCATGCCGGTCTCGCCGGTCGCCGTGTCCATGGGCGCGAAGGACGCCTTGCGGGCGCCGAGTTGCCTGCGCACGGCGCCGTTGACGTCGACTCGGGTGCTGGACAGGACCAGGCACGCCGCGAGCGTCGTCTCGCCGCCGCGCTTGCCCGCCACGACGACGCAGTTGGCGGAGGCGCCCAGCAGGTCGCGGCCGTGGTGCTCGACGAAGACGGCGGTGTCGGCGATGGCGGGGTCGGTGTCGACGTACAGCAGTTGGTCGGCCGGCACGGCCCCCCGCCATGCCCGCACGGCGTCGGCGACGGGTGCGGTGAGCTGGTCGAGGCAGTCGGGGACGGGGCGGGCGTGGTCGAAGTCTCCGATGGGTGCGCGCATGCGTGTCACGCTAACAGCGCTGCCCGCACGGCCGGTTGGCCGTCTCAGCGTACGGGCGGGACGGAGACCGCCATGGTCATCTCGACCGGCTCCTCGCCGTCGTTGCGGTAGGCGTGCGGGACGTTGGACTCGAAGACGGCGGAGGTTCCGGCCGGCACCTGGTGGTTGACGCCGTCGACGACCAGGGTCAGCTCTCCGGCCGTGACGTGGAGCAGCTCGGTGGTGCCGTCGGGGTGCGGGTCGGAGGTGCTGGCGTCGCCCGGCATCAGCGTCCAGGACCACAGCTCCAGAGGGCCGCGCGCCTCGGCGCCGACCAGCAGGGTGGTGTGGCTGCCCTTGTCGGTGGACCACATCCGTACCGCCTGCTCCTCGGGCACCAGCCGCACGTGGGGGCCCTGCTCGTAGTCGAGCAGCGTGGTGATGGAGATGCCCAGCGCGTCGGCGAGCTTGACGGTCGTGCCGACGCTGGGGTTCGTACGGGCCTGCTCGATCTGGATGATCATGCCGCGGCTGACGCCCGCACGGGCGGCGAGCGCGTCGAGCGTGAAGCCGCGTTCGCCGCGCCAGCGCTTGAGGTTGCGGGCGAGGGACTGCGTGAGCTGGTCGAGGTCCGTCACATTCCGTCCAATATTCTGGATGACAGAGTTCAATGGACTGCACTACGGTGTGGTGCACCCATATGTTCACCACACTGTACTGCGAGGATGCCATGACAGCACTGTTCGCCCTGGCCACCAGCCTCCTGTGGGGGCTGGCCGACTTCGGCGGCGGGCTGCTCACCCGGCGCATGCCCGCACTGACGGTCGTCGTGGTGTCCCAGATGCTCGCGGTCCTCGTGCTCGGCGCCGTCGTCATCGCGACCGGCGGCTGGAGCGAGGCAGGACCGGAGCTCTGGTACGCGGTGGCGGCCGGGGTCGTCGGACCGGCGGCCATGCTCGCCTTCTACAAGGCGCTCGCCCTCGGCCCGATGGGCGTCGTCTCGCCGCTCGGCTCGCTCGGCGTGGTCGTTCCCGTGTCGGTCGGCCTGCTGGTCGGCGACCGGCCAGGGGTGGTCCAGTTCGCGGGGATCGGGGTGGCGATCGTGGGCGTGGTGCTGGCGGGCGGTCCCGAACTGCGCGGCGCGCCCGTGCAGCGGCAGGCGGTGCTGCTCACGCTGGTCGCGGCGTTCGGGTTCGGCTCGGTGATGGCCCTGATCTCCGAGGCGTCCTCCACCCTGACCGGACTGTTCCTCGCGCTGTTCGTCCAGCGCGTCACCAACGTCGCGGTGGGCGGCGCGGCGCTGTGGGTCTCGGTCAAGCGCGGCGGGCGGGCCCTGCCGTCGGACGGCGGGCCGCGGGCCGTATGGGCGTCCCTGCCCGCGCTGGCGTTCGTCGGCCTCGCGGACGTCGCCGCCAACGGCACGTACTCGATCGCCGCGCAGAACGGCCCGGTCACCGTGGCCGCCGTGCTCGCCAGCCTCTACCCGGTGGTGACGGCGCTCGCCGCGCGGGGCGTGCTCAAGGAGCGGCTGCGGGCGGTGCAGGCCGCCGGCGCGGGGCTGGCGCTCGTCGGGACGGTGCTGTTGGCGGCGGGCTGATCAGGCGTTGTCCAGTTCGCCCAGCGCGATGAGCTGCTGAGGCGTCACGCCTTCCGGTACGGGTACGGGGGCGGGCGTACGCAGCGGCGGCTGCCAGCCGCGCTCGGCGTCCCAGCGGCGTACGACCCGGGCCGGCGCCCCGGCCACCACCGCGTGGTCGGGGACCTCACCGCGCACGACGGCGCCCGCGGCGACCACCACGTTCCGCCCCAGGCGGGCGCCGGGCAGGATCACCGCGCCGGTGCCGAGCCAGCAGCCGGGGCCTATCTCCACCGGTTCGGAGCGCGGCCACTGCCGGCCGACCGGCTCGTGGGGGTCGTCGTAACTGTGGTTGGTCGAGGTGATGTAGACGTACGGGCCGCAGAAGGTGTCCGCGCCGATGGTCACCGCCGCGTCGGCGATGACATGGCTGCCCCGCCCGAGGACGACGCCGTTGCCGAGGGTCAGGATCGGCTCCGGGCCCAGGTCGAGCCCGGGCATCATCCCGGCGGTCAGCGTCACCTGCTCGGCGATGATGCAGTGGTCGCCCAGCTCGATCCACTCCTCGCCGAAGACGGTGCCCTGCGGGAACGCCAGCCGCGTGCCGGGGCCGAGCCGGCGGAACCGCAGCCGCCCGGGGCGCTCGGCGGTGACGGCGCCGGTCTCCTGCACCCAGCGCCAGCCGCCGTGCACGGCCCGGCTGAGGACCCGGCGGCGCCACGCGGCCAGGGATGAGAACGTGTTTCTGTTCTTCGGCACCCGGACACGGTAATCGTCCTGGTCATGACCGACCGGCGCCGCGCCCTGTGATGTTCGCCCCACCGTCGCCGCCCGGGCGGCCGTCGCTTAACGTTCCCCTGGCGCGACGTGTGAACGTGAGGAGCAGGCGATGACAGAGCGGGCGTTGATCACCGGGGTGGGCGGCAAGGAGCCCGACGTACACCCGGAGGCGTTCGCCGCGCCGACATCCGTGGTGGTCGGCGAGGTGACGATGGCGGCGGGGGCGAGCGTCTGGTACCACGCGGTGCTGCGCGCCGACTGCGGGCCGATCGTCCTGGGCGCCGGCTCCAATGTCCAGGACAACTGCACCGTGCACGTCGACCCGGGCTTTCCCGTCACGGTCGGCGAACGCGTCTCGGTCGGCCACAACGCCGTCCTGCACGGGTGCACCGTCGAGGACGACGTCCTGGTCGGCATGGGCGCCACGGTCCTCAACGGCGCCCACATCGGCGCCGGCTCGCTGATCGCCGCCCAGGCGCTCGTCCCGCAGGGCATGCGCGTCCCGCCGGGCTCCCTGGTCGCGGGCGTACCCGCCAAGGTCAAGCGGGAGCTGACGGACGAGGAACGGGAGGGCATCAAGCTGAACGCCGCGATGTACCTGGAACTGGCACGTGCCCACGGCGAGGCGCACAAGCCCTGACGGGCAGCGCGGGCGTGGGCGCCTCCCCGTTGTGGGCATTCGCCCCGCTGGGGCCCTCCCCGTTGTGGGCAGACGTCCCGTCGGGTCGCCCCCCGTTGTGGGCAGACGTCCCGCTTGGGGGTCCCCCCTGGACGAAGTCCTTGGGGGAGGGACGGGTGGGCACAACGGGACTGGGCGGTGCCTTTGACCGGTGCGCCTCGGGGCGGTGCCCTTAACGGATGCCCCCGGGGTGGTGCGGAACGCCGGTGGGTGGGGCGGGGCCCCTCCGGGCTCACCTCCTCGAGGCCGGCGGCCCTGGGTACGGGCAAGGGAGCCCACCCCTTGCCGCCAACCTCTGCGGGGGCGACCCTGCACGGCCCCTTCCGCCGTGGGCGGGTGCCGGTCGGCGGGGCCGGGCTCGTGGGGGGTCAGTCCGCGGTGGCGCCGACCGGTTCGGCGATCGGGCCGGGGGTCGCGGCTTCGGCGGCCGCCCGGGTCTCGGCCTTGGCCGCTGCCTTCTTCGCGCGGTTCTTGAGGATCAGCATCGACGTCAGGCCCACCAGGACCGCCAGCACGAGGCCCAGCCAGGAGAAGCGCTTCAGCCACGCCTCGGCCACGACGCCCACCGAGTAGATGACGGCCGTGGTGCCGCCCGCCCAGAGGATGCCGCCGAAGACGTTGGCGATGGCGAACTTCCAGTACGGCATGCGCAGCACACCCGCCAGCGGCCCGGCGAAGATCCGCAGCAGCGCAACGAACCGGCCGAAGAAGACGGCCCACATGCCCCACTTCTCGAAGGACCGCTCCGCCATCGCGATGTTGGCCTCGCTGAAGTGCTTGGGGAATTTCTGCCCCAGCCAGGCCAGCAGCGGCCGGCCGCCCTTGCGGCCGATCGCGTAGCCCATCGAGTCACCGACGATCGCGCCCGCCGTGGCGCACGCGCCCAGTACCCATGGGTTGATGTCACCGTGCTGGGACGCCAGGAGCGCGGAGCTGACGAGGACGATCTCGCCCGGCAGCGGGATGCCGAGGCTCTCCAGCCCGATCACCACCCCCACCAGGATGTAGATGCTGACCGCAGGAACGGTCTCGAGCCACTCCTGGACGTGCAAAGCGGTTCCTCCGTCGATCGTTTCCGTACCGCCGGGGCAGCCTACCTGGTCAGAGTGGGAGGACCTTCGCCCGAGCGGTGAGCCGCACATCGCGCGCGGAGGTGCCCAGCCGGACGGTGCGGGTGCCCGTCCCGAGGACCCAGGCGTGGCGGGCCGGGTCCCAGGAGGACAGGGTCCGGGCGGCGATGGGCACGGTGACGTGGCGGACCTGGCCGGGCCGCAGCTCGACGCGCCGGTAGCCGGCCAGCACCCGGGCCGGCTGGTCCAGCGTCAGGTCCGGCGACGGTCCGACGTAGAGCTGGGGGACGGTGACGCCGGTGCGCCGTCCGGTGTTGCGGACGGTGAACCGCGCCGTGAGGCCGCCGCCGGGCGCGGGCGTCACGGCGAGCCCGGCGTACGCGAAGGTGGTGTACGACAGGCCGTGCCCGAAGGGGAACAGCGGCTCGACGTCCTCCGCGTCGTACCAGCGGTACCCGGTGCGGACGCCCTCGGAGTACTCCTGGACGCCGCCGGTGCCGGGGTAGCGGCGCGGGTCGCCGGCCATGGGGTGGCGGGTGTCGGAGACCGGGAAGGTCTGGGTGAGGCGGCCGCCGGGGTCGGTGTCGCCGAAGAGCACGGCGGCGGTCGCGGCGGCGCCTTCCTGGCCCGGGTAGTACATCTGGAGCACGGCTCCCGTGCGGTCCAGCCACGGCATGGTGACGGCGGACGAGGTGTTGAGGACGACGGTGGTGCGGGGGTTGGCGGCGGTCACGGCGTCGATGAGCGCCTCCTGGTGGCCCGGCAGCGCGAGCGTGGTGCGGTCGCGGCCCTCGGCGGCGTCCTCGTACGCGAACAGCACCACGCTGTGCGCGGCGCGGGCGACGCGTACCGCTTCGGCGAGGTCCGCCGCGCGGGTGGCGGTGGTGATGTGGCGCAGCCGGAAGATCTGCTCGCCGGTGGCGGTGACGCGCAGGGTGTGGCGTCCGGCGGTGAGGGCGAGGGTGCGGCGGCGGACCTTGAGGCCGTCGGGGGCGGTGGAGACGAGGCCGAAGCCGGCGAAGAGTTCGGCCTCGCGGTCCTGGCGGGCGAAGAGTTCGGTGCCGTCCACGGAGACCTTGGGGCGTTCGCCGCTGTAGTGGACGACGAAGGTCCAGTCGTCGGGGTCGTCGACGTCGAGGGCCCCCTCGTAGGTGTACGTCCTGCCGGGGCGTACGCGCTGTCCGTCGAGGGACGCGCCGCGGACGGGAAGGGGCTTGCCGTAGAGGTCCTCGCCGAGGGCGTGGGCGACCCGGGCGCCGTCACCGGCGCGGGCGGTGATGGTGTCGAGCGGGCTGTCGGCCCGGTCGGGGACGACGTGGGCACTGCCGCCGCCGCTGACGAACGGGACGGTGGCGGTGGGGCCGATGACGGCGAGGGAGCGGGCGGCGGGCCCGGTGAGGGGCAGCGTGGCGTGTTCGTTGCGCAGCAGGGTGGCGCCCGCGACGGCGACCCGGTACGCGACGCGTGCCCCGGCCTCCCGGTCGCGGGTGGTGGGGCGGGCGGGGGCGGTGCCGTCGAGGAGACCGAAGCGGCCCATGATGTGGAGGATCCGGCGTACGGAGCGGTCGACGGCGGCCTCGGGGACGGTGCCGTCCCGCACGGCGCGCCGGAGGGCGTCGCCGTACCAGCGGCCGGCGGGCATCTCCATGTCGAGGCCGGCGGTGAGGGACGGGACGGTGCTGTGGGTGGCGTCCCAGTCGCTCATCACCCAGCCGTCGAAGCCCCACGTCTCGCGCAGGATGCCGGTGAGCAGCGCCCGGTTCTCGCACGCGTGGACGCCGTCGACCTTGTTGTAGGCGCCCATCACCGCTCCGGTGCCGGCGGCGACGGCGGCCTCGAAGCCGCGCAGTTCGGTCTCGTGCAGGGCCTGTTCGCCGATGCGTACGTCGACGGTGGTGCGGTCCTTCTCCTGATTGTTGAGGGCGAAGTGCTTGACGGTCGCGATGAGGCCCTCGTCCTGGATGCCGCGGATCTCCTGGGCGACGAGGTCGGAGGTGAGGAGCGGGTCTTCGCTGAAGGTCTCGAAGTTCCGTCCGGCGTAGGGGGTGCGGATGAGGTTGACCATGGGTGACAGCAGGACGTCCTGTCCGAGCGCCCGGCCCTCGTGGCCGATGACCCGGCCGTACTCGCGGGCGAGGGCGGGGTCGAAGGCGCTCGCCAGCATCACGGGGGCGGGCAGGGCGGTGGCGTGGGCGCGGACGCGTACGCCGGCGGGGCCGTCGGCGAGCCGGAGGGGCGGGATGCCGAGCCTGGGTACGCCGGGGATCCAGCCGGCCTGGCCAAGGCCGCGGGGGTCCTTGGCGCCGTGGAGGAGGGTGAGCTTCTCGTCGAGGGTGAGCCGGGCGAGCAGGTCGTCGACGCGGCCGCCGGTGCCGGGCGGGGCGGCGGCGTGGGCGTGGGCGGGGGCCGGTCCGGTGGCGGCCGCCGCCGCGGCGGCGGCTCCGGTGAGCAGGCGGAGCGTGGTCCGGCGTGAGACGTTTTCCGACAGTTCTGACATACGCGCACTATGCGCACCGAACGCGCCATTGTGCGTGACATGCCGTCAGACGGGGCCGCCCCCACACCCGAAGAGGGGTGCGGGGGCGGCCGTCACACGCGCGTCCGACCACGCGCGCGTGGCTTGTGCCGACGTACTCGTCAGGCGTTGGGACGCAGGGTCCAGATGATGGTCATCTCGCCCGTCACCGCGCCGTCCTCGCGCGTGATCTCGATGTTCACGGGGAACTCGGGGCGCTGTCCGGCGTCCAGTTCGGCGACGACCTCCGCCTTGGTGCGGCCGAGCGTCGCGGTGGCGGTGACGGGGCCCATCGCGAGCTTCTTGTAGCCGATCTCGGCCTTGACGGCGAGGGGCACGGCGCGGTTCATCTGGTCGCCGAACGCGCCGATGACGATGGCACCGCTGGCGGACTCGCCCAGCGTGAACATCGCGCCCGCGTGCGGGCCGCCGACGTGGTTGTGGAAGGCGCCCTGGTCGGGGAGACGGAGCACGGCACGCTCGGCGGTCGCCTCGACGACCTCCAGGTTCAGGGTCTTGGCCATGGGGACGGTGGCCAGCAGCATGTCGCCGATGTTCGGCAGGGTCTCGGACATGCCCCGAAGTTACCAGGCAGTAGCAAGCGCGGGAAGTCTTGGCGGGCCCCTGGTCATGGGGGCGGGCGTGGCACCCGTCACGGCGCCCCTCTATGGTTACTCGCCATGTGGCCAGGACAGCAGCCGCCCGGGGGCGAGCAGAACCCGCAGGACCAGAACCCGTACCAGCAGCCGGGGTACGCACAGCCCAACCCGTACCAGCAGCCCGGCACTCCGCCGCCGCCGAGCGCTCCGCCGCAGCAGCCGGGCTACCCGCCGCATTCCGGCCAGCAGCCGGGCCAGCCGGTGCCGCAGCCGGGCTACGCGCAGCCGAACCCGTACCAGCAGCCGACCGTGCCGCAGTACGCGGTGCCCGGCCAGCCCGGCGCGCCGGTGCCGCCGCCGCGGAACGCCGACGACAAGCGCAAGACGACCATCGTCGCCATCGCCGCGGCGACCGCCGTCGTCGTCGCCGCCGGTGTCACCGGGTTCCTGGTGCTGGGCAAGGACGATGACGAGAAGACGACGGCGGGCGGGGACTCCAAGCCCTCCCAGAGCGCCTCGAAGTCCGCCGAGACCTCCCCGTCGCCGGCCGACAACCCGCGCGACGCGGCGGGCGAGGCCAAGCCGACCATCCCGGGCTGGAAGGTCGTCTTCAACCCCAAGCGCAGCGCGCAGTTCGACGTGCCCGCCGACTGGGAGGTCGTCGGCGCCGGGACCAGCGTCGGCTTCGAGGACGAGAAGAAGGGCGACGGCAGCTCCGTCGTCATGATGTCCGCGCCCGCCGAGTACAAGAGCAAGTGGTGCACCGAGGACACCAACAAGGACGGCCGCCAGGAGGAGCACGGCCTGGCCGTGGTCGGCACCAAGGGCGGCCAGGGCGCCAAGGACACCGCCGAGGCGGCCTACAACGAGGCGGGCAACTGGGTGTGGGCGGGCTACGCCCAGACGGAGCCCAAGGGCACGGTCAAGGTGACCAAGGCCAAGCCGTACACGACCACCTCCGGGCTGACCGGCCACGTCGCCACGGCGACCGCCCTGAACACCAAGAAGGAGGGCAAGTGCGACACGGACGGCAAGTCCATCGCCTTCTCCTTCAAGAACGCCAAGGGTGACTTCGTGAGCTGGGTGCTGTACGCCAACACCGGCATCCCGGACGAGGTGGACGACGCCACCATCCAGAAGATCCTGGCCACGGTACGGCTGGCCGAAGAAGGTTCGTGACGGACCGTCCCGACCGTAATTTGTTTGGCACGGGGGTGCGTCGGCGGGGATAGTCCGGGAGTGAGTACTCCCGCCGCCGCGCCCCGCCGGCGCCTCCGTCCCCGGCGCCCCGAGTGGGCCGGGCGCAATTACACGCTGCTGACCGCCGCCGCGGTCGTGACCAACCTGGGCACCCACGGTGCGCTGATCGCGGCGGCGTTCGCCGTCCTGGAGGCCGGCGGTGACGGCGGCGACGTGGGCCTGGTCGCCGCGGCCCGGACCCTCCCCCTCGTGCTGTTCCTGCTCATCGGCGGGGCGATCGCCGACCGGCTGCCCCGCCACCGGGTCATGGTGGCCGCCAACGCGCTCAACTGCGTCTCGCAGGCGGTCTTCGCCGTCCTGGTCCTGGCGGGCGAACCGCGGTTGTGGCAGATGATGCTGCTCACCGCCCTGTGCGGTACCGGGCAGGCGTTCTTCAATCCGGCCGCCGAAGGCATGCTGATGTCCAGCGTGAGCGGCGAACAGGCCAGCCGCGCCTTCGCGCTGTTCCGGATGGCCATGAACGGCGCGAGCATCGGCGGCGCGGCGCTCGGCGGTGCGATGATCGCGGCTTTCGGGCCGGGCTGGGTGCTCGCCGTCGACGCGGTGGCGTTCGCCGTGGCGGGCGCGCTGCGGGCCTTCCTGGACGTCAGCCACATCGCGGAGCGGGAGGCCGGGGGCGGGCTGCTGGCCGATCTGCGGGACGGCTGGAAGGAGTTCACGGGGCGCCCCTGGCTGTGGTCGATCGTGGCGCAGTTCTCCGTCGTGGTGGCGGTGGTCGGCGCGACCGAGTCCGTGTACGGGCCGCTGGTCGCCGAGGAGGAGCTGGGCGGCGCGCGGCCCTGGGGGCTGGCGCTCGCGGCGTTCGGCGCGGGGACCGTGTGCGGCGCGCTGCTGTCGATGCGCTGGAAGCCGCGCCGGATGCTCTTCGTCGGCACACTGTGCGTCTTCCCGCTGGCGCTGCCGTCCGCCGCGCTGGCCGTGCCGCTCCCGGTGGGCGGGCTGATCGGGGCCATGTTCGTCTGCGGCGTCGCGCTGGAGGTGTTCGGCGTCGCGTGGATGACCGCGCTGCACCAGGAGATCCCGGAGGACAAGCTGTCGCGGGTCTCGGCGTACGACTGGTTCGGTTCGACCGCGATGCTGCCGCTGTCGACGGCGCTGGCGGGCCCGGTGGAGAGCGCGTTCGGGCGGTCCCAGGCCCTGTGGGGGTGCGCGGCGCTGGTGGTGCTGATGACGGCGCTGGTGCTGCTGGTGCCCGACGTACGGAATCTGACGCGGCGTACGAAGGAGGTCACCGCGCAGCCGGCGGCCCGGGGGTCAGCCGATGCCGAAGGCCCCGTCGGGCGGCTCGGGTGACGCCACGGCGTCCTCGTCCCGCACCACCCGCGCGTCGCCCATGAACCGGGCCAGCGACGGACCGTGCTCCACGCGCGCGGGGAAGGCGTCGGCGGCGGTCCGCCGGGCCAGCCGCGCGGTGTGGATCTCCCGGTGCGCGGCGACGAGCACGGCGTTGCCGAACCGCCGGCCGCGCAGCACGGCGGGCTCGGCGATCAGGGCGAGGTGCTCGAACACGGCGGCGAAGGTGGCGAGCTGGGAGCGGAGGAACGCGAAGGGCGCGCCGTCCGCCAGGTTCGCCACGTAGACCCCGTCCTGCCGCAGCACCCGCTCCGCCGCCCGCGCGTACGCCAGGGACGTCAGGTGCGCGGGGACGCGCGACCCGCCGAAGACGTCCGCGATGAGCACGTCCGCCGACCGTTCGGGCGCCGCCTCCAGCCAGGCCCGCGCGTCCGCGCCGTGCACGGTGATCCCGCAGCCGGGCGGCAGCGGCAGGTGCTCCGCCACGAGCGCGATGAGCCCCCGGTCGGCCTCGACGACGTCCTGCCGGGAGCCGGGCCGGGTGACGGCCAGCCGGCGGGGCAGGGTGAGCGCCCCGCCGCCCAGGTGCAGGACGTCGAGCGGCTCCCCCTCGGGCGCCGGCGCAGCGCAGTCCACGGCGTGGGCGAGCCGGCGCGCGTACTCGAACTCCAGGTGCGTCGGGTCGTCGAGGTCGACGTACGACTGGGGCGCGCCGTCGATCGTCAGCAGCCAGGCCCGGTCGCGGTCGACGTCGGGCATGAGCTTCGCGGTGCCGTGGTCGACCTCACGGAGTACGGGCAGGGGCTCGGTCACCGCTTCATTGTGCCGGTACGGCGCCGACGGCCCCCGCCGGGTGTTGACCCCGGCGGGGGCGGGCGGCGTCCGTCAGAGGACCTCGGTCACCGTTCCGGCGCCGACGGTGCGGCCGCCCTCGCGGATCGCGAAGCCGAGGCCCGGCTCCAGCGGGACGTCACGGCCCAGTTCGACGGTCATGGTCACCGTGTCGCCGGGGCGCGCGACGGCCGCCTCGCCGAGGTCGACGTCGCCGACGACGTCCGCGGTGCGGATGTAGAACTGCGGCCGGTACCCGGTCGTGACGGGCGTGGTGCGGCCGCCCTCGCGCGCCGACAGGACGTACACCTGGGCGGTGAAGCGGCGGCGCGGCACGACGCTGCCGGGCGCCGCCACGACATGGCCGCGGCGCACCGCGTCCCGTGGCACACCGCGCAGCAGCAGCGCCACGTTGTCGCCGGCCTGCGCGGAGTCCATCGGCTTGCCGAAGGTCTCCAGGCCGGTGACGACCGTCTCCGTCTCCGCCCCGAGCACCTCCACCCGGTCGCCGACCCGCACCGTGCCCCGCTCGACGGCGCCGGTGACGACCGTTCCCCGGCCGGTGATCGTGAGCACGTTCTCGACCGGCAGGAGGAACGGCGCGTCCACGTACCGCACCGGCATGGGCACGTAGGTGTCCACGGCGTCCAGCAGCGCCTCGATGGCGCCGGTCCAGCGCGGGTCGCCCTCCAGGGCCTTCAGCCCCGACACCCGTACGACGGGGACCGCGTCGCCGCCGTACCCGTGGGCGGTGAGGAGCTCCCGCACCTCCAGCTCGACGAGGTCGGTGAGCTCGTCGTCGCCCGCGTCGGCCTTGTTGAGAGCGACGACGATGTGGTCGACGCCGACCTGGCGGGCGAGCAGGACGTGCTCGGCGGTCTGCGGCATGATCCCGTCGAGCGCGGAGACGACGAGGATCGCCCCGTCGAGCTGCGCGGCTCCGGTGACCATGTTCTTGACGTAGTCGGCGTGGCCGGGCATGTCGACGTGCGCGTAGTGGCGGGTGTCGGTCTCGTACTCGACGTGCGCGATGTTGATGGTGATGCCGCGCTGGGCCTCCTCGGGGGCGCGGTCGATCCGGTCGAACGGCACGAACGTGCCGGTCCCGCGCTCGCTGAGGACCTTGGTGATCGCGGCGGTCAGGGTGGTCTTGCCGTGGTCGACGTGGCCCATGGTGCCGATGTTGAGGTGCGGCTTGGTGCGCACGTATGCCGTCTTGGGCATGGCTGTGGCGGTTCCTTCCCGGAACTCGAAGCGTGGAATGGGGACCCCTGGGCCTTGCCGACCCTCCCCCTGTGGGGTCCGCCGGACGAGCCGGGAAGGGTCAGCTTCGGGCGCCGTCGAGAACGGCGGGGAAGGCGAATGCGGCAGCCTTCGGCGCGTCCGCGACTGCGGACGGCGCTGCGTGGAAGGCGTACCGGAACATGCCTTGATCATGGCGCGGCGCGGGCGGGCGCGTCGACCGAATTTCCGGTGCGGGCAGACCGGGTGAGGTGGACGTTACGGCGATCACCGGGCGCCGTCGGTTAGTCTCCCCGGATGCTCGACCCCGTCACCAGGCCCCAGGCCGGTCTCGCCGTCCGCTGCTCCCGGGCCCTCCTGTCGCCCTGGTCGCGGCTGTCGCTGCTCCTCGTGGTCCTCGCGTCCGCGGCGGTGACGGTGGTGCTCTACGAGCCCCAGCGGCTGCTGTCGGCGGGCTGGCCGCCGCAGGTGAACGGGGCGGCCTCCGTGGTGCTGTTCGCGCTGGCCTACGGGCTGTGCACCGCGGCCTTCGTGCCGAGGCCGATCCTGAACCTGGCGGCGGGCGCGCTGTTCGGCTCACAGGCGGGGCTCGCCGCGGCGATCGCCGGGACGGTGCTGGGTGCGGGGATCGCGTTCACGCTCGGGCGGGTGCTGGGGCAGGACGCGCTGCGGCCGCTGGTGCGGGGGCGGTGGCTGAAGGCGGCGGACGGGCAGTTGAGCCGGCACGGGTTCCGTTCGATGCTGGCCATCCGGCTGTTCCCGGGCGTGCCGTTCGCCGCCGCCAACTACTGCGCGGCCGTGTCGCGGATGGGGTATCTGCCGTTCCTGCTGGCCACCGGGCTCGGGTCCATTCCCAACACGGCGGCGTACGTGGTGGCGGGGAGCGAGGCGGCGTCGCCGACCTCGCCCGCCTTCCTGTTCGCGATGGGGTTCATCGTGCTCAGCGGGCTGGGCGCGGCGGTGGTCGCCTGGTGCAAGCGGCACCGCCTGCGCAGCCGGTGAGTTACTGGACCGCTTCCAGGATCAGGGCGTTGGCCAGGCCGCCCGCCTCGCACATCGTCTGGAGGCCGTAACGCGCGCCTCGCTCGCGCATGGCGTGGACGAGGGTGGTCGTCAGCCGGGTGCCGCTGGCGCCCAGCGGGTGGCCGAGCGCGATGGCGCCGCCGTGGACGTTGACCCGGGCGAGGTCGGCGCCGGTCTCCTGCTGCCAGGCGAGGACGACGGCGGCGAACGCCTCGTTGACCTCGAAGAGGTCGATGTCGTCGAGCCGGAGCCCGGCCTTGCGCAGCACCTTCTCGGTGGCGGGGATCACGCCGGTCAGCATCAGCAGCGGGTCGGAGCCGGTGACGGCGAAGCTGTGCAGCCGGGCGAGCGGGCGGAGGCCGAGCTCGCGGGCGGTTTCGCCGGCCATGATGAGCACGGCCGAGGCGCCGTCGTTGATGGGGCTGGCGTTCCCGGCGGTGACGGACCAGTCGATCTGCGGGAACCGTTCGGCGAAGGCCGGGTCGTGGTAGGCGGGCCGGAGCCCGGCGAGTATCCCGGTGGTCGTGCCGGGCCGGACGCACTCGTCGCGCCGCAGGTCCGCGAGGGGCGCGACCTCGGCGTCGAACAGCCCGTCCGCCCAGCTCCGGGCGGCGCGCTGGTGCGACATCACCGCGTACTCGTCCATCGCCGTGCGCCCGATGGACCACTTGGCGGCGATCAGCTCGGCGCTGATGCCCTGGGGCACCAGGCCCTCGGGGTAGCGGGCGGCGACGCCGGGGCCGAAGGGGTCGGCGCCGGGCGGCACGTTGGACCACATCGGGACCCGGCTCATCGACTCGACGCCGCACGCGACGACGATGTCGTACGCGCCGGACAGCACGCCCTGCGCGGCGAAGTGGACGGCCTGCTGGGAGGAGCCGCACTGCCGGTCGACGGTGGTGGCGGGCACGTGCTCGGGCAGCCCGGCGCCGAGCCAGGCGTACCGCGTGGTGTTCATGGCCTGCTCTCCGACCTGGTCGACGCAGCCGCCGATGACGTCGTCGACGAGGGCGGGGTCGATGCCGCTGCGCTCGACGAGGGCGCGGAGGGTGTGGGAGAGCAGCTCGACGGGGTGGGTTCCGGCCAGGGCTCCGTTCGGCTTGCCCTTGCCGATGGGGGTCCGGACGGCCTCGACGATGACGGCGTCGCGCATGGGTACGGCTCCTCGTTCATGGGAGGGGGTGAGCTGGCGAGCGGGCGACGTGCTGAGTTGGAAAAGTGGACTAACACTCGTCGGTAACATAACTCAGCGAGTTGGGAAATCCAACCCTCTCCCCTAAGGTGACCGGCATGAAGGACCCCCGGCCCTGTTCGATCGCGGACACCCTGGCGCTGGTCGGCGAGAAGTACTCGCTGCTGGTGCTGCGCGAGGTGTTCCTGGGCGTACGCCGCTTCGACCGGATCGCCCGCAACACCGGCGCCCCCCGCGACATCCTCACCGCCCGACTCCGCCGCCTC
This sequence comes from Streptomyces sp. NPDC049837, assembly GCF_040674455.1. Taxonomy (NCBI): domain Bacteria; kingdom Bacillati; phylum Actinomycetota; class Actinomycetes; order Kitasatosporales; family Streptomycetaceae; genus Streptomyces; species Streptomyces sp. NPDC049837. The sequence continues at coordinate 45,743 of NZ_JBFAMP010000002.1, read as the reverse complement.
GTCGACGCGGGCATCCTGGAGCAGGTCCCGTACAGCGAGCGCCCGCGCCGCTTCGAGTACCACCCCACCGACGCCGGGCGCGAGCTCCACCCCGTCCTGCTCACCCTCATGGCCTGGGGCGACCGGCACCTGAACGACGAGCCGCCGACCGTGGTCGAGCACTCCTGCGGCGCCCCGCTCACCCCGGTCGTGGTGTGCGGGTGCTGCGGCGAGGAGGCCCGGGGCGACAGCCTGACCCCGCACGTACGGGCTCCCGGCTGGACGACGGCGGGCCCGGTCGAGGGCTGAGGCCGGTCCATTCATCTAAGGGCTGTACGCTGCGCACCGACCGGCCGTCGATCAACGGCCGCCCCCATTGACCGCACGAGCACATTCGGGACGGCCCTAGCCCCATGAATTGGTTCGAATCGCTCATCCTCGGACTCGTCCAGGGGCTGACGGAGTTCCTCCCCATCTCCTCCAGCGCCCACCTGCGTCTCACCGCGGCCTTCGCGGGCTGGCACGACCCGGGCGCGGCGTTCACCGCGATCACCCAGATCGGTACGGAGACGGCCGTACTCATCTACTTCCGCAAGGACATCTCACGGATCGTCTCGGCCTGGTTCCGCTCGCTGACGAACAAGGCGATGCGCAGCGACCACGACGCCCAGATGGGCTGGCTGGTCATCGTGGGCTCGATCCCCATCGGTGTGCTGGGTGTGACGCTCAAGGACCACATCGAGGGACCCTTCCGTGATCTGCGCCTGATCGCGACGACCCTGATCGTGATGGGCATCGTCCTCGGCATCGCCGACCGGCTGGCGGCCCGCGTCGAGGAGGGCGGCCGGCACCGCGCCGCCCCGGAGCGCAAGACGCTCAAGGACCTGGGCGTCAGGGACGGCCTGATCTTCGGCATGTGCCAGGCGATGGCGCTGATCCCGGGCGTGTCCCGGTCGGGCGCGACCATCAGCGGCGGCCTGCTGATGAGCTACACCCGCGAGGCTGCGGCCCGGTACTCCTTCCTGCTGGCCATTCCGGCGGTGCTGGCCTCCGGCCTCTTCGAACTGAAGGACGCGAGTGAGGGCGGGCATGTGTCGTGGGGCCCGACGATCTTCGCGACGATCATCGCCTTCGGCGTGGGCTACGCGGTGATCGCGTGGTTCATGAAGTTCATCACCACGAAGAGCTTCATGCCGTTCGTGATCTACCGGATCCTGCTCGGCCTGGTGCTGTTCGCCCTGGTCGGGATGGGTGTCCTCAGCCCCCACGCCGGCGAATCGGGCGGCTGACCGCCCGCGTTCCCGGCCCGGTGCCCCAGGGGCTGAAGGGCCCCGGACGCGGCGCCCGGACCCAGGGAGCTTCGTCACAAAACGGCCCGATGAGTAGCCGGATCGTCGACCCGTCCGCCTACGCTGGTTGCCATGACCAGACCCTCTGCCGAGCTGCCCACCCCGGACGCCGACGCTCTCAACGCGGCGATCCGTGAATTGTGGGTGCGCTCCGGCGGGCAGCTCTCGGCGGACGAGCAGCGGATCTACAGCGCCCTGGTTCTCCAGTGGGCCCGCACGTCGCAGCAGGGCGACGTCGAGCGGGCCGCGTAAGCCCTCGGGGCGGGCCTTTCCTGGTCGGTCCACGCCCGGTCGAGTGCGACCGTGCGCGGCAGGAGCCGGACGGCGAGCGTCGTAGGGGCCTCCGGGCATGGGCGGGGGCCGCCGGCAGGGGGGGTGACCGGCGGCCCGATGCCCGGGTCCTCCGTCCCGAACACGCACTGAGAGCCTCCCGCGCCGGGCGGCCGGGCGCGAGGGTGCGCGGCGCATATATGCACGCATTCCGTTCACACCCCGTGTGAACCGGCTCCCCGCGGAGACGCCCGGCTGCGATCACGCGCCCGGCGGCGCACCCTGGTCCCATGGCTTGGCAGGCACCCATCGTCGTGCACCGCCCCTCCCCCGGCGGCGGGCGGCGCGTGACCATACGCGGGCGGATCGCGGGGCTCGCCCACAACGACGCGGACCTCGTCGAGTTCCTGCGGCGCGCCGGGCTGGACGAGGCCGACATCTCGCTGGACGACCCGCACCTCGTGGAGTGGCGGGGCGGCCGGGCGCACCAGTGGGAAGCGGCATGAGCCACGGCGCGCGTGCAGGGCTCTTGGCCCGCGGCTCCCGCTGCCCGACACTGATGCGATGACGCAGCGCGTGGACCTCGCGACCGTGATGGACCGGCTGGCCATCGACGAGCTGATCACCCGGTACGCGGTGGCGGTGGACGACGCGGACTGGGCCGCGTACCGCGAGCTGTTCACGGCGGACGGGCAGGCCGACTACCGGGGCGCGGGCGGTGTCGCCGGCGCGGCGGGCGAGGTCGCCGACTGGCTGGCGGAGACGATGAAGCTGTTTCCCGTGCGTCAGCACCTGATCGTCAACCGGCGGGTCCGGATCGAGGACCTGGGCGGGTATCCGGGCGACAGCGCGGAGGCGCTGGCCGACTACGTGAACCCGATGCGGATGGCGGCGGGGGACGACTTCGTCTCGGGCGGGCGGTACGCGTTCACGCTGTCGCGCATGGACGGCGGCTGGCGGCTGCGCACGGTGGTGGTGCACGAGAAGTGGCGGCGCGCTCCGGGCGGCATACTGTCGGCGGAATGACCTGCTCCAGCACACTGGAGGCGTCACGAGGGCCCCAGTGCGAGGAGGCGCGGTATGCGGATTCCGGTCGGCCGGCGGGGCGACGGGAGGCCCCTGCTGACGTCCCCGTGGTGGCGGGGCGCCGCCGCGGTCGCGGCCGGGGCGCTGCCCGCGCTCGCCTTTCCGGCGCCGTCCCTGTGGTGGTGGGCGTACGTCGCGCTGGTGCCGTGGATGCTGCTGATCCGTACGGCCCCGACGGGCCGCCGGGCGGTGCTGGACGGCTGGCTGGGCGGTCTCGGGTTCATGCTCGCCGTCCACCACTGGCTGATGCCGAGCCTCCATGTGTTCATCCTGCTCCTGGCCGCGTTGCTGGGGCTGCTGTGGGCGCCGTGGGGGCCGCTGGTGCGGCGGATGCTGGCGGGGACACCGTCACGCGCGCGTGCCGCGGGCGCTCTCGTCGTCGTACCGTCGGGCTGGCTGATGGTCGAACTGGTCCGGTCCTGGGAGGGGTTGGGCGGGCCATGGGGCCTGTTGGGGGCCAGCCAGTGGCAGGTGTCGCCCGCGCTGCGGGTGGCGTCGCTCGGCGGCGTGTGGCTGGTGACGCTGCTCGTGGTGGCGGTCAACACGGCGGTGACCCTGCTGGTGTCGGTGCGCTCCCTGCGTACGACGGCGGTGGCCGGCCTCGCGGTGTGCGCGGTCGCCATCGGGGCGGCGGCGTGGTGGGCGCAGGCCCCACAGCCGACCGGGCACGTCCGTGTGGCCGTCGTCCAGCCGGGGGTCATCAACGGGGTGGGCGGGGCGGAACGGCGGTTCGCGCGGGGCGTGGAGCTGACCCGGGAGCTGGCCGGCCGGGAGGACGTGGACCTGGTGGTGTGGGGCGAGAGCAGCGTCGGGGCGGACCTGACGGCGCGGCCCGAGTACACGCGGCGGCTGGCAGCGCTGTCCCGGGACGTCGGCGCCGAGGTGCTGGTCAACGTGGACGCGCGCCGCTCGGACCGGCCGGGCATCCACAAGAGCAGCGTGCTGGTCGGCCCCGAGGGCACGACGGGTGACCGTTACGACAAGATGCGGCTGGTGCCGTTCGGCGAGTACATCCCGTTCCGGTCGGTGCTGGGCTGGGCCACCTCGGTCGGCAAGGCGGCGGCGGAGGACCGCCGGCGCGGCGACGGCCCGGTGGTGATGACCGTCGGGGAGCGGGGTCTGCGGCTGGGCCCGCTGGTCTGCTTCGAGTCGGCGTTCCCCGACATGAGCCGGCACCTGGCCGGGGAGGGGGCGCAGGTGCTGGTGGCGCAGTCGGCGACGTCGACGTTCCAGGACAGTTGGGCGCCGGGGCAGCACGCGTCGCTGGCGGCGCTGCGGGCGGCCGAGACGGGGCGGCCCATGGTGCACGCGACGCTGACCGGCGTGAGCGCGGTCTATGGCCCGGACGGCGGCCGCGTCGGTTCCCCGCTCGGTACGGAGGCGAGTACGGCCGCCGTGTACGAGGTTCCGCTGGCCGGCGGGACGACCCCGTACGTCCGGTTCGGTGACTGGCCGGTGTACGGGGCCTTGGCGGTGCTGGCCGCGCTGGGTGCCCTCGAGGGCGTACGGGCGGTCAGGCGGCGGTCTGCTCCAGGCACTCCCGTACCACCCGCTCACACAGCTCGTGGGTCGCGAGTGCGTCCCGGGCGCTGAGCGTCTTCCCGGCCCGTACGGCGTCGAGGAAGGCGTGCACGGTCTGTTCGATGCCGCGCTGGCGGGCGACCGGCACCCAGTCGCCGCGCCGCCGGATGCTGGGCTGGCCCTTGTGGTCGATGACGTCGGCGAGGTTGAGGACCTGGCGCTTGGTGTCCTGCCCGGACACTTCGAGGATCTCCTCGGTGGAGCCGTTCATCCGGTTCATCATGCCGATGGCGGTGAAGCCGTCGCCGGAGAGCTGGAGCACGACGTGGTGCAGGAGGCCGCCTTGGACCCGGGCGCGTACGTCGGTGTGCTCGACCTGCCCGGGGAGGAGGAAGCGCAGGGTGTCGACGACGTGGATGAAGTCGTCCAGCACGAGGGTGCGCGGGTCCTCGGGCAGGCCGATCCGGTTCTTCTGCATCAGGATCAGGTCGCGCGGGTGGTCCAGGCACTGGGCGTAGCCGGGCGCGAGGCGGCGGTTGAAGCCGACGGCGAGGCTGACGCCGCGCTGTTCGGCGAGCTCCACGAGGCGGCGGGAGTCGTCGAGTTCGTACGCGAGGGGCTTGTCGACGTACGTCGGCACGCCCGCCTCCAGCAGTTGGCCGGCGATCTCGGCGTGCACGGACGTCGGGGCGTGCACGAACGCGGCGTCGAGGCCCGTGGCGAGCAGCGCGTCCAGGTCGGTGTGGCACCGGCCGGCGGGCACGTGGTAGGTCGCGGCGACCCGGCTGAGGGTCGCCGGGGTCCGGGTCTGGAGGTGCAGTTCGGCGCCCGGGATGGTGGCGAGCACCGGCAGGTACGCCTTCTGCGCGATGTCGCCGAGTCCGATGCAGCCGATCTTCACAACGCTCTCCCTATCGCCGTACGCCACCCTCGTCGTGCTGGTGCGCCCGGTCAGAATACGTGTGCTGGGGCGGCCGCCAGTCGGCGATTCCGTCGAAGGTGCGCAGCGCGAGGCCGGGGCCGAAGCGGGAGAGGGCCATCAGGGTGTCGCGGACGGCGACGGCGGGTGCGCCGGTGAGGGTCAGCAGCCGGGCCACGCGCGCGGACTTGCGGACGATGCCGGTGGTGCGCGGCAGGCGGGCGGCGGAGTACGCGGCGAGGCCGGCGCCCAGGTCGTTGTGCGGCGGCACGTGGTGGGCGAGGACGATGCCGTCCTCGATGGCCTGGTTGCCGCCCTGCCCGAGGTTGGGGGCCATGGGGTGGGCGGCGTCGCCCAGCAGGACGGTCCGGCCGCGGTGGAACGCGGGCAGCGGGGTGGTCAGGTGGCGGACGTCGTGCCGGAGGACCTGGTCGGGGGCGACGGCGGCGATGATCGTGGGGATGGGGTCGTGCCAGGTCCCGAAGCGGCGCAGGATTTCGGCGCGTTCGTCGTCGGCGGCGCGGCCTCCGGGCGGGGCGGCGGCCGCGGCGTAGGCGTAGACGCGGCCGTCCTTGAGCGGCTGCGTGCCCCACAGGGCGCCCCGGCCCCAGGTCTCGTGGGGCTGGATGGGCTGTTCCGGGGCCGGGATGAGTACGCGCCAGGTGGTGAAACCGGCGTACTCGGGCTCCGGGTGCCGGGGGAACAGGGCGCGGCGGACGGCGGAGTTGATGCCGTCGGCGCCGATGACGAGGTCGGCCTCGATGTCGCCGTCCGGGGTGGTGACCACGGCGCGGCGGTCTCCTGTGGGGGATCCCGGGTCGGCGAGCGTAGCGGGTGAGCCGGTGCGGACGGCTCCGTCCGGGAGCCGGGCGGCGAGGGCGTCGATGAGGGTGGCCCGGTGGACGGGGACGAGCGGGTCGCCGAACCGGTCGGCGACGGCCTGCGCGTCCGTACGGGACAGCCAGCGGCCGCCCGGCGTGCGCATGCCCCCGTCGCCCTGCCAGGTCGCGAGGGCACGGATCTCGTCGCCCAGGCCGATGACGTCGAGGGCCCGCAGCGAGTTGGGGGCGAGGCCGATGCCGGCGCCGACGGGCCGGAGCGACGGGGCGCGTTCCAGGACGGTGACGTGCCAGCCGCGCCGGTGCAGGGCGACGGCGGCTGTCAGTCCGCCGATTCCGCTCCCGATGACGACGGCTCGGGGCGCGGTGGTGCGGTTGTCCATGACTCCTCCGGGAAGCCGAACTACATCTGTAGTGACTTCTTCACCGTACTACGGATGTAGTGGGACCGGTAGGTTGGTCCCCATGACCGCACGCGCCGACCTGATCGCCGACGCCGCGCTGACCCTGCTCGTCGAGCGGGGGATGCGAGGACTGACCCACCGCGCGGTGGACGAGGCCGCCGGGCTCCCCCAGGGCTCGACGTCCAACTACGCCCGCACCCGGCAGGCCCTGCTGGAGACGGCGGTGCGGCGGCTCGCGGACCGGGAGGCGCAGGTGCTGGCCATGGAGGAGATGCCGGCTCCGGGTGATGACCTCGACGCGCTGGTGGACGCCCTGTCCCTGGCGCTGCACCGCTACCTGACCAGCCACCGCGACCTGCTCGTCGCGCGGTACGAACTGGGACTGGAGGCCACCCGGCGCCCCGAGCTGCGCACGTTCTACGACGAGGCGGGGCGGCGGTTCCGGGAGCCGCTGACGGCGCTGATGAGAGGGGCCGGTTCGGCGCGGCCGGAGTGGCACACCCTGTCCCTGGTGGCCTGGTGCGAGGGGCTGATGTTCTCCTGTGCGGTGGGGGCGTTCCACTCCGCCGTACCGAGCCGTGAGGAACTGCGCGCGGGGTTCGGGGAGTTGCTGAGCGGGATGCTCGGCACGCGCCCCTCGGCCGCGGAGTGATCATCGGCCGGTCACACCCATCACCCGTGCGGACCAATAACCGCGGGTAGCGATCCCCAAGGGGCCGGTCAGCGACCAGAGTTACGGGGTGCATCGAACGAGAATCACAGCGAAGGTCCTGGCCACCGTGGCGGTGGCGGCCGTCTCCGGCTGCGTGTCGGTGGATCCGGGTCCCGCTCCCGTACCGGCCGCCCCGGAGGCGAGCCACCCGGCCGGCCAGGACGTCGTACCGCAGATCCTCGAGGGCCCCGCGCGGGAGGCCCTGGAGGCCGCGCTGCCGCCCACCACGGCGCCCGCGCCACGGCCCCCGTCCGCGTCCCCGTCGTCGCCGGTCCCGGGCGACGACGCCCGGCGCGCTCCGGCCGCCGCGCCGCCCGCCGCCCCGCGCACCGCGCCGCTCGCGGACCAGCCGGTGCGGCTGCCGTCATCGGAGCGGATCCGCGAGCGGCTCCCCCGTATCGAGCGCCCGGCCGTGCCGTCCGTCCCGGACACCGTCCCCGACGTGTGCACGCTCGGCCGCAGCTACGGCGACTGGGCCCCCGACAGCCGCCAGGCCAGGATCTGCCGGGAGGCCTACGGCCACTGACCGTGGGCGGGCCCGGGCCGGGCGCCCCGGCGTCACTCCGCGCCGAGGCGCTCGGTCAGGTGGGCGATGGCCGCGCGGACGCCGTTTCCGTATCCGTCGTCGTCCAGGGCGTCCGAGGCGGCGCGGGCGCGGTCCAGGTGCATCCGCGCGGCGTCCGGGCGCCGGAGCTTGACGTAGTCGGCGGCGAGGTTCAGGTGGAGGGACGGGTACAGGGCGCGCAGCGCCGCGTGGCGGCCGTCCGCCCCTTCCGCGGCGGTCAGGGCCCGCAGGTCCCAGGCGAGCTCGTCGTAGGGGTCGTCCTGGGCATCGGCCATGTAGTGCGCCAGTGTGCAGCGGTGGAGCGGGTCGCCGTCCGCCCCGAGCCGCTCCCACAGCTCACCGAACCGGTTGCGGGCCTCCTCCCGGTCCCCTCCGTGGAGGAGCATCCGCGTCTGCCCGATCCTGGTCATCACGGCGTCCCCGGACACGTCCTGCTGGTGCTCCCACACTGCGGCCTCCACTCGTCCGTCGGCGTCCCGGCCCCGGGACCGGCGAGGTCCCCGGGCCGGTGCTCCGACGCTAGCCGCACTCACCGGCATTCCCGGTCAGGCTCGATGGCGCGGCAGGCCCGGGCTCGGGAGCCCGCCCCCAGGCCTGGCCCGCGACCCCGCCAAGCCCGACGTCAGCCCAGGTTCGGGATGCGCCAGTCGATGGGGGCGTGGCCCTGGTCGGCGACGGCCTTGTCGATCTGCGTGAAGGGGCGGGAGCCGAAGAACTTCTTCGCGGAGAGCGGCGAGGGGTGAGTGCCCTTGACCACCACATGCCGCGTCTCGTCGATCAGCGGCAGCTTCTTCTGCGCGTAGTTGCCCCACAGCACGAAGACGGCCGGGTCCGGCCGGGAGGCCACCGCGCTGATCACCGCGTCCGTGAACTTCTCCCAGCCCTTGCCCTTGTGCGAGTTCGGCTCACCGGCCCGGACCGTCAGCACCGCGTTGAGGAGCAGGACACCCTGCTGCGCCCACGGCATCAGGTAGCCGTTGTCCGGCACCGGGTGCCCAAGCTCCTCCTGCATCTCCTTGTAGATGTTGCGCAGCGAGGGCGGGGTCTTGACGCCCGGCCGCACCGAGAAGCACAGGCCGTGCCCCTGGCCCTCCCCGTGGTACGGGTCCTGGCCCAGGATGAGGACCTTGACCTTGTCGTACGGAGTGGCGTCGAGGGCGGCGAACACCTCCTCGCGCGGCGGGTAGACCGGCCCCTTGGCCCGCTCCTCCTCGACGAACTCGGTGAGCAGCTTGAAGTACGGCTTCTGCAGCTCGTCGCCGAGGACGCCGCGCCAGGACTCGGGCAGCATGTCGGTGTCGGTCACGTGAACAACCTCCGGTGGGTGATCGCCTTTTCTGTTCCCAGAACTTACCGGTGACCACTGACAACCGGATCTACCAACCGATCTTCCCACCGATCTTCACCGGCCGGTCCGATGACGACCGGCCGGTCCGGTGAAGAACGGCCGGCCCTCACCGGCCGGTCCGGTGAGGACCGGCCCGTCCTCACCAACTGGTCTTGCGCTGCAACTCCCACATCTGCATGACCGTCTGCGGGTCCAGCGCACGCTCACCGCCGGCGATCTCCTCACTCGCCGCGACGTAGAGCTTGCCCTGCCACAGGGGCAGCAGCCGCACGTCGTCCACGAGGATCTCCTGCGCCCGCTCGAACTCCTCCGTGACCGCCCCGCGGTCGCTGACCTTGCGGGACTTGGGCAGGAGCTGGTCGGTGATCTCCGGCCGCACGTACGGCGTGGAGAGCACGTTCTCCTTGCCGACGAACGGGGCGATGAAGTTGTCGGGGTCCGGGAAGTCGGGGAACCAGCCTCGCCCGAAGACCGGGTACTGGCCCTTCTGGTAGCCCGCCTGGAACTCCTTCCAGGGCTTGCCGTTCAGCGTGACCTTGAACAGCCCCGACGCGTCGAGCTGCCGCTTGAGCTCCTTGAACTCGGCCTCGGTGGAGGAGCCGTAGCGGTCGGTGGTGAACCACAGCGTCAGCGCCACCGGGCTGTCGACGCCCGCCTCGCTCAGCAGCTTCCTGGCCTTGTCGACGTCCGGCTCGCCGTACCGGTCGAAGAACGCGGTGGTGTGCCCGGCGATGCCCTTCGGGACCATCGAGTACAGCGGCTCGGCCGTGCCCTGGTACACCTTGGCGACCAGCGCCTCGCGGTCGACGACCTGGGCGACCGCCTGCCGCACCGCGAGCTTGCTCACGGACGGGTCCTGGGCGTTGAACACCAGGTAGCGGATGTCCGCGCCGGTCGAGTCGACGAGCTGGAGCCCCTCGTTCTCCGGCTTCTTCTCGCGGAGCTGGACGACTTCCTCCGCGGTCAGACCGCGGTACGTGGCGTCGATCTCCTTCTCCCGCAGCGCGCCGACCATCGCCTCGGAGTCCTGGAAGTACCGGATGGTGACGCCGTCGTTCTTGCGGTTGGCGAAGCCCTTGTAGGTGGGGTTCCTGGTGAGCTCGGCCTTGGCGCCCTCCTCGTACGAGCTGAGCACGTACGGGCCGGAGCCGGTGAGCTTGCCGTCCTCGCGCAGCGCGTCCGCCGGGTACTTCTCGGGCGGGACGATGGACATGGCGGGCGTGGCCAGGATGAACGGGAAGGTGGCGTCCGGTTCCTTCAGGTGGAACGTGACGACCCTGTCGCCGCTGGTCACGATCTTGTCGAGGGACCCGAGCAGCGGGGCGGGGCCACCCTTGGCGTTGATCGTCCGGATCCGGTCGACCGAGTGCTTCACGGCCCGCGCGTCGAGCTTCCCGCCGTCGGAGAAGGCCAGCCCTTCCTTGAGCCGGCATTCGAATACTTTGCTCACGGTGTCCGTGAATTTGCACTCGGCCGCGTCCGGCTGAGGCGCCGCGCTCCCGGTCGGAAAGCTCAGAAGGGTCTGGAAGACATTCCGGTACAGCTCCCAGGAGCCGTCCCAGGCGGCGGCGGGGTCGAGCGTGCTGGGTGCGCTCGTCGTGCCGACTACGATCTTGTTCTCCCCATCGGCGTCATCCCCCGAAAAGAGGCTGCATCCCGCCAGCAGGGATATGGACGCAAGGGCTGCAGCCGCCTGCAGACTGGTCCGGTTGAACACGTGCGCACGCTCCTCGTTCAGCCATGGGTCGGCCGACCATACCGCAGCGCCCCGCCAGGTCAATGTGGTGGCCGGGCGGGGCGCTTGCGGCATTCAGCGGTCAATCGGGAAAATCGGGATCAGCCGACTCCGGCATTGAGGAAAATTCCGCCGTCGACGACCAAGGTCTGCCCCGTGATCCAGTCCGACTGGTCGGAGGTGAGAAATGCGGCGGCTCCGCCGATGTCCTCGGGGACGCCGAGCCTGCCCAGCGGATACGCGGCCGCGGCCTCCGCTTCCCGGCCCTCGTAGAGGGCCTGGGCGAATTTCGTCTTCACGACGGCCGGCGCGATGGCGTTGACCCGCACCACCGGGGCGAATTCATGGGCGAGCTGGAGGGTCAGATTGACCATGGCGGCCTTGCTCATGCCGTAGGCGCCGATGAAGGGCGAGGGGGCGAGGGCGGCGACCGACGCGATGTTCACGATCGCACCGCCGTTCTCCTTCTGCCACGCCTTCCAGGTGAGCTGGGCGAAGCCGAGCGCCGAGATGACGTTGGTCTCGAAGACCTTGCGCGCGACGTTCAGGTCCATGTCGGCCATCGGGCCGAAGACCGGGTTCGTGCCCGCGTTGTTGATCAGGAAGTCGACGCGGCCGAACGCCTCCATGGTGCGCTCCACGGCGAGCGCCTGGTGCGCCTCGTCGTGTGCCTTGCCGGCCACGGCGATCACGCGGTCGGCGCCCAACTGCTCCACGGCCTCCTTGAGCGCGTCCTCGCCGCGGCCGGTGATGCACACCCGGTCGCCGCGGGCCACGAGCGCCTCCGCGACGCCGTAGCCGATGCCCCGGCTGCCGCCCGTGACGAGGGCGACCTTGCCGGACAGCGGGGGAAGTTCCTCTGTGGTCATGTCCGTCGTTCCTCTCGCCTCGGTCCTCAGTTGAGCGGGCCGCCGGCCACGTACATGACCTGGCCGGAGATGAACCCGGCGTCGTCGCCCGTGAAGAAGGCGATGGCGTTGGCGACGTCCTCCGGCCGGCCCACGCGCTGGACGGGGATCTGGGTGGCGGCGGCGGCCTGGAACTCCTCGAAGCCCATGCCCACGCGCGCGGCGGTCTGCGCGGTCATCTCGGTGACGATGAAGCCGGGCGCCACGGCGTTGGCCGTGATGCCGAACTTGCCGAGCTCCTTGGCGAGGGTCTTGGTGAAGCCCTGGAGCCCGGCCTTCACGGCGGAGTAGTTGGCCTGGCCGCGGTTGCCGAGCGCCGACGAGGAGGAGAGGCTGACGATCCGGCCGAAGCCCGCGTCGACCATGTGCTTCTGGCAGGCCTTGGCCATCAGGAACGCGCCCTTGAGGTGCACGTTCATGACCATGTCCCAGTCGGACTCGCTCATCTTGAAGAGCAGGTTGTCGCGCAGCACGCCCGCGTTGTTGACGAGGATCGTCGGCGCGCCGAGTTCGGTGGCGACGCGCGCGACGGCGGCCTCCACCTGGGCGCTGTCGGAGACGTCGCAGCCGACGGCGATGGCCTTGCCTCCCGCCGCGGTGATCTTCTCGACGGTGTCCTTGCAGGCCGCCTCGTCGAGGTCGAGTACGGCGACGGCGCGGCCCTCGGCCGCGAGCCGGACCGCGGTGGCGGCGCCAATGCCCCGCGCGGCCCCGGTCACGACGGCGACGCGCTGCTCGGTGGTGGACATGCTGGTTCTCCTCGCCCTTGGATCCCGGATAAGCGGCTCGGCCGACACGTCCATGCCGGTGAGCGACCGCTTAGTACCTTCAGCAGACGAGACGCTAGAGACCCTGGCACCCGGTGTCAACGGCCCACCGGGTGCACCAGGTCACTTAGGTCGTGTCCGGCGGCTCATGCTTGGGCCGCGTGCCCTGGCACGCACATCTGCGGCGTTGTCGTCAGTCGCCAATGCTCCGCAGTGGCTCCCTCCTCCGCCTTGCATCTGCACGCACCAGACCCCGCTCACCACCGGGAAAGCGCACCCAGCTCCGATGCCACCATGATCCGCCGGACACTCCCTAGCGCACCAGCAGGTCGAGCAGCCGCTCCGCCTCGCCCTCCGGATCGGCGGTCAGCCCGGTGTGCACGGGCCCTGGCTGGACGACCGTGGAGCGTGGCGCGATCAGCCACCGGAAGCGGCGCCCGGCGTCGTCACGGGCCGCCTGGCCCGCGTGCTCGCCGCCCTCGCACACGCCCTCCACGGCGCGCAGCGCGGCCCGTACGCCGGTCACGTCGGCCTCCGGGTCCAGTGCCAGCAGCTTCGCCTCGTCCAGGTGCGTACGGGCGCACACGAAGGCCTTGGCGCGGCAGTAGACCACCACGCCCGCGTTGAAGCACTCGCCGCGCTCGACACGCGGTACGACGCGCAGCAGCGCGTACTCGAAGACGTCCCGGTCGGTCACTCGCTGCTGTCCTTCGTGCGGTCGTGCTTGGTGGGGTGCGGCCAGGGTGCCAGGTGGTCGGTCAGCCACCCGGGGGCCCGGGACGGCTTGTCCCCCGTACGCTCCCCCAGCGTGATCCGCTCGTGGACGGTCGCGGCGCGCGACAGCAGGGCGTCCACGTAGGCGCGGCGCAGCGCGTCGGACGTGTCGAAGCCCGGCTCGTCGACCAGCCACTCGTCGGGCACGTCGGCGGCCACCTCGGTCAGGAGCTCCTCGGTGACCAGCGGGGCCAGTTCGGCCGCCGCGGCCGCGATGTCGGGCCCGAAGGTGGCGAGGACGTGGTCGGAGGCGTCGTAGGGCTTGGCGGCGGAGGCCTGGGCGCCCGGCCAGTTGTGGTGCCAGATCATGGTGGCGCCGTGGTCGATCAGCCACGGCTCGCCGTGCCAGACGAGCATGTTGGGGTTGCGCCAGGAACGGTCGACGTTGTTGATGAGCGCGTCGAACCAGACGACCCGCCCAGCCTCCTCCGGGTCCATCGCGTAGGCGAGCGGGTCGAACCCGATCGAACCGGGGAGGTAGTCCATGCCGAGGTTCAGCCCCCCGCTCGCCTTGAGCAGTTCCTGCACCTCCTGGTCGGGCTCGCCCAGTCCGATGACGGGATCGAGCTGGATGGTGACCAGCTCGGGGACGCGCAGGCCGAGCCGGCGGCCGAGCTGTCCGCAGATGACCTCTGCGACGAGGGTCTTGCGGCCCTGCCCGGCGCCGGTGAACTTCATGACGTACGTACCGAGATCGTCGGCCTCGACGATGCCGGGGAGGGAGCCGCCCTCACGCAAGGGCGTGACGTAGCGGGTCGCTGTGACTTCGGGGAGCATCCCCCCACATTACGTGCCTGTCATGATCTGCCCCATGAATATCCACGTCCGCCTCCATGTGCCCGGTTTTCCCCGCCAGTTCGCCCGTACGCGCCGCTTCTCACTCGGTGTTCCGGGCGGGTTCACCGTCTCCCCGGACGGCGACCGGGTGCTGTTCGTCCGGACCGGTTCGGGCTCCGACACGGTCGCGCGGCTGTGGCTGTACGAGGACGGTAAGGAGCGGCTCCTGGCCGATCCGTCCGGGCTGGGCGGTGACGGGGAGGAGGACGTTCCGGAGGCGGAGCGGGTGCGCCGGGAGCGCGACCGGGCGACGGCGACCGGGGTGGTCGGTTACGCCACCGACCGGCACGCACGCGTGGCGGTGTTCGCGCTGGGCGGTGCGGTGTGGGCGGTACGGACCGGCGGCGGCGCCCCGTGGCGCATCCCGACGGCGGGACCGGCCGTGGACCCGAGGCCGTCGCCGGACGGCTCGCTCGTCGCGTACGTGACGGAGGGCGCCCTCCGGGTCGTACGCACCGAGGACGGGACCGAGGACCGGCTGCTGGCCGCGCCGGAGGGGCCGGACGTCACCTACGGGCTGTCGGACCACGTGTCGGCCGAGTCGATCGGGCGGCTTCGCGGCCACTGGTGGTCGCCTGACGGGGACGCCCTGCTGGTGGCGCGCACGGACCACGCGCGCGTGGGGCGGTGGTACCTCGCCGACCCGGCCGATCCGGCGAAGCCGCCGCGCCCGGTGCGCTACCCGGCGGCCGGTACGGCCAACGCGGAGGTGTCGCTTCACCTCCTGCGCCTGGACGGAAAGCCGAAGCCGGCGCGGATACCGGTCCGGATACCGGCGCGGACCGATCCGGACGCACATCCGTCGGGCGAGTGGACCGACACCCGGTTCGAGTACGTCACCGCCGCCGGCTGGGACGGGTCCGGGCCCTTCGTCGAGGTCCAGACGCGTGACCAGCGCTCGGCCGAGCTGCTGGCCGTCGACCCGGACACCGGCGCCACCCGCCCGCTGGCCCACCGGCGCGACCGGGCCTGGGTGGAGCTCACCCCGGGCGTCCCGGCCCGTACCGCCGGCGGGACGCCGGTCGTGACCCTCGTACGCGACGACGTACGCGGCCTGCGCGTCGGGCACGTGGCGACCCCGCCCGGCCTCCAGGTCCGTGCCGTCCTCGGCACGGCCGGCGAGCGGGTGTACTTCACCGCGAGCGAGGACCCCACCGAGGTCCACGTGTGGGTGTACGACCCGGCGGACGGATTCCGTCGCGTGAGCCGGGAGCCGGGCGTCCACACGGCCGCGATCGGCGGCGACACGGTCGTCCTGGACAGCCGGACACCCGACGGGCGGACCGTGACCGTCCTGCGCGGCGGGAAGCCCGCCGGGAGCATCGCCGTACTCGCCGAGACGCCCCTCGTCACACCACGGCCCGCCCATCTGTCGCTGGGCGCCCGGAAACTGCGCAGCCACCTCCACCTGCCGTCCTGGTACGAACCGGGCTCCGGCCGGCTGCCCGTGCTGCTCAGCCCGTACGCGGGCCACGGCATACAGCTCGCCGTGCGGGCGGCCGGCTGGTACGGCGCGGTGGCCCAGTGGTTCGCCGAGCAGGGCTTCGCGGTGCTGGTCACCGACGGGCGCGGCACTCCGGGGCGCGGCCGGGCCTGGGAGACGGCGATCCACGGCGACCGGCTGACCGCGCCCCTTCAGGACCAGGTGGACGCGCTGCACGCGGCGGCCGAGCGGTATCCGGACCTGGATACGGACCGGGTCGGCATCCGGGGCTGGTCGTACGGCGGTTACCTCGCCATCGGGGCCGTACTGCACCGCCCCGACGTGTTCCACGCGGCCGTCGCGGGCGCCGCGCCGACCGACCGGCGGCTCTACGACACGCACTGGGAGGAACGCTTCCTCGGCCACCCGGACGTCCGGCCGGAGAACTACGAACGGTCCTCCCACCTGCCGTACGCGCACCTGCTGACCCGGCCGCTGCTGCTGATGCACGGGTTCGCCGACGACAATGTGGTGGTGGCCCACACCCTGCGGTTCTCGGCCGCGCTGCTGGCCGCCGGGCGGCCCCACAGCGTGCTGCCCCTGCCGGGCGCGACACACAGGGTGACCCGGGAGGATGTGGCGAGCAGCCAGTTGGTGGCGGAAGTGGACTTCCTGAAAAGGTCCTTGGGCGACTGAACACCCCGCGCCGCCCTCCCGTACTCCCCGACGAGGCTGTGACGACCACCACGGAAGGGATGCCGGAATGACCGGATCGCAGGGGACCAGCAGGGCAGTGGCGCGCCGTACCGTCGTCGCGGCGGCGAGCGGGGCCGGACTGGCCGCCGTGCTCACCGCGTGCGGGGGATCGGACAGCCCGGCCGGGTCCGCCGGCGATGCCCCGGCGGGCGGGAGCACCGGCGGCAGCGGGGGCGGGGCCGGAGGCCGGGTGATCGCCAAGACGGCGGACATCCCCGAGGGCGGCGGCAAGGTCGTCGGCGACGTGGTGGTGACCCAGCCGAAGGCGGGCGAGTTCAAGGCGTTCTCGTCGAAGTGCACGCACGCGGGATGCGCGGTCAAGGACGTGGCCGACGGGATCATCAACTGCCCGTGCCACGGCAGCAAGTTCGACGCGACGGACGGCAGCGTCAAGGCGGGCCCGGCGACCACTCCGCTGGCGGCCGCGTCGATCACGGTCGAGGGCGACTCGATCAAGCTCGCGTGACCCCGGTAGCACCGCGCCTGGGCCGCTTCCAGCAGGCGAGCACCTCGTCGGTGGTGGTGACCGTGGCCACCAGCGCGAGCGTGTGGCGGACCATCGCGGGGGTGTAGTCGGAGGGGAGCCCCGCGATGGCGTCCGCCGGAACCACCGCCGTGTAGCCGAGGTTCACGGCGTCGAAGACGGCGTTCGGTATCGCGACGTTCGCCGAGACGCCGGTGACGACCAGGGTCCGGCAGTCCAGGTTGCGCAGCAGCGCGTCGACGTCCGTGCCCGCGATCGGGGACAGTCCGTGCAGCCGGCGTACGACGATGTCCTCGTCGGCCACCTCGATGGGTTCGGCGATCCGGACGGCGGTGGACCCGGTGTGCTGCTGTACGGGGAGCCGTTCGGCCGCCCGGAAGAGCCGGGCGTTGCGGCTCGCTCCCCGCCCGTCGGGGCGCCGCTCCGCCACCGCGTGCAGCACCTGTACGGAGGCCTCGTGCGCGGCTGCGACCAGCCGGGCCACCCGGTGCAGGGTGCCCGAAGAGCGGGCTTCGGCGGCGAGTTCGGGCAGGGCGCTGCCGGGGCCCACGACGCCGCGCTGGCACTCGACGGTGAGCAGGACCGTACGGGCGGGGTCGAGCTGCTCGCGGAGCTGTTCGAACGTCGGCATGCGGCGGGAGGGTAGCCCCCATCCGGCGGGGACGGAAGAGACCCATTGCGCGGGGACGGAAGAGACCCGTTGCCCGGGGGCGGAAGAGACCCATTGCGCGGACGGGGAAGACACCCCATGCTTTCTGACACTCCATCAGAAAGCGAGGCGAGCGCCATGGCGGTCACCCAGCGCCGGGGCCGGCGCATCATGATGTCGGAGTCCGAGCTCGACGCGTACCTCACCGAGCAGCGCACCTGCCGGGTGGCGACCGTCTCGCCCGACGGCCGGCCGCACGTCGGCGCCCTGTGGTTCGCCTGGGACGGGACGTCGCTGTGGCTGTACTCCCTCACCCGCAGCCGGCGCTGGGCGGACCTGCGCCGCGATCCACGGATCGCCGTCGTGGTCGACGACGGCGAGGCGTACGGCGAGCTGCGGGGCGTGGAGCTGTCCGGCACGGCGGCCTTCGTCGGCGAGGCGCCGCGCACGGGAGAGCCGTGCCCGGAACTGGAGGCGGCCGAGCGGCTGTTCGCCGCCAAGAACTTCGGCCTGGACGCGATGCCCCACGACGGCCGGCACGCCTGGCTGCGGCTGACCCCGGACGCCGTCGCGTCCTGGGACTTCCGCAAGCTGAGCCACGAGCGGAGCGACAGCCCCTGACCGTCGGCTAATTACCGCTGCTCACCGCGCGCCCCACCTCGCGCAGCGCCTCCACCGCCGCCCTGATCGAGGGCCGCCGGTCCGCGTCCGAGCGCCACACCGCGTAGATGTGCCGCAGCATCCGGTGGCGTACGGGCACGAGGACGACGCCCTCCGGCACGGACCCGCGCCCCAGGCGGGGCGTGACGCACACGCCGAGACCCGCCTGGATGAGCGCGAGCTGCGTGTGGTGCTCCCCGGCCAGGTGGGCGATACGGGGTTCGACGCCCTTGGCGCGCAGCGTGAACATCAGCCACTCGTAGCAGAATTCGCCCTCCGGCCAGGACACCCAGTCCTCGTCCGCGAGCTCCTCCAGGTCCAGCTCGGCCCGCCCGGCGAGCGGATGACCGGCCGGAAGCGCCACGTCGGCGGCGTCGTCCAGCAACTGTGCCCTGGCCAGCCCCGCGGGGACGGGCAGCCGCTTGTTGCTCCAGTCGAGCACCACGGCCAGGTCCATGTCGCCGCGCATCACATGGCGTATGCCGTGCTCGGGCTCCAGTTCGCTGGTGCGTACGACCAGGTCGGGGTGGTCCCGCCGCAGCGCGGAGATCGCCGCCGGGAACAGCCCGCGCGCCGCCGTGGGGAACCCGGCCAGCCGCACCTCGCCCACCACCTGGCCGCGCTGCGCCTCGATGTCCGCCTGGGCCAGCTCCACCTGGGACAGGATGCGCGCCGCGTGATCGGCCAGCAGCAGGCCCGCGTCGGTCAGCCGCACGCCGCGCCCGTTCTTGGCGACGAGCTGCTGCCCGACCTCCCGTTCCAGCTTGGCCAGTTGCTGTGAGACCGCCGAGGTCGTCACGTGCAGCCCGTCCGCCGCGCCGCTGACCGAGCCGTGGCGGGCGAGGGCGTCGAGGGTACGCAGGCGCTCCAGGTTCAACATGTAAGCAATGCTAAGCGAATCGGCCCACGAATTCTCGCTTGTCCTACGAGGTCACGTCAGCCATCGTGTCCTTCATGAGCACCGCAACCCCGACCTCCCGCCGCTCGCTGCCCACGTCGCCCACCACGTCCACGGCACCGCCCGCCCCTCGCCGCGCCCTCGACTGGCGCGTCCGCTTCGCGCTGCTCTCCCTCGTCTGGGGCTTCAGCTTCCTGCTCATCAAGGTGGGCACCCACGCCTTCGCCCCCTTCCAGGTCACCTTCGGCCGCCTGCTGTTCGGCACCGCGGTGCTCGCCGTCGCCATGGCGGTCAAGCGCGCGAAGCCTCCGCGCGGCCTCCGGACGTGGGGCCACCTGGCGGTGGCGGCGTTCCTCCTCAACGCCCTGCCGTTCTCGCTCTTCGCGTACGCCGAGCTGACGATCCCCTCGACGCTCGCCGGCATCTGCAACGCCACGTCCCCGCTGTGGGGCATGGCCCTGTCCCTGGTCGCCCTGTCGGAGGACCGTCCGACGCGCCGCCGGGTGGCGGGCCTCGGCATCGGCTTCATCGGCGTGCTGACCGTGCTCGGGGCCTGGCAGGGGTTCTCCGGGCTGGACGTCACGGGCACCGCGATGGCGCTGCTGGCCTCGCTCAGCTATCCCATCGGCTGGATCTACGTCCGCCGTACGCTCGCGGGCCGCGGCGAGTCGCACCTCTCCCTCACCGGTGCGCAGCTCTTCCTCGCCACGCTGCAACTCGCCGTGGTCACCCCGCTGTTCACCACGTGGCCGGTCGCCTTCCCGGTCGTGCCGGTGCTCGCGGTGGTCGCGCTCGGCGCGCTGGGCACGGGGCTCGCGGTCCTGATCCAGTACGGGATCGTCGCCGAGGTCGGCCCGACGACAGGCCAGATGGTCACCTACTTCATCCCGGTCATCGCCACCGCCGCGGGCGTCACGCTCCTGGGCGAGGCGCTGACCTGGAACACTCCGGTCGGAGCGCTGATCGTGCTGGCCGGCGCGGCCCTGACCCAGAGCCGCCCCAGGAGCACCGCACGTCAGCCGTAGCTGCGCGCCTCCAGGGGGCCGGCCGCCGCGGCGACCGCGTCGGCGAGCGGCTCCAGGTCCGCCACGGACAAGCCGGAGATGGTGATCCGCACGCCCGGTCCGGTCGCCATCCGGAACCGGGCTCCGGGCGCCACCGCCCACCCCGCGTGCAGCAGCCGCGCCACCGCCCCGGTCTCGTCGGCCACCGGCACCCACACGTTCAGGCCGCTGCGCCCGTGCGCCTCGACGCCCCGCCGCGCCAGGGCCGCCACCAGCACGTCGCGTCGCTCGGCGTACGCGGCCGCGACCGCCCGCGTATCCACCGCGCCGGTCCGCCACAGGTGCACGACGGCACGCTGCAACAGGCGGCTCACCCAGCCGGGCCCGAGTCGCTGCCGGCCCAGCACCCGGTCGACGGTGACCGGGTCGCCGGTCAGCGCCGCGACCCGGAAGTCGGGCCCGTACGCCTTGGCGACCGACCGGATCAGCACCCAGTGGTCCGTCACGCCCGCGAGCGGGTGCAGCGGCTCGTCCACGAACCCGTTTCCGTGGTCGTCCTCGATCAGCAGCACGCCCGGGTGCGCGGCCAGCACCCGCCGCAGCTCCGCCGCCCGCGCGGCGCCCACCACCGCCCCGGTCGGGTTCTGCGCCCGGTCGGTCACGATCAGCGCCCGCGCCCCGATGTCGCCGAGCGCCCGCTCCACCTCGCCCGGCAGCGGCCCGTCGTCGTCGAGGGCGACCGGCACGGGCTTCAGCCCCAGGGCCGGTACGAGATCGAGGAGGGCGCCCCAGCCGGGGTCCTCGACCGCCACGGCGTCGCCGGGGCGCAGGTGGGCGGCCAGCACGCGTTCGATGGCGTCCAGCGAACCGGACGTGACGGCGACCGGCCCGTCCGGCACCCCGTCGGCGTCCAGCGCCGCCCGGGCGAGCCGTGCGAAGTCCTCGTCCACCGGGGCCTGCCCGTAGAGCCCCCGCTCCTCGGCGTCCCGGCGCGCCGCGGCCGCCAGCGCCTCGCCGAGCGGCGGCAGCAGGGCCGGGTCCGGGTTGCCGTTCCCCACGTCCCGTACGCCTTCGGGCGCGTCGATCCGGAGGGACCCGCGCGCGGTGGTGGCCGGGCGGGGGCGCACCCGGCTGCCCCGGCGACCGGCCGTCTCGATCACCCCGCGCTCGCGCAAGGTCCGGTAGGCGGCCGCGACCGTATTGGGATTGACGCCCAGATGGGACGCCAACTCGCGCATGGGCGGGAGCAGTTGGCCCGGCTCCAGCTCCCCCGAGCCGACGCCCCACTCCACACTCGCGGCAATCTCCGATGCACGCCGACCGACGATCCGATACTCTCCTAGCACAAACCAGATTATGCACTAGTGCAATGGAGTACGCAGTGTCGCAGGACGCAATGCCGTCGCAGGACGCAATGCCACAGGCCGCCACGGAGTACCAGCCGACCGAGCGCACCGTCCCCACCCGCTCCCGGGAACGCGCCTCTTACGACCGCGAGCTGGTGCACGCGATACTCGACGAGGCGTACGTATGCCACCTCGGTTTCGTCCGCGACGGAGCGCCCGTGGTCCTGCCCACGCTGTACGGCCGGGTCGGCGACCGCCTCTACGTCCACGGCTCCACCGGCTCGCGCCCGCTGCGCATGGCGGGCCAGGCCGACCCGGGCCTCGCCGTCTGCCTCACCGTCACGCACGTCGACGGCCTGGTCCTGGCCCGCTCGGCCTTCCACCACTCGATCAACTACCGCTCGGTCGTCGTCCACGGCATCGCCCACCAGGTCACCGACCCGGAGGAGAAGCGCACCGCGCTCGACGCCCTCGTCGACCACGTCGTCCCGGGCCGCTCCGCCGACTCGCGCCCGGCCAACGCCAAGGAGCTCGCGGCGACCGCCGTTCTCCGCCTCGACCTCGCCGAGGTGTCCGCCAAGATGCGCACCGGCGGCCCCAACGACGACCCTGAGGACCTCGCGCTCCCCCACTGGACGGGCGTCGTCCCGGTCCGTACCGCCTACGGCACTCCCGTCCCGGCGTCCGACCTGGCCCCGACCGTCCCGGTCCCCGACTACGTCACCACGCTCTGAGTCGAGGACCGACGCCGGGCGGACGGTGGGGCGGGGAGGGCATCCCCGCCCCACCCCTCATGCGGCCGGTGCCGCCGCCCGACGCCGCCCCACCGCGACCCGCGCCTCCGCGGCGGCCAGCCCCGCGACGGCGCCGAGCAGCAGCAGCGTCCCGGCCACCGTCGCGCCGGTCAGCCGCTCACCGAGCACCGTGACCGCGATGACCGCCGCGCTCACCGGCTCCAGGAGCATGATCACGGACACGGTCGCGGCCCGGACGACGGCCGCGCCCGCGAAGTACAGCGCGTACGCCAGCGCGGTCGGGACGGCCGCCACGTACAGCATCAGCCCCGCCACCTTGGCGAGTTCGGCGGTGTGCGGGACCAGTCCCTCGGCCGCCGCCATCGGCAGCAGGCCCACCGCGCCGACCGCGAAGGCCCACGTGGTCGTGGTCAGCGCGGCCGCGCCGCCACCGTCCCGGCCGAGCCACCGCGTCAGCAGGGTGAGCGCGGCGTACGCGGCGGCGGACAGCACCGCGAGGGCCACCCCGGCGGGGTGCACCGCCGCGCCCCCGCCGCCCAGCACCAGCACGGCGAGCCCGGCCAGCGCGCCCGCGACCGCGACGGCTCCGCCGCGCCCGAGCCGCTCCCCCATGGTCAGCCGCGCGCCCAGCGCGATCAGCACGGGTCCGGCGCCCAGCGTGACGACCGTGCCGACCGCGAGGCCGGTCAGCTCGACGGCGGCGAAGTAGGCGCTCTGGAAGACGGTGAGCCCGACGCCCGTACCGAGGATGCGCAGCAACCGCCGCCGCCGGGGCTCGACCGCCCGAGGGGTGCGACGGCGCCGCAGCGCCAGCGCGCCGAGCAGCAGCACGAGGCCGCCGGCGCAGCGCCAGAACGACAGGGCCAGTGGGCCGAGGTCGCTGACCAGGAACACCAGCGAGGCGGCCGCCCCGGCGGTGCCCCAGGCGATCCCGGCGACGATCAGATAGAAGAGGCTCCGCCCGATGGGCACGCCGGACACACCGGGCACAGCGGACGGAACAGAGGAATTCGACACGTGACTTCTCCGCACGAAGACAGACAGATGGTTGGCCGCTCGGCTCCGCACGCGGGCAGCGACGAACCGCCCGGGGACTGCCCGGGTCGGTCTTCGTCAGGAGTTGGGGTGCCGCCCGCGTTACGCGGCGGGCGGCGGAAGTACGGTCGAATGCATGATCGTCACCTTACGTGGCGGCCTGTCCGGACGACAACCGCTCCTCCGGCAGTACCGGTTCCGCCCCGGCCACCGGTCCCGACGGCGCCTTGGGCGCCGACGACTGGGCGATGAACGCCCCGACGAGCACCACCGCGCCGCCCAGGATCTGCGGCCCGGACAGGTGCTCCTTCAGCAGCACCCATGCCAGCACGGTCGCGATGACCGCCTCCAGGCAGGCCACCACACCGGCCACCTGCGGGGACAGTCGGCGCACGGAGATGACACCGGTGACGTACGCGAGGACGGTGGCGATCAGGACCACCCACGCGAGCAGCAGCCACGCCGGGGCCGTCGTCCCGCCCAGGTCGGCGCTGCCGCCCAGCACCTGCCAGTCCATGCCCCAGGGGCGCGCGACGACGGTGAGGACCACGGAGCCGAAGAGCAGGCCGTACGCGATGACGCCGAGCGGATCGGCCGGCTGCGCCTCGTCGCTGCCCTGGTCGGAGAGGACGAAGTAGCCGACCTGGCAGCAGGCGGCGCCCAGGGCGAGCACCAGTCCGACGAGGTCGAAGCTCAGCCCGGACCACACCTCCACGACGCACGCGAGTCCGCCGACCGCGAGCACCACCCCGAGCGCGGCGGCCCGCGTCACCGGCCTGCGCTGCACGAACCGCACCCAGCCGAGGACCAGCGCCGGGGCGAGGTACTCGATGAGCAGCGCGACCCCGACGGGGATGCGGGAGATGGCCGCGAAGTAGCAGGCCTGGACGCCCGCGACGGCGAGCAGGCCGAAGCCGGCGAGCAGGGCGGGCTTGCGGCGCAGCAGGTCGCGGTGGCGCCAGGCGACGGGCAGCATGACGAGTGCGGCGCCGGTCACCCGTAGCCACACCACGTGCAGCGGGTCGAGCCCCGCCTCGATCAGCGGCTTGGCCGCGACGCCTGATCCACCGAATGCGAAGGCCGAGGCCAGGGCGAGTCCCAGGCCGGCGCTTCTCCCCTGAGACGCGTGCATCGGCACATCATGACAGCAGCGCGTCAGGAGCGTAAGAGCCGTTACACCTGTTGAGACGGCTCGCCGATCCGCGCGGCCAGCGATGGGGCGTCGACCCCGGCGCGGGTCAGCACCTCGACGGCGCGGCACTCGCGGTCGGCGGCAAGGCCGGCGAGCAGGTCGAGCCCGCCCGCCCGTGGGGCACCGCGCCGTCCGGCCCGTTCGCGGGCGCCCTCCATCGCGGCCACGGCGGCGGGCGACCACCCCGGTACGCCGGCCCGCGCCGGCAGGGGCATGGCGCCGGAGTCCTCGACGGAGCCCTGCCAGCGCAGCCCGTACCCGATGCTTCGCTGTACGAGGTAGCCGAGCACCCGCGCGACCTGCTCGCCGCCGCCGAAGGCGGCCCGGACCTCCGGATCGGATTCGAGCAGCGAGTGCAGCAGGTGGGCCGTGTCGATCTGCCGGTCGCCGTCCCGCAGCGCCCTGCGCCGCGCGCCCGCGACGACGGAGGCCAGTTCGACGGTGAGTCCGGCTTCGGTGTCCGGACGGCCGGCCTGCCGGGGCGCTCGCGGGGTGGGGCTTTGCACCCTTCCACCTCATCAGCCGCCAAAGGCCGGAACATCCCCGCTCAGGAGCATTCGCGCATCCCACGGAAGGTGGGCACGGGCGGCCGCCGCCTCCTCCTCACGGATGAGAGGGACACCGAAAGCTGACGGGCCGTCAGTATTGCTTGTTCATGACCTCGCGGCTACGTTCCGCGACACCGTAACCCGCCGAGAAGGGGTGGTCGCATGGCCGAGGTCAGCGCGGAGGCACGCATCGAGGCACCGGCCGGAAAGGTCTGGGCGCAGTTGACGGACTTCACGTCGTACGGCCGCTGGAACGCCACCCACACGAGCTTCCCCGGCGGCGGCCCGGAGCCCCTCGCGGTGGGCGCGGCATACCAGGAGAACATGAAGCTCATGGGGTTCCCGGCCGAGGTCACCTGGACCGTTGACGAGCTGGCGCCCGAGCGGCTGCTGGCCACCCGGGGGAAGGGCCCGATGGGTGTGGCGCTCGGCATGCGCTACACGCTCACGCCGGACGGGGGCGCCACGACCGTCCGCATCGACGGCGAGTTCACCGGCGCGGCCGTATCCCTGATGGCGGGCAGGCTCAGGGACTCGGCGACCACGGCGCTGGACGAGTCGCTGCGCAGACTGGCCGGCCTGGTGACGTGAGGCCACCGGACCGGCCACCGCCCCTGCTCCTGCTCCTGCCGCTGCTCAGTGCTCGTCGGCGAGGATCAGATAGAGCTTCTTGCGGGCGTCGTTGATGACGGCCAGCGCCTTCTGCCGCTGGTCGGCGTCGCCGGTCTTCCACACCTGCCCGAAGGCCTCCAGCAGCCCGAAGCCGGCCTGCCGGATCTCGTTCATGGCCTCCCAGTCGACCCCGCGCCCCGCCTCTTCCCACGGGGCGTCCGGTCCCGCGTCGGCCTCGGCGCGTCCGGTGTCGGTGAGCGTGAACAGCTTCTTGCCGCCCTCGCTCCTGCTGGCGATCAGGCCCTCGTCCTCCAGCAACTGGAGGGTCGGGTAGACCGAGCCGGGGCTGGGCCGCCAGGCCCCGCCACTGCGCTCGGCGATCTCCTGGATCATCTCGTAGCCGTGCATCGGCCGGTCCTTCAGCAGCGCGAGGATCGAGGCGCGTACGTCACCGCGCCGCGCACGTCCCCGGCCGCCGCCCCGTCCGCGCCCACCGCCGAAGGGGCCTCCCCCGAACGGTCCGCCGCCGAATCCCGGCCCGAACGGGCCGAAGGCGCCTCGCCGCCCCTCGAAGTCCCCCTGGCGCTCGCCGCCCCAGCCGCGATGGCCGGGTCCGCAGTTCCCATGCGCACGCATTCCGCACGCTCCTTCCATCGTTGATCGGTCGCGATGCTTCAACGATATATCGGAACCGCTCGCTGAGCAATCGTCCGACGCCGGCCCAGGCCAGACGCACCGAATTGGCCTTGGCCCGGGGCGTGACGCCGCGCCTACGGTCGGTGCCATGCGGATTCGAATCGTCGACGCCTTCACCGACCGCCCCTTCTCCGGCAACCCGGCGGGGGTGCTGCTCCTGGACGCCTTCCCGGACGACCACTGGCTCCAGAAGGTCGCCGCGGAGGTCAACCTCTCCGAGACGGCCTTCGCCCACCCGCTGCCCCCGGGCGGCGAGGCCGACTGGGCGCTGCGCTGGCTCACGCCGGTCGCCGAGGTCGACATGTGCGGCCACGCCACGCTCGCCACCGCGCACGTCCTGCACACCACGGGCCGCGCGACGGGCACGGTCCGCTTCGCCGCGCGGTGCGGCATCCTGTCCGCCACCGCTGCCGAGGACGGCTCCATCACGCTGGACTTCCCGACCTCCTCACTGACGCCCGTCCCGGCGCCGGACGGACTCGCGAAGGCACTCGGCGCCGACGTCGTCTCCGTGCACGACACCGCCGCGCACATCGGTGACCTGCTGGTCGAGCTGGAGGACGAGCAGGCGGTACGGTCCCTCGCGCCGGACTTCGCGGCCCTGGCGACGATGTCGGACCGGGGCGTCATCGCCACGGCCGCCGCCGGGGAGCCCGGGCGCGGGTACGACTTCGTCTCCCGCTGCTTCTTCCCCGCCCTCGGTATCGACGAGGACCCCGTGACGGGCAGCGCGCACACCGCCCTGGCACCGTTCTGGTCGGCCCGCCTCGGCCGCGACGAGCTGACCGGCCTGCAAGGCGGTGCCCGCACCGGCCTGGTGCGTACCGCCCTGCGCGGCGAGCGGACGCTGCTGACCGGTCACGCGGTGACGGTCATCGAGGGCGACCTGCTGGCGTGACGCCGGCAGGCACGGCGAAGGGGCGTACGGAACTCTCCGCACGCCCCCTCACCCCGACTTCACCCCGACCTCACCTCGACCGCCTCACGGCGTGGGCAGCCACCCCACCCGGCCCGCGAGCAGCGCGTACCCGACGAACGCGACGATGTCGAGCAGCGCGTGCGCCGCGACCAGCGGCCCCACCCGCCCCCACCGCCGGTAGAGCAGCACGAACACCACGCCCATGACCATGTTGCCGATGAACCCGCCGATGCCCTGGTACAGGTGGTACGAACCGCGCAGCACCGAGCTGGTCGCCAGCGCCGCCAGCGGGCTCCACCCCAACTGGTCCAGCCTGCGCAGCAGATAGCCGACGACGATGACCTCCTCCACCACGGAGTTCTGCACCGCCGACAGGATCAGTACCGGGTACTTCCACCACACCTCGGGCAACGCCTCGGGCACCACCGTCAGGTTGGCCCCGGCGGCCCGCGCCACGAGGTAGAAGGCGAGGCCCGCGCTGCCGATACCGGCCGCGACCAGCACTCCGCGCCCCAGGTCCGGCCACGGCCGGCGGCGGTCGAAGCCGATCGCCCGCAGCCCCGCGCCCTCCCGGATCAGCAGGTGCGCCACCAGTGCGACGGGCACCAGCGCGGTCGCGATCCCGAACAGTTGCCAGGCCAGGTCGAGCCATGGCCGCCCCGGCGCGTACGAGCTGTTGAGCGTCGCCGCCTGGTCCTTCAGCCCGCCCGGCTCGGTCAGCGAGCCCACGAAGCTGATCAGCGCGGAGACGCCGCTCGCGCCCAGGGACAGCGCCAGGACGAGCAGCGTCTCGGACCGCAAGGTCCCGCGCCCAACGCCCTCCGCGGGAAGAGTTCCAGCCACGTACGCGCACACCTGCCTCGGTTCGACCGCCCTGGGACGTCACAGCTTGCCCGACGATCGCACCAGGAACCCAGCCGGGGCGCCGCACCGGCCGCCCGGGCGTCACCCCCGCCGCTGCTCCGACGGTCGCCCCGGGAAGCCCACCGGCCAGGTGTGCACCGGCTGCCCCTGACGCATCAGCCGGCAGTACTGGCGGGTGGTGGCGGCCAGCGCGGCCTCGCGCCCCAGTCCCGCCTCCCGGGCCCGGTGGAACGTTTCCACCTGCCAGGACGCGCCGTTCACCCGGCGCCTGCACCGCTCCTCGATGATCCCCAGGTACCGCTCGCGGTCGGTGCGCTCCACGCCCCACGCGTCCAGGCCCGCCGCGGCGAGCGGCAGCAGCTCGTCCCGTACCAGCTTCACCGCCGGCACGGTGGTGACCCCGCCGCCCCGCCCCGGCCGCGGCCAGCGCAGCTCGGCGTCGATGCCGTACCGGCAGGCCGCGTCGAAGTTCGCGGCGGCGTCCTCGAACGGCAGCCGCCGCCACACGGGCCGGGCCTCCTCCGCGAGCGCGCGCACCAGGCCGTAGTAGAAGGCGGCGTTGGCGAGCACGTCGTCGACGGTCGGCCCGGCCGGCAGCACCCGGTTCTCCACCCGCAGGTGGGGCACGCCGTCCACGACGCCGTACACCGGCCGGTTCCAGCGGTAGATCGTGCCGTTGTGCAGGACGAGTTCCTGGAGGGACGGTACGCCGCCCTCGTCGAGGACCCGCAGCGGCTCCTGCTCGTCGCAGATCGGCAGCAGGGCGGGGAAGTAGCGGACGTTCTCCTCGAAGAGCTCGTACGCCGAGGAGACCCACCGCTCCCCGAACCAGGTGCGCGGCCGGACGCCCTGCGCCTGGAGCTCGGGCGGGCGGGTGTCCGTGGCCTGGGTGAACAGCGGCGGGCGGGACTCGCGCCACAGCTCGCGGCCGAAGAGGAAGGGCGCGTTGGCGCCCACCGCGATCTGTACGGCGGCGATGGCCTGGGCGGCGTTCCACACGTCCGCGAAGCGCTCGGGCGTCACCTGGAGGTGCAGTTGTACGGAGGTGCAGGCCGCCTCGGGCGCTATGGAGCTCGCGGTGCAGCTCAGCCGCTCCACTCCGTCGATGTCGAGGGTGAAGTCCTCGCCCCGGGCCGCGACGATCTGGTCGTTGAGCAGCATGTAACGATCGACGTCCGAGAGGTTCCCGGACACCAGATCGTCCTGCGAGAGTGTCGGCAGAATTCCGATCATCACAATGCCGGCGTCGACCTCCTGGGCCTTGCGGTGCGCGTACGCCAGCCCGATGCGCAACTCCTCGGCGAGCTGGTCGAAGACGCGCCCGCCGAGCCGGTGCGGGGCAATGTTCACTTCGAGGTTGAACATTCCGAGTTCCGTCTGGAAATCCCGGCTCGCGATGCGCTCCAGCACCTCGGCATTCATCATCCGCGGCATGCCGTCCGCACCCGCGAGATTCAGCTCGATCTCCAGGCCCACGAGATTGCGTGGCCGGTCGAACCTCTTGTCGGCAAGGAGTCGCTCCAGTCCCGTCAGGCACTGCTGGAGTTTCCTGCGGTACCTCTGCCGATCGGACAGGTCGAAGCCGCCTGCCGCGATCTTCTCCCCCATCGAAGCGTCCCTCCTCGAGTGGGTGGCGCGCGGCATCGTCGCTCGCGTCACGGACGATAATGCCCAGTCGGGCTGATCTGTAACTCCCCCATGGACAGTGCTTGAACGGTAGGCTGGATACGTTGTTTGCGCGGCACATTCCGCAGGCATGGGACACCGGGCAGTTACCGGGTGCCAGTGCCCGGCACAGCCGGGCGGCAGGCGTGTCGCGGGCCGGTCGAAACAGCGGCGGCATTCGGCCTACCGCACGCCGGACAACACCGCAGGCAGCGGCCTCGCGTGCGCGGGAAATCCACAGAAACTCCGCAAACCAAAGACCTGATTCGGCCTTGCCGGTAATATCGCCGACGGCTAGCGGAAACATTACGTGAACACGTGTCGTATAAACTCCGCGAACGAGGCAGAGAGTCGCGCCCGGCCACGGCCCAGCGGCCCCCTCCGGCCCCCTCTGACCCCAAAGCTGACACTGCCGTCCGCACCTTCCCTCGCATCACCCTGTCTCTTGACTGAGAGGCGACCCACCATGCCGCTCCACGTCTCCCCCGCCCCCGCGCCTGCCCTGCGCAGTGTCCTCGCGGCGCTCGGTTCTCCCGCCGTCCGCGAGGCACACACGCCCGCTCTCCGGTCCGTCCAGGGACCGCTGAGCCCTGAACTCCCGCTCCCCGTCCACGTGCTGGACGTCCGCGACCACGTCGTTCCGCCCGCCGGTGCACCGCGTACCCGACTGGCCGGCTGGCGGTTCCTGATCCGCGGCGGCGACCGCCCGGTCGCCGCCGCGGACACCATCCTCACCCCGGACGGCTGGGCGTTCTCGCACTTCTTCGAGGGCCCCTACCTGGCCTCGACGGAGCGCGCGCTGCGGCAGGCCGACGCCATGGCCACCCGCCACCAGCCACGCCTGCTGTCCGTACCGGACCTGTACATGCTGACGCTGTGGCTGCACGGGGACGCGGAGGCCGACCCGGCCACCGGCGCCCCGGCCCCCACGGACCTGCTGATCCCACTGGCCCCCGCGCCGCCGGGAATCGCCTCGCACCTGCCGTACCGGGTCGCGGAGCTGTTGCCGGTGCTGACGCTGCGACTGGTGCCGCCACCGGTGCTGGAGTCAACAGCGTGATGACTCCCCCGGTCCGATCGGACTAGCCCGGTGCGGCCACCACGAACCACCCGAAGGGACAGTGCGGTTGAGCTGAACCATCCGCGCGGGTGACACGTCATTAAGCAGTAGGAAGCGCTGCCGCGAAATCCCTGCGGATTGACGCCCGTGGGGCAACACTGGGAACGGACCGACCGACAAACGGGGGGCGGCCATGAACACCGCATCGAGCCGCAGGACACACACCACACCGCAGCGAAAGAACCGACCCATGTGCCAGCACCAGCCAGCCTGTCCGACCGCCGACTCCGCCGACAGGGAGGCGGCCCGCCTGGTGGCTCACCACCCGGAACAGGGCTGGAGCCTGCTGTGCAACGGCGTCCTGCTCTTCGAGGACACCGGTGAGCTGCTGCCGGACGGCCAGATCATCGCGCCGCACCGGCCGCTGAGCGCCTCGAAGGTCGTGACGGCCGCCTGAGGCACGGCACGAAGGAGGGCCGGTACGGGAGTCTTCCCGTACCGGCCCTCCTTCGTCATGACCGTCAGTTGTCGTACTCGTCCAGCGGCGGGCAGGAGCAGACCAGGTTCCGGTCGCCGAACGCTCCGTCGATGCGGCGAACCGGCGGCCAGTACTTGTCCGCGGCCGAGACACCGGCCGGGAAGACCGCCTCCTCACGGCTGTACGCGTGCGTCCACTCGCCGCCCAGCGCGGCCGCCGTGTGCGGGGCGTTGCGCAGCGGGTTGTCGTCGGCGGGCCACTCGCCCGACGCGACCTTCTCGATCTCGGCGCGGATCGCGATCATCGTGTCGCAGAACCGGTCGAGTTCGGTCAGGTCCTCGCTCTCGGTCGGCTCGATCATCAGCGTGCCGGCCACCGGGAACGACATGGTCGGGGCGTGGAAGCCGTAGTCGATCAGCCGCTTGGCGATGTCGTCGACGCTGACGCCGGTCGCCTTGGAGATCGGGCGCAGGTCCACGATGCACTCGTGGGCGACGAGTCCGGCCGGGCCGGTGTAGAGCACCGGGTAGTGCGGCTCCAGGCGCTTGGCGATGTAGTTGGCCGCGAGGACGGCCACCTGCGTCGCGCGCTTGAGGCCCTCGCCGCCCATGAGGCGGACGTACGCCCAGGAGATCGGCAGGATGCCGGCCGAACCCCACGGCGCGGCCGAGATCGGGCCCACGCCCGTGTCGGGGCCGGCGCTCGGCTGGAGCGGGTGGTTGGGCAGGTACGGGGCGAGGTGCGCCCGGACGCCGACCGGGCCGACGCCGGGGCCGCCGCCACCGTGCGGGATGCAGAAGGTCTTGTGCAGGTTCAGGTGCGAGACGTCGCCGCCGAACTCGCCCGGCTTCGCAAGGCCCACCAGCGCGTTGAGGTTGGCACCGTCCACGTACACCTGGCCGCCCGCCTCGTGCACCTGGGCGCAGATGTCCGCGACGTGCTCCTCGAAGACGCCGTGCGTGGACGGGTAGGTGATCATCAGGACGGACAGCTCGTCACGGTACTGCTCGATCTTGGCGCGCAGGTCCTCGACGTCGATCTCGCCGTCGTCGGCGGTCTTGACGACCACGACCTTCATCCCGGCCATCACGGCGCTCGCGGCGTTGGTGCCGTGCGCGGAAGACGGGATCAGGCAGACCGTGCGCTGCGTGTCGCCGTTGGCGCGGTGGTACGCGCGGACGGCGAGCAGACCGGCCAGCTCGCCCTGCGAACCGGCGTTGGGCTGGATGGAGACCTTGTCGTAGCCGGTGACCTCGGCGAGGCGCTCCTCCAGCTCACGGATCAGGGTGAGGTAGCCCTGCGCCTGGTCGACCGGCGCGAAGGGGTGGATCTGCCCGAACTCGGGCCAGGTCACCGGCTCCATCTCGGTCGTCGCGTTCAGCTTCATGGTGCAGGAGCCGAGCGGGATCATGCCCCGGTCCAGCGCGTAGTCGCGGTCGGCGAGCTTGCGCAGGTAGCGCAGCATCGACGTCTCGGAGCGGTGCGCGTGGAAGACGGGGTGGGTGAGGTAGGCGTCGGAGCGCAGCATCGCGTCGGGCAGTACGTCGGCCGTGGCGGCGTCCAGCTCCTCGATGTCGCCCCGCACGCCGAAGGCGTCCCACACGGCGACGATCTGGGCGCGGCCCGTGGTCTCGTCGCAGGCGGCCGAGACGTGGTCGGCGTCGACGAGGCGGAGGTTGACGCCGTTCTCGCGGGCGGCGGCGACGGCCTCGGCGGCCTTGCCGGGCACCCGGACGGTCACGGTGTCGAAGAAGGTGCCGTGGACGACGTCGGCGCCGCCGGCGCGCAGGCCCTCGGCGAGGACGACCGCGTACCGGTGGACGCGCTGGGCGATCTGCTTGAGCCCCTCGGGGCCGTGGTAGACGGCGTACATGCCGGCCATCACGGCGAGCAGCACCTGCGCGGTGCAGATGTTGCTGGTGGCCTTCTCGCGGCGGATGTGCTGCTCGCGGGTCTGGAGGGCGAGCCGGTACGCCTTGTTGCCGTCGGCGTCGACGGAGACGCCGACGAGCCGGCCCGGCAGGGAGCGGGCGAACTTGTCGCGCACGGCCATGTAGCCGGCGTGCGGACCGCCGAAGCCCATGGGCACACCGAAGCGCTGGGTCGTGCCGACCGCGATGTCGGCGCCCAGCTCGCCGGGCGAGGTCAGCAGGGTCAGCGCCAGCAGGTCGGCGGCGACGGTGACGATGGCACCCAGCTCGTGGGCCTGGTCGATGACCGGCTTGATGTCCCGGACGGCACCGGAGGCGCCGGGGTACTGGAGCAGCACGCCGAACACGCCGCGCTCGGCGACCTCGGCCGGGATGCCGTCGCTCAGGTCGGCGACGACGACCTCGACACCGGTCGGCTCGGCGCGGGTCTCGATGACGGCGATGGTCTGCGGCAGGGCGTCGGCGTCGACCAGGAAGACCCCGCCCTTGACCTTGCCGACGCGGCGGGCCAGCGACATGGCCTCGGCGGCGGCGGTGCCCTCGTCGAGCAGCGAGGCGCCGGACGTGGGCAGTCCGGTCAGGTCGGCGACCATGGTCTGGAAGTTGAGCAGCGCCTCCAGGCGGCCCTGCGAGATCTCCGGCTGGTACGGCGTGTACGCGGTGTACCAGGCGGGGTTCTCCATGACGTTCCGCAGGATGACCGGCGGCGTGAACGTGCCGTAGTAGCCGAGGCCGATCATCGGGGCGAGCACCTGGTTGCGGTCGGCGAGCGAGCGCAGCTCGGCCAGGACCTCGGCCTCGGTGCGGGCGTCGGGCAGCCCGAGCGCCTCGGCGCTCTTGATCACATCCGGCACCGCGGCAGCCGTGAGCTCGTCGAGCGAACCGTAGCCGACCTGCGCGAGCATCTTGGCGCGGGCCTCGTCGTCGGGCCCGATGTGCCGCTGCTCGAACGGGATGCCCTGTTCGAGTACGGAGAGCGGAATGCGGTTGGCGGTCATTGCGGAGGCCTCCTGGTCGATACGACCTGCGAGGGGCACCACGGCGCGGGTGCCCGGACGGCCTCCCCCTCTGTCATCTCAACCTGAGAGCTTCACCGGACCTCCCCGGGTCGGGGCGGGCCGGCTTTCACCGTCGGTGAGAGCGGATGCCGTCGAACGCCCGCCCTGCTTTCCAGAGTGACCTCGTCCGTGCGGTACCGGGTGCCTGAGAGATTCCGGGGAGGATTTGCTCCTTCGGCGCCTCCGAAAGGTTTCTCCGGAGGACTCTCCCGCACGGGGTCAGCGGCCGTCTGCCAGCCTACCAGCGCGGTCCTCGCCCGATCCCTCGAGTGGCCGACGTCACCGATGTGCACTTTCGTAGTGTTTACAGAGCGGTTGCGACCAGTTGGAGGGACCGTGCAGACCGATATCGATCCGCGCAGCCTGATCGGCCGCAAGGCCTTCGACCGCAACGGCCACAAGATCGGCACCATCGACGAGGTGTACCTGGACGACGCGACGGGCGTCCCCGAGTGGGCCGCCGTCCGCACGGGCCTGTTCAGCCGCGACGCCTTCGTCCCCCTGGAGCCGAGCGACCTCGCGGACGACGGCCTGCACATCCCGTACGACCGTGCCCTGATCAAGGACGCCCCCGACTTCGGCGTCGGCCGCCACCTCTCCCCCGAGCAGGAGCTCCAGCTCTACCACCACTACGGTCTCGCGCTCCCGCCACCTCCTTCCCCGGAGTCCCCTGACCGCGACTTCGGCAAGGTCGCCGGCCAGGACGACTGACCCGGTACGAGCGGCAACGGCTCCGACGGCTCCAGGTCCGGGTCGTCCGCCCAGAACGTCCGCACCCGCCCCGGCGCCGACCCCGGCACCTCGAACCGCACGGTCACCCTCCCCACCCCACTGCCCTGCACCCACCCGGCCCCATGCTCCACATGCCGCACATCCTGCCCAGCCACCCACCGCCGCCCCTCACCCCCACCACCAGGCCCACCGGGCGCGGCGCCGCCAGCGCCCCCGGCCACGCCCGCACCACCGGCCGGGTCACCACGCCCAGCGGGGCCACCGCCACCGGAGGCTGTGCCACCACGGCCGGGTGCGCCCACGCCACCGGGTACGCCTGCGCCCGACGCTGGGCCACCACCCCGGGGAACGTCCGCAGCACCGGCCGAGCCCGCACCACCGGCAGGGCCACCGCCACCAGGGACGCCCGCACCACCCACTGAGCCACCGCCCCCGGCTACGCCCCCACCACCGGACCCCACCACCCCGGGCCCGGCCACACCGGCCGCGTCTCCCACGCGAGCATGGGCGCCCAGCCCCACCGCAGGTCCGCCTGCCCCGGCCACGTGCCCCTCCCCGTACGCGGGAGCCGGGCCGGACGGCACGGTCGCCGGGCGGGGGCCGCCGACGTCTGGCAGGGCACCCGGCTCCGCCCGCACAGGTACGCCGCTTCCGGCCGAGCCGGCCGACGTACCGTCCACGCCCGCCACCCCCTCCGCGGCGGCCTGGGCGAACAGGTCCTCTTGCGTGTAGTCCGCGAGCCCCGAGACGCCCACGCCGAGGAGCCGCACCCCGCCCGTGGTGTCCACGCCTTCGAGCAGCCGGGCCGCGGCCTCCCGCACCACCACGGGGTCGTCCGTCGGCCCACGCAGCGTCTCGGACCTGGTCAGCGTCGAGAAGTCGTACCGCCGTACCTTCAGGACCACCGTCCGCCCCGACCGACCCGCACCCCGCAGCCGCTGCACGCACCGCTCGGCCAGCCGTTCCACCTCCATCCGCACCCGCACCCGGTCGTGCAGGTCCACGTCGAAGGTGTCCTCCACCGACACCGACTTGGCGTCCCGCTCCGCCACCACGGGCCGGTCGTCGTACCCCATGGCCATCCGGTACAGGGACTCCCCGTGCGCCTTGCCCAGCAGCCGTACGAGCTCGTCCTCGCCCGCCGCCGCCAGGTCCGCCACCGTGGTCATACCGGCCCGCCGCAGGTGCTCCCCGGTGGCCGGCCCCACCCCCGGCAGGATCCGCACCGACTTCGGGCCCAGCAGCTCCCGCTCCGTACCGGGCTCGATCAGCACCAGCCCGTCGGGCTTGGCCTCCTCCGAGGCGATCTTCGCGAGCATCTTGGAGCCGGCCAGACCCACCGACCCGGTCAGCCCCGTGACCGCGTGGATGTCCCTGCGCAGCCGCTCCCCGGCCGCCCGCGCGGTGGCCGCGTCATGCGCCGCGTCCCCGGCCTCCAGGTCCACGAAGGCCTCGTCGAGGCTCAGCGGCTCGACGAGCGGCGACAGCCCGCGCAGCAACTCCATGACCTGCTCACTGACCGCGCGGTACAGGGAGAACCGCGGCACCAGATACGCGGCGTTCGGCGCCAGCCGCCGCGCCTGTGCCATCGGCATCGCCGAATGCACCCCGAACCGCCTGGCCTCGTACGACGCCGTGGCGACGACCCCACGCGGCCCCAGGCCGCCGACAACCACCGGCTTTCCGCGCAGACTCGGCTTCGCCGCCTGCTCGGCGGCGGCGAAGAAGGCATCCATGTCCAGATGCAGGATCGTCGGCGCGGCTCTCACACCAACGATGCTGCCCTACGCCACTGACAATCGCCCGCACACACGTACGGAACGCGATTCAGACGGCCCTGTCACGTCTCCGCCGCGCCAGCTCGTCCGACGGGTTCTGCCCGACCAGCGTCTCCCCGGTGTCGATGCGCTCCCCGTGCAGTTGCGACAACGCCGCCTCGACGTCCCGCCACACCACGCCCACGGCGATCCCGAAGACCCCCTGGCCGCCCTGGAGCAGATCGACGACCTCGTCCGGCGACGAGCACTCGTACACCGTCGCACCGTCGCTCATGAGCGTCATGCGCTCCAGGTCGCGAAAGCCCCGCGCACGCAGGTGCTGGACGGCCGTGCGGATGTTCTGGAGGGCGACGCCCGTGTCCAGGAAGCGCTTGACGATCTTGAGGACGACCACATCGCGAAAGCTGTAGAGCCGCTGCGTTCCCGACCCGTACGCGGGCCGCACACTCGGCTCGACCAGCCCGGTACGGGCCCAGTAGTCGAGCTGCCGGTACGTGATCCCGGCGGCCGCGCACGCCGTCGGCCCGCGATAGCCGATCGTTTCGGCGACCGGATCGACCGGCTGCCCCTGCGCCGCGCCGACACCCGCGCCGGTCGCACCCGCGTGAGCCGGGTCGGCCGCACTTCCGTGAAGCGGATACGGCCCGCTCTTCCCCAGACTTCGTCCGGGGAGGCCCCCAGTCGCACCGTCGCCGCTGCTCATCACGCCGACCCTCCGTCCTTGACCTGCCATCTCGACGGTAGGCAGTCACCCGGGGTGCGTCAACGATCGCCACACTCGGCACGCCGAGTGATAATCACCCTGAGAGTGGTTTCCCGTATCCCAAATCCGGGAAAGGGTGCTCGAATGGGCCGAAAGCCCCCGGCCGCGCCTCTCGGCAACGCCCCTCGCCGCCGCCCCGGCGGCCGGCCGCGCCGGCCCGAAGCCCCGGCGGCCCACCGGCACGCATCAGCGAAAGGCCGCCGAGCATCACCAACCGGCTCACACCCAGCCGGTTGCGATGGCTCACCGGCCTCACTGGCTGCTGGTGCCGAAGTCCTCGGGCGAAATCTGGTCGAGGAACTCGCGGAACTTCTCCACCTCGTCCTCCTGCTCGTCGGGGATGGCGATTCCCGCGTCGTCGAGCACCCCGTCACTCCCGTAGATCGGGGTCCCGGTGCGCAAGGCCAGCGCTATGGCGTCGGAGGGCCTGGCGCTCACCTCGACTCCGCTGGCGAAGACCAGCTCCGCGTAGAAGACCCCTTCCCGCAGGTCCGTGATGCGGACCTCGGTCAGCTCCTGGCCCACGGCCTCGAGCACATCCTTGAAAAGGTCATGAGTGAGCGGCCGGGCGGGAGCCATGCCCTGCTGCGCGAAGGCGATCGCCGTCGCCTCCCCCGGACCGATCCAGATCGGGAGGTACCGGTCGCCTCCCACTTCACGCAGGAGCACGATCGGCTGGTTGGACGGCATTTCCACCCGGACACCGACAACATCGAGCTCGTTCACATTGCAACCCTAGGACGTGCCGGACCGGTTTGGATAGTCGGGCCCTTGTCAAGATCAGTGCAAGCGGACGCCGAGGGCCGTCTGCACCAGCGCGGCGTGCAGCCGTACGGACAGTGCCGCCAGCTCCTTCGCGGTCGCCTCGGCATGCGCCCTGGTCTGCGGATTACGGTGCCTGCGCAGCGGCGCGACCACCTGCTCGACCAGTCCGGCCTCCCGCTCGGCGGCGGCCTTCACCGCCCGCAGATGTCGCGGTTCCAGACCGAATCTCCCCAGATCCGCGACAAGTTTCGCGACCGTCACCGCCTCGGCGTCGTACCCGCCGTCCACGCCCTGCACGACGAGCCCGTACGACTCCCACTCGGCGAGCTCCTCCTCGCCGGCCCCCGCGGCCGCGAGCAGCTCCGCCCTGCCGACCCGGGCAGCCGTAGGACGGTCCTGCCCGGCCGGCTCCCATGGCTCGCCGTCCAGGGGGTCGCGCTGCGGCCCCGGGGCGGGCGGCAGCTCCGCCTGCTCGCCGCGCTCGACCGCGTCCAGGTGCTCGCGGATCACCTTCAGCGGCAGATAGTGATCCCGCTGCATCCGCAGGATGCGCGCCAGCCGCTCCACATCCCCGGGGCTGAACTTCCGGTATCCGGAAGCCGTCCGCTGCGGCTCGACGAGCCCCTCCGCCTCCAGGAACCTGATCTTGGAGATCGTGACTTCGGGAAACTCTTCACGCAGTTGGTTGAGCACCGTCCCGATGCTCACCAGCCGACCGCCCGCGCCGGCGGTGCCGTCGCCGGCACCGCCCGTCGTGGTTCGCAGCATGGGCCTCCCCTGCCGGGTCACACGCCCCGCTGGCTCGCGTAGAAGACCAGCCGGTACTTGCCGATCTGCACCTCGTCGCCGTTCGCCAGCGGAACCGAGTCGATCCGCTCACGGTTGACGTAGGTGCCGTTGAGGCTGCCGACGTCCGAGACGGTGAACGACCCGTCGGGCGACCTGCGGAACTCCACGTGACGGCGCGACACGGTCACGTCGTCGAGGAAGATGTCGCTCTGCGGGTGCCGGCCCGCCGTGGTCAGATCACTGTCCAGCAGGAAACGGCTGCCCGAGTTCGGACCGCGCCGCACCACCAGGAGCGCCGAACCGAGCGGCAGCGCCTCGACGGCCGCCTGCGCCTCGGGAGACAGCGACGGCAACTGCGTCTGGCCGGTGACCTCGGAGTCGTACGCCTCCAGGCCGGAGATGGAGATCGTCGACGTCGTCTCGGACGCGCGCTCGGCGGGGACGCCCGCCCGCAGCGGCGCACCGCAGTTGGAGCAGAACCGGCTCGCCTCGGCGTTGCGGTGCCCGCACCTCGTACACACCGGCATGGACGAATCCTCCTGCCGCGGCTGGCCCGCGTGGGCGCTCGTCGCGTACGGGTCGGGCGTAAACCCTCCACCCGTACTCGAGGTTGATGGTTCCCCGAAACCTATGCGGCCGGGACCGGCAGGGTCAACAGACGCGCCCTGGCCCCCCGGAATGTCACCGCCCGGACCCGCGACCTCATCACGGAAGAGCGGGCGCTCGCCGCCCTGCTCCTCACTCTGGCCATGGCGCGGCGCGCGGTGCCTGGCGTTGCCGCCGTCCTCGCGTGCGCTCTTGCCGAACAACTTCGCAAACAACTTCACGGGCGATTCCCCTTGAACGAAACAGACCCGCCCGTGGGGCAGGACGAACCCTGAATGACCACACCTGCCGACCCGGACATCATCACAACGTCCGTATCCTCCGGACAGTTTCCATCACGCACCACCTGTCTGATGCGTCGACCCCCCGCAACCCCCATGTACCCCCGCCTCACTGCGATGACGACCGAGCGTAGTCAGGCCGCTCCGCCGGTCGCAAGGCGTCCACGACGATCTTCTGCGACCGGGTCACCGTGGCGGTGGCCTGCTCCTTCTCCAGCGTCTGTACGACGCCTCCCGGGATGTTGAGCGCCGGTTCGAGGTCCTGCGGCTTGCCGATGACCTTGAAGCGGTACGGGGCCTTGATCTTCCGGCCGTCCACCTCTATGTCCCCGGCGTCACCGGAGAAGTACGAGTCGGCGACGACCCGGACGCCATTGACCTGGATCGCCTCGGCACCGGCCGCCCGCAGCTCCTGGATCGCGTCGAGCAGCATGTCGGACTCGACCGCGCCGGCGCCGTCGTCGATGGTCAGCGTGATGCCGGGCCCCTGCGCCGCCACCGTACCGGCCAGGATGCCGAGCTGGCGCTCCTTTTCCAGCGTCTGCTTCCGCGCCTCTTCCGCCTGGTCGGAGCTGTTCTCCAGCTCCGTGCGCTGGTCCTCCAGGCGGGCCTTCTCGTCCTCCAGCCGCTGCGTACGGTCGTCCAGCTCGTCGAGAATGCGCACCAGGTCCTCCTGGCGCGCGCCGCGCAGGGCACCGGTGTCGCTGGTCGAACGGACCTGGATCGCCAGGCCCAGGCCCAGCCCGAACAACAGCACGGCCACGATGAGTTGCGCCCGCGTGACCCGTGGCGGCCACAGGCCGGCCATCAGCCGCTGCCGCCCGGTCTGCTGCTCGGGCCCGCGCTGCTCCGGCTCAGGCCGCTGCTCGGGCTGTCGCCCCTGCTCCGGCTCGGGGGTCGGGTTCGGTGTCTCTTCGTTGCTCATCGGCCTCACGCCCGGAACACATGCCGCCGGATCGCGGCGGCGTTGGAGAAGATCCGGATGCCGAGCACGACCACCACACCCGTGGAGAGCTGCGCGCCGACGCCCAGCTTGTCGCCGAGGAACACGATCAACGCGGCCACGACGACGTTCGACAGGAAGGAGACGACGAAGACCTTGTCCACGAAGATCCCGTCGAGCATCGCCCGCAAGCCGCCGAAGACCGCGTCCAGGGCCGCCACGACGGCGATGGGCAGATAGGGCTCGACCACCGCCGGCACCTCGGGCCGGATGAACAGTCCGACCACGACTCCCACGACGAGGCCCAGTACGGCGATCAAGATGTGCCCTTCCCTGTGTCGGCCGCGCCCTGCCCGTCACCCGTTCCGGTTCCGGTGCCGGCGTTGCTCGGCTGTGCTGTACGTACGATCAGGCTCGGCGCGGCCGGCAGGCGCACCTCGGCCTGATCCGAAATGCTGGTGCGGATACCGAAGTTCTCCTGCAACACGTGCAGGTACTGCCCGTCGGCGCTGTCCTGGAACGTCGTGCTCAGCTTCTTTCCGTCCCCTACCGCCAGCACCGTGTACGGCGGCACCAGCGGCTTGTTGTCGACCAGTATGGCGTCGCCCGCCGCACGGATCGCCGACAGGGCGGTCAGACGCTGTCCATTGATGGCGATGGCTTCCGCACCGGCCTGCCACAGCCCGTTCACCACCCGCTGCATGTCACGGTCCCGGACCCGGCCCGTATCGGCGAACCCGCTGCTCTCCCGTGGCCCGCCGCCGCCCTCGTCGGTGTCCTTGGCGTCATCGACGACGAGCTTGACCCCCGGCCCCCGCACCGGCGTCGCCCCCGACAGCAGCGCCACGAGCTGCCCCTGATCCCCGCCGTGCTGCTCCAGCGCCTTGCGCTGCCGCTCCCCCACCTCGGTACGCAGCACCTCGATCCGCTTCTCCAGAGCGTCCGCCGCCGAGGTCTCCGACTCGATGCGGTCGATGAGCTCCTCGCGCTCCTTCGCCACCACCGGTGCCGATATCTGCGCCTGCGCGGCACCGAGCGTGACCACCAGGGCGGCCAGCACCAGTCCGGCCGCCAGTCCCAGCTTGGCGCGCAGTGTGCGGGGCAGGCCGCCACCCTCGGCGGCGCGGCGGGCGGACGCCTCCGCGTACCCGTCGTCGAGCGCGTGGTCCATCACATTGGTCAGCAGCGACATGGACGCATCGGGACGCGGAGGCGGGGAGCCGGTGCTCCGAACGGGGGGCTGCTGCGACATGCCGCACATCGTCGCACGTCGGAGCGGCTACCGCCGAATGGCCCCACCGGTGTTGCCGGAAGGCGCCCAGGGACGCCTCCCGGCACACCGTTCTGCGGCCGCCGTGCTCAGCGGCTCAGCGGCCCGCGCTGTCCACCACGGCGGCCCACTCGTCCAGCAGTGCCTGCGCGGACGCGTCGTCCGGGCCCTCCGCCCACAGGTGCGTGACGGCCTCGGCCGGGTCGGGCAGCACCATCACCCACCGGCCGTCGGCCTCGACGACCCGCACACCGTCGGTGGTGTCCACGTGCCGGTCCCCGGCCGCTTCCACGACCCGGCGCATCACCAGGCCCTTGACCGCCCACGGCGTCGCCAGGTCCCGCTTCAGCACATGCGCACGCGGAATGCGCGCGTCGATCTGGCTGAGCGTGAGCTGGGTACGCGCCACGAGCCCGATCAGCCGCACGAACGCCGCCGTACCGTCGAAGACGCTGCTGAACTCGGGAACGATGAAACCACCGCGGCCGTCCCCGCCGAAGATCGTCGACTCCTCACGCCCGACCCGGGTCAGGTCGTCCGGAGACGTCGTCGTCCAGTCCACCTGCGTACCGTGGTACGCCGCGACCTGCTCGGCGATCCTCGTCGTCGTCACCGGCAGCGCCACACGCCCGCTGCGCCGCTCGGCGGCCACCAGGTCCAGCATCACCAGAAGCGCCCGGTCGTCCTCGATGATCCGGCCCCGCTCGTCGACGAGCGACAGCCGCTCACCGACCGTGTCGAACCGCACCCCGAACGCCGCACGCGCCGACGCCACTATCTCGCCGAGCCGCACCAGCCCGGCCCGCCGCGACTCGGCGGACTCGGTGGGCCGCGACTCGTCCAGACCGGGGTTGATCGTCAGCGAGTCCACCCCGAGGCGCCCCAGGAGGCTGGGCAGAACGAGCCCGGCACTTCCGTTGGACGCGTCCACGACGACCTTCAGCCCCGCTTCCGAGACGCCGGTCGTGTCGACGTTCCGCAGCAGGGATCCGGTGTACGAGTCGAAGACGCTGGACGGGAAGCTCAGGTCGCC
This sequence comes from Streptomyces sp. NPDC049837, assembly GCF_040674455.1. Classification (NCBI taxonomy): domain Bacteria; kingdom Bacillati; phylum Actinomycetota; class Actinomycetes; order Kitasatosporales; family Streptomycetaceae; genus Streptomyces; species Streptomyces sp. NPDC049837. The sequence continues at coordinate 2,737 of NZ_JBFAMP010000002.1, read as the reverse complement.
GATCTCGCCCGGGAACGCACGCCGGTACTCCTGGCGCGCGTACACCCGGTCGAGCTTCCGCTGCCCCGCCTGTGACAGGTCGGCGCCCCGCTCGTCGAAGAACATGATGTCCACCGAGTCGGGCACGCCGGGCGTCGTCCGGATCATGATGCCGCCGGCGCTTCCCCGAGCCGTCTGCTGGCGCGCGACGGGCAGGGGCACGTTCTCCAGGTCGCGTACGTCGATGGCGCTGGCCTGGAGCGCGGAGATCACCGCCCGCTTGAGCGCCCGCGCGCCGCGGGAGTGGTCACGGGCGGTGGTGACCGTCGCCCCCTTCTTGAGCGTCGTCGCGTACGCGCCCGCCAGCCGTACCGCCAGCTCCGGGGTGATCTCGACGTTCAGGATCCCGGAGACACCACGCGCCCCGAAGAGATGCGCCTGCCCACGGGACTCCCAGATCACCGAGGTGTTGACGAAGGCACCGGCCTCGATGGTCTTGAAGGGGTAGACCCGCACGTTGCCCTGGACGATCGATTCTTCACCGACGAGGCACTCGTCGCCGATGACGGCCCCGTCCTCGATGCGGGCCGCCCGCATGATGTCGGTGTTCTTGCCGATCACACAGCCGCGAAGATTGCTGTGCTGCCCGATGTAGACGTTGTCGTGAACAACCGCCTTGTGCAGGAAAGCGCCGCTCTTCACGACCACGTTCGAGCCGACGACCGTGTGCTCGCGGATCTCCACACCCGCCTCGACCTTGGCGTAGTCCCCGATGTAGAGGGGCCCACGCAGCACCGCGTCCGGATGCACCTCGGCACCCTCGGCGACCCACACACCCGGCGAGATCTCGAACCCGTCGAGTTCGACATCAACCTTCCCCTCGAGCACGTCGGCCTGCGCCTTGACGTAGCTTTCGTGGGTGCCGACGTCCTCCCAGTAGCCCTCGGCGACATAGCCGTAGATCGGCTTGCCTTCCTTCATGAGCTGCGGAAAGACGTCCCCGGACCAGTCCACCGGAACATCCGCTTCGACGTAGTCGAAGACCTCGGGCTCCATGACGTAGATGCCGGTGTTCACCGTGTCGGAGAAGACCTGCCCCCAGGTGGGCTTCTCCAGGAAGCGCTCCACCTTCCCTTCCTCGTCCACGATGGTGATGCCGAATTCCAGCGGATTCGGTACCCGGGTCAGACACACCGTGACCATCGCGCCCTTTTCCTTGTGGAACGCGATGAGGTCGGTCAGATCAAAATCCGTGAGCGCATCACCGGAGATGACGAGGAAGGCGTCGTCCTTCAGTGCTTCCTCGGCGTTCTTGACACTTCCCGCGGTACCGAGTGGCTTCTCCTCGTTGGCATAGGTCAGTTCCATGCCGAGTTCTTCGCCGTCACCAAAGTAGTTCTTAACGAGTGAGGCGAGGAACTGCACGGTCACGACGGTCTCATTGAGCCCGTGCCGCTTGAGCAGCCGCAGCACATGCTCCATGATCGGCCGGTTGGCAACCGGCAGGAGCGGCTTGGGCATGCTCGAGGTCATGGGGCGAAGTCGAGTTCCTTCGCCACCGGCCATAACGACGGCCTTCATGTCGGAAGCGTCCTCCTTGCAGAGACGACGGTCAAGCCGACTTCACCCGTCCGGGACAGCGTCCGTCTTAGGACAAACAGGCACAGGCGCCGGCAATCACTGCACGGCACCGGACAGACGGGCTCAATCGGCCGCGGTATCCGCCTTGACAAGTCGGCGGACCTGGACCACGTAGAGGATCCCTGCCCACCAATACAGAGTTGTACCCCATCCGGCGAAGGCCCACCCGAAAACTTCAGCGAGTGACGAAAGCCAACCACTCCCGTCACTGAGCAGCAGGAGCGGGAAGGCGTACATCAAGTTGAACGTCGCCGCCTTGCCCAGGAAGTTCACCTGCGGAGGCGGATACCCGTGCCGGCGGAGGATTCCCACCATCACCAGCAGCATCAGCTCGCGAGCCAAAAGGGCCACGGTCAGCCAGAGCGGCAGGATCTCACGCCATGTCAGACCGACAAGGGTGGAAAGGATGTACAGGCGGTCGGCGGCCGGGTCCAGGAGGCGCCCCAACCTGCTGATCTGGTTCCAGCGCCGGGCCAGCTTGCCGTCGAGGTAGTCGCTGACACCACTGAGCATGAGTACGAGCAACGCCCAGCCGTCACTCTTCGGCCCGCCGAACTCGGGGCGAAGGATCAGCCACAGGAACAGCGGCACGCCTGCGAGGCGGGCCATGCTGAGGATGTTGGGGATGGTGAGGACCCGGTCCGTCTGAACGCGAGTCTCCTGAACCTCCACCCGGGGGCCTCCTGTGGAAACGTGCCAACGATGCCCCCTGACTTTACCGTCAGCCGACTCGGGCCGGCGCACAGGGGGTGACCCGGCCCTTGGAACGCAAAAAAGCCTCAGACCCCGGACACGAAGTCCAGGGCCTGAGGCCAATAATTGTTCGGCGGCGTCCTACTCTCCCACAGGGTCCCCCCTGCAGTACCATCGGCGCTGAAAGGCTTAGCTTCCGGGTTCGGAATGTAACCGGGCGTTTCCCTAACGCTATGACCACCGAAACACTATGAAGATGTCGAACTACAACCAACCGGCAAAGGGCGGGAGTTCGTTACTTCAGAACTAACACAGTGGACGCGAGCAACTGAGGACAAGCCCTCGGCCTATTAGTACCGGTCAACTCCACCCATTACTGGGCTTCCATATCCGGCCTATCAACCCAGTCGTCTACTGGGAGCCT